>JBGAWM010000100.1:0-9127 GCA_044227615.1 Ignavibacteriaceae bacterium
ATGCCCCAAATGCGGAACGGTTCATCAGATATAACCATCCGCATAAATTATTCTTTTTATCATTTTACTTTTCATAGACTAAAACAAATAATCTAGCTTCTCGTTAAATGCCTGTACTTAATCCTGTGCGGCTGATCTGCCGCGATGCCCAATCTTTCTTTTCGTTTTTCTTCATACTCGGAATAGTTTCCATCAAACCAAACAACCTTGCTTTCATCTTCGAATGCTAGTATGTGTGTTGCTATTCTATCCAAAAACCATCTATCGTGGCTTATCACCAAAACGCATCCTGCAAATTTTTCAATTCCTTCTTCAAGTGCACGCAAAGTATTTACATCAAGATCGTTTGTCGGCTCATCAAGCAGAATAACATTTGCACCTTGCTTTAACATCATTGCAAGATGCACGCGGTTTCTTTCTCCGCCGGAAAGCATGCTAACTTTTTTTTGCTGATCTGCACCTGAGAAATTAAACTGTGCAACATACGCACGTGAATTTACCTGCCTGTTGCCAAGCATAATTGTGTCTTCTCCGTTGGAGATTAATTCCCAAATACTTTTTTCTGGATCAAGTGCATCTCTTGATTGATCTACATAAGACAGTTTAACAGTTGAGCCAACTTTAATATTGCCGCTATCTGGTTTTTCCTGCCCGGTAATCATTCTGAATAAAGTTGTTTTACCGGCGCCGTTAGCTCCGATGATTCCAACAACAGCTCCCGGAGGAATTGAGAATGTTAAATCATCAATTAAAATATTATCGCCATAAGCTTTGTTAAGTTTTTCTGTTTCGATTACAACATCACCAAGACGCTCTGCAACGGGAATGTAAAGCTCAAGATCTTTCTGTCCTTTTTCTTTTTCCTCCTTAAGAAGATTTTCATAAGATGTAATTCTTGCTTGTGATTTTGTATGACGAGCTTTGGGACTCATTCTTATCCATTCAAGTTCGCGCTGTAAAGTTTTTTGTCTATCGCTTTCACGTTTTTCTTCAACACGTAATCTTTCCTGTTTCTGTTCAAGCCACGAGGAATAATTTCCTTTCCATGGAATTCCCTCACCTCGATCAAGCTCAAGTATCCATCCTGCAACGTTATCAAGAAAATATCTATCGTGTGTTACTGCTATAACGGTTCCTTCATACTTTTGCAGATGATGCTCTAACCACGCAACTGTTTCTGCATCAAGATGGTTTGTTGGTTCATCGAGTAAAAGTATATCAGGTTTTTGAAGAAGCAATCTGCAAAGTGCAACGCGTCTTCGTTCTCCGCCCGAAAGAACTTTACATAAAGTATCCGATGGCGGACATCGTAAAGCATCCATCGCCATTTCAAGTCGTGCATCAAGATCCCATCCGCCCATTGCTTCCAGCTTTTCCTGAACTTCGCCCTGACGCTCAAGCAACTTTGTCATTTCATCATCATCCATGGGTTCTGCAAACTTTGCATTTATTTCATCGTACTCTTTTAGCAAATCAACAATTGATTGAACACCTTCCTGCACAATTTCTCTTACGGTTTTAGTTTCATCAATGTGCGGTTCCTGCTCAAGATATCCGATTGTAAAACCGGGAGACACAACTGTTTCTCCGTTTATGTTCCTATCCACGCCTGCAAGGATTTTTAGCAGTGATGATTTACCTGATCCATTTAATCCGATGACACCAATCTTTGCACCATAGAAGTACGATAGGTAAATATCTTTTAGTATGGGTTTGTTATTATAGAATTTACTAACCCCAACCATTGAGTAAATAATTTTGTTTGGTTCGTTTGCCATTATGCTTTCTTTTGTTTTTGTAATATGTAAAAATAGGTAAAGTGTTATTCAAGTCGGAAGTCTTCGGTGGGCAATAAAAAATTAAAAAGCAAAAATCAGATCCCGAAACAAGTAAGGGATGACAGTGGGATTAAGAGAAATTCTCGCCTTCGCGGAAATGACTGGACAGAACAATAAAATTAGCTACTTTATTTTTGCAGCATCAGCGATTAATTTTTCAAGAACCTTCATATCAACATCTGAAAGTTTATTAATGTAAAGGCATCCGCCTCCTGTTTTATGCTTACCTAGTTTTTTCAGATCATTTGCGTACGCCTTAATACCTGCAACAAGATACAAAGTAAGATTAGCTTTGCGGGGTGAGAATCCGAGTTTAAACCATTCAATCTCTCTGCCAGTTGCAGGACTTTTATAAATTTTATTACCAAAACCTATAATTGAACTGCCCCACAATTTGGGTTTTGCTTTTGTTGCTTTCTGCATCAGCTTAATTATTGTTAAACTGTCTTTGCGTTTCACTTCATCATTAATGGAATTGATAAAATCTTTTACGCTTGCGTTTGTTTCTTTTGTTTTTATTACAGCTAGCTTGCTCATTGTATTAATCTTTTTGTTTTTAGGTTTTGTCTTAATTTATAAAGCTGAGATTAAATTATCTAAAATTCTTAATATCTATTTATGCTGTCCAATTGCCATTTTATATGCCATTACTGAATCAGGAAGCGGAGATAATGTATCTAATAAAATATTGCAAGTGCCTTTTTCAGAAATTTCATCGGCAACTTTTTTAATTAAAGCTAAAGTAGCTTTCATCAACCCAGAACCAAAACTTACACGGGCAACACCTAAATCCTGCAGCTCCTTTAAAGATGTAGTTGCTCCAGATCCAATAGTAGGGTTCAAAAGAATATTAATTGGTGCATTTATTTCATTAACCAGTGCTGAAATAATTTCTTTATCACTAACGGGTTGTACAAATATACAGTCAGCCCCGGCTTCATGGTATTTGTTTCCGCGTTTAATTGATTCAGTTAATTTTTCTTTTAGTGTACCCGATGAAGTATAAAAAGAATCCGTGCGTGCATTAATTACTAAATGAAATCCCAGCGAATCTGATAATGCACGGATAGCTGATATTCTTTCACAAAATTCCAGCTCGTCAATTAATGCCGGACTTAAATCAATACTATCTTCAATGTTTATTCCTGCAATTCCTGTTGCAATTATCTTTTTAACAGATTCGATAATTTCATCTAAATTATTTCCATACCCTGCTTCTATATCAACAGTCACCGGAACTTTAACAGCATTTACTATCCCTTTTATTGCCCCAATCATTTCTGATAATTTAATTACCTGGCAGTCAGGATAACCTAAAGAAGCGGCGATACCCATACTTGTTGTAGCAATTGCTTTGTAGCTGCATGCTTCAATTAATTTAGAAGTTCCGATATCCCATGAATTTAACAGAACCAGGATTTCTTTATCGAGATGATATTTAAGAAACAATTCTGCTTTTTCTTTTTGATTAATTGGAACCATAGAAAGATTCTCTTATAAAGTTTAACATATCTAATTTAGTTCTTAATATATACTAACTTTAAACATATATTTATAAAGCAAAAAAGATCTAAATTTTGAGTGAGTTTCTTTGAACATTATTTGAGCCTAACCAATCGACCTTTTCTCTTTACAATGTTTTTATAATCCCATTGGATACTTTTTGATTTTTTTAACCAGCGTTTAATATCTTTAACTTTAATCTGTTCAACTAAAGTGTAAAATATTGAGGCGTCTTTAAATTTTCCTGTACCGGATTTTAATTTTTCTTCTTCAAAACTTTCACCGCTCCAAAACATAAGACGAATTCCCGCTTTCTGTTTGCTGTATCCAACAATAGGGTTGCCATCTAAAAACCAAACAGGATGTGAATGCCAAATCTTATTTTCAGCATCAGGCAAACCACTATCAATCTCTGCTGCAAGAATATTACAAATCTTTTTCTCTTCTGTTGATAGTTTACTGTTGTATTCTTTTATTTCTTTATTCATTAATATCCTATTTAATAGTTTTAAACTTTTAGAACTCCGCGGAAACCTCTGGCAGCATAATAAGATTCGGCACCGTTATGGTAAACAAAAACAGTATTGTATCGACGATCGCAAAAGATAGCTCCGCCAAGTTTTCTTATATCATCGGGAGTTTTAACCCAGCTTGAAGTTTTGAGATCAAACTCACCAATCGTTTGTAAGTAACGGTATTGTTCTTCTGTTAAAAGTTCTATCCCCATCGAAGCCGCTACATCAACAGCGTTATCTTTAGGTTTATTTTCTTTTCTTGCGTCCAGTGCTTTGCGATCGTAACAAAGACTTCTGCGTCCATTCGGACTTTCGGCAGAGCAATCATAAAAAATGTATTCGCCTGTCTTATTATCATAGCCCACAACATCGGGTTCGCCGCCTGTTTTTTCCATTTCAAATAGTGAAAATAGTTTTTCATTATTCTTTTCCAACTTCGCCAATACCTTATCCCATTTAATATCTTTGTGGCGATTTATATTTTTATCAAATCGTGTTTTCATTGTGGCAAGCAGCTCATCAATCCTGCCTACCGGCAAGGCAGGTTGTTTTGATGATAAAACACTTTTTGCGCCTTTGGTTTTGCTCATAATTTTTTGCCTCTGGTGAATTAAGAATATATATTTTCTATGTAATCTTCAAGATTTTGCTTCGTAACCTCGAATGTTATTTGTGAGAAATTTATTTAAGTAATACCATCCTTTTTGTTTCGCTAAATGATCCGGCTTGCAATTTATAAAAGTATACTCCGCTTGGTAGCAAAGCAGCATTAAAATTTAATTCATAATTTCCGGCTGGTTGGATTTCATTAACAAGTGTTGCGACTTCATTTCCCAGAACATCATAAACTTTTAGAATCACTCGAGACTCTTCGTCCCTCGACTCCGCTCGGGATGACGCGCTCAGGGCGAAATTCGGGATTGTGTATTTTATAGTTGTAGTTGGGTTAAATGGATTCGGATAATTCTGCTCAAGTGAAAGTGAAGTTGGCAAACTTAAATCAACTTCAATTTCGTTTGAGTAAGTAAAAGAACCATCAAAATCTATTTGCTTTAAACGATAAATATATTTTCCTGTTGATAAGCTCTGATCAACGAATGAATAAGATTGTGATTCGGTTGTCGTTCCCTTTCCAATTACTAGACCTAAAACATCCCACTCCTCATTGCCGACTAAAGACTGTTGACTGAAGACTTGTTTTCTCTGTATTTCAAATCCGGCATTGTTAAGTTCCGTAGCTGTAATCCAATTTAATGCAACAGAATTGTTTGAAACATTAGCAGAGAAGGAAACAAGTTCAACAGGCACAATTGAATTGCCAAGTTGTCCATCGGGATTAATGTCTTGCGCATAAATTCCTGCGCCATCTAAACGATCATCACCCCAGGCGAGTTTACAATTTTTAAAAACATCAACAGTAGAAACTAATTGCAGCTTATCGCTGGTTGGATTTGAGAGAATTGTAAAATTACCAGTCCATAAAAAATCTCCGGAAGTGTTACAGGCAAAGCCTTCAACTTTATCATTAAGACCCGATCCGTTTCCTTCTAAATAAAACAAGTATGCTTTTCCGTTTCCTATCTCTGCAGTTAAATAGCTTATTGATGTTGTGAACGGAACACTTAAATCTTTAAATATTTTTGCGTTGTCAGTCCATTGTCTTGTTCCGTTTGAAGAAAGCTTTTGTCCGCTTATTCCATTCTGATTTTGATTAGGTTCAGTTTCCATCCAGAACACGTAGGTATCGTTTGTATTATTATCAAAAGCAACAACAGGATTGAACTTGTGCCTGTTAGCGAGTAATGAAACCTCAGCTCCATCAACCGGAAAATAGAGTGAGCCGCTTGACGAAACTCTTTGCACAAATCCACTTTGTAAAGAATTGTTATCTCTATCATCATGCCAAGCTACCAGACCACCATTGTTGTTATCAGAATAAACTTTAGGAACAGTAAAAGCGGCGATCGTTCCAATATCCTGAATATTTTTATTCCAGCTTACGGTTCCGCTTGAGGTAATTTTCTTAGCACGAAGCTTAACTGTTTGTGCCGGAAAACTTCCGGTTGTAGCTGTGTGAAATAAAATTACACCGCCGCTGTCTGATGTAACAACATCAGGATAATTATAACCTTCAGTTGCGGATTGAAGAACGATAGGATTTGTTCCCCATAATTTTGTTCCTGTGGAAGAAATTTTTTGCAAACCAACCTGAGATCTTGCTGAGGCAATTATCCAGGCAACAACAATATTTCCATCATCAGTTTTTGCAAGCTTGGGATTGGCTTGAAAATCTGCGGTTGGATTTAAATCAATTCCATTTGCGCCCCAAAGAAAATCACCATTTGGAGATATAGCATAAATAAATGGATTAAGATTTCCGCTGTTTCTTGTATCGGTAAATGCAATGATAGCGTTATCATTGTCATCAACCATCAAATCCCAATCAACGAGAGAAGAAGATTGTGAATTGTTACTTACGAGCAATCCATTTGGTGCCCACATTTTATAACCAAGCGGATCTAATCGCTGCAAGTAAACAGCATAACTACCGCTTCTGTTATCAAACCATGCAATGTATGTTCCACCATCTGATGTTGATCCGATTTTTGCAAGCGCTTGCTCGCCGGTTGTATCACATACAGCAAGATTAACTGCGGGGTTTGTTGACCATTGTGCCAATGCAATTTCTGAACTTGAAATTAAAGAGAATACTAATAGTAAATAATATTTTTTCATTTAAAACTCCTGTGGATTTTACATTAACATAATAATTACTACAGTAATTATAAAGTGGTTTGTTTAATAATATTTAAATAATACTTCTTAGTAAAAGGCCCAAATACAAGCAAGCTAAATTTTTTTATTGTATAGATACTTGACAGTTTAATAAAATAGTTTATTATACAGTTAGCTAATTATTAGATGTTTTGTAATCTGTTTTTCAAGCTGGTTAAGCCGTTGCTTAAAAAGGCATGAATGTTAACACAAACAAACGAATTCTTCTAATTGCGCTGATAATTTTTTCATTACGTGATTCCGCACAACTATATCCACAAAACTCTGATCTTAACTCAAAGATAAATGAGTTACCAACAGAAGATATTTTATCTGATAATAGTTACTTTCTTTTGGGATTGGGTTACACAACCGGATATATGATTTCTCATGCTAAAGAAGTTATAAATCTTAGAGGATTAAATCCACACACTTATGAATTAGATTTTAATTGGCATTTAAATAACGATGATGTGTGGAACGACTGTCATTGTTATCCAAGAGTGGGGGCATTTTTAGCTTTTCATGATTTTAACAATAAAGAGCTTCTTGGTTATGGATTATCCGGCGGCTTATCATTCACTTATTTTTTTGGTCTTCCATCCGATTATAATTTTCAATTAAAAGGCAAATTGGGAGCTTCATATCTTACAAAGCCGTTTGATAAGGAAAAACATCCTAACAATATGGCATACGCCACACATATAAATTATTTAATATCAGTTGGAACCGGAATAACTGTTAAGCTTAGTAAAAATTTCGAACTTCAATTTGAGGGAAGTATGAATCATCAATCAAATGCTGCGTTACTGGAACCTAACGGCGGAATAAATTATTGGGCGGCATCTGTTAGTGCAAACTACTTTTTAGAAGAACCAGATTTTCAAATAAGAAATATTCCCGATCCGTACTTAACAGGTGAAAAAAAGACCCGTTGGGATATTTCTTTTTCCTGGGGAATTTCATCAATGCCGTATCCAATGCCGGGGCAGGTGCCTATGTATGGAATTACTATCACAAGAAGCTGGCAGATCTGGAGATTTGTTGCTTTTACAGCAGCAGTAGAACTTGAAAGGAATGGAAGAGCTGTTGAAATAATGAGGAGGGTAAGTCCCGATACCGAAGTTGATCCTTACCGCGCTTCAATCCTGGCGGGGATTGAGTTTTTGATGGGAAGAGCAATTTTGGGAATACAAATGGGTGGATATTTTCACCGCCCGTTTGCTGAAAAAGACGATATTTACCAGAGATGGGGATTGGTTTATAATGTTTATAAAGGAATTTACCTCGGATTAAACTTTAAATCTTATTTAAACTGTGCAGATCATTTAAGTTTAAGATGTACGGTTTCGTTTTAATTGATAATTGTTTTTGATTTGTAATTATCAACAATCGCCAATTACGAAGTTTACTTGCAAGTTTAATTTAAATTTTGTTCTTTTCAAGTAAGCATATATTAAATTAATAAACTTCTTTCTTGAAGAAAGAGTCTAATCATTTCTACTTCTCGTCTTAATTCAAGAAGGAATATCCACAAAATATTTTGTGTATGTTAAACACAAAAAGCATTTATTAGCTCCTGCGTGCTTAACAGGCATAATTTAAAAAGGAGATGATACAATGAAATCTTCAAAACAGATTTTGTTTTTTACCCTTCTCATTATTCTTACAATCTCTGTCCACTCACAATGGATATCGGATCCATCAACTAATCTTGCAATATGTACATCTGAGCAAACCCAAAGAGAAACTCGTCTTTGCAACGATGGGACTGGTAATGTTTTTGTTCTCTGGCGGGATTATCGGAATGAACCGACAATTTTCGGTGGTGATTTATATGTACAAAAACTTGATGCTCTTGGCATGCAGCTTTGGACCGCCGGTGGTCTTTCTTTAATCTCTGGTTTCGGTGGTCAGTTTGATACAAAAGTAATTAGTGATGGTGAACAGGGTGCTTATTTAGTTTGGAGATCATCCCCCAACTCATTTCAAGACTATTCATTGCATGCTCAAAGAATTAACAATGATGGAAATAATTTATGGGGTAGTTCTAATATTACAGTTCAAAGTGGTTTGGGTACAACTCTTAACCAATCAATTTCAATGAATGAAGATAGTGATTTGCTTATAACCTGGCAGCTTGCTCTTACCGGCATTCCCAATTCAATGGATATTTACGTTCAAAAAATAAATTCAAATGGTGTTGTTCAATGGGGTTCAAATGGACTAGCTGTTTGTTTAACATCCGCTATTAGTATTTTGGGTCCTAAAGTAATCAGTGATCAGCGTGGCGGAGCTTATGTTTGCTGGAGTGATAACCGCAATGGCACATCCAATTTTGACATCTACGCACAGAGAATAAGTAATAATGGTACACCGCTTTGGTCCGGAAATGGTATTCCCATTTGTACAAAGACGGGAAGCCAGGGGACAAAACATATTTTTTCAGATAACAATGGCGGTGCAATAATTTTTTGGGAAGATATTCAGACTTCA
>JBGAWM010000101.1:0-9066 GCA_044227615.1 Ignavibacteriaceae bacterium
AACATGGGTTTGGGCGGTGGTGGTGCTGAGCGGTATTTCATCGGCTTCTTCAGGATCAGTGCCTCCAGCGTGGCCAGTCTGGCTGCAGGAATAGAGTCGACCTTGGATGCTTTCTTATGAAGGCCATCCAACTGTTTCTTTGATGCGAAGATTTGGTGTTCCTGCAACATCACGAGCATCATTTGGAATGTACAACACAATTGAAGAAGTTGATGTTTTAGTTAACGGACTAAAAAAAATTTTAGAGGTATTCGGATAATGGATCAGGAATTAAGAGAACTTTATCAGCAGGTAATATTAGATCATAATAAATCGCCAAGAAATTTTAGATTGATTGATCACCCGACAAATCATGCTGAAGGGTATAACCCGCTTTGCGGTGATAACATTAATGTTTTTCTTTCTATAAATGATGCAGGCATAATTGAAGATATTTCTTTTCAAGGTTCCGGATGTGCAATTTCAAAAGCATCTGCTTCTTTGATGACATCATTGTTAAAAGGTAAATCAGTTTCAGAAGCTGAAAAGATTTTTAATAAGTTTCATGAATTAGTTACTGATAAACTTGGTGATAATCCAGATATTGATGAACTTGGTAAACTTGCTGTGTTTGGCGGAGTAAGAGAATTTCCTGCACGTGTTAAATGTGCATCGCTTGCATGGCATACTATGATAAATGCTCTGCATAATAAAAATGAAAAAGTTGTTACAGAGTAAATACTTTTAAAGTCATTGCGATCCCGATTTATCGGGAGAAGCAATCTCAATAATATTATAGATTGCTTCGCTCAAAGACTCACTCGCAATTACATTTGGAAAAATGAATATGGCACAAATAACAAAACAAGAACTCGAAGAAAAAATAATTCAAACACTGAAATCCTGTTACGATCCTGAAATTCCTGTGGATATTTTTGAGTTAGGTCTGATTTATGAGATTGCAATTGATGACGATTACAATGTAAATATTAAAATGACATTAACATCACCAATGTGCCCGGTTGCGGGATCACTGCCACCTGAAGTTGAAGGAAAAGTAAAAGCAATTCCGGAAGTAAAAGATGCAAAGATTGAATTGGTTTGGAGCCCGCCCTGGGATAAAGATATGATGTCTGATGTTGCCAAAGTTGAATTAGGATTTTTTTAAACACAATAGCACGCTGATGACACTGATACAACTGATCTGCGCTGATCAGTAAAATCTGCTTAATCTGTGTGCCACTCAAAAAAAATAAAGGAGTAAAAATGTTCAATATACTTTCGCGTCCGCCAATGTATGATCAGGACGCAGTACAACCAATGCGCGACGAATTGCTTGCAGTTGGTTTCAAAGAATTGCTTACACCAGAACAGGTTGATGAAGCAATAAATGTAAAAGATGATAAAACTGTTTTAATATTTATAAATTCTGTCTGCGGCTGCGCTGCAGGAAGTGCAAGACCTGGAGTTTCACTTGCTTTACAGAATGATATTATTCCAGATAAACTTTATACAGGATTTGCAGGACAAGAAAGAGATGCTGTTGATCGAATAAGGCAGCACATAAAAGGATTTCCACCATCCTCGCCAAGCGTTGCTTTATTTAAGAATGGTGAGCTAATTTATTTTATGCGAAGAATGGATATCGAAGGATATTCTGCTGAACAAATTGCAAAAACCCTTGTTGATGTTTTTAATGATAAATGTAATGCTAAAGGTCCATCAATTTCTGCAGAACAGTTTTCACAAGTAATGTATGCAAAATCATGTGGATCAAAAATTCCGTTATTTAAAGGAAATTAAGATTGTCATTGCGAGGAGTCCTTTAGGACGACGAAGCAATCTGTAATGTAGATTGCTTCTCCCGATAAATCGGGTTCGCAATGACTGTATGAAAAAAGAAAAATGAAGTTTAGTACACAAGAAGAATACGGTTTAAGATTGTTACTTAGAATCGGGAAAAGTGATTCTGAAAAAGGAATGACAATTCCCGAACTGAGTGAGCAGGAAAAACTTTCCGAAGCAAATGTTGGAAAGATTCTACGCGCATTACGTCTTGCCGGATTTATTGAAAGTTCACGTGGACAATCCGGCGGTTATAAACTTGCCCGTTCTGTAAATGAAATTCTTGTTGGTGATGTTTTAGCCGCACTTGGCGGTAAACTTTATGAATCAGGCTTCTGTGATTTGCATGCAGGTGTTAATAACATCTGTACAAATTCAATCGATTGCTCAATCCGCTCTCTCTGGAAAACAGTTCAAACAATGCTTGATGGATTATTAAGCAAAATTACTTTACAGGATTTACTTGGTAACGAACAGCAAGTTGAATTGTTTGTTACAAATATTACTGGGGAGTTAGAGAATAAAAATTTGTAGGGAATGGACTCCTGTCCATTCCGCTTAAGGTTATAATAATAGCATTGCAAATATCCGGATCGGACGGGAGTCCGATCCCTACAATACATTCTACATTTTTTGCGCAGAAGCAAAATTATTAGCTGTTTTTTTTGCTCATAAGCAAAAATATTCGAACTATGTCCTCATTTATTTCCTGTACTAATCGCATTCAGTCACGAAGTTGTTCCCCGATGAATCGCGGCAGGCTGTGACTACCGTAAAATATAATTTCCTTCATAAGTTTGTTTAAGAATTTAATTGCTTCCTTTAACCCCATTTATTAGTTTGCTGTCTGGAACTTAAACTATTTAGATTTTTCTATAACTCATTGGGAGTGAGTATGAATGATCATCCACAAATCGATATACTACACAAACTTGCTGTAACACGACCGGATAGTAGTCTATTTGATAATCCATTAGACTACTTAAAATGGTTTTTAAAACAAGTAAGTAGTTTTTTTAATGATTATAACAAGCTAAGGTTTGCAAATGTGCAGTATTTTTCATCTTTGTATGGTAATCAAAATGGATTTGTAAACGGCAGGTTTATAAATATCCCCACTTTATTAAATCTTAATGTTATAAAGGTTGAAGCAATACCCAAAACCCTTATTGATGTAACCGCCTTTCTTGCAGCTACAAGTACTATCCAAAACGTACACTCAGAAGCAAACAAAGTTACGATAAATACTTTTAGAGATAAATTAAAAATTGAAACTATAAGAGAGGATTCCTCAACAAATTCCAGGCAAAAAGTATTTTTTAATCGAGAACAAAATCTTCTTACTATTTACATTCCAGATTTATTTGATCCTTTAATTTCTACAACTTTATTGGGCGATGATTTTTATTTAAGCGCTGAGCTATTAATTGATGAATTTAAAAAGGGACAAATAATACTTGATGGAGTAATCATAGACGATAAGTTAGATAAACTTTTTTCTTCAGAATTGCTAAAGCCATTTATAGGTGAAGTACAAAAATTTATTAACACCCCCTCAACTCAAAAATTAATCCAGCAATATCTCAAAGATTTTTTCACTTTAGATTATTTCAAATCTCACAGTGAACTAAAAGAACAAGTTCAAAAATTCATCCTCACAGCATTACTTCATTCCTGGTTTAAATCAAATAGATTTGACTATCAAATTGTTGTATCGAAGTATGATAAAAATGAACCCATTGCTTATGGAAGTTTTTTAATAAATACAGACGCTCAGCTTGATACGGAGTTATTGAATTATTTGCAAATAGCTGTGAATATTGCCTTTAATAATCTTTCAGATATTCTTGCCTGGTATCTGCCAAAACAAAATGATAGATTGCCCAAAAGCACTTCAACTGATCAATTAAAAAATATTGAAACCAGCAAAGATTCCCGGTTGGTTTATAAAAGTTCTTTAATGCGGACTGTAGATTTTGAAATTACAAAATTTGCAAGGACAGATGAATCAGTACTTTTGTTAGGCGAAACAGGTGTTGGAAAAGATTTTATTGCGAATGAGATTCATAACAGAAGTAAACGTAAAGATAAACCATTTATATCTGTTCCACTCAGCAGCCTATCCGAACAAATAATTGAATCAGAGTTATTCGGTTCAGAAAAAGGTTCTTATACCGGTTCAATTGAAACGCGGAAAGGCAAATTTGAACAGGCAGATGGCGGCACTCTTTACCTTCCGGAAATTTCAGAGATACCATTGAGCATTCAGATAAAATTATTAGAGTTCTTTCAGTATAAATCCATTAGCAAAGTAGGCGGTGGTAAAGTAAAATTAAATGTTAGATTAATCTTTGCTTCAAATACTAATCTTGAAAATCTTATTGCCGAAGGTAAATTACGAGGCGATTTTTACTATCGCATTTGTGTAATTAAACTGATAGTGCCAGCATTAAGAGAAAGAAAAGAAGACATTTTACCTTTGGCTGATTTCTTTACAAAGAAACACTCAGTAAGGATATTTGGTGAAGAATATTCTCTTGATAATAATGTTGATGGAATTCTTACCGAACAAAATTGGGAGGGGAATGTAAGGCAATTAGAAAACTTAATAATTAGCAGCATCGTAAAGTCAGATAGTAAAATAATTGATGAAAAAACTATTGCCAGATCGTTTAAAGAATTATTCGCAAGTAATGGAAATCATCATTCAGCATTAGATAATGATTTCAAATCAACCGAGAAAGAATTTAAGAAAAAATATTTTATGGACTTATTAAAACAGACAAACGGCTGCATTTCTGAAACTGCCCGCATTGCAGGCTTAACACGACAAGCTGTTTATAAAATATTAAATGAACTAGAAATAAAATTATAGCAGTTTGTAAATAGAAGTTTACACTGAAGTAAACCGACGGTTACAACTTAGCATCTTCCCTACTCAAAATCTCACGCAAATAAAATAATTTATACGGCACTCATATTGCTAAGCAATGAAAACTTCGAGTGTCAATTGAATACAATAAAAAATAAAACTAACAATAATCATACTTCCACTGTTGAACAGCGGGACTATTACAAACTCTGTCCAAAGTGCGGAAACTTTTCACACATTAAAGAAAATCATATTCATTGTTCGGTTTGCGGTACAAAATTAATCGAAGAATGTCCAAACTGTAAAACAAAAATAGAAAACCCAACTGCACAGTTTTGTGTGAGGTGCGGAGAGAGAATAATTCATAATTAAATCAAAAGGAGTTATTATATGCAAAAGATATACTTTGTTTTTTTAATTACAGTTATAACATTTCTGGTTTCTTCTCTTGCGCTTAGTCAGTCAATCATCTTTGAAGATAACTTTGATGCTGATACTGCTGGTCAGCAGTTAGCTTGTCAAAATCCGGTTAATTGGACTACATGGTCATTAACTCCATGCAGTCCAGTCGAAGATGCGTATGTATCTAATGTCAATGCCTACTCCGGTGCAAATTCAGTTGTCATAGTTCCGAACAACGATCTAGTTCATCTACTTGGAGATGTTACAACTGGAAAATATAAGATTAGTTTTAGGGTGTATATTCCAGCAGGTAAAACTGGTTACTTTAATATAATGTCAGGATTTACAGGGGGTGTTTACGAGTGGGCTTTATGGGTTGATTTTCTTGCTGGTGGTATCGGACAGTTTCGCCCCATCCCAATAGTTGGTAATTTCACTTACTCTTATGATACCTGGCAACATATAGACTTTGTAGTTGACCTTGACAACAATTATGCTGAGTTTCATTTTAATGATACTCTGGTAGGAAATGGCTGGTCTTGGACAATGATGGGCGCCGCTTTGAAATTAGCTGCTGTCGATTTCTTTGGACCAGCAGAATCTGAAATGTATGTAGATGACTTTAAGTTTGAATTATTGAGTCCAACTGATGTTCTGCAGGAGGATAGCGGGCTTCCGTTAAATTTTATCCTAAGACAAAACTATCCTAATCCTTTTAATCCTTTAACAACAATAGAATTTTCAATCCCAAAGGTCGAATTTATATCACTAAAAGTATTTGATATACTCGGTAAGGAAGTATCAGTATTAGTAAATGAAGAAAGATCAATTGGAAATTACAAAGAGGTTTTTGATGGTATTGATTTACCAAGCGGTGTATATTATTACAATCTTAGGGCTGGAGCATTTAGTTCAACAAGAAAATTTGTATTGCTAAAATAGAGACGGTAAACTAAGCAGGAATTTATTATGCCAACAGTTAAAGTAACAGTATTACGTGACGGCGAACCTGTTAGCGGGCATCGCGTTGTTGTAGAAATTAGTGGACTTGGCGGTGGAATGAGTAATGCTGAATATACTGATTTCTTCGGAGTCGCTGAGTTTAATGTAGAAGATGGACAAGAGGGTGATGTTTTTGTTGATGGCTCAAATGAAACTCACTGGGGTTCGTACAGTAATAATGATATAGTGATAAATCTATAGAGTCTCTTAAAGAAAGAAAATATGCACAATTCATCTCTTCTATAAAATTAAAAATAGATTATGAAAAACTAAGTGTAGTAACTTTGATGAATTAAATTTAGATCTATCTTTGTATTGATGTAAACACTTTGTTGTTCTTCTTTTACTTGTCCTTTGTTTAAAATCTTTATCAGCAAGGGAATAGTTTTATATTAGCGCTGGAACTTATTTTCGAATCGATAAAATAATTGAAGCACTTATTAGAATTAAATTATGGATAACATTATAGAGGAATCTAGTAAGAATAATTATGAAGCTATTGTTAGGCAAATGATAACAAGTGAAAATGAACTTACTAATCAAAGAATGCTTTGGATGGCTGCATTTAATGGATTATTATTTGCTGCACTTGGCTTTGCTTGGAACAAACAGAATACTAAGTTTCTAGTAATAATCTTTTCTTCGCTTGGTATCGTCACATCATTACTAAATGGATTGGCACTTATATTCGCTGCACAAGCGCAGAGAAGACTTCTAAATTGGTGGCATAAAAATAAACCAAATATATACTCAGGTCCCGGTGTTATGGGAACGGAACCCTTGGATAAAAATAAATATTCTTTGTACTTCTCTCCCTGGATTATATTATCCTTTTTGTTTGTTATGGGATGGTTCGCGATTTTTTTATTCATTTTGGGAATGATAAAATGGTAGAATTAAAAAAAAATTTGATAATAATGGATACCGCCAAAACTTTGCGCGAAAAGTTTAATGAATTGATTGAGAAGAAAAAAGTTGAGACGGAGAAACAAAAAAAGAATAAAGTTCAACGGGCAGATAAACCCAAGAAACAGTGAACATAGCAGGCAAAATCTCCAATTTCTTTTCTGTCATTTCCTAAATCAGTTCTCCAGCTTGCATCTTCATTTGCTTTTATCATTTTGCGGCTAAGAATATTGCAAGCATCAATTAGGGTGTTATGAGTTTTTGTTCTTAAATCATCGTTACTCCTTTTTTCTTCATCAGACATAAAATACCAATCAGTTCTAATTCTTGCATAACGAATTGCTGTTTCAAACAAATCTTCTTTTAGCTTTTGAAGTTTTGTAGAATTAATTTTTTCGAAAATGGATATGGATTTTTCAAATGTCATATTAAAACTAATTTTTTACTTGTAAAAGTTGTTTCTGTGATAAGTAAAATATATTAAAAATACCTTAATTATTTCTGAGCCCTAATTTAAAGATTGCTTCACTAGTTGACTCGTTCGCAATGACTTAATAACTACATATTTTAACAGTAACTTTCTCCAGCATTTTCATATTTACTTCAACACCAATTCCCGGTTTTGTTGGTGCATTCATAGTACTATCTTTATTAACAAGGAATTCCGGTTCAACAATGTCTTCTTTGTAATAACGCTTGCTCGCGGAAATATCTCTAAGTTAAATAAATATTACCCTAGGACAATTAAAAGATATTTGTTTAATTTTCTAAAAGAAAATATCTAGAAAATATTTTTGATATTCTTAAGGAAGCTTATGGCTGTAAAATCTTTAATACCAACTGAAAAAATAATTCACAATATTTTAGTTATCCGTAATAATAAAGTGATTCTTGATAGAGATTTGGCAATATTATACGGAGTAGAAACACGTTCTCTTAAACAAGCTGTTAAAAGAAATGTAAAAAGATTTCCAAAAGATTTTATGTTTGTTTTAACCAAGAAAGAAATTGAATTAATGGTATCACAAAATGTGATACCATCAAAAAGTTATTTTGGTGGCGCAAAACCGATGGTATTTACTGAACAAGGAGTCGCGATGCTTTCTTCTGTATTAAACAGCGAGAGAGCTATAGAAGTAAATATATTAATTATGCGTGCTTTTGTTAAATTAAGAGAAATTATTTCTACTCATAAAAAAGTTGAAACGAAGCTGAAAGAAATTGAAAGTAAATTGTCAGAACACAATGATCAAATTGTTCAAATTATAGAACTCATCAATCAGTTATTAGCACCACCTGAATCACCAAAGAAGAAATTTGGATTTACAATTGATTAGACGTAGGGTACGGACTCCTGTCCGTACCTTGTTAGAACCGTTTGTTTCTTTCAATTCATTCATGGCGGAACAGTCAGGAGACTGTTCCCTACATTTTAAATTCAGCTTTTTTAACAGTCACCCTCTCCAACATCTTCATATTTACTTCAACACCAATGCCTGGTTTTGTTGGGACATCCATTGTTCCGTCTTTATTAACATGAAATTCGGGTTCAACAATATCTTCTTTATAATAACGTTTGCTTGCAGAAATATCTCCGGGCAAAGTAAAGTTTGGCAATGATGCAAGCGCAACATTTCCAGCGCGTCCTATTCCGCTTTCTAACATTCCGCCGCACCAAACAGGAATATTTTTAGATGCACAATAATCGTGTATAAGTTTTGATTCTGTAAATCCGCCAACACGACCAGGTTTAATATTTATAACTCTGCAGCTATCTAGCTCAATTGCAGCACGTGTATCATCAAGTGAGTGAATGCTTTCATCAAGACAAATAGGTGTTTTAAGATCTTTCTGAAGTTTTGAATGATCATAAATATCTTCATAACCTAACGGCTGTTCAATCAATAACAAATTCAAATCATCCATCTGCTTAATCAAATCTATATGCTTTAATTCATAAGCGGAATTTGCATCAACCTGAAATAGAATATTTGGAAATTCTTTTCTTACTGCTTTAACAAATTGAATATCATTACCGGGAGCAATTTTAATCTTTATTC
>JBGAWM010000102.1:0-9049 GCA_044227615.1 Ignavibacteriaceae bacterium
GTCCGTCTTAGTTCCATTTGTCTCCTCAGTATTTTTGTTAAATTTAATATCCTGAGGGGTCATTTGACACTATTTTACAACTAACATTTTTATTCAATTCTTCAGATTGCTTGATAAGCTGCTCAACCGAATAATTGTTATTTTCAATTGCATAAATCAGCCAGACAAAGAATGGTGAGAGATCGAAAAATTGAACTTTATCATTAGCTCGGAACATTAACACAAAAAAATTACCTCTGTCATTTTCCGTAATATCAACTGCATTTTTAAAATGAACAGGAAATGATAATTGTAATATTTCATATTCTTTGTTGAGTATAATTTGGCTGTGATTAAATATGTTATTTGACAGATTATCTATCTCAACATTTTTATCTTCCATCATATACAATTCAATTTCTTTCCATTCGAATAGCAACAAATCAACCAAGTGTGGATATTTTGTTTTCACATCAAACTCATTAGCTTCAATAAACTGATAAAATTCTAAAGGCATTTGCCAGATTTGTGGTGCTTGACTTTTGTGTTTTGCTACAAATTCATCAACTAAATTTTTCCATTCATCTTCTTCTAGAAGATTTTCTGTTAATGGAAATGCCGAGCGCAGGCTATCATCAATCACTCCATATACTAATCTTCTGTAATGATGGATTCGGTTTTCAGTTAAACCATCAATTGGATTGAGTATATTTGTCTTACAAAACGAAGCAAAGTTTTTTTGCTGTGTTTCGGTATAGCTACTAAGATACATATTCAATACTCCATGCTTCTTTGGTAATTCGTTCAAGCTCATTCATTTCAAACGCAAGCGCTTCAAATTCAGGAATGTTAAAATCTCTTTCTAACAAGACAGGAACAGGTGTTTCTAATTTATTAACCGTGTATTCAAATAATTTGTAAACAGGATCAATGATTGGTTGTCCGTGTGTATCAATTATTAAATCTTCAGAAACTTTTTCGTGACCGGCCATATGTATATAAGCAACTGTTTCAAGCGGAAGTTGATCTATAAACTTATTAGCGTCATAATTGTGATTGAAGGCATTTACATAAACGTTGTTTACATCAAGCAAAAGATTACAGCCAGAACCTTTTATAATTTCATTTACAAATTCAACCTCACTCATTTCTGCTGCCACCGGCGTGTAGTACGAAACTATTTCCATTGTTATTTTTCTTTCAAGAAAATCTTGTACTTGCTTTATTCTTTCAACAATATGTTTAACAGCATCATAACGAAAAGGGATTGGAAGCAAATCATATAAATGTGCGTTATTGCATTTGGAGTAACTTAAATGTTCCGAATAAACAGAGATATTATAGTCTGCTAAAAATTTTTTAATATACTTAAGAAAATTCCAATCAAGCTCATCAGGACTACCGATTGAAAGCGAAAGGCCATGAGCGGTAATTGGATACTGTTCCGATAATTTTTTAAGAACTTTTTTCCAATAGCCGCCAATGTTCATCCAATTTTCTGGTGCAAGCTCAATAAACGATGGCTGCAATATTTCTGAGTGAAAAAATTCTTCACCAAAATCTTTTCGGTAACCTATTCCAACAAATTGTTTCATTTAATTTTCCGTTGATTATTATAGAACTGAATTTATTTTTGTCATTCCCTGTAACGGTAATCTAAACACTTAACTGGAACTGGATTCCCACTTGCGTGGGAATGACAGTTCAATTGTGCAACCAATAAAAAGCACCAATTTATTTCTTGTTTGTGTTTTTCTTTTCAGGGGATTTGTTTTCTCCGCACTTACCTTCGCCGCATTTTCCTTCTTTGGATTTATCATCCATTTTTTTCATATCCTTTGTTTGCATAGTTGTAGAATCATTTTTTCCACCGCACTTATGTTCGCTTGTTTTAGAGTCTCCGCATTTACCTTCACCGCATTTTCCATCTTTGGTTTTGTTTTCATTTTTTGTGTTGTCCTTTGATTTTTCACCACAAGCCAAATCTAAATTGTACTTTTGTGAAACAAGATTATCCAACAATGCAGTTCTTAATTGTGAACCCGAGCCAAGATCCGTAAAACTAAATGGGTTAGCTGATGCTGTGCTTGTACTTAAAAGTGAACCTGCAACGATTGATCCTGTGAAAAGGATGCTTTTGAGACTTTTGTTTGTCATAATAGACCTTTCGAAAAATTGTTAATAATTTGTTTTTTAGTTCGGTGGTAAAGACGATGGGAAGGAAAAAATCTTACAAGCAGATAAAAATAATTTTAAATTATTTTAATTCTTTTTCTATCGCTGCTTGTAAAGTGTTTTTTTGATCAACAGATAGTTTTTTGTTTGTCTTCCAACTTGATAAAAGTTTATCAATCATTTTACTTTGTTTAGCAAACAAACGGCAGTATTGGCAAACCAATAAATGAATAAATAATCTCATTCTATCAGAGAAAGAAATATTAATTTCTGTTTTCTGCACAGAAAGCATTGTTGCTTCTTTGCATGTAATCATCAATTTCTTTTTGTTTGGTTTATTTCCCATAAAATAATTTTTCTATACACTTTCTGATTTTAAGTTTTATCCTGTGGATAAGCACCCAGTAGTTAGACGAAGATATTTCTAATTCCTTACAAATTTCTTCAGATTCAATTTCATCAAGAAATTTCATTGAAAAGAGATTTAATTGAAGCGCGTTCAGTTTTCGTTTACACTTTTCAAGAATTTCATAAAACTCAAATGAGTGTTCTTGATTATTTATTGCCGTATCGAATGGATTCGGAAGTGCTTCTTTTTTCCAGTGCCCTGAATCTGTAAAGAATTCATCTTGATCTTGTTCATCATTGATTCTTGTAAGTGGAGTTTTAGAGTTTTTTCTGTAATAATCAATGATTTTATTTTTCAGAATAAAGTAAAGCCAGTTCTTTTCTGAGATTTCACCTTTAAAAGATTCAAGGTTTCTTAGTGCAGAAAGAAAAGTATCCTGGATAAGATCACGAGCAGTTTCCTCATCACTTACACGCATAAATGCAAAGCCAAAAAGCTCATCGCTGTATTTTTTAACCCAATCCTGTGGATTTAATTTATTAAGGATTTCCAATATTCTGTAATGTGCTTGTTTTTAGTTGGTTAAAACTATATCAAGCATATCAGAATTAAAAATATATATTTCGGATTTGATGTTAATCCTAATTAAAATGATATTTGTGTGGGCTTTTAATCTGTCATTCCGATTCCGGCTTTAGTCGTGTGAGGAATCTGTTCATTATAAAACTCGGATTACTCTTCCCGATAAATCGGGATTCGAAATGACATTCCTTTGACTTTTAAATTAAAAACATCTAAATAATTTTAAATGCGCAGAAAACATTCATTTGCATATAACTTGATCATCTTTATACTTGCACAGCTTGTTTGGCTTGCAGTATTATTATTGTGGATTTACTGGTATGTAAAAAACAACATCATTTTTGAACAGGTCGGCGAATCAATTTCGCCACAAATTGTTTATGATGCTCCAAGTGTTTTCCCTTTTGTCGGTGGTATAGTTTTACTCACCGGACTGTCTGTTAGTCTTGTGCTAATCTTTCGCCATTTAAATATCCAAATAAAACTAAATGCTCTTTATGATAATTTTATTGCTAACGTTACACACGAGCTTAAATCTCCCTTATCATCTATACAGCTCTATTTAGAAACTCTAAATTCGCGTGATGTGCCTGAGGAGAAGAAGAAAGAATTTTATGTTTTAATGATGCGTGATGCTGAAAGATTAAAAAATCTGGTTAACTCAATACTTGAAATTGCTTCAATGGATAAGAAAAAGTCTTACAGGGATTTTGAGGTTTATAAAGCTGATGAAACAATTAAAAAAATTATTTTAGAATCTGCCACACAATTTCAGTTAAAGGAAGGTTCAATAAGATTTAGTGGTGATGCCGGCTGTGATATATTGTTAGATAGAAACTCGATCAAAACGGTATTTGATAATCTGGTTGATAATTCTATAAAGTATAGTAATTCAAACTTACAAATTACTGTTTTATTCAAACGGAATTCAAAAAAGATTGAAATTGAATTTTCTGATAATGGAATCGGAATATCCGGGGATCAAACAAAAAAAATCTTTCAAAAGTTTTATCGTATTTATGATATGGACATTCCAAATGTTAAGGGCACAGGGCTCGGGCTTTATGTTGTTAGAGAGATAATTAAAAACCATAAGGGAAAGGTTTATGCCTTTAGTGAGGGTAAAGGTAAAGGATCCAAGTTTAAAATAGAACTGCCGATTTATATAGAGAAGAAAAAATCTGCTAAGGGAAATAAAAAGGAATTAAAGAATGACTGATGAACAACTGGAAAAATCACGAATACTTTTGGTAGAAGACGAAGAAAATCTTGCTAACGGATTAGAATACAATCTTACCGCTGAAGGATATGCAGTTACATTGGCAAGAGATGGAAAAGAAGCAATAAAGTTTTTTGATGAAAGCGAATTTGATTTAGTAGTGCTTGATATAATGCTTCCATATTTCAATGGATTTGAAATTGCAAAACATATTCGCGACAAGCATCCTCAAATGCCGATACTTATGTTAACCGCAAGAACAGGCGTTGAAGATAAGGTAAAGGGACTAGAACTTGGCGCTGATGATTATCTTACGAAACCATTTCATCTTAAAGAATTACTGCTAAGAATAAAAGGAATGCTGAAAAGAAAAAACTGGTATCAAAAAGTTTTAATAGAAACCCCTCATTATAATTTCGGCAGCAACAAAATAAATTTTGAAAACTTAAAGTGTTCAAACGGCAAAAAAGAGTTTCAGCTTACGTCTTACGAGGCGATGATTATGAAATATCTTATAGAGAACAAAGACAAAGTTGTAACGCGCAAAGAGCTTTTGGAAAATGTCTGGAATATGAATCCTGATATTGAAACACGTACGGTTGATAATTTTATTGTGCGACTAAGAAAATATTTTGAAGAGGATCCATCCGATCCTAAATATATTGTTAGTGTTAGAAGTGCCGGATATATGTTTCAAGTTTAGATTCAATAATAGATTAAAAAAATTACTATATAAATTATTAAAAGTTATGAACAGATTAATTCCGATATCATCCGAAAACCATATACCTGAAGACTATAAAGATACACCGATTGGACTATTGTTAAAGTATCACAATCTCAATAGAGATTTTGAAACGTACACTAATGCCCAATTATTAGTTGGTATGTGTATGGATAACAGAAAACATTTGCATATACCTGATAACTTTGCTTTCATCATCCGCACTGGCGGGGCAAATCTTCGGTACAGCGAGTTTAAGGTTTCATTTGCAATTGCAGTTGGTGGAGTAAAATATATTGTACTTCTTGCACACAGTAATTGTGGAATGGTGAATCTTGCCTCAAAGAAAAATCAGTTTATAACAAAACTTTCTGAAAATGGCGGATGGACAATTGAACAAGCAGAAGAACATTTTAATAATTACGCCCCAATGTTTGAAATAAATAACGAAATTGATTTTGTATTAAGCGAAGCAAAAAGATTGCGGCAGCGTTATCCTAAGGTGCAGATTGCCCCAATGTATTATAAAGTTGAAGACAATCTGCTTTATTTAATTAACGAAAATTAATTCTCTTCGCGCTCTACGCGATAAAGAATTTTTTGATTCACGCAAAGACCGCTAAGCTTAAAACGCAAACCCGCTTACAATAGGGCAAGGTTCGCAAAGTTTATTTCTTTATTAATTCAACTCTCCTGTTTTTAGCCTTGCCTTCTTCAGTTGAGTTATCAGCAATAGGTTTTTCTTCTCCATATCCAGCTGAACTTAATCGTGCAGCATCAATACCATCTTTAACAATCACTTCAACAACTGCCTTGGCACGCGCTTCTGAAAGCTTTAAGTTTGATTCATTACTTCCATCGCTATCTGTATGTCCTTCAACGCTTATTTTTATTTCGGGCGCTTGTTTCATCATTTCAATTATTTGTTCAACAACGGGCATTGATTCTTTTTTAATTGTTGATTTTCCAGAATCAAAATTGATGTAAATAATTGCTTTGCCAGTTTCATTCAGTTCTTTGAGGATAGCGTTTGCAGTTATTTCCTGTTCCACTTCGCCTTTTTCGATAATTGTCAGGTAATAGCTGTCAGGATAAGCATACACCTCTGCCCAAGTTTCAGCCATTCCTTTTTTAATAATAAGAACAGCTCTGTTTTCACCATCCTCAAAAGCTTGACCACCGATTTTTTTAACAGCATTTGAAAAATTTCTGATAACTTTAAGCGCACCTACTTCTTTGTCGCTTACATAAGTTATCATAGTTTTTTTTCCTTCAACAACTTCATCCTTATCAAGATAATAAAATTCATACGAACCAAAATCATCAGATGAATATTCGGTTATATAAAATCCGGAAAGACGATTAAACATCGGATGATCTTTACTGCCTTCGACATCCTGGGCTGGGCAGTAAGAAGTGAATAAGAGAATAAATAAAATAACCAAAAGAAAAGTTATAGTTTTCATTTTATTTCCTAAAATTTATTTGATATGACATTTTCTTTATTTATAAACACAAGCCTCTCCCAACCCTCTCCAAAGGAGAGGGCTTTTAAGAATTTCATCGTAGCAATACCATCTTTTTTGTTTGTTTAAACTCACCAGCAGTCAGTTGATAAAAGTAAATTCCGCTTGCAAGTTGACTCGCATTAAATTCGATTGCGTACGTTCCTGCAGATTCTTCTTCATTTACCAATGTTACCATTACTTTCCCAAGCATATCATATACTTTCAATGTTACTAAAGTCCCTCCTTGGGAGGGATTTAGGGAGGCCGGTATCTGCCAACTAATTTTTGTACTTGGATTAAATGGGTTTGGGTAGTTTTGCTCAAGGGAAAAAGAGGTTGGAATATCTCTATTTACTTCAACGGATGTAACGGTTGATGTTGTGGTTTTAAAAATTGATTTTCCATTGGTTCCAGCATAAAGATAATCTTCAGAATCAACTGCAAGAGAATTGATATCTATTGCTGGTGATGGTAAACCATTACTAATTAATTCCCAATTATCTCCATAGTTAGTTGAGCGGTAAACCCCCTGACCATATTCATTTGTCCCGAAGAATATATGACCCGCTGAGTTTTCAGCAACAGAGTAAACAAATTCACCCACACTATAGTTAGTCCAGGTTTGTCCATTATCTGTTGAGCGCCTGTTATGTGTATAGATGTAATCATTACTGGCTATAAACATGCAATAAACAAAATTTGATCCGATATTTGAAGTTAGATCTACCCAGATTGTATCACCTTCAGGTAATTTCCAGAAACCGCCACCATAACTAGCTAAAAACAGATCCCCCGAAGAATTGAATCCGAGACCTTTTGCACCACCAGCACCACCGATATTAAACCAGAGGCTTCCATTATTAGTTGATTTATAAACCCCATCATAAGCACCAGCGTAAATGTTGCCGTAAGCATCAACAGCCATTGCATTAAGATGAGTACTCCATGCTATTCCAGTATCCGCTCTTACCCAGTTATTGCCATTATCAATAGAACGGAATATCACGCCTGGATCGCTGGCATCGAAACCGGCACCACAAAAAATGGTTTCATCATCTTTAATAACAAAGGTTCGGGTATCTAAATTTGCCAGACCATTGTTAACAGTCTGCCACGATAGTCCTTTATCATAAGAACGGTTTACCCCCCAGACACCGGCAAAGATATTATTGTAGGGGTCAATAAGTATTTCTTTAACTGAACATATTGGGAGCCCTACCGAATACCAGAAAGCATAAAATACATCCATTTTGTAAATACCGTAATCGCCACCAGTAAAAAGATACCTATTATTATTTTTTGTTATTGCCCTAACATATTTATAGCCCAAGCCGTCATTTAACTCTGTCCAGCTATCGCCAAAGTCTGTTGAAAACAGAACTCCTTTACCATAAGTTGGCACATAAGTGTAATCATTTTCATCAAAAAGAATTGTTGATGCTTCTTTAATTTGAACAGTATATGCCGGATATACATAAGTCCAATTGTCGCCATTATCGGTTGAGCGAAGGATTCCGCCATTTCCTGAACATCCCACAAACAGGTGCCCATACTTATTTATGGCAATGGTTGTACCACCACTCACAGCTAGTTGCGTCCAAGTTGCACCATTATCGGTTGAACGATAAAAAATCCCATAATCTCCAACAAATACATGACCTGAATCATTAATTGCAATTGCAACTGCTCTGCCGGTAAAGGTTCCATAAGGTGTCCAGTTCTCCCCGTTATCGATTGATTTATAAATTCCTGAGTAAGTCGCTACATAAATAATGCTGTCTTGATCAAAAGAAATGCAAAATATACTCCATCCGGCTGTGTTTAACGAAACAGTCCAACTTTCGCCAGCATCAGTAGAGCGATAAATACAATTATCAGAATTATAAACACCGGCAACAAATAAATCTCCATTTGGGCTTATATTCATTGGACAATATTGACTAGCTGGAGTTAATCCGTTTTTGATTGAAAACCATGTTTCGCCATTGTCTGTTGATTTATATGGGCCAGTATTCCACATAGCGCTCGCATACATATTGCCGGCATTATCTGTAACTATGGAATAAATTGCACCACCGTGTGGCCCACTTAGCTGTTCCCATTGAATTGTTTGTGAAAAGGTAAGTGAAGTGAAAAAGAAAAAGGCGAGAAGAAGCAGTATTGAATTTTTCATAACATTCTCCTGATAATATTGTATTTAAATAATTTTAATTAATGTGATTCCAACAACTCAACAATTAATTTAGCTGCTTTTTTTGCACCGTCTTTGGGAATTTCAGGGTACGATACTTTTTTGCCAATACTTTCTATTATTTTGTCTGCGAGTAATTCCGGGCTTGTTTCAGACAACGTTAACCTTAACCCCGCACCATGTTGTGTTAAAATTCTTGATACTTGTTCCTGTTCGCAATGTCCTTCGAGTGGGAAATAAATAAATGGGCGTCTTAAGGCAGTTAGCTCATTGGTTGATGTAGCAACTCCTTGTACAACCTCTAAATCGCAGGCTGCAAAGT
>JBGAWM010000103.1:0-8976 GCA_044227615.1 Ignavibacteriaceae bacterium
GTACAAAGACTTAAATCCTGAGGAATCAAGAAATAACTAAAAAAACCTCAGGGGTCAAATGACACTATAGTAAATAAATTCCGGATTAAGATTTAAATTCAAAAAAAGGCGGCTCATTTGAGTCGCCTTTAAGTTTTAAATATTTTGTTTTAAAGCGTAAGCAGATAATCCGCAATCTTACCTAAATCCTTAACATCTTTATTCCCGTAAGAAGGCATAATTCCGTTTGGATATCTTGCTTTATATTCTTTAAATCTATCTTTATCCATATATGAATTAGGATTGCGAAGATAGTTAATAAGATTATCCCTGCTGCTCCAATATTGTTTCAAGCCTATCAATGAAGGACCCATATTGGTTCCTGCAAGATTAGAACCGTGGCAATTTACACATCCAAAAGATTGGAACAATTTATCTCCTGTAAGTTCTGCGGATGATTGCTGACCCATTGGAGAATTACTCATTCCTGAAAAATCCCTGGTTGGCATTTCATCCTCTTTTGTCAAACGACCAATCATAAAAAGAACAATAAATAAAAGTAAAAACGCTGCTACCCATTTTTGAGGTTTTGTCATATCTATATAATTATTTGTTTACGAAAATCTTTATTTATACTACTCAATTTCAAACGAAGCATTTACAACACCGATAATTTCTTTTTCAATCGAGCTAAGATCATTTATTCCATAATCAGAAATTGCATTAGAAAACTTTGGAGTAATTTGAAGTACGCCCATTCTTGCACTTCTCATTGGTCCGAGTTCTCTATCTGTTGCTTCAGCAATCTTTTGTGCGCGTATCATGGCATCTCTTGCTGCTGCTGCCTGAATTTCAATTTTCAGATCAGCCATTTGGGAGTAATGATATTCCGGCTGCTCAACATTAAAACTAACACCTTTTTCAATAAGCGAGGTTATATCGAGTGAAAGTTCCTTAATTTTATTTACATCAGACGATTGAATTTCTATGCGTTGATTATAAACATATCCAATAACTCTGCCCGTTTGATATCCCTGCTCACTCATCTGATAAATTGGATAACTGTTAATTGTATAAAATTCAATTTTATCTTTTGGAAAACCCTTTTTTTCAAGATATGAAACTAAAATAGGTTTTTGTCTGTTCAACTCTGCAAATGCACTTTCAGAAGTTGAAGACTGTACAGATATTGTTCCGCGAAGAAAACCAAGATCTGAAACAATCTCTTGCTTTGCTGATCCGGTAACGTTGATTGTCTGATTAGCATTCTGGTTTGATTTCCAGGCTCTTGTAAAAATAACAACACCTATAATAAAGCTAATACCAATCAGAATAGTTGGAAGAAATAAATCACTCTTCTTTTCCATATTTGTTTGAAGTTTTTTAGTTAGTAAATGTGTTAAAACGTGTGGCAACATATCAAAAAAGCCTAATTTTAACAATAGAATTTGATTGGTATCTTATAACATATTTTAAATTAAAATAAATTTTTATGAATTATTCTAACAGACTGATAAACGAAAAAAGTCCATATTTACTTCAGCATGCACACAATCCTGTCAATTGGTTTCCTTGGGGTGATGAAGCTTTTGAGAAAGCAAAATCAGAAGATAAGCCTATATTTCTTTCAATCGGGTATTCAACTTGCCACTGGTGCCACGTAATGGAAAAAGAATCTTTTGAAGATGAAGATGTTGCCAAACTTATGAACGAAGCATTTGTATCAATAAAGGTTGATCGTGAAGAACGACCGGATATTGATGGAATTTATATGTCCGTTTGCCAGATGATTACGGGCGGAGGCGGATGGCCTTTAACCATCGTAATGACTCCCGACAAAAAACCATTTTTTACCGGGACATATTTTCCAAAGTATAATCGATTTAACAGAATAGGAATGATGGAATTAGTGCCGCGCCTAAAAGATGTTTGGCTGACCAAAAAAGATGATGTTCTAAAATCCGCAAATGAAATAGCTTTATCATTAAACAAACAGAGTTTAATTTCAGACGCTGCTGAGATTGATGATACAATATTGGATAAAGCCTACGATGATCTAAGCAAAAGGTATGATGATGCTAACGGTGGATTTGGCAACGCACCAAAATTTCCTTCACCGCATAATCTTTTATTTCTTTTACGATATTGGAAACGTAAGAACGAACCCAAAGCTCTTGAGATGGTTAAAAAAACTTTAACCGAAATGTGGTACGGCGGAATTTATGATCATATTGGATTCGGATTTGCTCGTTACTCAACAGATCAGCATTGGCTAGTTCCGCACTTTGAAAAAATGTTGTACGATCAGGCAATGCTGGTGATGGCTTATACAGAAACTTATCTGGCAACAAAAAATGATTTTTACAAAAACACTGCAGAAGAAATTTTAGAATATGTTTTAAGAGATATGACCCACCCAGAGGGAGGATTTTACTCCGCTGAAGATGCTGACAGCGAAGGCGAAGAGGGTAAGTTTTATTTGTGGGATACAGATGAATTAAGAAATGTATTGGATAAAAACGATTCCGATTTTGTCATAAAAGTATTTAATCTTGCTGAAGATGGAAATTGGATTGATGAATCAAAAGGGATTATGCCCGGAACAAATATTTTTCATCTGAAAAAATCAAGTACAGAACTTGCTGATGAGTTTAATTTAAGCGAAACAGATTTTACAAATAAGTTAGAATCAATCCGCAAAAAACTTTTCGACTACAGAGAGAAAAGAATCCACCCGCATAAAGATGATAAAATTTTAACCGACTGGAATGGATTGATGATATCTGCCTTAGCAAAAGCAGCTCAGGCATTTAATAATAATAATTATATGGAAACAGCAATTAAAGCTTATTCATTTATCGAAAAATATTTAACAGAACAAGATGGAAAATTAATTCACCGCTTCCGTGACGGCGAATCGGGATTGCCTGCACATATTGATGACTATGCCTTTATTATAAATGCTCTGATTGATCTTTACGAAACGACTTTTGAAATTAAATATTTGAAGCAAGCAATTAAGCTAAATGAAATTTTGATGGAAGATTTTTGGGATCAACAGAGTAGCGGATTTTATTTTACATCATCCACAAGTGAAGAACTTATTGCCAGGCAAAAAGATGTTTATGATGGAGCTATCCCTTCCGGAAATTCTGTTGCATTATTAAATCTAATAAGATTATCCAGATTCACGGCAAACATTTACGATGAGAAAAAAGCCTCTGCGCTTGTAAAATATTTTTCAAGTTACATCTCAAAGTCGCCTTCAGCTTTTTGCATGTTTATGTGCGGATTAGATTTTCTGTTTTCCTCATCAACTGAAATTGTGATTGTTACAAATCAAAATGATAAATTAACTGAGGACGGTATAAATTTTATCAGAAGCATTTATAATCCAAATAAAATTGTAATCCTAAAATCCAATGACTTGAATAAAGATTTTGTTGAGTTGCTTTCTTTTACAGAGGATATGAAAATCATTGAAAATAACACGACATTTTATGTTTGTCGTGATTATTCCTGCAATCAACCAGTTAACACTCTCGGAGAATTAGAAAAATTACTTTTATCTTAGGTTATTATTAAGGATAAAGTAGATATTTATATTTAGTTAGAGTAATTTTGTTGTGCTATAAAAAATAAAGCCGGAGAATACAATTGAGTTCAGATAACAAATTTGTGAGATCTTTGATTGAAAATGCAAAGCTGGGTAACAATGCTGCTATTGAACAATTATTCCAGATGAACCTGGGGAAAATTTATGCATTTGCCTTGCGACTTACCGCAAACAAGTCATTAGCTGAAACCATCACAAAAGAAACTTTTATAGAAGCATGGAAGAAAATGAATCTTGTTAGAAGTGATGCTTCATTTCTTAAATGGTTAAGTGCAATAACTGTATACAAAACTATGGATTCTCTGCGATCTAAAAAGCAGAAGACGCGAACAGATCACAATGAATTTAAAGAACTTGAATCAAAGAATGAGTTAGATAAACATATACTCGATTTACCTGATCAGGAAAGAATGATATTTGTTCTTAACCGAATTGAAGGCTACACAACTGAAGAAATTTCTGATATGATGGGAATAAAAAAAGATCAGGTGGTTGTTAACCTAGAACTTGCTGTTTCTAAACTTATTAACAGCGAACCATCACTCTCCAATGAATCCGTAATGAAAGAAAAAATTGCTAAGGTAATTCCTGAATTGCAGCCATCGGCACAAGTTAGAGACGGAATCTTCTCTTACATAATGGATGAAAAAATCCGTGAACAAAAAGAACAGGAGAAAATTTCTGCAGCGTTAGCGGATAAAGAAAAACAGGAAAAAGTTGAAGAAGAAATTCCGGAGGAAAAAGAGAAGTATTTTGAAGAAGAGAAAGTAAAACCTAAAAAGCAATTCAAGTTTAATGCTGAATTATTTAAAAAAGTTGTTTACGCTGTGTTGGGTTTAATAGTAATTATTGCCTTGTATGTTTTCATAACTTCCCCCTCCAGCGGATGGGAAGTAATTCAGCTTTCCGGACAGCCAAAGTTTGATAACAGTGTTATGGAAAAAGGTGATGGCTTTTCATCTCAGGGTTTTATTGAAACTGATGCAAATTCTTCTGTAACCGTTGCAATCCCTGAGATGGGAAGATTGTTAATTGATAACGCAACAACCATTTCGAGGACTAAAAATAGTAACGAAATAAAATTAGATAAAGGACAGATCAGAAAGTTTGAAGGTGATGCTTCTGATGTGTTGACAGTGCTTACGCCTTTAGCAAAGTTTACAGAATTATACAAAGGCGGTGCGTTCCGTTTACACGTGGATGAAAATGGCAGCTGCAAACTTACCGTAGAGAGCGGCTGGGTAATTGTGAACATAAAAGAATTTGATTCTTATGTTCCTAAAAATTTTGGATGCTTGATTTCAAGAGGCAAATATGCAATTCCTTATCCTTCTGATTCTCCTCCTCAATTAATCAGTTTATTAGAAAATTTCAGCGGAATTAATGATCCTTCTGTAGGAACAATCTTGTCTATGATGACAAAACAAGAGTCACTTTCGCTATGGCATATCATTCAACTAGTAAGCACAGAAAACAGAAGCATTGCTTTTGATCGTCTTAACGAACTGATCCCGACGCCTTCCGGTGTTACTAAAGAAGGAATACTTGCCCTTAATAAAACTATGCTTTTGGATTGGCGGCAAGAGATTGAATTGAAGATGGATTAAATATTAATAAGCTTATATAAATAAATTTGTAATTGAAATGGGTAAAGAGATGAAGGAGATTACTTTAAAAGTTCCAAACAAGAAACTCGGGTTTTTTATGGAACTCGTTAATCAGTTGGGAATTGAAGTAGCAAACCAGATAGACATTCCCGAAGAACATAAAGAAATTGTACGAGATCGAATTAAAAAATCTGACAAAAATCCTGAAAGTCTTTTAGACTGGAGTAAAGTTCAAAATAAGTTTAATCTCGAATAAATGTCATTCAAAATTAAAATCGAACCTGGGGTTGTTGATGACATTCAAAAAGGTATATCTTGGTATAATAAACAGCAAGCAGGATTGGGAAAGAAATTCCATTCAGAATTAAAACTTCATATAAAACTTCTTAAGACCAATCCCTTTTTTCAGGTTAGATATGATAAAGTTCGATGCTTGCCATTAAGATCTTTCCCGTTTATGATTCACTTTACCGTAAATGAGAGTGATAATTTAGTAATTATCCGAGCTGTATTTAGCACTAAGAAAAACCCAAAAATCTGGAAACAGAGAAAGTAATTAACTTTACATTTTGATGCGGCAAGAGATTGAATTGAAGATAGATTAAGAGTTTTAATATAACAAAAACAAAAACCCAATCTAGAGAGGATTGGGTTTTTAGATTTAAATAAAGTAATAAAAATTTATCTCTTCGGTTTATAAAAATGCGAACTTTGCCCAAAGAAAACTTCTGCAGCATCCATAATTGTTTCGGATAAAGTTGGATGAGGATGAATTGTTAGTTTCAAATCTGTAACATTGGCTCCCATTTCGATTGCAAGCACTCCTTCTGCAATTAACTCACCGGCACCGGGACCGCAGATTCCAACTCCAAGAATTCTTTGTGTATCAGGGTCAATAATCAGTTTCGTTACCCCATCATTTCTATCAAGCGTAACAGCCCTGCCGCTTGCAGCCCATGGAAATTTTGCAACTTCGTGTTTTATTCCTTCTTTTTTTGCCTGTTCTTCGGTTAATCCAGCCCACGCAATTTCAGGATCAGTAAATACAACAGCGGGAATGGCGAGTGGCTCAAATGTAACTTTGTGTCCTGCAATTACTTCAACAGCAACTCTTCCCTCGTGCGAAGCTTTGTGTGCAAGCATTGGTTCGCCGGCAATATCACCAATAGCAAAAATATTAGGATCAGTTGTTCTTAGCTGCTTATCAACTTTTATCCAGCCTCTATCAGTAAGAGTGACTTTTGTATTCTCTAATCCAAGTCCGCGTGTTTCCGGTTTTCTTCCAATGGACATCAAGACATAATCATAAACTTTATCAGCAACATTTCCTTTATCATCTTGTATCTTAACAGAGATTCCATTGCCTGCTTCTCGCATTTCCAGAACTTTGCTGTTAAGCATTACTTCAGCAAAAGATTTTTTGATTCGCATTGAAAGATAATTTACTAAATCACGATCAGCGCCGGGTAAAAGTCCTGGCATCATTTCAATAACGGAAACTTTTGTGCCTAATGATTGATAAACAGAGCCAAGCTCAAGTCCGATATATCCGCCGCCAATAACTAAAAGTGATTTTGGAATTTCAGGCAGATCAAGTGCCGATGTTGAGTTTAATAATCGTTTGGATTGAATGTTTAGTGATGGTATTGTTGTGATAACAGACCCAGTGGCAATGATAGCTTTTTCAAATGAGTGTTCAATTGTTTGTCCATCAACTTTTTCAATCTTCAACGTTGATGAGTTGATAAAACTTGCTCTGCCTTGAATGAAATTTATTTTTCTTTGTTTGGAGATTTGTCCGAGTCCACTAGTAAGTTTATTTACAACATTGTTTTTAAAATCACGGAGTTTGTTTATGTCAATCTTTGGAGCTCCGAATTCAATTCCCCAATTTTTTGCTTCTTCAGCTTCGTGAATAAGTTTTGCAACATGAAGCAATGCTTTTGATGGAATACATCCGCGGTAAAGACAAACACCGCCGGGATTTTTATCCAGATCAACAAGTGTAACATCCATTCCAAGATCTGCGGCAAGAAATGCAGCTGCGTAGCCGCCAGGTCCGCCGCCGATAACTGTTAATTTTATTTTTTCACTCATTTTAATTCCTTTAAGAGAATAGAACGCAGATGACGCAGATTTTGCGGATCAGCCCAATCAGAGAAATCTGCGTTCTATTGTTTTATAATACTAATTTAATCGGCTGCTCAAGTGTTTCAACAACAAATCTTAAAAATCTGATCGCATCAGCACCATCTATAATTCTGTGATCATACGATAAAGATAACGGCAGCATTAATCTTGGTTCAAAAACTCCGTAACCATTCCAGACGGGTTCAAGGTTTCCACGCGACACTCCAAGTATTGCTACTTCGGGTGCGTTAACAATTGGAGTAAAATATGTTCCGCCGATTCCACCAAGATTTGAGATTGTAAAACTTCCGCCTTGCAAATCATCTAATCCTATTTTTTTGTTGCGGGCTTTTTCAGCAAGTGCGTTCATATCAACAGAAATTTCTGTTAATGATTTTTTATCAGAATTTTTTATAACGGGAACAATCAAACCAAACTCAGTATCAACAGCAACACCAATGTTGAAGTAATTCTTGTAAATAATTTCCTTCTTCTCCATATCAATACTGGAATTGAATTGAGGAAATTTCTTTAATGCTTCAACTATTATCTTAACAAGAATCGCAGTTACTGTTAACTTTACTTCAGAATTTTTATTTAACTCTTTTCTTGTCTTTTCAAGCAAAGTAATATCAGCTTTATCAAACTGCGTTACGTGTGGAATTGTTGCCCAGGCATAACCAAGATGTTCCGCTGTTTTTTTGCGAATGTTTGTCATCTCAACTTTGTTAATCGAACCAAACTTTGTGAAATCAGGAAGTGATTCCGATTTGATATTTAATCCTGTTCCACCGCTCTGTGAGTAAGACTCATGTAATTTCTTGGAGAATGCTTTAACATCATCCATAGAAATTCTGCCGTTCGGTCCTGTCCCGGGAACTTTATTAATATCAACACCAATTTCTCTTGCAATTCTTCTTACAGATGGTGCTGCAGGTGCGGCGCCTTTTAATATTGGCGGCTGATTATCTGTTTCCATTAATTGAATTGATGGTCGTTCTCCAGTTGCAATTGGAATTTTTTCTTCTTTAGTTACAACTTTTGGCGATTCTAAAATTTCATCTTTTTTCACTTCAATCGGTTTTGATTCTTCAGAAGCAGCCGCTCCAGTTTCAACTTTAATCATCACATCGCCGACTTTAGCTTTAGTCCCTGCTTTGACTAAAACTTCAACAACTTTTCCTGTCAGGGTAGAAGGAACCTCTATAGTTGCTTTATCGGTTTCAATTTCAAGTAAAACTTGATCAACTGCAATTGAATCACCCACCTTCACTAAAACATTTACAACATCAGCAGAAACAATATTCTCACCTAAATCAGGTAAATGAAAACCTACAATTTCTTTTTTGCCGGATGATTTGATTGATGGTGCTGCTCTGTATTCAACTTCAGGTTCTGATTTAACTTCTGTGGGTTTATTTCCTTGTTTTTGTTCTGACTTACTCTCACTTTTAATCTCAGGCTTGCTTTCTGCTGGACTTCCGCCTTCATCCACAACCATTACCACAGAACCAACTTTTACTTTATCGCCAGACTTAACTAACAATTTCGTGATTGTTCCCTCAATAGTTGAAGGAACTTCAATTGTAGCTTTGTCAGTTTCAATTTCAATAATTGCCTGATCTTTTTTAACTGTGTCGCCTT
>JBGAWM010000104.1:0-8934 GCA_044227615.1 Ignavibacteriaceae bacterium
CGACACCTGCTTTACGGAAAAAGTCTGGAAAAGCATCACCACCAGAGCCGCTCCAACCGTTTATTAACATAACTTTTGGACCAAAGTTAGCAACAGGAGGCCATTGCCAATTCTTTCCGTCCCTAACAGCAAAAAAAGCAAGCGGCTTTCGATTTAAAAGCTCAACAAAGCGATCGGGAATTTGTCCGCCATTGTTGAATCTTTCATCTATAATCATACCTTCCTTTGAAAACTGTGCGGTATATTGTCTTACAAGTTCATCCTGCCCGTCAATACCTGTACTTGGAACATAAACATACCCGATCTTTCCATTGGTTGCTTCATCAACTCTTTTTCTGTTTGATTCAATCCACTCAAGATTTCTTAAGCGGGTTTCATCCCCAAGTGTTTTAACTATAATATTCCATGCCCCATCAATCGAAGGCTTATCGTTGATTGTTAGTTCAATAGTTTTATCAGCCAGACCTTCAAAAGCGGCCCACGGATCTTTTGTAATATCAACCGAAACGCCGTTAACAGCAAGAACATAATCACCGGCTTTAACTTTAAGTCCGGATTCTAAAAGTGGTGAGCGAACTTCTGTATCCCATGGTGCACCGTTAACAATTCTTTTAATTTTATATGCGCCATTACTCAATTCCCAATCGACACCAAGATAACCAACCTGTCTTTGAAGAGGTGTTTCATCATCACCGCCGCCGCGGTAAGTGTGGGAAGCATTTAATTCAGAAATCAATTCTCCAATTATATAATTTACATCACTGCGGGTTACAGCGTTATCAATAAGGTCGCCGTATTGTTTTTTCATTGCAGACCAATCAACGCCGTGCATGTTTTTATCATAAAAGAAATCACGCTGCAATCTCCACACATCTGTAAATATCTGTTTCCATTCTTCGCGCGGAACAACCGTCATTTCTAATTGGTTGGTTGGAAGTTTTTTATCTAACTTTTGATCAGGCGCAATATCTACAACCGAAAAAGAATTTTGCTTTGTTACAAGAATCTTTTTTTCATCGGCAGAAATTTGAAACGCATCAGCATCATCAACAATTGTTTTTTCCTCTCGTTTATCTAAATCGAAATAAACAACGGATTTCTTTTTATCAGCAGAACCGCTGTTAGGCACGCGATGATAAATTACTTTTCCTGTAACGGCAGCAAGATTTGCATAGTTGCCGGCAGCAGGGGGAAGAATTACTGTCCGCTGTTCAAATCCATCAAAATCTATCTTCACTTCTTTTGTTTTTGACTCATCTTTTTTGTCGTCTTTTTTCTCATCCTTCTTTTCATCATTCTTCTTCTCTTCGTCTTTTTTAACGAGTGTTGAATCATTCTTTGGTGCAAGGATAGAGGGAACATCTTTTGTTAATGATACAGCAGCAATTTGAGTTGAATTAGGATATGTCCACGTTCCTTCAAAATCACCGTAAACAGGTTTAAAACTTCTGTTGGTCAAGAAGTACAAATACTTGCCTGAAGGATCAAAAGCGGGTTTTGAGTCCTTATAATAACCAGAGGTAACCTGATGGATTTTTTCCTCTTTCGTATCAAAGATTGCAATTGCAGTTGTATAGCTCTCCAGGTCCTTTGTATAGGCAACATATCGGCTGTCTGAAGACCAGCTAACAGAAAAGTTTTGAAGTTCTCCTTCGTACAGCCACATCTGCTGATCTACTTTTGTGGTTTTGTCTTTATCCATATCATAAAGGTAAACTGTCATTGTTTGATCAATAAATGCAAGTGCTTTGCTATTCGGCGACCAAAACAATTTGTATCTATAACCTTCACCAAGAGATGTAAGTGTTTTTTCTTGTGATGGTTTTTCTAAATCCCGAATAGTTAATTCATACTCACCGGATCGATCACTAAAGTATGCGGCATATTTCCCGTTTGGAGAATATGCAGGAGATCTTTCTGCAACACCGGATGATTGTGTAAGATTTATAACAGGACCATTTTCAGTTGGAACAGAAAATATTTCTCCGCGTGCTTCAATCAGTGTTCTGTTTCCATTATATGATATTGAAAAATTCTGAATTAGTTTTTCAACGTTTTCATTTCTTGCCATTAATGTTGATTCATCAGTAACAACATTTATTTTTATTTCTCTATATTTTTCAGTTGTTAGATCAAGCAAATACAACAATCCGCCAGCTTCAAATACTATTTCATTATTTCCGATTGAGGGGAAACGAATATCAAACTTATCAAAGTTTGTTATCTGTTTTGTTTGCTTGTTGGAAATATCATAACACCAAATATTGTTTCTTTTATTCTCCCCGCGATCAGATAGAAAGTATATTTTATTTCCAGACCACATAGGAATTTCATCGTTGGCAACATTGTTGGTAATGTTTTCGGAAGCTTTGCTATTTAAATCAAAAATAAAAATATCTGCAGCCATTCCACCACGATATCTTTTCCAGGTTCTAAATGCGGCGCTGATTGGAGTGTAAGCTATTTTATTTCCATCAGGAGAAATAACGCCAAACTCACCATAAGGCAAAGGTAGTTTTTCCGGCAACCCACCTGATTTTGAGACTCTGTAAAACTGATTAAATCTTTGTTTTCCGCTTTCTCGCAAAGAAGCAAAAAGCAAACTACTTCCGTCAGGATACCAATCTATTAATCTATCAGTCATTCCATGATGAGTAATTCTTATTGGTAATCCGCCAAGAGAAGGCATAACATAAACATCTACATTACCATTATAATTTCCACTGAATGCAATTTGTTTTCCATCGGGCGAAAACCTAGCAAGCAACTCAGTTCCTTTAGCGGAAGTAAGTTTGTTAGCTGTGCCGCCGTCTTTTGAAACAATCCACACATCACCAGCATATGTAAAAGTAATATGTGTTTGAGATACATCTGGATATTGAAACATTTTTGCATTTACTTGTGCAGTAGTTATTTGTCCTGTGATTGCAAAAAATAACATTGAGAAAAAGAAAAAGTTTTTCATAGCACTTCTCTCTTTAATAATTAAGAATAGTTGTTTTATAAACGATAAATCAAAATTAGTTAAAACAAGATAATCGATTTAAATGTGATTTTTAGACGGTTAAATATACTTATGAACGGAAGATTGCTTTGAGTTTTGCAATAAGTATGTAAAGAAAACTCAAAAAATATTTTCTAACATCCATTTATGAACAGGGTACATTTCTTCAAATATTTTATATGAAAAAGATACAGGATCATTTTTAGTTAACTCCGTAAAGTTTTCACTTTCGTAATAAACATAAAACCCACTGTGTAAAAGTAATTCATTATAAACGTAATCAGAATCAAATCCGCGGGGAGTTTTTTTATAAGTTTTTCCGCCACTCTGATATTTTTTATTCTTTAGAAGTTTTTTTACTAGATTATTAAGCTCTTTGCCTTTTGCCGGATTAGAAACAATCTCACGATATTTAGCCAATTGCTCTTTTGTGAATTGATACATTCCGGCCCCAAGAAAAAAAAGTTTTGGCTCGATATGAAAGTAAAGACCCGAACATTCCATTTTCTTTCCACGTCCTTCCCAAAAGTATAAACCAAGATTTGTTTTGAACGGTGCTTTGTTTTTACTGAATCTTACATCACGATAAAGACGAAAGATCGATTTATCTACTTTAGGAATAGCATTAATGTTTGGAGATAATTCAGAAAGTTTTTCGCCAAGATCAATTACAAACTGAATGGCAGGCTGCAAAAGCTCAAAATCATATCTAATACGGTTTTTTTCAAACCACTCTTTGTTGTTGTTCTTGGAAAGCGCAGTTAAATATTTTATTGCTGATTGTGGAAATGAGATTTCGTTTTTCATACTAATCACCTATCTTAAATAAATCATCTTTGTTGAAACTGTAACCTCCTCTGTAGTCGCAGATAATATGTATACACCACTGGCAATTGAGTTTTTAATTTTTTTTGGATCAATCTCACGAGAATAAAATCCGCCTATAAAAAAATCATCAACAATTGTGGTAACTTCATTTCCAAGAATATCAAAAAGCTTAATTATTACTCGGGCAGGAATCTCTCGTTTTGGAGTGTTTACAGTAAAAACAAAGCTGGTTTTCACAGAAAACGGATTAGGAAAATTTTGTGATAGAGAAACAGTTGGTTTATCCGGTGCATACTTTTTATAAGAATTATATTTCAATAGAACACCATCCTGTCCGCAAGCAAAACCGGTATACTTATCAACAAATTGAAGATCGTAAACTGTCGTGCTGTCAAAAATAAACTCCTCAAACCAATTTTGTCCGCCATCGTTTGTGCTTAAAAATTTATATCCGGCAGCAGACCAGCCTTCTTTGTCATCAAGAAAATCCACAGCAAAAGCAATTCCGAAAAAAGGCAGTTCGGTATAATCCCATGTAAGACCGGCATCCGTTGTTTTAATTATTGCGATTGGATACAGCAGCTCAGGATCACCCGATAATGTTATTGCATTAAGTGAATCAATAATGTGTATATCATAAATCTGATCCGGACTTAAAGCGATTGAAGACCAACTATTTCCTGCATCTGTCGTACGCCAGATAACCCCAGCAATATCTACCCTGCCGCCGGAAGCATAACCAAATGTTTTGCTGTAAAAAGAAAAACTATTAATCGGTAAAGTAGAAACACCGCCGGGCTCAATAAACGAATTTATCCAGCTTAATCCGCCGTCAGTTGTCTTTTTAATTCCGTTGCCCCCAATAAAACCAGTGTTTTCATCTATAAAAAAAATGGTTGAAAAAATTTGATTAACAAAGAAAACAGAATCTTTAATCCACTCTCTTCCTCCGTTAGTAGTCTTTAAAATAGAAGTTCCAAATGGCGGCTCAGAGGGATAAGTTAAAGCCCATCCATGGTTTGGATTTATAAAAAAGATATCAACAATGGGGGAAGTTACCGTGCTGTTTTGAATTTCCCATGTTTCACCAGAATTAGTAGTATTAATAATTGTACCGTTAAGACTAACAGCCCAGCCGTTGTTAGTATCAATAAAAAATAATTTTCTTAAAGTTTCGTTGGTAGGTGATTTTAGTTTAGTCCAGCCATCGGGTTCGGGTATTTGGGCAACGCCTATGGAAGCAAAGAAAATTATTGCTATTGCTGCAATCAAAATATTTAATTTTATAATCAACAAGAGGAATCAATGTTTAGTTATTAGCTTTTAATCTACCGCAAATTAAGAGCGATGAGGATTAAATTAAAGGAAAGAACAAAAGCACTAAAAAATCTGATTACTAATAATGCTTAATTATTCAACCGCTAGAGCAACGTTATTTTTTCACCCACCGATATTTCCCCATTGTTTTTACAAATTACATTCATTCCAAACATAACTTTATTATTAATTTTTCTGTACTGCGATAGAGTTTTTAATGGTTCGGCGTTTCTTTCTGCGGTGTCTTGGTTGGTTGTTGTGATAACGCACCTTGCACAGGATTTAACAGCTTTAAAATTTACTTCGCCAATTTTAAAATCTTTCCAATTGTCTTCTTCAAAAGGATTTCCGCCTGTAAACACAAAGTTTGTTCTAAAGCGATTCATAGGAACTGGTTTTTCTAATCGCGCATTCAAATCATCTAAAGAACTTTGTCCGATAATTAAAAAAGGATATGCATCAGCAAAGCTCACAATAAGCTCATCGTTGATATAATTCTTTTCAACAATTCTTTTTTCATCATCAGGCATATAAACAAGAGAACACTTTTTGTTGATTGCATGAGAAAACCAATCATCTAAATCCGAATCTACTCTAACCGCATTGCACTCATCATCCCAGATAGTAACAGTCAGCCTATCGTTGGAATGAGATGTTAGCGGAATGATTGCATGTGAGCTATTTTTTGTATTTAAAACCTTAAAACCATTTTCGCTAAATGATAATTTTAATAAAGCCATCTGCGAAAAATCACGCTGAGTCATAAACATATTGTTTTCATCCACAAGCAAATAACGCCTATCATATTTTAAGCCGCGCTGTTCTGCAATTGCTGAGTTAACACTAATTCCGCCAAGAGATTTAATTGGGTAAATATAGATTTCTGAGAGAGTTAACATTTATTTACTCTTTAGCGTTATTAAAACTATTTCCGGTGTTGAATTATATCTAACGGGCGCAAGAGACATACCCAATCCACCGCAAACTATTGCAAGCATATCGTTAAAATAAAAATCTCCTTTTACATATCTTGTTTCAATCAATGTGGGTGTTAGTTGAATAAACGGAAACACTAAAGTTATTTGACCGCCGTGGGTATGTCCCGCAAGAAACAAATCATAATTATTTTTAACCGCGCTATTAATTAAAAACTCCTGCGGCTGGTGGGTAAGAAATATTTTAAAATCTGCCCTGTTTGATGATGCAATGTTTTGCAGTGTTGTTTCGGAAATCTCTGAAACATAAGTATTGGTAATAAACGTAATTCCAATTCGAGAAGAATCAATTTGAATAAATCGTAACTCATTATCGGGCATCTCAACATTGTATAAATTCAATGCGCCTGTAACCTCACGTAAACTTCTTACATAATCCTGTCGATATGCCCAATTATCATGATCCCCAATACACGAGTATGTTCCGTGCTTAGATTTAATTTTTCCGATATACTTTGCTGCCGTTTCAATGTAATCGGGAGAAGAAGTTATCACATCGCCAGCAATTAAAACAATATCTGGGTTTACTTCGTTTATTTTATCTACATAACGCGTTAATCTTTTTTCATCAGTATATCTATCTGCCTGAACATCAGAAATAAAAGCGATCTTAAAGCCATCCAACTCTTTGGGAAGATTTTGTTTTTTATAATCAACCGTTCTTACTTCCACAGAATTATAATCGTAAATAATTCTTGCCGGGATATAGACGAGGAACAATATTGTCAGTACTAAAAATATTTTTACCTGTAAACGATAAAGCTTGAGCTTGTGCTTTTTGTATATTGGATAAAAAATCAGTTTTGCCAGATCAACAAAAAAGAACAGGGCGCTTACCTGTAAAATTAAAATAATCAAAACCCAAAACGGATAAAGAAGCAAGTAATCAGCAAAGATGTTTTGTGGAAATGCAACGGACTGTTTCGTTATTGCCGCATAAATAGCGTTGAATATTAGAATCAATGGATATAGGTTTAATAGAGCAAGGAAAGAATAAATAATTATATATTTTTTCTTTCTTGGGTACTCCGGGAAAAGTGTTTTAAATACTCGGTTTACTTTTCTTGTAAAATAATATTCAAGTAAAGCAAGAACCACCACACCAATTAAAACACGAAGGATAATCCACATAAAATTATTCTTTCAATACTTATTTACTTGCTTTATCAATCCACCTCGCAAGATCCTTAGCAAAGTAAGTTAAAAACATATCTGCACCGGCTCGCTTGATTGCAAAAGCAGCTTCAACCATTACGCGTTCTTCATCAATCCAGCCATTTGCACCGGCAGCTTTTATCATAGCATACTCACCGCTAACCTGATAAGCCGCTGTTGGCATTCCAAATTTTTCTTTAACCGCTCTGATAACATCAAGATATGCACCGGCAGGTTTTACCATAACAATGTCTGCGCCTTCTTCAATATCTTCTGCAACTTCACGCAGGGCTTCATTCACGTTTCCAATATCCATTTGGTGTGACCGTCTATCACCGAAAGCTGGAGTTGAATCTGCAGCATCTCTAAATGGACCGTAAAAACCGGAAGCGTATTTTGCAGCGTAACTCATAATAGGAATTTTAGCAAAGCCTTTGTAATCCAATGCTTTTCTAATTGCAGCAACTCTTCCGTCCATCATATCCGAAGGGGCAATCATATCAGCACCGGCTTCGGCATGAGTTACCGCTTCTTTTGCAAGCAGAGAAATTGTCTCGTCATTTAAAATATCTTCACCGTTTAAAACGCCGCAATGCCCGTGCGATGTGTATTCGCACATACAAACATCTGTAATGATTAATAAATCTTTTACCTCTGCTTTGATTGCGCGTATTGCCTGCTGAATAATTCCATTTGCATCGTAAGCACCGGAACCAACTTCATCTTTATGTTCGGGAATACCAAAAAGAATTACGGCAGGAATTCCGAGATTACGAACTTCTTTGCATTCTTTTACAAGTTCATCAATTGATAATTGAAAAACTCCGGGCATAGATTTAACGGGATTTTTGATTTGCGTTCCCGGCACAACAAACAGCGGATAAATTAAATCATTTTTGGTTAGCACTGTTTCGCGAACCATATCACGCACAAGCGGATTGTATCTTAAACGACGATGACGAATAGTTGGAAATGAACTCATGATTTCTCCAATGTAGAATTTAGAATGTATAATGTAGAATTAAATTTCTTTTGATGATTTAATAATTGATGTTAATAATTTTGACAATTCTTCGCAATCACTAAAAAGACTTGTGAATTCTTTTTCTGAAATAATCTCTGACTCTTTTAATAATTTAAGCCAAAACTCAGTTTCCCTTGATTCTTTTAATGAGATTCCAAGCTTATTAATGAAATCTTTTTTTGTAAAAGCACTCTGAGCTTCAGATACATTTGCTCCAATTGAAGTTCCCGATCTAAGTAATTGTTTAAATAAAGAATTTAAATTGTAATTATCTTTTAATTTTACTTTATAAAACTTGATAATTCTGACTGCAAAGTGAAAACTCTTTTCAAGAATAGGATTATAATATTTTGCTGTGGGTTCTTTTATTATCATTCAAAATTCTAAATTCTACATTTATCTTATTTGCTACAAGCTCTGCATTTTTAATGCAATCCCCAACAGAAATTCCACCTCGGAAATTACCACTTATAAACAAACCAGGATTCTTTTTCTCAAAATCATCAAAAAATCTTTCGTGTTCAACATATCCTAAATTGTATTGCGGAATTGCTTTTTCCCAAAATCTATCTGATGTATAAACCGGATCGGTACTAATTCCCATTAGCGAT
>JBGAWM010000105.1:0-8903 GCA_044227615.1 Ignavibacteriaceae bacterium
GAATAAAGATTGTATCCAATTTGAGCATCCCCTAATTGCGTTTGTGTCCATTGTGGAAATATATGTACTGCCAATATCAACGCGATCAACAACGGTTTCATAATTCATCCTTCTAATAAAAAATTTAATTCCGAACACTTCTAAAAACTATTTAACCAATAACATTTTTCTTGTTGCAGAATAATTTCCAGCCTTTAGTTGATAAAAATATATTCCCGAACTTAATTCTAAATTCTGCGTTGTAAATTCCACATTATAAGTTCCTGCAGGTTTTTCTTCATTAACAAGTCTTGTGATTTCATTACCCAGCACATCATAAACTTTCAAGCTTACAAATTCTCTATTACTTATTGAATACTTTATGATAGTACTTGGATTAAACGGGTTTGGATAGTTTTGAGCAAGTGAAAATTCAATTGGAATATTATTATTTTCTTCAACACTTGTTGTCCCTGTAAAATGATATATCATAGGCGGGTCAAAGCCTGTCACCCATCCATTATTAACATCATAAAAATATATGCTATAAATTGAACCATAGCTGGGAAAAGTTCCATGTGTTGTCCAGCTAGCACCTCCATCTGTTGTATGTTGAAGAAAAGCATGACCCGAAATGTCTTTAGAAGAAATCCATCCTGTGTTTGCATCCAGGAAGAAAACATCTTTACATCGTTCGCCTGGATTTATTCCGCTATTGGTAACATAGTTCCAGTTTGCGCCGCCGTCCGTTGTTTTAATAACTTTTCCATTATCTCCCACTATCCAGCCATGGTCAGCATCAGAAAAGTACAGGTCATTGTAACCACCCAGTATATTATCTGTAAATTGTTCTGTCCAATCAGTGCCGCCATTTGTAGTGCATAATATTTTGAATGGCGGTTCGGAACCATTCATACCAGATCCATAATATGCCCAGCCATTGTTTGAATCAACAAAATAAAAAATACCTACTCCATTAAATGGAGTCCAATTATTTCCACCGTCATTAGTTTTTAAGAATGTTGCAACCTGTGTAGAGAAATTAAAAACAAGAAGCCATCCATTGTTTATATCTACAAACTGAATTTTAAAACCAAAGTCACCCGGAGAAGTTGAAATATCTTTCTTCTGCCAGGTACTACCACCATCAGTGGTTTTATGAATAACTACTCCGTATGATGTGCCATACTCTGGACCATAAGAATTAATTTTCCACCCATGGGTTGTGTTCACCCAGGACATCGACACATCGGGGTCAGAAGAACACCAGACAGAATCATTCGGAAATGGTGTAACCACAATCCAATTTGCTCCTGCATCAGTTGTGTGAAGCAGATCGCCCAATCCTCCTGAAATCCATCCCTCCATAGGACTTACAAATTGAACTTCACCTATGATTGCCGTACTATCATTGCCAAGTGGATTCGTCTGATTTGTCCATCCGATTTGAGCATACAACAAATTACTCCACAACGACAAGAACACTACCATTGAGACAAGTAACAATTTTTTCATTTTAATTTCTCCGCTGTTTTAATTTAAGATGTTTTAATAAAGTTTATAGATCATTTAATTCGATAAATGTTTTGATCAACTTTTTTGATTTTTATAGATTTTTTTAACTGCCATTAGATAAAAGAATATTAAGATATGATTGAGAGAAGAGTTGGAACGAACTGAAGAGCAGAAATCCTATAAGTAGTTTCATATTTTCATCCGCCTGATATAAGACATATATTTTTAAAGATCACAACATTAAATCAAATATCACACCACTTAAAGATGCTGATATGTTATTTGATTTTTAATCAAAACAATATTTTACTCCCAGGTTTTTTGCCTATTATAAAATTTTTACAAACCAAATAAGTAAATATTTTACACCATTGTCAAAGAGAATCGATTCGCGTTTGGCAAATGTTTAGCGGGGGCAAGCATCGTTTCGTTTTTTATATTTTAAATTTTTTGAAGAGTAAAGTCACGAGGTTTGATTAGACGCGGACAGTTAAGTTTTCAATTAAGAAAACAAAAGCAATAAACGAAAAACAGAAAATGCAGCTAGTGAAAAAATATATAAAGCGTTTATCACTAAGAATTCTTTTTCAAGTGAGGAATAAAATATCGAGAAGCTAAACACCTTTTAAGTATTTATATGACGAACAAATATTTGTTGACATAGAATAATTGAGACTTCTGAAAAATTCAATGTGTCATTCCTGTGTAAACAGGAATCTATTGAATATCAGGTAGATTCCCGCTTTCGCGAGAATGACAGACAGTTAGAAATCTATTTTTCAGAAGTCTCTAATTAGTTAAGAACCAAATCATTTTAAAATTCTGATTGCATGTCTTAATTAATATTTCCTATTTTCAATTGCGGGCTAATTAAAAACTAATTAATTATTTATTTAAGGAGGCGATATGGATCCAATAATTCAGTTATGGCTGCCGATTCTTGTTTCTTCGGTTGTAGTATTCTTTGTAAGCTTTCTATTGCATATGGTGGTTAAGCATCACAATACTGATTTTAAACAAATACCTGATGAAGCTAGAATAATGGATGAACTCAGAAAATTAAATATTCCTGCGGGTGATTATGTTTTTCCCTTCGCAAAAGATGATAAAGAAAGAAACTCGCAGGAGTACAAGGATAAGTATAATAAAGGTCCGGTTGCAATAATAACTGTTTATCCATCAGGACCAATGAGTATGGGTTCAAGTCTTGCCCTGTGGTTTGTGTACTCAATAGTTGTTGGTGTATTTGCTGCATATATTGCGGGACATGCACTTCCTCCGGGGGCTCATTATTTATCAGTATTCCGTTTTGCCGGTTGTACGGCTTTTCTTGGCTACACTCTTGCGCTTTTACATGATAGTATCTGGTTTAAAAGAAATTGGGCAACAACTTTTAAATATGTTTTTGATGGTTTGATTTATGCACTCTTTACGGGTGGTGTTTTTGGCTGGTTATGGCCAGCAGTTTAGTAAAATAATTTTAGAGTAAAGAGGCGGTCTCATAAGTTTGATTTTATCTACCTGTTCGTTACAGCGAATAGTCCCGATTTTAATTTTTAGAATAAATCAAATCATTAGACTCTTATCCCCAAAGTATTCGGGACGGAATGATAGTTATGAGACAGCCTCTTTTTACAAGTTCTATTTTTTACTATAATTTATTTAAACATTTCCGGATGCTTGAGATGAAAATCCGTTGCATCCTGATATAGTTTTGCTGCCGCGATAATTCTTCCTTCATCAAATAACCGTCCAATAAATGTAATACTTGTTGGCGTACCTTCTTTGGAAAAACCGTTTGGAATTACAACGCAGGGATGTCCGGTCAGATTTGTAAGCAGATTATTGTCCCCTTCCCAGGATGGAGCAACATACAAATCTATTGTGCTCATAAGTTTTTGCATTTCCAGAATAAGCAAAGTTCTTACTCTGCTCGCATTTATATATTCAACTGCGGGAATAAATCTTGAAGCACGAAATGAATTTGGCCAAGCGTTTTTAATTTGCCTCACCATCAAATCATCTTTGTTGCTTCGTGTAAGCTCATCAAAGGCAGCACCAGCTTCGGCAGAAAGCATTATTGCAAGATCATTTACCGGATAACTTGGAAGTTCGATTGGAATTAAGTCCGCACCAAGTTCTTTTAACTTTGCAAGTGTTACTGAATCATTAGTATGAAAATCATATTGTTTATCAAAATCATTTTTTAAATATCCTATTTTTACTCCCAAAAGAGTTTTTAATGGGATATAATTAAATCCGCAATTGTATATGGTCTGATCAATTCCATCCGACCCATAAATAGCTTTAAATACAATTGTAAGATCCTCTGCTGATCTGCAAATTGGACCAATCTTATCCATCGACCAGCTAAGTGCCATTGCACCTGTTCTGCTTACTCTCCCGTAGGTAGGTCTTAATCCGGTTGTTCCGCAAACAGTTGATGGAGAAACTATCGAGCCGTAAGTTTCGGTTCCAATAGCAAACGGTACAAGTCCTGCCGAAACAGAAGCTGCCGAACCAGCTGAAGATCCGCTGGAACCACTTGTAGTATCCCAGGGATTTCTTGTCTTACCGCCGAACCAAACATCGCCCCACGCAAGTGCACCCATAGAAAGTTTTGCAATCAAGACTGCGCCAGCTTCTTCTAATTTTTTTATTACAGTTGCATCTTCCTCTATCATCTGATCTTTATAAGGCACAGCACCCCACGTTGTTTTATAATCCTTGGTTGCCAGCAAATCTTTTACTCCAAATGGAATTCCGTGAAGTAATCCGCGATATTTTCCCGCCGCTATTTCTTCATCAGCAATTTTAGCCTGGCGAAATGCTCTTTCCTCTGTAAATTTTATAACGCAATGAAGAGCCGGATCAAACTTTTTTAAACGATCTAAAAAAAACTTTGTTAGTTCTGTGGATGAAATTTGTTTTGTTCTAATAAGTTCTGCAAGCTGACCAATTGTAAAAAATGCAAGTTCATTTATATTTGCTGGTAATTTGGTTTTTGAGTAATCGCTGAATTTTACTTCTTCCGTTTGAGGGAATATAAAACCCGGTGGAATTGGATTAAATAGAACCGATGGCATTACGCTATTATTTAGCTCAACATTTCTAATCTTATCATAATTACCTTTTTGTTCCTCAAGATATCCAAGCATTGAATCTCGTTCTGCGTCAGTAAACTGAAGACCAATTATGTTTTCCGTATTCTCAATATTTTCTTTAGTTATGGATTGAGCAAAAACACTTACATAAGAAAGGGAAATAAACAACAAGAGAGTAATTAAACAAAAACTTTTCATAACAATCTCCTAATAGTTACATTAAAATTATTTCGATTAATCGATTAATGCTAATTTGAAAATTAACTCTGGATTGAATTTTAAATACCTCACAATTAGACATAAATATCTAATAAAAAGAGAATTTGGGGTAGTTAGTCTAAGAGGTAAAATGTTTTTGATTGGTCATTTATTGTTAACGAACAATTATTTATAATTGCAACGAGCATCTAAATAATCCAAAATCATTTCATTAAAAAGGAGCAGCACAATGAAAGCTATTCATCCATATCTTAACTTTCCCGGCAACACAGAAGAAGCATTTAATTTTTACAAAAAGATTTTTGGTGGCGATTTTCCCGGCGGCATTTATCGTTTTGATAGCACCCCCGATGCAGAAAAGCTAAGCGCAGAAGACAAACAAAAAATTATGCACATGGCTTTACCGATGGGACCCAATAATATGATAATGGGAACTGATGCTCTTCCTTCAATGGGATTTAAAATTAATTTTGGTAATAATATGTATATCTATATCGATGCTGAAAGTAAAGCTGAAGCAGACAAGCTTTTTGCCGGACTTTCTGAAGGCGGCAAACCGGAAATGCCAATGGCTGATCAATTTTGGGGAGATTATTTTGGTTCGCTTGTAGATAAGTTTGATGTTCAGTGGATGATTAGTTACTCAGCACCAAAACAATAGGATTTTTATATGAGCATAAAAGAACAAATCAAAAAGTATATTGCTACTCAACCTGAACCTAAACAAAGTGATATTAAAGAGTTGCATAAAATCATTTTGAACATTATGCCAAAATGTAAATTATGGTTTTTAGATGGTAAAGATGAGAAAGGTAAAATAGTTTCAAATCCAAATATTGGGTATGGATACCGAATCATAAAATATGCTGATGGAAAAACCAGGGAGTTTTATCAAGTTGGTATCAGTGCAAACACAACAGGAATTTCCGTTTATATACTTGGTATAGTAGATAAAAAATACTTGGCCCAGACATATGGAAAAGTACTCGGAAAGGCAAGTGTAACTGGATATTGCATTAAATTCAAAACACTAAAAGATATAAACATTAATAAATTGGAAGCCGCAATACAAGACGGAATTGCGCAGACAAGTATTTAAAATAATTTTAAGGTAACTATGCAAAAGATTACTCCATTTTTGTGGTTTGAAAACAATGCCGAAGAAGCCGTAAACTTTTACACTTCTCTTTTTGATGACACAAGCATTCTTAGTGTCACAAGATACAATGAAGAAAGCGCTAAGGTTTCCGGTCAAAAACCCGGATCGGCAATGACAATTGCATTTAAACTTGAAGGACAGAGTTTTACTGCATTAAACGGCGGACCACATTTTAAATTAAACCCTTCTATTTCATTTTTTATTTATTGTGAAAGCGAGACCAAGATCGATCGTCTTTATAAAAGCTTATCTGAAGGCGGCTTTATTATGATGCCGCTTGATAAATATGACTGGAGTCCAAAATATGCCTGGGTGCAGGATAAATTTGGCTTGTTCTGGCAGCTTGATGTTGATAAGATTAACAATCCTCAAAAAATTCTTCCGGCGCTTTTATTTGTTAATGAAAAGAACCTTAGATTAAAAGAAGCTGCAATTTATTACACCTCAGTTTTTCCTGATTCAAAAATCATTATGGAATATCCTTATGATAATTCTGTTGGTGTGCCGGACGGTACTTTACTCTTTGCTCAGTTTAAATTAAATGATTTTTTATTCAATGCAATGAGCAGCACAATGAAACACGATTTTGATTTTAATGAAGCGTTTTCATTTGTCGTAAACTGTAAAGATCAAAATGAAGTTGACTACTACTGGAACAAACTTATTTCCAATGGCGGAATGGAAAGCCAGTGCGGATGGCTTAAAGATAAATTTGGAATTAGCTGGCAAATTATTCCAACAAGATTGATTGAATTACTTGGTGATCCTGATCCAGTAAAAGCACAAAAAGTTATGATGGAAATGTTGAAGATGAAAAAAATTTTAATAGCCAATCTTGAAAAAGCATATACTAATGTGTAATACACCTCAAAGGTGTGCTACCTTTCCAATGATGGCTATGCTTAAGATGAGTTATTAAATATTTAATGAGTTTGCAGTTACCAATTTTTTTTGAAAGGCTTATAAATGCAAAAATTACGTGTTGAAAGTTTTGCTATTTCTGTGGATGGATTTGGCGCAGGACCAAATCAAAGCCTGGCAAATCCTCTTGGTGTTGGAGGAGGAAATCTTCACCAATGGTTTTTTCCCACAAAAACTTTTCAACAAAATGTATTAGGTAAGAGTGGCGGCACAATAGGCGTTGATAATGAAATTACCGAAAATGGTTTTAAAAATATTGGCGCCTGGATTTTAGGGCGTAATATGTTTAGTCCATATCGCGGCTTACATAATGTTGATTGGAAAGGATGGTGGGGTGAAAACCCGCCGTATCATGTTCCAACCTTTATCTTAACTAATCATAAACGCGACTCAATTGAGATGGAAGGCGGCACCACTTTTCACTTTGTAACCGATGGAATTAATGCGGCTCTTGAAAAAGCTTTTGATTCAGCAAACGGCAAAGATGTAAGACTCGGCGGTGGTGTTAATACAATTCGCCAATATCTTATGGCTCAATTAATTGATGAATTGCATCTAGTTGTTTCCCCTGTGATTTTAGGAAGCGGTGAAAATCTTTTTATGAATTTAGATTTAACATCATTGGGATATAAATGTGTTAAACATATTTCAAGCGAAAAGGCAATGCATTTGGTTATAAAAAAATCAAATAAATTTTAACAAGCGTTTTATTTCGTTAGTGAACTCAAATTGAATTACATAAACTATTAAAGAAAGGATTTGAATATGAGCAAACTTAATTTTTCAATCTTAATTGATGCCCCGATATCAAAAGTTTGGGATACTATGCTTGAAGATAAAACATACAGAATCTGGACGGAAGAATTTGCTGCCGGCTCGCATTATGTTGGCAACTGGAATCAAGGCAGCAAAATACTTTTTCTTGGTCCTACTGAAGATGGAAAGCTTGCTGGAATGGTAAGCAGAATAAAAGAGAACAAGCTTCACAAATATATTTCTATAGAACATCTTGGCGAAGCATATGACGGAGTTGAAGACACTACAAGCGATCGTGTTAAGGTTTGGGCAGGAGCTTTAGAGAATTACACATTTGTTAATAAAGATGGTAAAACCGAACTTGTTGTTGATTTGGATATCAATGAAGAGTTTAAAGAAATGTTTGAAGGTATGTGGCCAAAGGCATTACAAAAATTAAAATCACTTTGTGAAGAATAAAAATTATTTTTGATATGAAAACAAACTCAAAAGAACTCAAATCAATCGATGATTACCTAAATCAATTTTCTGATGAAATAAAATCAAAGCTGGAAACAATTCGCACAGCAATTAAAAAAGCCGCACCAAAATCAACAGAAGTTATTAGTTATGGAATGCCTGCATTTATGCAAAACAAAGTTCTTGTTTACTTTGCAGCCGGTAAAAATCATATTGGATTTTATCCTACACCAAGTCCAATAAAAGCATTTAGCAAAGAACTTGAAGGATATAAAACTTCAAAAGGAGCAATTCAATTTCCGCTTGATAAAAAAATTCCTTTAACTCTAATTACTAAAATCACAAAGTTTAGAGTTAAGGAAGATCTTGAGTTATTTAAATCCAAACAAAAGTAATGTGATCCGATAACCGAAGTGGTTAACTCACAGTTTGTTACTAATTTATTTTATAATATTAAAACCTGAGTTGATTGATGACAGAAAACAAAAAGACAGTTGAAAAGTATATAGAAGCATTTAATAAATCCGACCATAAACAAATACTTTCGTGCCTTACTGACGATGTTGAATGGATATTACCAGAAGTTTTTCATTTAAAGGGAAAAGATGCCTTCGATAAAGAAATTGAAAATCCTGCCTTTGAAGGAAAGCCGGTTATCGTTGTTACGCGGGTTATAGAAGAGAATAATATTGTTATTACTGAAGGAACTGTCCGTGCAAAGAAAAAAGATGCAGAATACATTAAACTGGTTTTTTGCGATGTGTTTGAAATGAAAAACGGGCTGATAAATA
>JBGAWM010000106.1:0-8833 GCA_044227615.1 Ignavibacteriaceae bacterium
ATTTTAACCTTGAAGCAAACTTGTAATCTGCACCGCTATCATATCTATTATAAAAACCATCAATGATGATAATACAACGGCTGAATTTGCTGCTTCACCAACACCCTCCGTACCTTTGTTTGAATTATATCCTTTATAACATCCTATTAAACCGATAAAATACCCGAAGAAAAAAGTTTTAATAATTGCCGGAATCAAATCCGGAAATTCCAGACTTTGAAAAATCTGAGAAAAAAAATAAGTAAGCGCTTACATCTCCTTTTATGTTAACACCAACAAATGAGCCTAATAAACCAAAACCATCTGCAAGAATTACAAGAATAGGAAGCATTAATGTTGCTGAAAGAACTCTTGTTACAACAAGAAATTTAAATGGATTAGTGTCTGATACCTGCATTGCATCAATCTGCTCTGTTACATTCATTGATGCGAGCTCTGCCCCGATTCCCGATCCGACTTTTCCGGCAAAGATTAGTGCCGTGATAACCGGACCAATTTCGCGTATAAGTGAAACCGCAACCATCGCAGGCAGCAATGATTCAGATCCAAATTTTGCAAGAGTTGGTCTTGATTGAATTGTTAGTACGAGCCCAATTATAAATCCTGTTATTGCTACAAGAGGAAGTGACTTATATCCAATCAGAAAAGATTGCTTCATTACCTCATTAAACTCGTATGGAGGTTTAATTACTTCTTTAAAAAAACGAAATGTAAAAGTTGTAATCGACGCTACTTCTAAAAAGAATTTTTTAAACATCGAATCAGGAATAATCTCTGAAGATTCTTCTACTACAATTTCGGTTGTTTCTTTTCCAGTGTCAGATTTTTGTGTGATATTTTTTTCCATCAGTGCATTTATGGCTATTTATTCTATTATGATGTTATATAGAATTATAAACTAGTACAATCAGGCAAAGGGATGAAAAAAGGACTACATCCGCTGCGTGGACATAGTTGCCACATTTGATAGAGTCTGTCGTATAGCTTTTCCTCCGTTACTGTGAACGAAGCAATCTCATGACTTGACTAAAAATACAATTCTGAAATTGCCAAGTTCTCCAAAAGCCCAACACACCCTTTAATCTGGTTATGTTATGCAGTCGTTTGATTTACTCTAATTAGCTGCTGCTAAATTTCTTTCTTTCGGCTGCTAATTTTTTTCGAACCTTTTTTTTGTTTAAACCTTTAATCGGGAGATAATAAGTAGAGCGTGTTTGCATATCTGTTGCAACTGCATATCTATCCCTTCCATCAACTTTTTGTATGCCCTCAAACCTGGCACCGCTATCTTCAATGATTGATGATCTAAACATAGTAAGCCTCCTTTGTTGTTTAATTTTAATGGAAACTTATTAAAAGAAATAAGGCATGTAAATCAACCAAAGGGATGAAAAAAGGACTACATCCGAAGGTTCTATATTAACGGGTAATAAGTAAGTGTTTGAGAAAACAACTATTGATAATTATTTGTTGAGTCTATTATACATCTCAATAATTCATCTGACTCGTAAGGTTTCGAGATATAATTATCAAAACCAGCCAACAAAAAGGATTCACGGTCACCAAAATTTGCATAGGCAGTAATTGCGATTACAGGGATTGTTTTACCTCTTTCTGTATTCCTTATTTCCTTCATTACTTCAATACCATTTTTCCCAATGCCAAGATTGATATCTGTTATTATTAAATGGTACTCGTTTTTTGAAAACGATTCGATTGCTTCTTTACCATCCTTCGCAAGATCAATTTGAAAATATTTACTAAGCTGTTTATTCATTACTTCTCTGCTTATCGGATCGTCTTCAACTATAAGTATTTTTTTTAAAGACTTTTGGGATATTTCAGTCATAAGTAATGCTTTCTAATTTTCTTTTTATTTTATTTTAAGTGGAATTCTTAATGTAAATATGGTTCCAACTTTAGTATTGGAAATGAATGCCACTGAACCTTTAAGATACTGCTCAGTAAGAAGCTTAACGCTGTAGGTTCCAATCCCCCTGCCATTAGCTGCTTTAGTACTGAATGATCTCTGAAATAACTGCAATTGTATTTGTTCAGGGATTACAGAATCGTTTTGAACATTAAATAGAATGGAATCTTCTTCAACATTACAATAAATTTTTATTTGCTCAGATTTTTGTGATGCTTCCAGTGCATTCTTTATCAAATTACCAAGCGATCGTACTAATAAAACAATATCGGTTTCCAGATAGATATCTTTTTCCAGATATGTACACAAAAAGTTTTTTCCATTGCTAAGACTGGTCTCTTTATAAAGATCATATGCCCTGGATAATATTTCATTTGCGGATTTTAGCTGCGGATTAATTTGAAGAGTTCCCTGTTCGGCGTTTAATAAATCCCGCTGAGTTTGAATTTCACTAATGAGCTGATGGGATGAATTTAGAAGCATACCACTGAATTCGTTTACTTCATCTATTTTATCAGTTGAATTCAATATTTCTGAAACGCCCTGTATCGCAGTTGCTGTATTTAATACATCGTGAAAAAATATTTTTTCCAAGATCTTTCTTCTTTTTTCATCTTTAATATCTTCGATTGAAAACAAAATAAAATTTTCACCGGAAATTTTAAGATTGGAAGTGAATACTCTTAAATCTAATGATGACTCAGTGCTATTCTGCTCTGTTGTAATACGGCACTCCTCGGAACAACTTTCACGCGTCTCGCTTGTATGTTTATTGCACTTACCGGCACCGCATTCAGTACAAAAAATTGAAGTGCCGCAGCCGGCAGGCATCTCAACAGCATGAATACATTTTAGAGCTTCTCCTAATCTTTGTCCATAAATTTCACCTGATTGATCCGCAAACAATAAGCCGGCAGCTTTACTATTATAAGCGACTATCTGCCTATTCCGATTTAAGATTACAACAAGACTTGGATAACCTTCCAAAAGCTGAAGAATCAACGGCTGGTTATTAATGAGCTGTTTTTCACTTTGCAGTTCTTTTTCGTCTGAGCGATATGGAGAATCAAAGTAAGTTTTGAGTTTATCAACTGTATCCATAATCATTCATCTGGCTTATTTATATAATTATTTTCAGCAAAATATTTCAATGCATCTTCTTTGGATTTATAGATACTTAGCACTCTGTCTAATCTAATAGAATGAAATATATCGAACAATGAAGTGTCCGGCTGAACAACAATACTAAATCTAACACTCTTTGAAAATGATTTTTTAGTGCAAACTACTAAAGCCCCTATAAATGAGGAATCACAAAATTCACACAAGCTTAAGTCAATGATAATATTTCTTTTGCCATTTTCTATGTCATCTCCAATTCTATTTCTAAAAACTTCTGTTTCTTTAAGTGTAGCCCGAGAAAAGTTTACTGTCTCAATACAAATGTCTCCAATTTCTTCATAAATAAAATCATTATCATACATTACAAATCCTTTAGTTTAATTTTTATTAAATCACAGTTTACAAATCAATTTCATCATTATTAGATAATACTGCTAGTGTTTAAGGGCTTCCTTAACAACATCAAGAATCTCTGTTTTATTAAAAGGTTTGGATAAATAGTGAGAACAACCCGCCAGTATAAATTCCTTTTTATCACCCGCCATTGCATAAGCTGTGGTTGCAATGATTGGAGTGAATTCATAACCCTGCATCTTTCTAATCATCATCGCTGCTTTCTTACCATCTATTCCACGCTTTAAATTAATATCCATAAATATTATGTCATATTTTTTCTCTCTTAACATCTTTGCAGCAAATTCTACATCAACAGTTGTTTCCAACACTACATAATCTCTTAAAAATCTTTTCATAACCTCAAAAACAAGAGGATCATCATCAACTAATAAACCAAGTGGTTTTTCAAATTTTGTTACCGGGGATTTTTTAGATGAATTCATTTCTGATACAGCACGTACTTTAATATTTTCTAAATCATTTGTAACCGGTAATAGTACTTTAAATGTGGATCCTTCTCCAACTTTGCTATCGAGCGTAATTGTGCCTCCGTATTTTTCAATAAGTTTCTTAGTAATACTTAACCCTAAGCCAGAGCCTTCAAAATTCCTTGTATAACCTTCACTTACCTGCCTGAACTCATCAAATATAGATTGGTGATCTTTTTTAGCTATGCCTATTCCTGTATCTGTGACACAAATTTCGACAGAATGGTCATATAGTGATATGCTTGTAGTAATACTTCCTTCATTAGTAAATTTTATTGCGTTATTAATAAGATTACTTAGTATTGTGTTAAAAGCGCGTTCATCGAAGTTTATGAATATTGATTCTGAACTGAATGACGATCTTAATAATAAACCTTTCTTATGAGCTGCCTCATTGAATAGAGTCATTACTTCTTTTGTCATCTCAACCAGTTCAATCGTTTGATATTTTAATTCCCTTTTTTCTGTTTCGAATCGCGATAAATCTAAAATTAAGTTTAATGTTTCCGATAATCTATTACCGCTTTTGTAAATGGTTTCCGCCATATCTTTAATTTCGGGAGATACCTTTTCCTGCCGAATAATCTCTGCATATCCTAAGATGCCAACTAATGGTGTTCTTAATTCGTGACTCATATTTGCAAGAAAATTAGATTTTAAACGATTCATCTCTTCTGCTTTTTCTTTAGATCTAATCAATTCCTCAGTTATCTTCTTCTTCTCCGTAATATCCTCTTTTACTGCAAGATAGTGTATTATCTCTCCCTTATTATTTTTGATTGCAGAGATTGAGGCAGATTCCCAATAGAGTTCTCCATTCTTCTTTTTATTGTGGAATTCACCACGCCATTCTTCTCCGGAACTAATTGTATCCCAAAGTAATTTATAATCAGAAACTAATTTCTCTCCACCCCTAAATATTCTTGGATTCTTACCCCGTAGTTCTGAAAATTGATAACCAGTAATTTCCGTTACTTTTGGGTTTGAATATTCAATGTTGCCTTTAATATCGGTGATGATAATAGAAGCTGGACTTTGTTCAACTGCTTTTGATAATTTATGAAGATCATCAATCATTTGTTTATGCTCGGTGATATCTAAAGCAACTCCAATTAGTCCTAATGGTTTACTTTCTTTATCCTTTATTATTGTGGTTGATAGATAAATCAGAAATTCACTTCCATCTTTTCTTGTATTTAACAGTTCTCCTTTCCATTCTCCTTTAATTGTGGATGGTAAAATTTCCTTCTCATATTCCCTGGTGCTTTTTTTGGATCGCACCATGGTTATTTGTTTACCAATCAACTCATTTTCTTCATAACCGTATGTATCCAAGAAAGCTTTATTTACAAATAATATTTTATCATCTAAATCTGTTATGCTAACACATTCATTAATACTTTTTAGAGCATGAGCAAGCATAATATTTTCATCCCGAGCCAGCTTGTGTTCGGTAACGTCTTCTACAACACCATCGTAATACAAAACATTGCCATTTGCATCACGAATTAAATGAGCATTTTCACGCACAAGAAAAGGAGTACCATCAAGTCGAATCCATACTGACTCAAAATTATTTATCTCACCTTCTTTGTCAATTTTATCAATAAATTCTTTTCTGGGATATGATGGACCAAAACCCTGTTGTTCAATATTTCTTTCGGCAAGTTGTTCAAATGAAGAATAACCAAGCATTTTTACCAATTCATTATTGGCCATTAGAATTTCGCCTGAAGGTGTGGTTCGGTATAACCCTACTTTAGCATTTCTGTATAGATTGCGGAATCGTTCTTCACTTTCCTGTAATTGCTGCTCTGTAAGTTTTCTTCTCGTTATATCCTGAGCCATTGTTGCAACAATTTTTTCTTCCGATTCATCATAAATATTTTCTGAATTCCAGATAACCATTTTTATTTGTTTATTCTTGGTTAGTATATCTACTTCAATTACATCCAGGTCATCAGTATCAATTGAAATTTTTATCATTTCAAGTGTTGAATCGATTTTTTCTTTTGGGAATAGAACTCCTAATTTTTGATTTTTTAATTCGCTGAGATGAAAACCGCTTAATTTTTCGAAAGCCTGATTAAGACGGACAATTTCAAATGAGGAATTCCAGATAATAATCGGTATATGTGAACGATCTAAAAGTATATCCAGATATTTGTCTGATACCCTCTTGGATTCCACTAGTCTATCTTCTTCGGACTTCCGTTCTGTAATATCTTCAATAGCAAGCAGTATGATTTTTTCTTTTCCAAAAGCTCGCTCTATTTGTCGCGCGTTTAAAAGCATTACGCGTCTTCCTATAGAAGCAAAGATGTGCTCAACTTCATAATCGTCAAAACTTGTTTTTTGAGGAAGAATTTTTTCCAGCAGTTCTTTTAGGGAAGGGATATTCCATTGCTTATTTCCGAGATCGTAGATTAGAGAACCAACTGTTTGATCTTGAGTAACTTTGAAGAATTTATAGAAGGAGGTATTTGCTTTAATTACTATTAAATTTTTATCCAATACCAAAAGAGGTTCCCGCACAGTATCGAATATATTTTCTGTAAAATCATTTATTTCATTTTTGATTTTCATCTTGATTACACACTTTCGATTTATAGAGTCTTAAAGGTTATTTAAGCCTCTACATATTATTTCGACAATTAGATGATCAAATTCAATCAACCAAAGGGATGAAAAAAGGACTACATCCGCTGAATGAACGCTGAGTTGCATTCATTCAAATCTGCATGGTAAAAACGGAGGGAACAAATGTAGAGCATACTTATTAGGTAAACTCTATACGTTAACAAAAAATATTTATTGGTTTAAAATTCCTTTATTCTGCTTTTCATTTTTCTTCTCTCTTTTAGCATTCTTTTTTTCCTGCATTGTTTTCTTTGGCTCTTTTTTTGAACCCTTTTTACTGTCCTGACCTTTACTCATGGTATTCTCCTGTTTTGCTATTTTTTTTAGAAATAATTCTTTTCTCTAATTACATAAAGTGAAGTTACGCACAAAGAATTTTAACAAAATAAATCTCGATTTGTCATTCCCGTGAAAACGGGAATCTATAACTCTTAAAATAAAGTGGATTCCCACTTTCGTGGGAATGACAATTCTGTACTTTGGACTTTTGAGACAGCCTCATGACATTCAGTTTTTGTGATTTTGCGTAACTCAGTCACATTAACAAAGTTTTTTTAATCAACTTATCTGCTTTTCTACTCTTTGCCATTTTAGTTTTATCTTCCGCAAACTTTTTAGTATTTGCTTTTTCCATATCAATAAGTTTAATTGTTTTTGATTCTTCTTCTTTAAATGCTGATTTTAAAACAACAATTTGCGCTTCCATAGCCGCACGTTTAAGTTCTAATCCGGTTTGCTTCCGCTCAATTTCCTGCCGACGTAATAATTGATCTGCATCATTTTTTGCTTCCTGCGATAATCGGGCTGAGCCTGTTAATACACCTTCCGGACCAACATATACATCAAGCAATTCGATTCCATGATCTGTAAGAATAAACTCACGGATTTGATTTGAATGGTCCATCCCGCGTGATTTGAGTATATACAATCCTCTGTTACGTTCACCGCCGATTTCAATATCACGTAATAAAAGCCACGTATCTATCAAAGATGATATTGCCATATCAGTAAGCTCCTGATTCTCAGATCCATTAGTGAGACTTGCAAACAATGCAGTGATATTTCTCATCTTCAGATAATCAACAATCCGAAGCAGCATTATTTTAACTTCTGTCTGATTTCCGCCCATAATGAATGCATCAATCGGATCTAAAATTACAATCTGAGGGTTAACTTTATTAATTAATTTGATAGTAGTAGATAAATGATGTTCTAAACCATGAAGTGTAGGGCGTGTTGCATGAAAATGCAGCAATCCTTTTTTTACCCAGGGCTCTAAATGAATTCCGATTGAAGACATATTACGCATAAATTGGCTTGGAGATTCTTCAAACGCGAAGTAAAGAACTTTTTCACCTCGTTTACAAGCTGCCTCAACAAATTGAGCTGCAAGACTTGTTTTTCCTGTGCCGGCTGTTCCTGAAACTAGAACTGTACTTCCGCGAAAGTAACCTTGGCCGGAAAGCATTGTATCAAGACGTGGAATTCCTGTTGAAATTCTTTCTTTGTAAGAAATGTGTTTCAGTCCCAGAGAAGTTACAGGAAGTACAGAAAATCCATCTTCATCTATTAAGAATGGATATTCATTTGTGCCATGCGTTGATCCACGATATTTAACAATTCTTAATCGTCTGATGGATGATTGTTCAGTAACGCGGTGATCCAGCAAAATCACGCAATCAGAGACATATTCTTCTAATCCCTGACGAGTTAAAGTTGCATCACCTTTTTCTCCTGTAACAATTGTTGTAACCCGTTTACGTTTCAGCCATGTGAACAATCTTCTCAATTCAGTGCGGACCGCAGTAGGATTTGGTAATTCTGAAAAGAGAGATTCAATAGTATCAAGCACAACACGCTTAGCGCCAATACTTTCAATTGCGTGATGTATGCGAACAAATAATCCTTTTAAATCATACTCGCCATTTTTTTCTATTTCACCACGCTCAACGTGAATATGCTGAAGCCAGATCTTCTTCCGTTTTACAAGATATGCTAAATCAAATCCTAAAGAAGCGACGTTTGCAGTTAATTCCTTTTCAGTTTCCTCAAATGAAATAAATACACCCGGCTCATTGTAAAGAGTTGCCCCTCGTACAAGAAATTCCATGGCAAACAAAGTTTTACCACATCCCGCACCACCGCAAACAAGTGTCGGTCTTCCTTTCGGTAATCCGCCTCCTGTTATTTCGTCAAATCCCAAAATACTTGTCGGAGATTTAAGTAGAGTCTTTCTTTTAAATTTTATTGCTTTTTT
>JBGAWM010000107.1:0-8652 GCA_044227615.1 Ignavibacteriaceae bacterium
GGTTGTGTTTATTTTTTGCAAAACAAATCTACCAACTTAATTTGAGGGATCTTATTTTATCGTTTTGGACAGATGTGTGCGGAAGATGTAATTGCTGATGTTGATTTACCTCCGTTTGATAATTCAGCAGTTGATGGCTATGCGATTAAATATTCTGACAGTAAAGAATGGAAAATTATCGGAGAAATTTCTGCCGGAAACTTTTCTTCATTCAATCTAACAGAAGATGATGCAGTGTTAATAACGACCGGAAGTAAACTTCCATCAAATACTGACACTGTAATTCCAATTGAAGATGTTGAAGTAACCAGCAATTTGCTAAAGCTGAAAGAGAGTGCTTTCATTAATAAAGGATTGAACATTCGTACTCAAGGGAACGATTTAAAGAAGAACGAAATAGCGGTACATAGCTTCATAAAAATTGATGCGAAAACAATTGCTGTACTTGCCAGCTGTGGAAAAGAAAAAGTTAAAGTGTTTTCAAAACTTAAAACGGCTGTGCTTGCAACTGGTGATGAACTGATTCCGATAAATGAAAAACTGGAAAGTGATAAACTTCGTGTCTCCAACATTTATTCTCTTTTTGCTGCAATAAAAGAAATGAATCACACAGTAATAAATCTTGGCGTTACAAAAGATGACAAAGAGATAATCACACAAAAAATAAAAGCAACTTTGGCGATGAAGATTAATTTACTTATCACAACCGGCGGAGTATCAGTCGGCACTTTTTCATTCAGCAACGGATAAAATATTTGTATTGAGTTGCGATGTTCCTTTGATGAGCCGTCAGATGATTGAATACATTGTTGATTACAAAAGTGATAAGCCGATAATCTTTTGCGAAGCCGCTGGTTATCATCAGTCGTTAGTTGGAATTTATTCAAAAAAGATTTGCAGTGAGATAGAAAAATTTAATTGAAAATTATTTGTTGATTCAATATCATAAAAGTATTTATACCCCATCAATCTAATAACTCAACTAGTAGTTTGCTTAATCTTATTCTGTTAACTAAATTTTAATTATGAATTCAGTAGTTCAAAAAATATTCATTTTTGCAGGAAGATTTTTACTCTATTTAATAATATTAATGGACGTTAATGCTCAGGAAATAAAATTTAAACATCTTTCTGTAGAAGATGGTCTATCCCAAAGTGTTGTGAATTGTATGCTTCAAGACCGTACCGGATTTTTATGGTTTGGAACTCAGGATGGACTTAATCGTTTTGATGGTTATCAGTTCAAAGTATTCAGAAACGATTCTAAAGATGCGAATTCGATTTCAAGTAATAATATATGGTCGATATTTGAGGACAAATCGGGTAATATTTGGGTTGGGACTCAGGAAGGAGTTCTAAACTGCTTTGACCCTCAAACCGAAAAATTTAAACATTACATTCTTGATAGTTCAAAAATAATTAGTGGAAATAGTGTTAGCTGCATTTACCAGGATAGAGCTGGGAAGTTATGGATCGGATTTTATAAAAGCGGCTTATATCAACTCGATATTATTTCCGATGCTGTTAAACAATGGCAGCACCAATCGGATAATCCAAACTCGCTGAGCAATAATTATGTAACTTCTATCTTTGAAGATCTCCAAGGCAATTTATGGATCGGAACATACTACGGGTTATGTCTATTAACTAAAGAATCTCCACAAGGTAATTTCATTCGTTATTTTCATGATCCCGCGAATCCTAATACTTTAAGTAATAATACAATCTGGACATTCTTCCAATCACGAAATGATCCTGACCATCTTTGGGTCGGTACTTTTAACGGGCTAACAAATATTGAAATAAATAAAAAAGTTTTTAGCCAAGTTATTCCCGATCAGAACAATCCTGATCCGTTCAGCCGAAGTGTCAGTTCAATTTGTGAAATTCGTTCTGGCAATGAATCCGCCAACGGCGGATTTTGGATTGGCACTTATGGCGGCTTACTAAAATTTGATACCAAAAATATGAAATTCAAACGCTGGATATCAGAGCACGACAACTTGAGTAGTTTAAGCTACAATCTGATAAATAAAGTTTTAATAGACCGTTCAGGTGTTTTGTGGATCGCCACACAGAAGGGAATTAACTATTATTCTCCCCGAAAAGATAAATTCGGTTTTCAATCACAACAAAAATATGAAGGAATTGATTTAGGTGAATTCAGCGGATTAGATGTTCAAACTATCTGCGAAACAAGCGACCTTTCTGACGGCAAGGCAGGTGAAACTGTTTGGTTTGGAACTTCATCAGGGTTGTTTTATCTCAATAAAAATGATAAAAATTATGAAGTGATCAGAAGCAAAAAATTTTCTGATCAGAATATTTGGTCTCTTGCCAAAAGCAATTCTAACGGATTATGGGTCGGAACTTATGGAGACGGCTTAGTACATCTTGATATCAAATCAAATAAAATCCGAAGATGGACAGGCGGACTGAATGATCCTAAAAATATTTCCAATGCTTACGTAAAAGCTATTCATCACGCTAAATCAGGATCTCTTTGGATTGGTTTGTGGGGTGGTGGACTTAACCGGATTAATCTAAAAACTGGGCAAGTAACAAAATGGCGTAACAGCATAAATGATCCACAAAGTTTAAGTTATAATGACGTATGGGTAATTTTTGAGGACTCTAAGGAAAGAATCTGGATAGGTACTTTTGGAGGAGGATTAAATTTATTTGATTCTGCCGGAGGCAGTATTTTTTATAGATGGATTCACGATTCAAAGGATGAGAAAACTCTATGCAATAATAATGTATTTTCTGTTTTTGAATCTATCTATAAGAAAAAAATAAGTGACAATAGAACCATTCTCTGGATTGGTACTGCAAATGGGTTGGATAAATTTATAATTCATAATAGTGAATTTCTGAATGACGGAAAAGTTAAAGTTGAAATAGAACATTTCCTTTCACAAAAGGATTTGCCTTTCAATACAATTAATAGCATTGTGGAAGATATGCATGGTCATCTTTGGCTTACGACAAATAACGGTTTGCTCGAATTTGATCCGGGGACTGCAAGAATTCTAAATACTTATACTATGCTAGACGGTTTATTAAGTAAGGAGTTCACTCCCAATTCTGCCTTGAAAACTGCAAGTGGTGAAATATTTATTGGCAGTATTAATGGCTTAAATGTTTATTATCCTGATAATATCATTCATTCGAACTATACACCTCCGGTTGTGTTAACAGATTTCCAGCTATTTAATCAGCCAGTGCCGGTTAGTCCAGAATCACCATTAAAAACATCAATCAACACAGCAAAAGAGATAACACTATCTTACGACCAAAATGTATTTTCTTTTCAATTTACATCTCTCGATTATAATGCAACTGAAATGAATCAGTATGCTTACATGATGGAAGGATTTGATAAGGAATGGATTTATTGCGGCACACGACGATTTGTTACTTACACACATCTTGATCCAGGCAGGTACACTTTTCGAGTTAAAGCAACAAACAGTGATGGAATATGGAATGAAGCAGGTACTCAGATTGCAATCATAATAGATCCACCCTACTGGGCTACCTGGTGGTTTAGAGGATTAGTCCTTCTAACAATTGTTGGAATTATCTATTCTTTTTATAGAATGAAATTGAATCGGTTACTGGAATTGGAAAGATTAAGATTAAAAATTGCCTCCGATCTCCACGATGATATTGGTTCTGCCTTAACAAGAATTTCCTTAGAAAGTGAACTTCTTAAATCAAATGTAGAAATAAAGGATAGAGATAAAACATTACAAAGAATTGGAACACTGAGCCGCGAGATTATTACTTCAATGAGTGATGTGGTATGGTCAATAGATTCACGAAATGATTCGATAGAAAGTTTAATTAACCGGATGAAAGATTTTTCCTTCTCGTTGTTTTCATTAAAAAACAGACGCGTAATTTTTGAGACATCCAATCTAAGCCTGCAAAAGAAATTAAAAGTTGACATCCGGCAGAATGTATATTTGATATTTAAAGAAGCTATAAATAACGCAGCTAAATATTCTGATTCTGATCAAATCAAAGTTTCAATGAAAAATGAAAATGGAAAATTTGTAATGGTTATTCACGATCCTGGGACAACTTATTCTCATCAAAAATTGACCGGACATGGATTCAGAAATATGCTGATGAGAGCTGAAAGACTCGGTGGTAAAATAGAATTCATTAAGGAGGATGGTCTTAAAGTTATTTTTAAAGGGAATGAATTGTAACTTCCCACATCTTTATGCAGTTTAAAAACAAATAATAAAAAGTTAGTATTGGTTATGATAAGAATAGGAATTGTTGAAGACGACGATCACATCCGTGAAGGTATTCAGAAGTATTTGAATGCACAGGATAATTTTATTTGTGACATAGCTGAAAATTGTTTCGAAAATTTCCTCCCAAAGCTAGCTGAAGAAGGTCCCATTAACATCGCACTAGTTGATATAGGATTGCCTGGTATGTCAGGAATCAATGGCATAAAAATTTTGCGGAAAGAATATCCCGACATAAATATTATTATGCTCACAGTTTATAATGATTCTACAAGAATATTCAACTCGCTTTGTGCCGGCGCATCAGGCTACTTGTTAAAAAATACTCCACTAGAAGAAATAAAGAAATCAATTGAAATTTTAGACAGCGGTGCTTCACCAATGTCACCTGAAATTGCAAGAAAAGTTGTCGAGTATTTCAATCCAACCAAATCAGTTGGATATAAAACAAGCTTAACCCAAAAAGAAAATGAAATTGTAAATGCGCTTGTTGATGGATTGAGTTATAAGTTAGTAGCTGATAAGATGGGAATTTCAATTGATACAGTACGATTTCACATCAGGAATATTTACCGCAAGCTTCACGTCAATTCAAAAGCTGAAGTGATAAGTAAATCTTTAAAGGGGGAGATTTAAATTAGTCTTCAGTCCTCAATCTACAGTTTGCAATTTTTATTGCCTTATTGCTTAATTGTTATTAAAACAATTTAGCAATTAAACAATCTAACAATTAAACAATCTAACAATAGGATTTTAACTAAATGACTGTTCACTCAGAACTGCTAACATTCAACTTATTTTCCCATCTTCCATTAACCATTTTCCATCTTCCATCCTTCCCTTCCCCACATCTTTATGCAGTTGAAACGGCTAGCAATATTAATTAAAATTCTCACGCAAAAAATTTATAGCTAAGAAAAAATTATTTATTAACTAACGATGAGGAACATCATGCAAAAGACCAGAAACACAATTTTGTTAATAGGTGCGTTAGTGGTTTCATTTTTACAAGCGTTAACCGTAGCACAAACCTCGTGGGGATTAGATCCCAATTTTGGAAATAACGGAATAATGAGGGTAAACTTTGGTACAAACAACAATGATACACCAAATGATATACTGCTCCTGCCTGGTGATAAAATTTTATCAGCGGGAATAAGTGCTGGTTCATCGGGTTACTTCATTGCTATGTCTCAGCTGCTTTCTAATGGACAACCCGATCTCTCAAGCTTTGGAACTGATGGCGAAGTATTGCTTCATTTTGTTCTGAGAGATCACGCAAATGATATAGAGCGACAACCAGACGGAAAAATTCTTGTGGTCGGTGCTGAAGCAGTTGGAAACGGAGTTAGCCAGATCACTCCGGCTCTTTATCGTTTTAATTCTGATGGTACGCTTGATACTGCATTTGCAGATAGTGGTAAAGCTGTGTATAGATTTCCAGGTAATTCGCCTGGTGAACTTTATGGTGTGAAGGTTTTACCGGATGGAAGAATTTTAACTCCAGGATACAGCAATGGATCAGGATTAGCAGGATTTGGAGCCATGCGGTTTTTACCCAACGGTGAACTTGATTCTAACTTTGGAACAAATGGAATAGCAAGAATTAATTATGGAGCAACTTCATTTTATCACATGGGTTGTCTATTCCTTGCCGACACTGCAATAGTTATGGCAATTGTCCCCCTCTCCAACAAGTTTGTTTTGGCGATGATGGATAGTTCAGGTAATCCATATACTTCATTTGGCAATGATGGGATTGTGGAAACCAATATAGTTGCAAAATTTGATGCTTTTTCCGGCGGTGCATCGTTGGCACTAACTGATGATGGTAAAATCCTTTTAGCCGGTACGACACCAAATTCAAGCCCTACAAAATTTACAGTTTTTCGATTTCTGACAAACGGAACTATAGATTCAACATTCGGAACTAATGGAAGAACAGACATTCAGTTTACTTCTGACGATGTGTGTTATGATATGAAAATTGATAGTAATGGAAAAATATTGCTTGTCGGAAGGGTAAGCATTGGAAATGGAATAGCAGGACTTGCGCGACTGAATTCAGATGGAACCCCCGACACCACATTTGCACCAGATGGTAAGTTTATGCTGGATTTAAATGGCAACAATGGAACTCATTACCTGACTTCTGTTATTCCGCTACAAAACGGAGATATCCTTGCTGCCGGGTATGATTTTGCAAGCAACAGTGGGGACTTTATGGTGGTACGTTTTACGCAAGGCACTACAGGAATTGATGAGTCTTCTTCAATTCAACCGGATGATTTTGCACTGTGGCAAAACTATCCAAATCCGTTTAATCCAACTACGAAAATCAGTTGGCAATCTCCAGTAAGCAGTTGGCAAACATTGAAAGTCTACGATGTGTTAGGTAATGAAGTTGCAACACTTGTAGATGAATACAGACCAGCGGGAAGATATGAAGTTGAGTTTAATGCAAGAAAACTATCGAGTGGCGTATATTTCTATCGCTTGCAGGCTGGTTCATTTGTTGAAACGAAGAAGATGGTTTTGTTGAGGTAATTGAAAATGAAAATTAATTTTAAGACAAAAAATACGTTAAAATCAGACTTTAAAATCCGAAAATGTGTTAACAATTATGCTAAACATTTTCTATTAAAAAATTAGTTCTAAACAAGGAGACAAGCAATGAAAAACTACTTTGATTTCGAATGGACAATTAAGAAATATCTATTTATTCTTTTCTTCGTGTTGCCAATGTGGGTTCTTAATGCCCAGCCTCTAAATGGTAATTACACTGTAGGCGGTACATCACCGGATTTTATAACTCTTCAGGACGCAGCTAATGCTCTTAAATGGCGTGGGATTTCAGGACCGGTGTTTATGAATATTCGTCCTGGTATTTATATGGAAAATGGCGGGATAAATTCAGTTATGATTCTTGACAGCATCATCGCCGGCATCTCGCCTACCAACCGCATCACATTCCAGCCTGATGAAGCTGCAGGTGGAAATGTTGAGAACGTCATACTGCAAATTGACCAGATAACACAAACGACAACGGCACTTGTCAGCATCAAGACTGACTACACTACCATTCGCAATCTTACGTTTCAGGATGTAGACGCAATGGAGGCGGGCGCCAATTATCTGCTTTTAGTCTCCGATTATGGCCAAAGTAACCCGACCAACGAAGGCATTGTTGTTGAAGGATGCCGGTTTATCGGCAACTCATTGCCACCCGTAGGTTCAACCTTTGGAACCGATTACGGTGTTTACTGCCACACAACAGTTTCAGATATTGTGGTTCGGCGAAACTCGTTTCAACGATTGATGCGCTCCGTGACCATCGGTTTTTCCAGCGCCACCCCGGCAGGTAGTGTGATTGTGGAAGATAATGAGGTACTCTCCGCAACAGGGAGTGGCGTTCTTTTTGGACACGTGATTGGGGTGAACGCGCACAATGTGATCATCCGTCGGAACTATCTGAACAATGCCGGCGGCATGGGAAGCTATTGGGGCATTATTGTAACGGCAGATACCGGTCTGGTTGAGCGGAACTACATTTTGAATGGCGGAAGTGCCCATAATAATTCATACACAGCCATCAGAGTCGGTGGCACTTATAGCGGCAACGCAAGATCAATGATGGTCGTGAACAATATGATCTCCGGGAGCATTTCGCTAGGGCAATGGTTCCCGATAGGAGAGCGCATAGGAATCGAAGTTAACACAAGGGCGGCGGTGATCATTCATAACACGATTGTGCATCCTGCAACAGAATGGCAGAATAGTAAAGGAATTAAATTGGTCGGCGATTCAAGCATAGTCTTAAATAATATCGTAATTGACTATGGCAGCCCTAGTTGGTCCGGTGAATCCATAATACTATTTGACCAGAGCATTGGGATGACCGGGTTGATTTCTGACTATAATGTCTTCTATATCAGCCAGCCGGAAAATTTCATTGTAAAGAGAGGCGCAGTTCTGTACTCGAGCCTTAGTGAATACCAGGCTGCCACCGGTTTAGACTCTCACTCAATCTTTAAGAACATAGACTTTGTGAATGATACGCTGCTGTATCCCCATCTCTCAGATTGCCAGGCTCAGGATCCTGAACTTAATGGAATTCCTTTTCCCGGAATTGTAGATGATATTGATGGTGATCTGCGCAGCTTAACAGCACCAACCAGAGGTGCAGATGAAGGAAGATTGCGTTCGAATCCAATGTTTGAGGATGTCTTCAGACAACAGGTTTCCGGAACTCCATTCGGGATAGCTGCTGGTAAGTTCGATAACCTGATGGCAGATGGTCTTGCTGTTACAGATTACACAAACAACCAGGTACTACTGTTTCATAATCTTCCTAGTTCGAGATCGTTCGTTCAAACAGGAATTC
>JBGAWM010000108.1:0-7347 GCA_044227615.1 Ignavibacteriaceae bacterium
AATGCGCCATACTAACCAGAATAAAATTTTCATCCGTTAGTTTTTCATAGCGGTTTGGATTTTCTTCATACTTAATTACACTGTTTTCAAACTCGGCAATAGAAATTGCTTCCTTAGTTCTGCCCGGACGAAGCAGGTAAACTTCAAACCCGTTTGCATTGCTGGGTTTCTTTGGTGTTGAGTTACAATGAATTGAAATAAAAAGCTTACCATTGTTTTCATTTGCAATTTTACCGCGCTTGTAAAGATCAATAAACTTATCTGTTTTACGCGTATATACAACTTTAACATCTTTCATATTTTCTTCGATAAGCTTGCCGAGTTTTAATGCGATTGAAAGATTAATATCTTTTTCCTTTACACCATTTACACCTATTGCGCCTGCATCCTGTCCGCCGTGTCCTGCATCGATAACAATGACATCAAACTCCCATTTGTCTTTTAATTTATTCGAAGTTCCAGTTTGTTTAAATAATTTATTATGTATTGTAATCTGAATATCATTGCTGTTATCTATATTCATTACCTCATTAGTAGTATATTCTTTACCAACTGTAATATTGAGTATTGCATCAGCGCCAACATTTTTTGCTTCAATCCTTTTAACAACGCCTTCGGAGCTAATATGCTTAACCTTTTCAGCATCAACGCTAACTTTTCTAAAAGTTAAAGTAAGCACTCCGTTTTTAAATGCACTTAAATAAGATGGAATGCGCTTATTGGATTTTACGGTAATTAGAGTACCATTTGCTTTTTCGTTTAGAATGATTCCGGTAATATTGAATTTTGCAGGGGTTACATCTGTTGTTTCATTTGTTACGTCTGCAGGATTACCGATTACAATTTTATTCGGAGCCTCATATTTAAGCTCTTTGCCGTATGCTTGTCCGATTGCATTCAAACTATATATAAGCGGAACATAAACTTTTTTACTGATCAAATAAGTGGATGTAGGAAGCTGAACTACTAATTGTTTTTCACCGTTCTTTTCATTCAAAACTAAAAATGGATTTCTTGCAGAAGCTTTAAGTGAATATTTGTCAAATTTAACTTCTATCTTTTGCGCGTCTTCATTGTAATAGTAATTAACACCAACCGCATCGGCAAATTCTTTTAGTGAAAAGTACAGCGTGCCTTCACGAACATAAGCAGGAATATTCTTCATTCCATCTTTTGTAACAACCAAAACGTTATTACCATCCTGAGCAAATGAATTGAATATAAGTATCGATATGAAAAAGGCAATAAGATATGATTTCATAATTGTAACTTAGCTAACCAATAAACGGGAAAATCATTCCTGTTTTCTTTTTGAATGTCCTAAAACTTTCACCAAAATGTTTTTCTAGAAGATTATCTTCCAAAGAAGCACGCATTAATAGAAACGGTAATTGTATAATAGCTAACGGGGCAAGAATAAAACTTAATGTTGCAACCGCTCCTCCGAGATCCATTAACAACTGTGAAAAATATTGTGGATGACGTATGATTTTAAATGGTCCGCTTGTAATAAGGTGATGATCTTTTTTAATTGCAATATCCTGAGAAAAATTATCACCCAAAACTTTTGTAGCCCAAATCTGTACCCAGGAAAAAATTAGATAGAACGCTAATCCAATGATTCTAATTGTCTGGTATTCATTTTTATAATCTAAAGTTCCTATCTGAAAAAGACTTACAATCAAAACAACGAGAGCTATTGTTGAAAGAACAAGCGGCAATGTTTGAAGATAAGTTTTGGGCTTATCCTTAAAGACCCCGACTTTATCTTTAATCCCTTTTTTAGCAGCTCCAACATTAGCGCCAAATGTTGCAATGATATTCAGCCCGATGATAATATTAATTGGATCCATAATTTTTCGATTCTAGTTAAATATGTTTAGGAAAAATAATTAAGAATCAGTTACACAGATTTGCCATGCTTCTTCATTATTGTTGTCCATTCCTCAACACTCAATTGCTCAGATTCTTCGATAAGCATGATTGGAATATCATCTTCAATCCTGTATCGCCTTCTTGTATTTTTATCAACTGAAACAAGAGTGTTGCCGTCTAATACAAGATCTGCTTTTGTTTCTGGGCAGCATAAAATATCTAATAAATCCTGGCTAATCATAAACATACCTTGATTATTAAGTAATAAATTTTATTGTTCAATTTAATAAAGCTTTGTCAAATGGTAAACAAACTTCGATAAGTAAATTGCATAAGTTAAAATGATGAGCATCAACTATTGTGATGCTAATTTATTTTTCTTAGTTTTCGGTCGCTTAGTCCGTTTACAAATACGTCCTCAATTAACACCGGGTAAAAAATAATTAATAATTAAGGAGTTAATATGACAAATAAATTATTAGTGCTTGCCCTCATTTCTTTTACTTTTTTTCTATATAACTGCGGAGAAAATAAATCAGACAAACCTCAGGATGAATCTGCCAATAAAACTGATCTTGAAAACTATGCTGATAAGATGAAAGAGGCGTCTGAAAACTTTACCGAAGGTAAAAAAGTGAATCCTGTAGATTTTAGAGAACTAAAAGCATTGCTTCCTGAAGCTGTTGGTAATTTAAAAAGAACCAACATAGAAGGCGAAAAAGTTGCTGCAATGGGAATGAATATTTCTAATGCTAATGCTGATTATAGTGATGATGAAAATGCTAGTTCCATCGATCTAAAGATTACTGATCTTGGAAGCGTTTCCGGTTTATCCGGTATGGCTGCTTATGGCTGGTATCTGGTTGATATCGATAAAGAAGATGATAATGGATATGAAAAAACTATCACTTATAAAGGTAACAAAGGATATGAGAAATATGATAATGAGGGAAAGTACGGTGAGCTATCCATCCTGGTTGCCAAAAGATTTATTGTTGAAGCAAACGGGAATAGTGTTTCAATGGATCAAATGAAGGCTGCAGTTGATATGATTGATTTTGGAAAACTTGAAAGCTGGAAAGATTTTGGTATCGAACAATAATCTTATTAAAACTATTTACGCACATCAATCACTAATTATAGGAGTACAATATGAATCTTGTTGACCGTGCAAAAAACATTCTTATTACACCCAAAACAGAATGGGAAGTAATTAAGAATGAACAAACTTCTACTGCGGATTTGTTTACCAAGTACGTTATGATTCTGGCACTTATTCCTGTCATCGCAACTTTTATTGGGCAGTCTTTAATCGGAATTTCTTTAGGACCATTCGGCTCTTACAAAGTTCCGGTTAGTAATGGACTTATTTATGCGGTTGTTTACTATATACTCAGTATTGCTGGCGTGTATCTTGTCGCATTTATTATTGATGCATTAGCTCCATCGTTTGGATCTGCAAAAAACATGGATGCTTCACTAAAAGTTGCTGTCTATTCTTATACGGCGGCTTGGATTGCCGGAATATTTAGCATAATTCCTATACTCGGTATTTTAGGAATACTTGGATTGTATTCACTCTATCTCATGTATTTAGGATTAAAAATAGTTAAAGATACACCTCAAGATAAATTAGTCGGATACCTTGTCGTGGTAATAATTATTGCAATTGTTGTTTACTTTGTGATCGGTATGATAGTAGCAGCGATTGCCTTACCAAGTTTTGGCAGCCTTGATAGTATAAAAGGACTTGACTTCGGTAACTAAATTCTTGAGGATAAATTTTTGTTTTATGCTTGCCTAATATGGGCAAGCATTTTTTATTTAGAGGCTAAAAGATTTTCTAAATGTTCGATGTCCGGTTCCGAATTTATTTTCTTAAAATATTCTAAGGCATTCTTAAAGTTTTCTTTACTCTTTTGCTGCTTACCCATCTCTTTATAGAGAACTCCAAGTTCCTGATAAGTTTCTGCTCTGTTCAATTGATTTCCGGCTTCGATGTTTAATCGTAAACTGGTTTCCAAATAGTTTTCCGATAAAATATAATTCTTCAAACTTCGCTGGATAATGCCTTTAATCTTATAAACTTCCGCAATCGTTAACTTGTCATTAAGCTTATGAGCAACTTCCATTGATTTATCAGCAAATGCATTTGCTAAAGAAAAATCTTTCTGTACAGAATACACATAAGCTTTACTTAAATATACAATACCGATATTCTGTAAATAATTAGTTTTCCATGAATAAGACAGACTTTCATCAAACTCATTAATTGCAAGCTTATACTCCCCTTTTTTAGAATAAACCATTCCTATGTTCTGATGAATTTCCGCAACTCGTTGATCATCGCCAACTTTAGTGTAATTTATCAAAGCACGTTTAAAATAACCTAATGCTTCATCAAATAATCCTTTAATATTACTGATGATTCCAAGATTAATTTCCATTTTACCTTTTTCAAGATAATTTGGTTCGTCATTAGATCTTTCAAGTGCTGATTCAAAATTTTCTATCGCTTTTTGAACATCTCCGAGATCACCGTGAATTGTACCAAGAAGATTTTCGCACTTTGCAATTCCTTTAATATCATTAACAGACGAGTAAATATCCAAAGCTTTATTTAAATAAGTAAAACTATCCTGCCAATTTGCCTGCCTGCTGAAAATCTCACCAATTAATAAATGAGCATTGGCATATAGATCGTTCATATCTTTTTCTTCAGCAGTCAGCAAAATTATTTTTTGATTAATATCGATAGCTGTTGAAAACTCACCGTTGGTTATCGATACCTGACTGATATAAAGTAATAAAGAAAGAAATTTATCTTTGTTTAATTTGTTTCCGGCGAATGTAACAAGCAGATCAACCTGTGAACGATAACTGATCCCATCCTGAACCTGGTAATTAAGCTGTTTTAATTCCTTGAAAGAATCAGAATCTGATTTACCAACATTAGAGGATTGGTGAAGAGCAATAAACTCATCTAATTGATTTTTGGTAAAAAAATCAGGCAGGACTTCAGATATGCTTTTATTTATTTGATCGGTCACGATATAATTCGAACTTAAAGATATTATAAAATCTTGCGTTTAACCGCTTAGATTTGACAACACTTGTGCCAGCATTTTTATTGGCTTAGTATGACCTAAAAAACTGGATTATTCACTCTTTTAGAAATATTTACCCGACAAAAGTGGTAATAATTGCCTCGGTAAAAAATATTTAACGTCTCACAATCAAACAAAGTAATATGATTGATTAGCCTTACACTTAATAGCTAGTGGATTGTCGATTGGTCGAAAATGGAATCTAAGATTATTGTACTCTCTTCATCACAGATTTTATGAGTTAACTTTAGCGCTAAAATAATCCCCTTATCCTTTCTGGTGGTCTTGCAAGGATAGCAATATCACCCTTTTCGACAATAGGTCTTTGAACAAGATTCGGATTCTTAGCCATCAAATCTAAAATTTCATCTTCACTAAGTTTTTCAATTTTTGATTTTAAATTTTTATATGCATCATCATTTTTTCTTAATAATTCGGAAGGCTTCATCTTCATTTTTGCCAAAAGAGATTTTAATTTGCTTTTTGTAAATGGCTCGATGTAATAGTTAACTTTTTGAAAATCTATGCCTTGCTCTGAGAAGGCTTTTACAACTTTTCTACAAGTTGTACAGGTTGGTTTTTCATAAACTGTTATTTTACTCATAAAATATCCTTTTTTTTTCGATATTTAAGCACATTATTTGAGTGGTCAAACCATATCTGGTTCATCAGTGATTAAAAATATAAAATCATATTGCAAATAAATTGAATAAATACTTGTAATTTTATCCAATTAAATAATCTATTTTCTTCGAAGGTAACATATGAAATATTTTTTAGTATTCTTGCTCGCATTTACGTTTTCGATTACATCAAATGCACAAAACTATAAACAAGTAAAAATCTTTATTCAAAGTCCGAATGATGTTGGCGAATTACAGAAAGCAGGGTTAGAATTTGATCATGCACAAATTACAAAAGACAACACTATAGTTGTATTTGTTGATGATCAAGATTTGCTAAAGCTTCAGATGACGAATTTTAGATATGAGGTTTTAATAGACGATTGGTATGATTATTATTCAAAGATGCCAAAGTTAACTGAATCGGAGAAATCCTTAATAATAAAAGACAGCAAAGATAATTATGGTGTTGAAGGATTTGGTTTCGGTTCAATGGGAGGATTTTATACTCTTGCCGAAGCAATAGCACAGCTTGATAGTATGAAAGCACACTTCCCAAATTTAATCACAACAAAAGTATCCATCGGAAATACTGTTGAAGGCAGACCAATTTATATGGTTAAAATATCTGATAATCCCGATGTTGATGAAACAGAGCCGGAAATTCTTTATACAGCGCTGCATCATGCACGCGAGCCGCAAAGTATGATGCAGATGATTTATTTTATGTATTACCTGCTGGAAAATTATAATACAAATCCATCCGCTCAGTATATAGTAAATAATAGAGAGTTGTATTTTATTCCTGTTCTTAATCCCGATGGCTATGAATACAATCGCACTACAAATCCAAGCGGCGGTGGTATGTGGAGAAAGAATCGAAAAAATAATGGCGGCAGCTTTGGTGTAGATCTTAACAGGAACTATGGACCTTACACTTATTGGAACGCTCCAAACGGCGGCTCAAGTACTGATCCCTTCAGTGATACATATAGAGGTACGGCTCCATTTTCAGAGCCTGAAACAGCAAGTTTAAGAGATTTTCTTGCAACAAGATATTTTAAGAATGCACTTAATTATCATACTTACAGCAATTTATTAATTTATCCATACGGCGCACTTGAACAGGAAACTCCTGACTCCGCAATATTCCGCGAGTTTGCAAGAGATATGACCTCTTATAATGGATACACTTATGGTACGGATCAGCAAACTGTAGGTTACAGCACACGCGGCAACAGTGATGATTATTTTTATGATGGGGATATACTTCTTAACCATGGAAAAATATTTGCAATGACTCCAGAAGTTGGCAGCACTGGATTCTGGCCAAGTCAGCCGGAAATATTTCCTTTAGCAATTGAAAATGTAATGCCAAATTTATATTACGCTTATGTTACCGGAGAATATGTGTCTGCAATAAATCCCTATTTTTCTCAGCAATATTTTAATCCAGGTGATAATGTTGATCTGATAATTCCCCAACTTAAAAATAAAGGGCTCAGTGATGCTTCAAATGTTTCTCTTTCATTAAGCTCAAGTAATCCTTTGATTACAGTTAACTCCGGTCCTGTAAATGTAGGAAATATTCCCGCACGTACCACAATTAACAACAATCAAAACTTGTCTTTTACAATAGGCAGTGCAATGCCAGCCGATGTTATCGTTAAAATGCTTTTAACTGTATCATCCTCAGGTACCCCAATGTTTGTAGATACTTTAAGTTTTATAACAGGCACGCC
>JBGAWM010000108.1:7357-8590 GCA_044227615.1 Ignavibacteriaceae bacterium
GTTAAAATGCTTTTAACTGTATCATCCTCAGGTACCCCAATGTTTGTAGATACTTTAAGTTTTATAACAGGCACGCCCATAGTATTGTTTGCAGATACAACAAATGATCCTTTGCTTCTTTGGAACATTACCGCAACACCAACTACACCAAAGTGGGAAGCCACAAATCTTACATATTATTCATTCCCAACATCTTTCACGGACAGCAAAACCAGCAATTATGTTAGCGGTGCAACTGTTACTATGACTTTAAAAAATGCAATTGATTTAAGTACACATGAAAATCCCAGATTATCTTTCTGGACAAAGTATGATATAGAAAGCGGTTGGGATTATGGACAGGTTGAAGTTTCAACAAATAATGGATCCACTTTTACTCCGCTTGCTGGAAATTATACAACTCCGGGTAGTGGTTCATTTCAGCCGAATGGAGAACCGCTTTATGACGGCATACAAACAAGCTGGGTAAATGAAGTAATGGATTTATCTAATTACAATTCCAGTCAAGTTAAATTACGATTTGAATTGAAAACTGATGGATCTGTGAATAACGATGGTTGGTACGTTGATGACGTTGGTATAATTGTTTATGGAATCATTCCTGTTGAACTAACTTCATTCACTGCCATTTCACAAAATGATGATGTAATATTAAACTGGGTTACTTCTACAGAAATAAATAACTTAGGATTTGATGTTGAAAGAAGATCAACAAAATCAAATTCAAGTTGGCAAAAATTAGGATTCATCAGCGGAAATGGAACTACAACTGAAAAATCATCTTATTCTTTTGTGGATAAAAACCCAGTCGAAGGAAAATCTTATTACAGATTAAAACAAATTGATTTTGATGGTTCATCTAAAATTTACAATTCTGTTGAGGTTGATTTTGGAACCGTAAAAGAATATTCACTCTCACAGAATTATCCCAATCCATTTAATCCATCAACAAAGATTAGTTTTTCTGTTCCCACAGCAGGATTAGTAAATATTGATGTGTTTAACGCTATTGGACAAAAAGTTACAACATTAGTTAACGAACAAATGAATGCAGGAAATTACTCTGTGGATTTTAACGCCGTTAATCTTACTTCAGGAATTTATTTCTATAAGATGACCTCAGCTAATTATTCTGCTACAAGAAAAATGATTTTAATAAAATAGTGTCAAATGACCCCTCAGGATATTAAATTTAACAAAAATACTGAGGAGACAAATGGAACTAAGACGGAC
>JBGAWM010000109.1:0-8333 GCA_044227615.1 Ignavibacteriaceae bacterium
ATTACCAGTAAAAAGAGATTTACCACCAAGCATTTTTCTTGTGCGCTCTGGTGAGAAGTAACTTCTAACTATTCCAACGCCAAAAACAATTAATGTGAGAAGCAGTAAAACTTTTGGAACTTCAAAAATAAAAAACCAAATAGCATCAGTTAGGTGGTTATCCTTCCGCATTCTAAGAATTGGATAGACTAGAAAATCTGTTATTGTACTAAGATTCAAATAGAGCAATAGCCATAGTACTAATAATGTTATAAGTAATAATATTTTATTTTTTATTTTCAATTTATATACGATGTATTTTTTGATTAGTGAATATTATCCTGAATCCAATGAACTAAAGTTGATTTTGTTGGAAGTTTACCGCTTGAAACCATCTTGCCGTTTATCTCAAGTCCGGGTGTGGATAAAATCCCTGTCTTCATTATTTCTTGAATGTCAGTAACCTTTTCTATCGAAGCCTCAAAATTATTTTCTTGAATTACTTCCGTGCACATTGCTTCAAGTCTTTTACAATTTGCACAACCGCTGCCATAAACTTTTATAACATTCATTATTTGTCCTTCAAATTAGATTTATAAAATTCATAAAAATCTTTTTTTATTTCATCACGCACCCTTCGATAAACAGGCATAACTTCTTCTTCAGTTCCAACAGCATCCGCAGGGTCATCAAAACCGATATGTAAACGATGCTTAACAATTCCAATAAAAACCGGGCAGGTTTCTTTTGCATTATCACAGACTGTAATTACATAATCAAAAGATTGCGAAAGATATTTATCAACATTCTCAGCCACGCCGTTACTAATATCTATTCCAATTTCCTTCATTGCCTTTACTGCAAATGGATTTACTTTTTCTGCAGGTTTTGTGCCCGCAGAAAACACTTCCAAATTTTTATCAAAAGATTTTAAGAAACCTTCTGCCATTTGACTTCGGCAGGAATTACCCGTACAAAGTATTAAAATTTTCTTCTTCATTTATTTTCCTTTTGATTCGTTAAACGACGAATTATTTATTAAAATTTTTTTATCTTGAACAAACTTCACTTCGATCCACTTTCTGAACTTTTTGTTTATCTGATAGAATCACCTGATCATCGGAAATCCAGAAATCAAGAGTTGAAATAACCGAAGATATTCTTGCATCAGAAGGACGTGGATTAATCATGTAGTTTACCCACTTGCCATCTTTCTGTTCAATTATAAAACCAACTTCTTTAAGTATGCTAAGATGTTTTGAAACCGTTGATGCTGCAAGTTTTAGAACATCAGTAATCTCGCAAACGCAAAGAGATTTACTCTGAAGCATTTTAAGTATTCTTAGTCTATTTGGATCAGAAAGCGCCTTAAATATTTTTGTATCAATTTTTGTCATAATTCATTTCGTTATATGTCGAAATATAGAGGCAAATAAAACAGGATGCAATATTTTACATCCTGTTAATTATTAATTCTTATATCCTACCACGGTAATGCTAAAAATACCTTTTAGATTTTCCTTGTATTCTTTGATACCTTGTTCAGTTAAATATTTTTTCAGTAAGTCATCCGGTAAAGCTATTCTTTTTGATTTTTTAATTTCAACATTCTTAAATCCAGCTTCATCAATAATCTTCAAATATTCTTCCTGCTCTATCGCACCCGAAACACAACCAGTATACATTGCAGCAGATTGCTTTAACTCTTCAGTCATTTCACCTTGAATTACTATATCTGAAACACAAAAATGTGCACCCGGTTTTAACACTCGATATATTTCACTAAAAGCTTTTTGCTTATCTGGAACAAGATTAAGCACACAATTGCTTACAACAACATCTGCAATGTTATTTTCTAGTGGCATCGCTTCAATGTCTCCGAATTTAAATTCCACATTTTTGTATCCAAGCTTTGCATTGTTCTTATTAGCTTTTTCAATCATCGGTTCTGTCATATCAATACCGATTACTCTGCCTTCTTCACCAACAATAGCCCTGGTAACAAATACATCATTGCCTGCACCGGATCCTAAATCAACAACGGTATCACCTTTTTTAATTCCCGCAAATTCTGTTGGCACTCCGCAGCCTAATCCAAGATCGGCATCCGCAACGTAGCCGTTTAAATTTTTATATTCATCACCAATCATTACAAATTCCACATTGGTTGAATCACCGCAACATGACGAAGCTGTACCACAGCATCCTGATTGAGGAGCTGACACTGCAATCTCTCCATATTTTTCTTTAACGACATTTTTTAGTTCTTCTGAATTTTTCATTTTTATCTCCTTTATTATTTTCAACAACAACCTATTTTATTAAATAATTTATCTAATGCGTTTTTTGCTTTAGCTAAAGCTTTCGCATTTACACAATAGCATACTTTCGGACCATCTATCTCACCATCAATTAACCCAACGCGTTTAAGTTCCTTTAGATGCTGTGAAACTGTTGCTTGGGCCAATGGTAGTTTATCTACTAAACTTCCAACCATACAGGAATTCATCTCATTAAGCATTTTTAATATTTTAATTCTTGCAGGATGCGATAGAGACTTAGCCACATCTGCAAGCCAAATCTCTCCCTGAGTAAATTCTTCTTTTTTTGAAACTACCATTTACATATTTCCTTTATCGTTCATCGTAAATATACGATAATAAAAGATTGAGGATCAAGAAATATTTCATAAATATTTTTCTGTGTGATTAAAAACAATTACGAACTGCTATTTATGAAATTGCTTTTGTTTTTCGAAAAGAATTGCAAATTGGATTGGCTGATTTATGGTCTCTGTAGTTAAGAATCATTTTAGGATTTTATAATAGGAAATAATTAATCTAAGCTCTGTAAACATCTTTTCTATGCGCAATTTTTATTATATAAATAATCAATACTTGATCTATGATTTCGTACAAAATTCTATAATCACCAACTCTTAATCGATAGCGTTCGCTAGCCGATAATTTCTTTGAATTAATTGGATGTGGATCTTCAATTAACTGATCAATTGAATTAATGATTTTTTTTATTTCTTTATTTGGTAAAGAATTTAATTCCTTTATAGCAGATTTTTTAAATTCAATACTATATTTTGCCATCTCGCTTCAATTGAGCTAAAACTTTTTCATAAGAGATTGTTGGTTCTTTTGCACGGTCTTGAAATACTTTTAGATCTTCTTCATCCTCAGCTAATTCTTTTCGTAAAGCTTCATCAATAATCTGAGAGATCGAAACTGATGTTTCAGCAGCTTTTAGCTTTAAAACCTTATGTAACTGTGGATCAAGATAAACGGTTGCTCTTTTGCTTAATGTTGCCATAATTATTCCTTTCTTGAGCACAAGATAACGCCATAACGTTATAACGTCAAGACATTATGGAGTTAATTTTCTCAAAGAATCAATAGTACGATTTCCCAAATCAATCGTAATAACTTTTCTCCTATTATCAATTAGAGCTTGCCTGTCACCAAGAGCTTGCGCTTTAATTAATATTCCAAAAGTGATTGATGTTCTTTCTTCACCTGGATTTTCCGGAATTGGTAGATCTTCTTCAATATCAGAAATAAATTGGATAAAGTATCCATTTCCAGAATCTCCTTTGTGAAGCTGCCCTGTTGAGTGTAAAAATCTTGGACCAAAGCCAAGTGTAGTTGCTACTTTATATTTTTTCTGAATCTTAATTCTTAACTGATGTAATGCTTCGTTGAGTTCTTGAGTTGGAGTTAAATATGCTTGAAGTGAAACATAATTCTTTCCACCCACAATATCAGAGAGAAAAGAAAGCAGAACTTCATCTATTGATTTAACTTTTATATCTCCAAAGACTTTTATCCCTTCTTTTTCCAAAGCTGGTTTTAATTCAGGAAGCTTTCCATTTTCCTGATACTCTTTCATCATTTGTCTTGCAACAATTTTTGCCTGCTCAACATTCGGTTGATCGTACGGTTGTATTTGTAAAACCCATCCGGTAATTGCAGTTGCAAATTCCCATAAGAAAAATTGGCTGCCAAGATCATAAATTGAATTAAGCTCAAGCTCAAGAATAGGAAATCCAGCTGATTTTAACTTTTCGATTTTTTCATCAAGGGTTGCATCACCTTTTAATTTGATATATACAAATAAGCGATCGTTTGAATAATATCCTGGATCTTCAATTGATTCTAAATCAACGGGAAGAATCCCTTTACCGACTTTGCCTGTGCTTTCAGCAATCAACTGCTCAATCCAGGCACCGATAAATCTAAATTCAGGAGAAATGATATAAGTAAGTTTATCAATTCCTTTTTTGCCCAAAACACCAATTATTGCTCCAACTACTGCTGCTACATTTTCAGATATTTCTTTACCAGATTTTTTACAGTTATCAGCTTCAACTTTTGCGAGAGATAAAAACTTTTCAATATCAATTCCAACTAATGCTGCAGGAACAATTCCAAATAATGATAACGCAGAAAATCTTCCACCAATGTTTGGATCATTTAAGAATATTTTTCTAAACTTTAATTCGTCAGCAACTTTCTGTAACCCGCTGCCCGGATCAGTAATCGCAGCAAAATGTTTCCCTGCTTCATCTTTACCAAGAATGTGAAGAACATAATTATAAAAGAATTTCATAAATGAAAAAGTTTCTACAGTTCCTCCAGATTTTGTTGAAACTATGTATAGAGTTGTAGCTGGATTAAATTTCTTTGCATAATTCATTACAACTTCCGGATGAGTTGAATCGAGAACAGCTAAATCTAAATAACCTTCTTTAACTCCAAATGTCAATCTAAAAACTTCGGGAGCCAAAGATGAGCCGCCCATTCCCATTAACAGAGCGTTTGTATATCCGGCTGCTCTAACTTCCTCAACAAATGAATTGATTTCATTTAATGATCTGCTTGTAACCTCAACACTATCCAGCCAGCCAAGTCTATTTGAAATTTCTGTTGGATCATTGCTCCAAACTGTGTGATCTTTTTTCCAGATTCTTGCTATTATATTTTCATCGTTAAGCTTTTTAATTGTCTTATCAACAAACTCTAAATTTTTACCAACAGAATATTTAAATAACATTTTTCATCCTTTCAAAAAAAATATTTTTCTAAAAGAAATATAATCACATAATCATTTATGAAATAATTTTGATTAGCTGTTTTGTGGCTCAATCATTAAATTATTATAAACTTTAAGGATTTTTTTGAAGAAGATATCAAATAAGACAACAGCATATTATTTTATACTTATATGGATTATAGCGGCGTTTCTGCTGGAATCAAGCGATCTCTGGATTTCAATTAATCTCTACAATCCAAATGCCGTCTGGGCGATTTTATTACAAAAGTACGGTGAAATTCCCGGTTTAATTGTAGTACTCATCGGAGTTCACATATATATTGTTACTCTAAAGGTTTCATCCAACATAAAAACAATTTTGTTTACAGGATTTCTGCTTACTACCGGTTCGTTGATTACAATTTATATACTGGCAGCAATATCATTGGCGCTTAATGATAGTTGGGAATATTTTAATTCTAATAGAAATTATTTTTTTCTTGCAGCAATTCTTATCAACATTTTAATATCATTACTTTTTAGAAAAAGATATAAATTTTCTAAGAAGTCCATTTTATTTTCACGAATATCATTTAGAACCTTTTTTTATGGTTATTTACTAATTGCTACACCGTTAAAAATATTTTGGGGAAGAATAAGATTCAGAGATCTAGCAGAAAATTATTCAAATTTTTCTGCGTGGTATGTGCCAAATGGGATAACGGGCAATCAATCATTTCCCTCGGGACATGCTTCAATGAGTTTTATTATGATGGTGTTGTTTGTCCTTTTTATGGATCAAGCATTTTATAAAAGGATAATTTTGAAAGGACTAATAATCAGCTGGGGGTTGGCTGTTAGCATAAGCAGAGTTGTTATCGGTGCACATTTTACTTCTGATGTTTTATTTGGCGCAATGATAATAATCGTTACCTACCTATTTTTGATTAACAACGCAAACAAAACATTAAAATCTGAATCTGCTTAGTCTTTCTTTATGAAGTTTTTTCTATAATTCTTTTGAGTTATCAACCCTACTGGTCCATCATAAATGCCGCCCTCTCTAAAACCATCATAAACTCTTACAACAACCGTATTCTCCTGACCAAACTTTAAAAGTTTTTGCGGAACTGAGTAAACTCTTGCTAACCGATACTCTTCGTTTTTATTAAACTCATTTGGAGTTCTTTCAAAATTCCACAAGCCAGTTGAGCCGACTAATTTTCCATTAACAAAAGTCTGATCGATATCATCAATTTTACCCAATAGTAAAATCATACTTTCCCCATCAAAATCTTTTGGAAGAAAAAAAGTTTTTTTGTACCAGCCAAATCCATCATAATCCTGATAACCCTGAACATCCCAATGAGCCGGAACCATCAGTTTATCGGTATTAGAATCAATTGCATTATTTTTTAGAAATAAAGAATCATCACCGGTTTTAAAATCCCATATTCCGCTTAAATTAATATCAGGTTCAAATCCGTCATCATAAGTGTATAAACCAATTTTGCCGCTTATTATACCGCCATCCAGTTCATCATCATAAACTTTAATGGAAATAACATTTTCGCCTTCCTTATTCAAATATTCTTGGGGGATGTAATATTTTCTAAAAGCATTATAAGCTGTTCTATAATTGGGAGGGAATCCGCCAGAAATACCGATCAGTTTTCCATTAATAAATGTTTGATCGACATCATCAACGTATCCTAAAACTAAATACAAGTCATTTGATGAAAATCCTGATTCTAATTGGAATGTTGTCCGGTACCATGCATAGCCATCATAACCATGAAACCCCTGATTTTCCCACGAGGAAGGAACGTAAACTTTTTCCCAATTCCTGTCATCAAAATCTTTTTCTTTCCATTTAATATCATCTCCAAGGCTAAAGTGCCATCTTCCGGATAAATCCAAAACCATTTTTTCCTTTGCGCTTTCATCTTTAGGGGGATTATTTTTTTGAAAGCATCCAACACAGGATATGATGATTATAAAAATTACAATGATATTTAAAAAATATTTCATTTTGATTTTTCTAATTTTCTGGTTCAAACCTAAAATAATATTGTATCAATTATATCATTGCAAAGTAAACAATTGTAAAAAATTGTCATGACTTTGATTTGATCGACAGTCCAAATTAACTATTTTCTCAATTAATTAAATCAATAATTTTTAAGAATGAAGATGAAAAAATTATTTCTACTTTTTTTGTTATTATTTCTGACAAGACCTGCTATTTCTCAGACCGAAATTCAAACTATCGATTCCACACTCTTTAAAAAAGCCGAAGAGCTTTGCAAAAAATATCTTATTGTGGATACTCATATAGACCTTCCAGATTGGCTTTATGACGAGTGGTTTGATGTGACGCAGCTAAGCAAAGGCGAGATTGACTATCCGCGCGCAATTAAAGGTGGACTTGATGTAGCATTTATGTCTGTTTATACTTCCCCTTCATTGGAGGGAACGGGAAAGTCAAAGATCAAAGCTGATTCGATGATTAGCTTAGTCCATAAAATGGTAAGTACCTGGCCCGATCATTTTGTCTTTATTAATAAAACCTCTGAAATAAAAAACCATCTCAATCAAAATAAAATTCTGCTTACAATTGGAATGGAAAACGGATCGCCGATCGAAAATAAATTAGAAAACGTAAAAGAGTTTTATGATAATGGAGTTAGATACATAACACTCGCACATTACAAGTGGAATCATATATGTGACTCTGCTAATGATACAATCAGAAAATGGAATGGATTGAGTCCTTTTGGTGAAGATGTTATAAAAGAAATGAATCGATTAGGGATGATGGTTGATATTTCTCATGTAAGCGACAGCACTTTTTATGATGTAATTAAGTTGAGCAAAGCACCTGTTATTGCATCACACTCTTGCTGCAGATTTTTTACTCCCGGTTATGAAAGAAATATGAGTGATGAGATGATAAAAGTGCTGGCAAAGAACGGTGGAGTTATTCAACTTGCTTTTGCAAGTTTCTTTTTACGAAATGATATTTATCAGCAGTACACAAACGGCGAAGAAACGATTAGAGAATACTTGAAGCAAAACAAGATTAAACCCGGGTCAGAAGCGGAATGGAAGTATCAAGAAGAATATTGGAAAAAAAATCCATTCTCTTCAGCCACAGTAAAAGATGTTGCAAATCATATTGATCATATAAAAAATTTGGTTGGAGTTGATTACGTTGGACTTGGTTCGGATTTTAATGGAACGGGTGGTTTACTTCCTGTTGATTTAAATGATGTTTCAAAATATCCCAATCTTGTTTATGAGTTATTGACTCG
>JBGAWM010000010.1:0-89902 GCA_044227615.1 Ignavibacteriaceae bacterium
GCTAATCAAATTGGAATTAATGGTCAATATCTTGTTCACAATTTTGATCAGGATTTACCTCAAAATATTTCAGGAAGCCCGCTATGTCATACTTCTGTAACAGAATGGTGTATCCTTGCTGGTAAAAAAGTAAGTGATGTTGACAGAAAAGAAAGATGTGCTCGTATAACAGGTGACGTTGCAGCAAAAGCTGTAGAAATACTTAATGCATTCTTTGCCGGCTCTTTTGTATCAACTTATGTTGATCCTGCTGCAGTCACTGCTTGCTTAAGTTGCCACGGCAGCGCCGCTTTAAATAATGTAATGACAAAAATGGAATGCACACCTTGTCATGCCACAGCTCATGGCGGCTTAGCAGTTGAACCAATCGGCGGAGTTGCAACAAATTTTGAATTAAGTCAAAATTATCCTAATCCTTTCAATCCAAGTACAAAGATTCAATTCTCAGTACCCCAAATGGAAAAAGTTAAAGTTGAAGTTTATGATATTCAAGGATCACTCATTAAAACTCTTGTCGACTACGACTTGTATCAGCAAGGTAATTATGAAGTGATGTGGGACGGAACTGATAATAACGGCAAGCAAGTTTCAAGCGGCATTTATTTTACAAAGATGCAGGCTGGTAAATTTGCTCAAACTAAAAAAATGAATTTAATAAAGTAAAAAAAATCATTGCCCCTTAAGGTGCTGTCTATTTTTTGTATTCAACTTATCGAATTGTATACGAGACGGCACCTTTTTTTATCTCCAGATTTAATTCAATGTAAGTTTTCCTTTAATTCCTTATCTTTGCTCCATCCTGTTTAAGAATAAAAATTATTAGCTCTTCTTCTTACTTCATTTTGGCTTCTTAACAAGCCGATTTTATTTATCCCAACTAATTTGAAATTAAAAGAAAATTATAATGAGTATTATTAAAGAAATTAGAAATAGAAAAACATTTGCAATTATCAGTCATCCCGATGCGGGAAAAACTACGCTAACGGAAAAGCTGCTTTTATTCAGTGGCGCTATTCAAATAGCAGGAGCTGTTAAATCAAATAAGATTAGAAAAACTGCTACTTCAGATTTTCAAGAAATTGAAAAGCAGCGCGGTATTTCAGTTTCAACATCGGTATTAAGTTTTAAATACAATGGTATAAACATAAATCTTCTTGATACTCCCGGTCATAAAGATTTTGCTGAAGATACATACAGAACATTAACAGCTGTTGATAGCGTAATATTAGTTATCGATTGTGTAAAAGGAGTTGAAGAGCAGACAGAAAAACTTATGAATGTTTGCAGAATGCGTAATACACCGGTAATTGTTTTCATAAATAAACTTGATAGGGAAGGTAAAGATCCGATTGAACTGCTTGATGAAATTGAAGCCAAGCTTAATATTAAAGTTCGCCCTTTAAGTTATCCTATGGGAATTGGTGTTAGCTTTAGAGGAGTTTACAATCTTTATGAAAATTCATTTTCATTTTTCAAAGCTAACAAGCAAAGGATTGAAGATGAGATTGAAAAATTTAATGGAGTAGATGATCCCAAACTAGTTGAATGGTTTGGTGATGATGCTTTAAAGTTAAAAAATGATATTGAACTAATTCACGGTGCTTACGATGATTTTAAGATTAAGAACTATCTAAATGGAACTACGGCTCCAGTTTTTTTTGGCAGTGCAATAAATAATTTTGGTATAAAAGAATTACTGGATACTTTTGTTGAAATTGCTCCGCAGCCCCTTCCCAGAGAAACAACAAAGGGATTAATTGAGCCCGAGGATGAAAAATTTTCAGGATTTATATTTAAGATTCACGCAAACCTTGATCCAAAGCATAGAAATAGAATTGCTTTTCTTAGAGTGTGTTCAGGCAAGTTTGAACGAAATAAATTCTATCATCATGTAAGACTAAATCGTGATATAAAGTTTCCTAATCCTGCATCATTTATGGCACAGGATAAAACAACAATTGATGAAGCTTTTCCGGGTGATGTAATTGGATTGTATGATGTTGGTAACTTTAAAATAGGTGATACGATTACAGAAGGTGAAAATTTTATGTACAAAGGTATTCCAACTTTTTCACCAGAAATATTTAAAGAACTTCATCTTGAAGATCCATTTAAATCTAAACAGCTTAATAAAGGGATAATGCAGCTAACTGATGAGGGGCTTGCTCAGGTATTCATTCAGAATGATGGAAACAGAAAAGTTGTTGGAACAGTTGGTGATCTTCAGTTTGATGTGCTTGAGTACAGATTGTTAAATGAGTATGGCGCACAATGCAGATTTCGTCCTTTAAATTTTTATAAAGCCTGCTGGGTTATTTATGATAAGGAAGAAGATATCAGCGAGTTAATGAGGATCCGTTCACATAATTTATTTTTAGATAAACATAAAAAATTAGTTTTTCTTGCCGAGTCTCAATACTCAATTGCAAGTGCGCAGGAAAAAAATCCAAAGGCTAAGTTTTTATTTAGCGTTGAGCATAACACTCAAACACACGAGCTTGAGGATGAGGATTAATATTTAGTAATTGTCATTGCGATCCTGACCTGCCTGACGGCAGTCAGGTTCATCGGGAGAAGCAATCTATTATTAAAACTTGGCAGATCACTTCACTCCGATAAATCGGAGTTCGTGATGACATTCAGAAAGTCACTCATAATAATCAATCTTACACCCGCAGCCATCCCATTTGCGTTCATAATAATCTAATCGCTCCTGAACAAAAAAATCAACATCTTTCATCGAATCCATTTTTCTAATTATTATTTCATTCTTAGAAGTTGTTTCCTGAATAAATAAATTGTCATTAAACTTCAAAACTCGAATGAAATCTGAAAGATGTGTGTCTTCAACCCGAATAATTTCAGAATACTCTAATAAAGATTTTAATTCTGCTGCTGCAATTATGAGATAATTTGTGGTTAACGCTTTGCTAAATATTTCCGATACATTCATAAGTCATCAAATTTTTTTTACGTTTGATGAACGATTTACTGAAGGGATGCAGATTAAAGAAAGGTTTTTGGCTACTGTGAGTTTACAATTATAACCGGACAGGAAGAATTATTAAGAATTCTTTCTACACGAGGTCCCAAATATAATTTATCAGAACCAGGGCGAACATCAGTTCCAAGTATTATTAAATCAAAATCATTTTCCTGAGCCATCTTTAAAATTACAGAATCTGGCTCTTCTCCGATTTCAATTTCTGTAAATGTATTTACGTTTAAGGATTCACCAAGTCTTTTAAGTTCTTCAACTGTTTGATGGGCAAAAGTTAAGCGTCTTTCTTTTAAACTTCCTTCGATATCCAATGATGAGTAACCCTGCTTACCCTCAACAACATTTAGTATGTGCACCTGATCGTGTTCGTGGTATGCAATACCAAATGCAACTTCAGCTGCCCGCTTAGAGGCTTTACTTCCATTTGTAGGGACCAAAATTCTGCTAGGTCTCCAATCCTCAGAAATGTTACTGCTTTGCACAACAATACTTGAGCAGGGAGATAGCCTTACTAGATTATCTACAATAGGATTAAAGAGCATATCTGAATTTTTATTTCTTTCCGTAGCCCCGACAATAAGCAAATCGTAATCTTTCTTTACCTCATCTAAAATACTTTCAAGAGTTTTAGTGCTTACAAAAACTTTTTTATTTACGGTCAACTTTGTGAAAAATTCTCCAAGAGCATTTAGATATTGTGCGCTTACTGATTTTTCATTCTCACCGGATATTGTAAAAAGAGTAACATTCAAATCTGTTTTTCTGCCAAGTCGTTCCAGAATTCTCGCTTCGATTAATTTGGCAGGTATTGCCTTACTTATTTCTCGTGTTCTTACTGGTAAAAGTACACGATGAACTCTATTTAAAATATTATCCTTAAGCTGCTCTTCCATTTGCAATCTTTTAATTTCGGCTGCTTCAGGCTTAACGTGGCTTAATGTCCATCGAAGCATAACCGGTGCCATAAGCGATGTTACTACCGCGGTGATTATGATTAGAGAATAAATTTCCTGAGATAGCACACCGAACGACAAACCAATTGTTGCAATAATAATTTGAATAGCTCCACGTGCATTTAAACCTGCTCCAAAGCTAAGTGCAGTCCAGTGATCTGTTTTTGCAAATAACCGTGCTCCAATGTAGGCTCCGATAAATTTACTAAAAATGGCTACAGCTATTAGCGAAATACCAATAATTATTAGATCAGCCTGAAACAAATCAACGATATTAACTTTTAATCCAGCCCCTGCAAAAAATATGGGGGCAAAAACTCCAAATGTCATACTTTCAATTTTATTGATGGACTCTTTTGGAACTGATGGCAGCTGAGAGAAGATGATTCCTGCAATAAAAGCTCCTAAAACAGATTCTAGTTCAATCAATTGTGCTAAAGCACCTAACCCAAACGCAACAACAATAATTAATGTAAGAATTTTATCCCTTGAAATGATTTTATTTTGTGCAACTTCAACAAAATATTTGACAATGATTTTGCCGGCAAAGAAACTTAAACCAAAAAACAGGATAACTTTTAAAAATGAGAAGCCAATTGTTGCAACGGACACTACACCGCCGCTAAGTAAACCTAAAACGATTGATAATAATATCCATGCAACTGTATCATCGAACATTCCGACTGCCAGTGTGATTTGCCCAATGTCTCTTCTAATTAGTTTTAGATCCATTAATACTTTTGCGATAACAGGAATAGCAGACAAGGAAATTGCAATTGCTATAAAGAGAGCAAATATAATTCGCTGGTCAGGATCAATTAGTAATGAATCCGGTATAAAAAGTCCAAATGCAAATCCACACGCTAAGGAAAAAGGTAATTCGCCTAATGCTATCCCAAAAGTTTTTTTTGCGTGATGTTTTATTAGCTGCAAATCAGTTTCAAGTCCTGTTATTAACAGCAAAAATAATGCACCAATCAGAGTAATTACTTCGAGAAGACTTTTTTGAATTTCTGTTTCCGGGATAATCCAGCCATGTAAAAATGGAACAAGGTTACCGAGCAAAGAAGGACCGAGAAAAATACCTGCGAGTATTTCACCCAGCACTGCAGGCTGCCCTAACCTCTGGGCAAATTCACCAAATAATCTTGCAGTTAAGAGCAAAACAGTTATTTGAATTAGTAAAGCTAAGATTTCCTGGTTCAAATTGAGGCTCTATTATTCGAATTAATATTTATGAAAGAAATTTAGTTTGCATTCGAATTTACAAAAAGATTTATTACAATGTTAATATCATATTGTTTTATCAAAATTTGTAATTACACTATATTGCAAATGAAACAAATAATAAATCAGAATGGATAAAAAATATCTCGTATTAAATATCGAACCAGAGTACCGCACTGATTTGGAAAATCTGCCCTGGGATACCCCATTAATTGAGTGGAATGATAAGCAATTAAAATTTCTTGAAATTAGGAAAGGGGTTTCTAAACACACAGTCAGATTCATCAAAACAAAAGATTTTGCTTTTGCAATAAAACAAACAAATCCAATAAGCGCTTACTTTGAAAGCGAAACATTTGCTAAGCTTTTGCAAAAAGGAATTCATACGCTTATCCCGGCAGGATATATATTTTATAAAAAGAATTTGTTTGAAAGAAATGCTGAGGAAAAAGAAAGTTTGGCTTTTATAGTTACAATTCTGGAAGCAAAATCAATTCCACATTCTATTTTATTTAAATGGGATTTTTCTGATACAAGTAGAAAATCAATCTACAAAGCAGCGGCAGAGTTGTTGGCTGATCTTCATTTTAATAATATTTTTTGGGGTGATGCTTCACTTTCAAACGTCCTTATAAAATTTTTAAAGACTAAGGATGATCAGGGTAAATCCCGCACTGAATTAAAAGCTTTTTTATCAGACTCTGAAACTATTCAAATACTAAAAGAGATTTCTGATGAACACATAAAGAAAGATGTAAAACGATTTTATGATTCGATGACTGAAATCAGTAAAGAATTTCCAAAAGATGAAAAAGGCAAGAGTGAAGTCGATTTAAGTGAGGATAAAAAATATTTCAAGCAGGAATATAAAACTCATTTTGATCTGCTTAATAAAATTGCAGAGTTTGAAAAGATAACAGGACTAGATGTTCAAAAACATTTTTTCAAAATCACTGATCAATTTTCAATCGATTCTATTCTAAAACAGATTGAAGAACACAAATGGTACTTGAGTGAAAAAGGCGGAAGAGAAATTGAAATGTCCTTTGCAGCTAATGCCTGGATTGAAAAAATTTATAAGCCAATTATAGAAGAGTTTAACAAGCTCAAAATTTTCGATTACTTTCCTAATACAAATTCTGTAAAACTTTATACAGATATTATGGCTCACAAATATTATTTAAGCATTGAAAAAGGGGAGGATATTGGCATCTACGCTGCAATTAGAAGTTATAGTGAAAAACATTCTGATAAAGAAGAATCATTACTCTCTAAGCTTATTGATAAATTATTAAAACGCCTAACTAAGATTGTTCCGCCCAATTATAATTTGTAGTAGACTGATTTGTTTGTCATTTCGATCCCGATTTATCGGGAGAGAAATCTTTTTGTTCTGTGTGGATTAGATTTCTCAGTCTCCCAAAGGGAGGCCTATGGCAGATGACTCCTTCTTCCGGAGGAATGCCTTTGGCAGAAATGACAGTATAGCATTACTTAATATGTGTTGATTTCTAGAAAAATTTAGAAATTATCAACACAATTCTTACAATTTCAATTTCACTTCTACCCACCATTTAGCTAATTTTGATAAGTAAATTAAACAAAAATTTGAATCACATTTAGAAAAATCAGGAGTTAGAAAAATGACTACAATAGTTGATGTATTTGGGCGGGAAATTTTAGACTCGAGAGGCAACCCAACTTTAGAAGTTGAGGTTTATCTGGAATCAGGCGTGATGGGAAGAGCTGCTGTACCAAGCGGTGCTTCTACCGGCGAACATGAAGCAGTTGAATTGAGAGACGGCGATAAAAATCGTTACAATGGAAAAGGCGTTCTTAAAGCTGTTGAAAATGTAAATGAAAAAATTGCCGATGAGCTCGTTGATCTTGATGCTACTGAACAGGTAGAGATTGATAATTTATTAATTGAATTAGATGGAACAGAAAACAAGGGAAATCTTGGTGCAAACGCAATGTTGGGTGTTTCTCTTGCTTGCGCAAAAGCTTCTGCGGAATTTTTTGGATTACCGCTTTATCGTTACATAGGCGGCGTTAATGCACGTACACTTCCTGTTCCGATGATGAACATCCTTAACGGCGGTAAGCACGCTGATAATAACGTTGACTTTCAGGAATTTATGGTAATGCCAGTTGGTGCCCCAAGTTTTAAAGAAGCTTTAAGAATGGGTGCAGAAACATTTCATGCATTAAAATCTGTGCTTAGCAAAAAAGGTTATAATACAGCCGTTGGTGATGAAGGCGGATTTGCACCAAATTTAAAATCAAACGAAGAAGCAATTGAAGTAATTTTAGAAGCGATCGAAAAGGCTGGCTACAAGGTTGGAACAGATATCGGTATCGCTCTTGATCCTGCTGCAAGCGAATTTTTCATCAAAGAAAAAAATGCTTATCATTTATTTAAAACGGCTCCTAACCAATTAATTCCTATCGAAAAAATGGTTGACTACTGGGCTGGCTGGGCAAAACAATATCCAATTGTTTCAATCGAGGATGGTTTAGCTGAAGATGATTGGGATGGCTGGAAATTAATGACAGAAAAACTTGGTGGTAAAATTCAGCTTGTTGGTGATGATTTATTTGTAACAAATACAAATCGTTTAGCTAAAGGAATTGATCTTGGAGTTGCAAACTCAATTCTTATAAAAGTAAATCAAATCGGAACCTTAACAGAAACACTTGATGCAATTGAACTTGCAAAAATTAATGGCTACACAAGTGTTATCAGTCATCGTTCGGGTGAAACTGAAGATACAACCATTGCCGATATTGCTGTTGCAACAAATGCGGGACAGATTAAAACCGGTTCAGCATCAAGAACTGATCGTATTGCAAAATACAATCAACTTTTAAGAATTGAAGATGAATTAGATACAACAGGAATTTTTCCTGGTGTTGCCGCTTTAAATTATAACGGTTAATTATTTATTTGCCCGATTGTTTTCTAATCGGGCATTTTTGTCTAAAAGCACTTTTAACAAATAATGCATTTCTTCATTATTAGAGATTCAAAATGAAAAACAATTATCTTGAAAATTGTAAATCGCTAATCAAAAAAAATAAAATAGAAGTAATTGATTTAAAAGCAATTGATCTAACAGGCAGACTTCATCACATATCGCTTCCCGTTTATCCAAACATATTAGAAAAGCTTTTAAGTGAAGGAGTTGGATTTGACGGATCGAGTTACGGCTTTCGCAAAGTTGAAAACAGCGATATGATAATGATTCCTGATCTTGCAACAGGTAAACTTGATCCTTTTCGTGATGCCCCAACTTTAACTTTTTATTCTCACATAGTTTTAACTGATGAAAAAAGAAGTCCTTTTAATCAGGATGGAAGATATCTTGCAAAAAAAGCTGAAGAATTGCTGAAGAAAACAACTGGTGCAGACAAATCGTGGTGGGGACCAGAATTTGAGTTTTATATTTTTTCTAAAGTTGAATATGATACAAGGACAGCTTCTTCATATTATCGAGTAGAGCATGCCGAAGAGTTTTATAAAAAGGCATATCACGCCGCAAATCCGTTTGATGAGTATGATGATTTTAGAGATGAAGCGAGTAAGCTTTTAAAAGCTCAGGGAATAAATGTTAAATATCATCATCACGAAGTTGGTGAAAGAGGGCAGCAGGAAATTGAAACTTACTTTAGTGATTTGTTGACAACTGCCGATAATATTATAACTGCCAAATACATCCTCTTTAATTTTGCTAAACAAAAAGGTTTGTTCATTACATTTATGCCCAAGCCAATGTATCAGCAGGCAGGCAATGGAATGCATTTACATTTATATCTAACAAAGAATGGTAAGAATGCTTTCTATAAAAAAGGTGAGTACGGAAATGTAAATCAACTTGGTAGATATTTTATTGGTGGAATGTTAAAACACGCACCGGCACTATCTGCATTTACAAATCCAAGTACAAATTCTTATAAACGATTGGTGCCGGGATTTGAAGCTCCGGTAGCATTAACTTATGGGCAAGGAAACCGAGCAAGTGCTATAAGAATTCCAAAGTATGTTTCTAACCCGGATGAAACACGATTTGAGTACCGTCCGCCGGATGCAACTGCAAATCCATATTTATGCACAGTTGCAATGCTGCTTGCAGGAATAGATGGCGTAGTAAATAAAATTGATCCTGTTAAAGAAGGCTATGGTCCAATAGATAAAAATTTTCTAGATCCAGGTTTTAATGAAAAAATACATTTTCTGCCGCGTAATCTTACAGAAGCTCTGGATGCTTTAGCCGCGGATAATGATTTCTTAAGACGAGGCGGAATATTTACCGATGAATTATTAGATCAATGGGTTAAAACTAAGGAAGAAGAAATTCATTCAATTGGTACTATGCCTCATCCATTTGAATATAAAATGTATTTTAATTTGTAGTATTTATTTTAATTTTAAGTAAAATTGAAAAATAAATTTGTTTAGCGCAAAGAGAGTAAATTTTAATTGAATCTTTTTCACTAGAAATATTATGGAAAAACTTCCAATAAATATAGATGTTCTTATTTGGGCAAGAACTTCGATAGGATTGACCATCGAAGAAGTAGCGAAAAAATTTAAGAAAACACCAAAAGAAATATTAGATTGGGAATTCGGGATCACTTCTCCAACATATATTCAATTGGAAAAACTTGCGTTTGAAATTTATAAAAGACCGCTTGCCGTATTTTTCTTTCCAAGTATTCCATACGAAGAAAATCCAAAAACTGAATTCAGGACTTTACCAGAAATTGTTGCGAGTGGATTACCAACAAATATTCTAAAACTATATCGGAATGCAAAGTTGTTTCAATATTATTTAGAAGAAATATTTGAAAACAAGAAACCTGTTGATAGTGATTTTGTGGGTCGATTTAGTATTACTAAAGACTCCAATGTTTCAGTGATTGCTGCTGAGATTAGAAAATTTGTAGGTGTTTCAATTGAAGATCAATCAAAATGGAATTCAACAGAAACTGCATTTAAAAACTGGCGAAATCTTCTGGAAGCAAATGGCATTTTTGTTTTTAAGGATGCATTTAAAAATGATGATTACTCAGGCTTCTGTTTGTATCATGATAAATACCCTGTTATTTACGTGAACAATAGTATGCCTTTTTCAAGACAAGTATTTACACTCTTTCATGAATTAGCACATTTGTTAGTAAGAGCTAGTGGAATAGATTTTAGAAGAAATACTTTCATCAAAGCATTTACAGGTTACTTTAAAGATATAGAGGTTTTCTGTAATCACTTTGCAAGTGAATTTCTTGTCCCAGATTATGTGATTGATTCATTTGAATTAATTATCTCTGAATCACAGTTTGCTAAACTCGCCAATTATTTTTCTGTTAGTAGGGAAGTTATACTTAGAAAATACTTAGAACGAAATATTATAGATAAAAAATACTATGATGAATTCTCTAAAAAATGGATCGAAGAATCTCAAAATCGCAGAAGTGAAGGTGAGGGAGGAAGTTACTATAACAATAAAAAAGCTTATTTAGGTGATAGATATATCAGTCTAGTTTATGGTAAGTATTATCAGAATAAAATAAATCTTGATACAGTATCTCAGTATCTAAATGTAAAGATGAAAAAGCTTCCAATGTTTGAAAATATTGTAATGGAAGGTGGGCTTAGTAAATGATATTTATTTTCGATACAAATTCTTTATCGAATATTTTAAATCATTATTATGCAAGCCATTTCCCAAGTTTTTGGGACAGATTTGATCTGATGATTAGATCAAAAAATATCATCTCGGTTCGTGAAGTGTATAATGAACTAACAAATAGGTTTGAAGAAGATAAAATCGAAAGGATAATGAATGAGAACAGTGAATTCTTTGCAAATCCAACAATCGACGAATTAAATTTTATAACTCAGATTTATTCGATACAACACTTTCAACAAAACTTGGATAAAAAGAGAATCCTTTCAGGTGGTTTTTTTGCTGATCCATTTGTGATTGCTAAAGCTTGGAAACTGAATGCTAGTGTTGTCACTGAAGAAGAAAATAAACCCAATGCTGCAAGGATTCCAAATATTTGTGACCATTTTAATATACCGTGTCTCAAATTTGAAGGTTTCTTGAATGAGAACGATTGGACATTCTAAAAAACATTGATCTACCTCGGTGAATTAAGTGCCCTTTTAACCGCTTTCCTTTGGTCAGGAACATCAATTGCATTCTCTTCTGCGGCGGAAAAGATCGGTTCGCTTCAACTGAATATTAATAGAATGATTTTTGCATCTCTATTTTTAATCGCTACAATTTTAATAATGGGTTATAAATTTGATTTATCAAATTCGCAATTCGCAAGCCTGGTTATCAGTGGTGTTATCGGTTTAGTAATAGGTGATTCTTTTCTGTTTAAAAGTTATCAGATGATAGGTGCGAGAATCAGTATGCTGCTGATGGCACTTTCTCCTGCAATGTCTGCGATATTAGCGTTCATTTTTCTAAATGAAAGAATAGCACTTCTTGGACTCATTGGAATATTCATAACCATTTCAGGAGTTGCATTAGTCGTTTTGGAACGGAATACAAATTCTAAATATAAAATTACAAAGCTTGGTATTTTTTATGGAATACTTGGAGCTATGGGTCAGGCTGGGGGATTGATCTTTGCAAAGTTTGCTTTTGAAGAAGGGCATATAGCAGGATTTATTGCAACGTTTATTCGTGTTTTCTCTTCAGTAATTATTTTTCTTCCGATTATGATGTTGTTGAAAAAATATAAAAATCCTTACAAGATTTTTACTTCTAATAAATCTGCTTTAGGTGTAACTTTGGTTGGAACAATTCTCGGTCCTTTTTTAGGTATTACTTTTAGCTTGATTGCGGTTGAAAATACAAAAGTTGGAATTGCCGCAACACTAATGTCAACAATGCCTATTATTATGCTTCCGATGGTTAAGTATATTTACAAAGAAAAACTTTCCTGGCGATCTGTTACAGGTGCTATTGTAGCGGTTGCCGGAGTTGCATTAATATTTTTAAGATAAAATTTGATTAAATAATTTTTATGAAAGGAACTAATATGAGTGAGACACAAAAAATTAATCATTGCTTAAATTGCAATGTGTCAGAAAACGAGATCCCACTGGTAAATCTAAGTTATTCAGGTAAGCAAGTTTATATTTGTTCAAGCTGTTTGCCAGTGCTTATTCATAATCCACAAAAATTAGTCGGAAAATTAGAAGGTGCTGAAAACATCCAACCTGCAAAGCACTAATTTATAAATTTGATTTTATAATGATTTGATGAAACACTCAATGGATTAAGTAAAATCACTTAATCCACTGAGTAAAATTTAAAGGAAGAAAATGATTACAACGCTTTGTTATAAATTTGATATGTTGCATCATCAAAACAAACGAAAATTACTTTATCGATTTTGCCGTATTTATTAAGAAAATCTTTAACTGTGCTGATTGCAATTTTAGCTGCACGCTCAAGTGGGAATCTGTAAACACCTGTACTTATTGCGGGGAAGGCAATAGTTTTTAATTTATTTTCAACCGCAAGTTTTAGTGAATTGCTGTAACAGTTTGATAGTAATTCATCTTCATTATTATTTCCACCAAACCAGATTGGACCAACAGTGTGGATTACATACTTGGCAGAAAGATCATATCCTTTTGTAATCTTAGCTTCACCTGTTTTACAGCCATTTAATGTTTTGCATTCTTCTAGAAGTCTTGGTCCGGCTGCACGATGAATTGCACCATCTACACCGCCGCCGCCAAGTAAAGTAGTGTTTGCTGCATTTACTATCACATCAAATTTAAGTTTAGTAATGTCCCCCTTACAAATTTCAATTGTGGAATTCATCTTTGTCAAGAAATTCTACATTAACCATTTCTGTAGAATAAACTTTCCAGGAATCACCATCTTTTCTTAAAGTATGTATGCCAGTGGTTTTATTATTTTTAAAATCTGTGCCTTTTAATTTAGTAGTAACTTGAGTGAACTCAACCTTTGCATCTTTATCATTCTGTTCAATTACTTTTATGTTTTCAATTTTAAAATTCAAATCGTAACGTTCAAAAATTTGTTTAGCCATTGCTTCAGTTCCCTCATAAGAAGGACTTTTAGGATGAACAGTTGTCATCACACCTTCTAAATCCTCTTCATTCATAAATGCAGCATTTGCTTGGATCAGGGATTCCGGTGTTTCGTATTTTTTTTCACTTGAACAATTGTATGATATTCCAAGCAGAACAACGACGGCTAATAATTTTTTCATAAACTTCCTTTTAATTTTTATTTAGTTTCTTTTAACAGTTCTTTTAATGTAATTCGATTTCCGGTTATCGTTAGTTCAATAATTTTATTGTCCAGCATAAAACTTAGAGTCTTAGCTTTATAATTTGGTTCAAAAATTTCCTGAGTTTTAACTTTAATATTACCATCACTCTTGTAACTATCAATCAGTTCAAATAATTGTTCAAATAGTTGGCTATGGCTGTCGTTAACCGTGCTGCTCCAATTTTTACTAATAGAAATTAGTTTTTGGGATTTATCAAATTCAACAGTTCCATAGAAATAATTACGCTTTTCCGTATCCCAAATTAAAAATAGGTTTTCATTTTTAAGATCATACTCAACAAAATATAATTCATCAAGTAAATCAAGCACTGTTTCTTGCTCACCGCCTAATTTTAGTTCAGTTCTGCCAATCATAATTGTTTGCTCTTGGGCTATGGAAATTCCAGCAAAGAACAAGCAGATGAATAATATTATTTTCATCAGATACCCATTTCTTTTTTTACTTCAACAAATTTTTCAACTGCATAATCTAAATCTTCTTTTGAGTGAGCTGCAGAAATTTGTACTCTAATTCTGGCTGTACCTTTTGGTACCACAGGGAAGAAGAATCCAACAACATAAACACCTTTTTCCAGCATCTTCGCAGCCATAGTTTGAGCTAATACAGCATCACCTAGCATAATAGGAACAATTGGGTGAATTCCATCTTTTATATTGAATCCTGCAGCTTTAATTTTTTCTCTAAAATATCTAGTGTTGTCCTCAAGCTTGTCTCTTAAATGTGTAGTTGAACTTAACATTTCAAAAACTTTTAGCGAGGCAGCAACAATATTTGGAGCCACAGTGTTAGAAAATAAATATGGACGTGAACGCTGTCTGAGTAAATCAACAATTTCTTTTCTAGCTGATGTGTATCCGCCGCTAGCACCACCGAGTGCTTTACCTAATGTTCCTGTAATAATATCAATGCGACCCATAACTCCATTATGTTCGTGCGTTCCTTTGCCGTGTTTTCCCATAAATCCGACTGCGTGGCTATCATCAACCATTACCATTGCGCCGTATTTTTCAGCAATATCACAAATTGATTTTAGAGGAGCAATAAATCCATCCATTGAAAATACACCATCAGTTGCAACTAAAATATTTTTAACATTGTTTGATTTTGCTTCTTTAAGTTTTTCTTCAAGGTCATTCATATCACAGTTTTTGTAGCGATAGCGCTGTGCTTTGCACAATCTTATTCCATCAATAATACTGGCGTGATTTAATTCATCACTTACGATTGCATCATCCTCCCCAAGTAAAGTTTCAAACAATCCGCCGTTTGCATCAAAACAGGATGTGTAAAGAATTGTTTCTTCCATTCCAAGAAACTCAGATATTTTCTTTTCTAATTCTCTATGGATTTCCTGTGTTCCGCAGATAAATCTAACAGAGGACATCCCAAATCCCCATTTATCAAGGCTGTCTTTGGCGGCTTTAATAATTTCAGGATTATCTGCCAGCCCGAGATAATTATTTGCACACATATTAAGAACTTGTTGTCCAGTTGTTACTGCTATGTGTGCGCTTTGCGGAGTAGTAATGATTCTTTCTTTTTTGAAAAGTCCTTCTTTTTCGATATTGATTAAAATATCTGAGTAGTGTTGTATGGTTTTTGAATTCATTTTAATCTCATTAATTTTTGTTAATTCCACTCAAGTATAACTTTACCAGAGTTTCCAGATTTCATTATTTCAAAGCCTTCTTTGTAATCATCTGCTTTAAATTTATGAGTAATAATTGCAGTTATATCCAAACCGCTTTGTACCATTGCTTGCATCTTATACCAGGTTTCAAACATTTTTCTTCCATAAATACCACGAATATTTAATCCACTAAAAATAACTTTAGTCCAGTCTATTCCCGCATTTGATGGAAGAATACCAAGCAATGCAATGTTACCGCCATGAAACATAACCTCAATCATATCTTTAAAGGCATTTATACTTCCGCTCATTTCTAAACCAACATCAAAACCTTCCTTCATTCCTAGTTCTTTAACTACATCCGGAAGTTTTTCTTTTGAAACATCAACAGCGCGTGTTACTCCGATTTTTCTAGCAAGTTCTAATCTAAAAGGATTCATATCAGTAATTACAGTGTTGCGCGCACCGGCATGTATTGCAACAGCGGCAGCCATAATTCCTATAGGACCCGCGCCAGTTATCAAAACATCCTCACCAAGTAAATCATAACTTAAAGCTGTATGTACTGCGTTACCAAATGGATCGAAGACCGAGAGTATGTCAGTGGAAATTTTTGGATCGCAGTGCCAGATGTTTTGAACAGGAATAACAAGATATTCAGCAAAGCAGCCGGGACGATTTACGCCCACACCTTTTGTATTTGGACAAAGATGACCGCGCCCGGCACGGCAGTTTCGGCATGTTCCACAAACAATATGTCCTTCGCCGCTGACTAAATCACCTACTTTTACATCGTGAACATTTGAACCAAATGCTTCAATCGTTCCCACATATTCGTGTCCAACGTGCATTGGAACCGGAATAGTTTTTTGCGCCCATTCGTCCCAGTTATAGATATGAATATCGGTGCCGCAGATTGCAGTTTTTTTAATTTTTATCAAAACATCATTAGGTCCGTATTCCGGAACAGGAACTTCATCCATCCAGATACCGGGTTCTGAATATTTTTTTACTAGTGCTTTCATTGTTTTCATGGTAAGATCCTTCAGAAAAGTAAATACATTTTTTGATTAGAATAATTTTTTAAAATGTTCCAATCAAAATTAGAAATAAGGGGAGTAAAGGACAAAGAAATTAAGATGAATTTTCTTGCTTGATCATCCAGATCAAATAATCGAATAAAGCGCAAAATCACTGCCAACCAAAGTATGAGGTGTTTCTTTGCAGGATTTAAGTTCTTTATCAACAAAGTTATTATTAATCTTGTTAATATCGGCTGTTCTTTTTAACCAATCGATCTCTGCATCTGTAACCAGATCATTAACACATGCCAATTTTACAGCATCTTTAATGAAAGAACGAGCAATATCCAGATCGGAAAAAATAATTGGTTCTTCAATTATGTATTTGTTGGAGAGTAGACCTCTGATGGTTTCTTGAAAGAAGTCCGGAGCGAAACCTAATTTGTCTGAGATTTTTTTTAGTATGTCTATTTCTTTATCAGTCAGTTCTTTATCTAACTTTGCAGTGATAAATAAACCTTTTAGATATTTGCTGCGGTCGATTATGGGAATATTCATTTCTATCCGATAAATAATTAAAGAATTGTAACAAATACTATGGGCTATCCTTTCAATTATTGTGCCTTTGATTGATCTAACACAAAAATATATATCTGTGACAAAAAATCTACAGAAAAAGATATACCCCTTATTAAATGTATTATAAATTTAATCTCAATTTCTCTCAAATCTATTATTGAGAATTTATGGAATTCATGATGATTATAATAAATATCTAATTGGTTGAGATTACATTTTTACAAATTATATCCTCAATTAACATCGTAAATATTTGAAATCTTTTTTATTTGAAAAGGAAAGAACTACCGAAACCAAAAGTATAACGGTAATAATTTTCTTATTTCACTAATTGATTTATTTCAAATATCCCAAGCATAACTAAATAAACAGATTTGCAAAGGCAAAATTTAAATTAACTTTTAGCTTTGGATAAAGTTCAACTATATAAAAATAGTAGTATTTTAAAATCATTAGATAGTAAATAATTTTTATCATAATTATCAGGAGCACAAAATGGACTACAGAATTGAAAAAGACACAATGGGAGAAGTTAAAGTACCTGCCGATAAATATTGGGGTGCACAGACTCAAAGATCAAAAGAGAATTTTAAAATTGGCGGAGATAGAATGCCTGCTGAAATTATTCGAGCTTTTGGCATCCTAAAAAAAGCTGCTGCCCAAGCTAATACTGAATTAGGTGTATTACCTCAAGAAAAAGCAAAAATTATTAGTCAGGTTTGCGATGAAATAATAGAAGGGAAATTAGAAGAGCATTTTCCACTTGTAGTTTGGCAAACAGGTTCAGGAACCCAGTCCAATATGAATGTTAATGAAGTAATATCTAATCGAGCACACGTTTTACTAGGTGGAAAGCTCGGTGAAGGAAAACATTTTATACATCCGAATGATGATGTTAATAAATCTCAATCTTCAAATGATACTTTTCCAACAGCAATGCATATTGCTGCTTGTGATGTACTAACGAATATTACCATTCCTGGTGTTACTAAACTTTTAAATACTTTAAAGAAAAAGTCTGAAGAATTTAAAGATATAATTAAAATTGGTAGAACACATTTGATGGATGCTACTCCTCTAACTCTGGGACAAGAATTTTCGGGTTTTGCTGCTATTGTGGAACACGGTTTAAGAGCAGTACGTTACTCATTGACACATTTACATCAATTGGCATTGGGTGGAACAGCTGTTGGAACCGGCTTAAATACTCCTAAGGGATTTGATGTTTTAGTAGCAAAAAAAATAGCCGATCTATCGCCCTGCAAATTTGTTACTTCTGAGAATAAGTTTGAAGCACTTTCTGCACACAGTTCCATAATTGAAATTTCAGGAGCACTCAAACTTTTAGCTGTAGGTCTAACCAAAATCGCCAATGATATACGGTTCTATGCTTCCGGTCCAAGATCCGGAATAGGCGAATTATTGCTTCCGGAAAATGAACCCGGATCATCTATTATGCCTGGTAAAGTTAATCCAACTCAATGTGAAGCCTTAACACAGGTTTGCACTGAAGTTGTTGGTAACGATATCGCAATCACAATGGCCGGAATGCAAGGTCATTTTCAGCTGAATGTTTTTAAACCTGTAATGATACTTAATCTCCTTAACTCGGCTAGATTATTAGGGGATGCGTGTGTTTCATTTAATGATAATTGTGCTGTTGGCATTGAACCAAACCTTGAAAGAATTAAATTTAATCTTGATAATTCTTTAATGCTGGTAACTGCTTTAAACCCTGTAATCGGATATGATAATGCAGCAAAGGTTGCAAAGAAAGCACACAAAGAAAATAAAACGCTCAGAGAAGCTGCTTTGGAATTAGGGTTGCTAACCGCAGAAAAATTTGATGAAGTTGTAAGACCTGAAAAAATGATTGGTCCGAATAAGTAACATAATTTTAGTGTTTAAAAAAACGGCAGTCAATTGACTGCCGTTTTATTTTTTGAGTACCTAAAAACTACTTAGAGATAATTTCAATTAACGCACTTGCTACAGTTTTGTCATTATCATCCAGTAAGAAAACTCTATAAAATCCAGTCTCTTCAAATTTTAAATCGCTGTCTTCATTTTTGGCAAAGAAAACGTAACTCATTTCAGGTTCAATTACATAATCAAATTTTTTGTAGAACTCGAACTTTTTACTTCGCTCATTCAATCTATCAAACTGAATGTGAACATCTTCCAGACCTAATTCATAATCTGATTTTACCATTACAGTTAAGTACCCGGTAGTAAATCTATCACTAACGCCTACTTCGCCTTTTTTAGAATCGTACTTTTCACAGAAGTATAGAACAGGTTCATTCTGTGCAAATACTGTATTTATTATTCCAGGAAAGAAAGAGACCACAAAAATAAAAAGTAACAAAAAACTTTTTTTCATCTAGATATCCTTTATAATTAGTGTGCAGCAACTTACCGCAGATCCGAACCATTAAGAATTAATTTTATATCTATTTTAGGGTGGAAATTATAGCATTATTGCTACAAGAAATCATTATTTTTGGCTTCAAAAATTTGGAATATGTTTGGAAACCTGGAATGGAATAATATCTCTTCTAATCGCTTGCATTGAGCTTCTTCTACTATTTAATCTAATAGTATTTATTGAGAAGAATCGAGTAAATATAATTGCAATGCTTATGATTGCTTTACTGGCGGCTTATCAATCGATGGAATTTTTAATGTGTCAGCTTGGACTGCAAGATTCATTTTATCCCTTTCTTGCCTTTGTTATTATAAGTTTTCTTCCTCCATTAAAACTGCTGCTTACGCTTACGCTCATTCGTAATCAGAAACCAGACACAAAGTATTTCTTAACTTTTATCCCGCCAATTGCATTTACAATTTATTATTTATTTGTAATACCAAAATTTGCGGTAACAAGCTGCACAGTACTATATGCAAGTTATCATTATCCGCTGGGGGATTTATTTGGTGCATTTTATTATTTGCCCGTTTTAATTTCGATAATTCTGTTAATAAGATTTATTTTAAAAATTGATGATAAAAAACAGATACTGATAGCTAAAGTTTTATTGTTTGGGGCAATCTTTATAAGTGTTCCTGTGCTCATCGGATTCACTTTAATGTTCACAGGTAATTATTCACTAATCTCTGCTATTGAAAGTATAATGTGCAAGTTTGCATTTATATATGCAGTGTGTTTAAGTTTTATTTGTCTATATAATTCACCTTTTAATGATGAACGAAATTATTTTAAATATTTATTTAATAATAAATAATGGATTAGTTGAAGAGTTCAGAGTCGTCTCTTATGAAATGGAAGGCGGTGATGATAGGAAAATTGAATTTCTAAAAAGTCACGCTAAAGAAGACTACCCTAAAGCCATTAAATTTGATGCACCAACCGATAAGAATGAAAAATTTATGGACTATAATAAATTTCATAAATTAGAAAAACGCGGAATGCATTTTCAATTGTTTGAGGATATCTTTCAGAAATTTGGTGTAGCTGAAAATCCATTAGTTTGTGTAACGCCTGTTGTGGATGGCGAAATTTATTCTCAATAATAAATATAAATCTTAGGTGAGACATGAAAAGTTTCTTAATAAAATCTATAATAATATTTATGACAATAACATTTACAGGAAATGCTTTGTACATCTCAGATAAATCAAAATCTCAGTTAAAAGATAAAACTGAGTTTCAGCTAAGGCAAAATGAACTGGATAAATTTTACTCCGATAAAAAACTTGGTTCATTTGTTAAAGATGGTAAAACATATTTTAGATTGTTTACTCCAAATGCAGAAAAAGTCTCTCTAATTATTTTTAATAAAGTTGATGATGCAAACGGAAAAGAATATGAGATGACGCGCGATGAAAATGCTGTTTGGGAAACATCGCTTGAGGGAGAGCTTTACGGCAAGTTCTACGGATTTAATGTAAAGCACAAGGATAAAGAAGCGGTGCTTTGCCTTGATCCCTATGCTAAAGCAGTTGCAAGCTACAATACATATTTTACTCCGCGCAAAGGTATAGTTGTTAAAGAGGACAATTATGATTGGGGAAATGATAAGTGGATACAAAGAGATTGGCGTGATTTGGTTGTTTATGAAATGCACGTTCGCGATATGACTGAACATCCAACTTCCGGAGTTAAAGAAAGAGGAACTTATCAAGGTCTGATTGAAAAAGGTAAAACAGGAGGATTAGATTACATAAAAAATCTCGGGGTTAACACTGTTGAACTTTTACCGGCGCAGGAATTTGCAAACATAGAAATTCCATTTAAAGATTCTCTGCGTGGAAAATTTAATACGTGGAATCCTTATGAAAGAAATCATTGGGGTTATATGACAGCCGCATTTTTTGCACCCGAATCCTACTTCTCCGAAAATGTTCGCGAAATTGAATTTAATAAATGGAGTGGTGCGGATGCTAAGGGAATAAAAGATTTTAAGGATATGGTAAAAGCTTTCCATAAAGAAAATATTGCAGTGATGATGGATGTTGTATATAATCATCTTTCCGAATATGAGTTAGGTAATTTAAAAGAGATTGATAGGGAATATTATTTCCGATTAAATCCTGATGGGAGCTATTGTGCTGTTAGTGGATGTGGAAATGATCTTAAAACTGAACGTCCGATGTTGCGTAAATTAATAGTTGAAAGCATTTTGTACTGGATGAAAGAGTATCACGTTGATGGCTTCCGATTTGACCTTGGAAAACTTATTGATTGGCAGACTATTGAAACTATAATTTATGAAGCAAAGAAAATAAATCCTGATGTGGTATTTGTTTGCGAACCCTGGGGCGGCGGCTATGATCCTGCAGGATTTTCTCTACGCGGCTGGGGTGCGTGGAATGATCAAATTAGAAATGGAATAAAAGGTGAAAATCCAATAAACGGGAACGGCTGGATTTTTGGAAAATGGTATGGCAATAATTCTCCGCAAAGAATTAAAAGTTATGTAACAGGTACCCTAACGAAAGACTCACTTGGCTTATTTCAAAAACCAGAGCACTCAGTAAACTATCTTGAATCTCACGATGGATATACATTCGGTGATTTTATTAGAATCGGTCTTGGTGATGTTAAATCTGATGAAGTAATTAAAGATGTTGATAAAAATGCAAAATTAAATATCACTCAACTTAGACTTAATAAACTTGGAGCGTTGTTTTTATTCACATCACGCGGAATAACGATGATACACAGCGGGCAGGAATTTGCACGCAGCAAAGTTATTCCATTAACAAACCAAAACGATCCGAATCGTGGAATGATTGACCACAACACTTATGATAAAGACAATGAAGTGAATTATATTAATTATAATCACGTAAAGATGAATCAGGATTTGTTGGATTATTATAAAGGGTTGATTGAACTTAGAAAAGAATTCCAATCATTCCGAAGAGCAGAATATGATGAAGTAAATTTTATTTCTGTTCACGATAATGATTTTGCACTTGGCTATGAAGTAAAACACAACGATGAAAACTTTTTGGTTTTGTTTAATTCAAATCCATTAAAAGAAGTAGAATGCGAATTACCAAAAGGAAAGTGGGAAGTTTTAGTAAATTCTGAAAAGGCTGGAATAAAACCAATTGAAACTGTCAGCGGTGTTATTGCAGTTCCAACTTCATCAGGTTTTGTATTAAAGAAGAAATAAGAAAATACAGCCTTCGAGGTTTCTGCTTCGCAGCCTCGAAGGTGATCAGAACTAATCTTCACTCAATCCTTTTTGAAGAGTTTTTTCTATTGCCAGTTTAAAGCTTCCAATGTTTACTGGTTTTTGAAAAACAAATTCAATTCCAAGCTCTGTGTAATCATTAATTATTGAGCGATCTATATCACTGCTTAAAACAATTACAGGCGGCTTACCTTTTATATCCATTTTCTTTAACTCAACAACAAACTCATATCCATTCATAACGGGCATTGCGTGATCTGTAATTACAAGTGCCGGCGGTGATGATAATATTTTTTGAATTGCTTCCTTACCATCTGACGCTACCTCAACACTATATTCGGGAGTGATGTTTTTGAGAATCTTAGAATAAAGCAGTCGATCAGTCTTGTTATCATCAACAATTAAAATATTGGAAGAAGCAATCGGTAGAGTGAAAATGAATTCTGTACCTTTACCATATTCACTTTCTACTAAAATTGTACCCCCATGTTTTTCTACAATTTCTTTAACAAGAGATAATCCCAAACCGCTTCCTTTTTCACCCGCAGTTCCTTCAGACGTGAATTTTGCATCGACACTAAAAAGCTTTGCAAGATCATCTTCTTTAATTCCAACGCCCGTATCTTTAACATTAAATTTTACAAAACGAGAGTTTGCAACTGCTTCTGTTGAAATCGTTATTACTCCGCCTCGGTTAGTAAACTTAATTGCATTAGATATAAGATTGTTAAATACTTGTGTAATCAAATGCTTATCAACAAAAAGGAATAGTGATTGATTAACATATGAAGTTACTTCAATACCTTTTTGCATTGCTGACCCGGAAAGAGCGTTTACAGAATCGGTTATAACTTTTGACACATCAATTTTTTCAGGTTCAAATTTTATTCTTCCTGTTTGTAATCTTGTCCAGTCCAAAAGTGAATTTACCAGTGCAAGCATCGAGCGTGAGGATTCCTGAATATATTTTATATACTGTTTACGTTCGTCATCAGTTAACTCATCATCATTTGCCAGCAGGTCTGTAAACCCTAGTATAGAACTAAATGGCGTTCTCAAATCGTGAGAGATAATTGAAATGAATCGATCTTTTGTTTCATTTAGTTTGATAAGGTTTTGTGTTGACTTTTTTAATTCTTCTTCCGCACGTTTTCTAAATGTTACATCGCTTACAAGACCAAATATTTTTTGTATTCTTCCTGTGGCTGATCGTACAAGATTAATTTTTGCCCTGGTCCAAACGATGTTTCCCTGTTTATTTATAATCCTAAACTCAAACTCACCTGAAAGCTGAATACGGCTTTTCATTAAATTAATAAGTTTAGGCTTTAAAGAAGCAAAATCGCTTGGATGAATTGCCTTAAGAAATAATTTCGAATCAGTTAAGAATTCTGTTTGCGTATAACCGGTTACTTTTTGAATTGATGAAGTACAGAATATTGGTCTTATTGCTAAACCAATTCTTTCAAACGTAAAAAGAAAATCATCAATATTTTCTGTTATGTTTCTATATTTTTCTTCTGATTCCTTTATGGCACGTTGAGCACGAATTCTTTCAGTAACATCACGGGCAATCATCACAACATAGTCTTTATTATCTGATTCAAATGTTCCGATTGAAAGTTCAGTATGGATGCTGCTTCCATCTTTCTTCTTTCCAAGAAAATCAAATCTGGCTGGTACTTCTTTCTTTCTTTCAAGTAACCTAAAATAATCGGCAACTTTAATAATATCATCGTTTGATGCCAACTCGATAATTTCCTTATTAGTCAATTCCGAGTTATTAGTGTATCCAAATATTTTTGCGAACGATTTGTTTGCAATAATTATTCTTCCTTCGCAGCCCAATGCAATACCATCGTATGCTGAATCAACAAGGGATAAATATAGTTTAGCTTCATCTATATTATTTTTCTTTTCCGCATACTCAGTAAGAAAACAACTAAAGAATTGAACTCTGTTCTCATTATCTCTGGATGTATGTAAAGTGCAGTTGAATAATTGGACCGATTTATTTTTTATATTCAAAGGAAGGTCAAAAGATTTAACTTCATCACCCGTAAAACTTTGAAAATTGAAAATATTATTTTTCAGATATGATGGTTCAATTAATTGGTAGAAACTTTTTGAAAGTAACTCCTCTTCAGTGTATCCAAGTACTTTTTGAAATTCTGAATTAGCAAATAATATCTGTCCATCCTTATCAACATTGCATATCATTAAAGGTGATTTTGAAACGATATCCCTCAGACCTTTTAATGATAATTTTAAACCTTCTTCAAAATGTATTTTATCAGTTATATCGGTACTCTTAACAACAAGTCGTTTTTTCTTTTCATCAAGAAAAGTAAAGTAAGTCTCGTAAGTTTTTCTTTCTCTGTTTTTGTCAAAGTACGATAATATAATTCTATGAATATCTTTATCAATTAACTTTGATTTTAGCGAATCAAGAAAATTATCAGAAAGAATGCTTACAACATTTCGTGCAACTGCCCCAAGAGCATCTTCTTTAGAAACCTCATAAAGTTTTTCAGCACAATCATCCCAATACTCAATTATGTTATCCTCATTAATAACAAAAACAGCTTCGCTTGATTTATTAGAAATTGTCTGATAAAACTCTAGCTTACTAAAATCTTTATAAAGATTATCAATCTCTCTTTCCTGAGCTGTAATATCCTTAAAGAATAAATAAACAAAACTTATTTCTTTTCTAAAATTTTCCTGTGGAACAAATCGGCACTCAAAAACTTTTCTGTTCCCCCTAACCTCGTATGAAATTTTTTCAGTTATAACTAATCGATTTTTTTTTGCATATTCAAAATATTCTTTAACAATTTTTGATGTTTCTGAATCAAATAAACTTCCAACAGTTATTCCCGGTACAAGGTTTATCTGAACATTTGTAAAGTGTAGAATATTTTTTGAAAAGAATTGAAGACGTTCTAATCTATCGACAACAAGAAAAAAATCAGAAACATTATGAATGGCATTCTCTATAAAATCATTTCTAATAGCTGATTCTTTTTTTGTCTTGGTTAAAACCTTTAAATCTTCAATGATTATAATGCCGCCAATAATTTCATCGCCATCAAAAATTGGTGCGCCTTTAATGATAAGATGAATTAAACCCTGAGCTCTTGTTTCAACAAAATTCAGATCCTTTTCAAATGGCAGTCCAGATAAAATATCGTTAAGCTCAGTAGTAATAGTAAATTTTGGAAAGAGTTCTTTTCCAAAAATACTTGAGCCCATTAAATTGGCTGGATACTCGAAACCATAAAGCAATTCCAGATTGGCAAAAGCCTTATTAGCGTAATCGATCTCACCATTCTTATTAAAAGTAAGAATTGCGATCGGTGCGCTATCAATAAGATTTAGTGTATTTGGTTCCAAATATTTATAAAAATTTATCTGTTATAAAGATTTTTGAGAATCTAAAAAATAACCCTTACATTAAACAAGATATATCAATTCCTTTCAAAATCGCTGACTTTGATAATAATTATAATGCCACTGTATTATTAATTTAAGTTAAAAATTATGACAATTCGCTCGGAAAATATTTCATAAAAATCCATTTGATGTCTCGTTTTGAATAAATGTATTGATATAAAGAATATTTCATAAATTCCTTAGCCTTAAACCCGAACGATAATAAGCTGATAAGGAATAAAATTTTCCTGCTTTTTTCTTTAAGTTTGTACAACATTTAATTAGAAAATTTGTATTGATATCCGCTGCATTTCAAAAACTTGGAAATAGAACTTTAGCATTCCTTCAGGAATTTGGGCAAATCTCTAATCTTTTTTTCGGAATCATTAAGAATTTTTCTCAAATTCCTAAAAGCAAAAAGCTCATCCTTTTTCAGATGGAACATATCGGTGTAAATTCACTTCCACTTGTTTTGATTATTGCTGTTTTTACTGGTGCGGTTTCTGCATGGCAAGCAGCATATCAATTAAAAGGAATTGCCCCATTATCATTTTTGGGCGGTGCAACTACTCGGGCAATTATAACGGAACTTGGTCCGGTTTTAACCGGAATAGTGATTGCCGGAAGAGTTGGAGCATCCATTGCTGCGGAACTTGGTACAATGAAAGTAACAGAGCAAATTGACGCATTGGAAACAATGGCTATTAGTCCTGTTAGATATTTAGCAATGCCAAGATTCTTAGCTGCGATAATTATGATGCCGATATTAGTAATCTTTGCAAATACTATTGCAGTTTTTGGGGCTTACTTAGTATCTAATTATTTTCTTGGAGTTTCATTTGCTGTGTTCTTTAATTCTGTAAGCAGATTTTTCGATATGGCTGATTTAATTTCAGGTTTGGTTAAAACAATTTTCTTTGGCGGTGTTACGTCACTTTTAGGTTGTCATATTGGATTTAGAACCGAAGGCGGCGCTGAGGGAGTTGGATTGGCAACTATCAGATCGTTTGTTATTTCTGCAGCATTAATTTTAATCTTGGATTATGTTCTCTGGATGTTGATATTTTAAATGCAGATAATATTGTTTATAGAAATTTAAAATTGCTTCTTACTTTATAAAATATATATTACTAATCAAATAATTAAAAATCAGAGCTACCTTCAATAAAATGGAAGGAAAGAATAATGGATCAAATTAAATACATCATTAAGGAAAGAACAGAAAAAATAGTCTTTCCAAAAAATTTAGGATTTGGACAAATATTTACCGATCACATTTTTGAAATGGATTATTCAAAAGACAAAGGCTGGCACAACCCAACTATAAAGCCTCTTGAAAATCTTCAAATGCACCCTGCAATGTCAGTTATTCATTATGGTCAATCTATTTTTGAAGGATTAAAAGCCTTTAAAACAGTACAAGATGAAATTGTAATTTTCCGTCCGGATGTTCATATGCAAAGGTTAAATAATTCTGCTAGAAGAATTTGTATGCCTGAAGTCGATGTGGATTTTGCTCTTGAAGCATTAAAGGAACTTGTTGCAATTGATAGCGATTGGATTCCAGTAAACAGAGGCGAAGCATTATACATAAGACCGTTTATGTTTGGTACTGATCCTGCTCTTGGTGTAAGACCTTCATTTGATTATAAATTGGTTTTCTTACTTTCTCCGGTAGGTGCCTACTATCCTGAAGGATTTAAACCTGTAAAGATTTTAATTCAAGATGATTATGTTCGTGCTGTTAGAAAAGGTTTAGGCGAGTGTAAAACCTCTGCAAATTATGCCGCAAGTTTGTTGGCAGCACAGGAAGCAAGCAAAAAAGGTTTTACACAAGTTCTTTGGCTTGATGGTGTTGAGCAGAAATATTTAGAAGAAGTGGGAACGATGAATATTTTCGTTCAATTTAAAGATGAGATTGCTACTCCCAAATTAAGCGGATCAATTTTACCCGGAGTAACAAGACGTTCGGTAATTCAAATATTAAAAGAATGGGGAATGAATGTAACTGAAAGGGCAATTTCAATCGATGAAGTTACATCTGCTTATGATAAAGGAAACTTAGTTGGATTATTCGGCACAGGTACTGCCGCTATAATTTCTTCTATCGGATGGCTTACATATAAAAATAAAAATATGTCATTTAATAATGGTCAGCCTGGTGAACTTGATCTTAAATTATTTAATGAGTTAACAGCGATTCATCGCAGAGAAAAAGAAGACACACACAATTGGTTATTCAAAGTAGAAAAAAAGGCTGTTGAAGTAGAATAATGTTATTGCGTTCAGTAGTTATACTTTTTCTTGCTGCTTTTAATTTATTAAACGCGCAGAATGTAAAACCTAAAAATATTATAATCCTAATCGGAGATGGAATGGGCATCAACTATGTTGGTGCCTCTTTATTACAAGATCCAAACTCACCTTTCAAAGAATTTAAATCTGTTGGATTATCCATTACTTGTTCTGCTGATAAACTGATTACTGATTCTGCCGCAGGTGCAACCGCAATTGCCACCGGATATCTTACAAATAATAAATATGTTGCTGTAGATACTTCCGGTAATCCACTTTACTCATTATTTGAGCTCGCAGAAAAATTAGGTCTATCTACCGGTGTTGTTGTAACAGCATCAGTTGCTCATGCTACGCCTGGAGCATTTCTTGGGCATTCGATAAGCAGATATGATCAAAATCTTATTGCATCTCAAATGGTAGAACAAAATTTTGATGTGATAATTGGCGGCGGTTTAAAATATTTTTTACCTAAAAATTTATCTGGCGAGAGAGATGATAACAGAAATCTGATGGATGTTTTGAAATCAAAAAATTATAGTCTGCCAAAAAATTATTCAGAATTAAGTAAGCTGCCAAAATCAACTACAAAGCTTTATTCTCTTTTAGAAATGGATGCATTACCGGAATCATCTAAGAGAGATTATACATTGGGTGATTTAACCAGAAAAGCTCTTGATCATTTAAAGAGTAATAAAGATGGATTTATCGTTATGATCGAAGGCTCTCAAATTGATTGGGCTGGTCACGATCATAAATCAAAAGAATTGCTTTATGAAATGAAGGATTTTACATCTGCTGTAACTGAGGCTTTGAATTTTGCAAAGGCAGACCATAATACTCTTGTTGTTATTACCTCCGATCATGAAACAGGCGGAATGTTTATCACAAGTGGTAACAATGATGGCAGTGGGTTAGAATTATCGTATTCCTCTGGAAGTCATACTCCATCTCCTGTGGGAATATTTGCCTTTGGTCCCGGTGAAGAACTTTTCAGAGGGATAATGAACATCAACAACATCGGTCAAAAACTTTTCTACTTGCTCGATCCTTCCTATAAATTTTAATACAATAAAAAGTATTTTTTTTCAATTAGTACTTGACACGTGAACACTTGTACACTATATTTGAGGTGAACAAATGAGCACTACTTAATAAATACTGAAAAGTTATTAAAATGGAAAAAAAACAATTAACAGATCGCCAGGAAGAAATACTAAACTTTATTCAACAGTTTTTGCAGGAAAATGGTTACCCGCCAACTCTTAGAGAGATTGGAAAACGATTTGATATTTCATCGACTTTTGGTGTTAAAAGGCACTTGGAGGCATTAACCAAAAAAGGTTATTTGAATATTCTTAGTAATGCAAGCCGTGGCATCACTATTACACGAGATGAATTTGAATCATCTGCAGCAATAAATATTACTGAAATAAATAGTACAGGTAAAATTCCGATTGTAGGTAGAGTTGCCGCAGGCTCACCAATAACTGCTGAAGAAAATATTGAAGGCTCGATTGTTATTGATCCTGGGTTTTTGAAAAAAGATGTTGATTCTTTTGCACTAAGAGTTAAGGGAGATAGCATGATTGAGGCAGGAATTTTTGAAGGTGATTTGGTGATTATATCACCGAAGACAAATGCGGTTAATGGAGATATTATTGTTGCGCGTATTGATGATGAGGTTACTGTTAAAGTTTATGAAAATAAGAATCAGCACATAAGATTGATTCCACAAAATAAATCATACGAGCCAATTATTGTTAAAAATAAAAATGAATTTTCAATTGTGGGTAAAGTAACTGGTGTTTTGAGATGGTTAAATTAAAAAGGAGCAAAATATGAAAACAGAAATATTTGAAACAGCAATCAAGAATAGAAATCGTTTGAGATTTTTATACGGACTTAATGAAGTGCTTTTAGAGCCTTATTACATAACTATGGAAAAGAGCGGGTCAAAAGTGATTTATGGAAAAGTCTATCAATCAAGTGAGATCAAAAAATTTAATTACAGTAAAATTGCAAACATTAAAATTCTTGAGAAGAAAAGATTTTCTCCAATAATACCGATAATTCAACTTGCATCTTAAAGAGGTAATACTATGAATACAGATAGAAGAAGAGATATAGATTTATTGATAGAAGAATTCTGGAAAAAAGGATACTTAACATTATTCAGAAGATTTGGTACCTATCTTCCTGAGCCTTCAAACATTGGCGGCTTTGAAGTTGATGTTATAGCTAAACAAAAAGATAATTTTGCGATAGGAATAACTTTAAATGATCAAGACTTTAAAGATTCATCATTTATAAAAAATAAACTATCTTATCTTGCACAAAGACAAACAAGGGGATCAAATAAAAAAGTACAATTATTTGTTGGAGTATCACTGCTAAATCTTAAATATGCTAAAGCTTTATTAGATGAGCTTGATCCTGAAACAAAGAAAAATATTAAGTTATTCCAGATTACGGAAAAACCTGAAATTCCGGTTGGCAGAAAAAGCAAATCAGAAAAAATTCTTTTCTCATAGAATATAAATACTCAGACTGAAACGAGAATCAGTCTGAGTACTATTATCTACCTTTCTTTACGAAGATTAATCCAAATTAGAATGATTTAGTTACCTTGACATTCGTGCTCGGTAAAATTAACTTTACACGCTAAATCAATAACAGGAATGGATTTTGAGTAAAAGTAGCTCCGCACTCGATAAGCAGGCTCAGGAATCGTTAAAGAAGTCGGGTGAAATTCCTAAACATATAGCCATTATTATGGACGGAAATGGACGTTGGGCAAAAAAAAGAGGTTTGCCAAGAGTAGCTGGTCATAAACGTGGCGTTGATACGGTTAAGGAAATTGTTGAAGCCTGTAGCCAGGTAGGAGTTAAGTATCTTACACTTTATACTTTTTCTACAGAAAACTGGAAACGCCCGAAAGATGAAGTTTCAACCCTGATGAGGCTTCTATTAAAGAGTTTACGCGATCGTGTGGATGAACTAAATGACAATGATGTACGTCTCACTACTATCGGAAATATTGAATCTTTACCTATCGAGGTACAAAAGCAGTTAAAAGCTGATATTGAAAGAACTAAGAACAATAAAAAAATGGTTCTCAATCTTGCTTTAAGTTATAGCGGCAGATGGGAAATTCTTGAAGCAATAAAACAGATTGCTGACTCTTCTGTTAGAGGAAAAATTAAGAGTGATGAAATTGATGAAAAACTTGTATCATCTTTTCTAACTACAAAAGACATTCCCGATCCTGATTTGGTTATACGAACTAGTGGAGAATTTAGGGTGAGCAATTTTTTGCTCTGGCAAATTGCTTATTCTGAATTTATAATTACAGAAACACTTTGGCCGGATTTTTCTAAATTTGATTTATATGATACTATCAAAATATTTCAAAAAAGAGAAAGAAGATTTGGTAAAGTAAGTGAACAAATTAAGAAGAATTAAAGGAAAAAGGTTCTAAGAATGTTCGTTTCCTCCCTTATTAGATTATCTAAATATTGTTTAGTGTTTTTTATTTTAATTTATTCTACAGCAATTTTCTCCCAGCAAAGAACAACCTATAAAATACTTGGAATGTCAGTTGATGGTAATAAATCATCTGATGCTAATACTATTATCGTTTCAACAGGATTAAAAGTTGGTGATGAAATTCAAGTACCGGGTGATAAGACAATAACTGCAATAAAAAATCTTTGGTCACTTAATATCTTTTCTGATGTTCAGATTCTAATTGACAAACAACTTAGTGATGGAGTCTTTCTATTAATTAAAGTGCAGGAGTATCCTCGACTTGAAAAAGTTATTATAGAAGGTAATGAAGAAATTGATACTGATGATATTGAGAAGAAAATAACATTTTTAAGAGGATCAATACTAAAACCTCAGGATGTGGCAAAATTAGTTCAAAGAATTACTGCTCTATATGAAGAAGAAGGATATTTTAATTCCGAGATAACCGTAAAGTATTTTAACTACTTTACTGCTGATACATTAGATGGAGATGTTTTTGTAAGGTGGAGAAATACGGTTGATCTAGCAGAAGAATATGAAGTTGAGTATAGTTCTAAAGAAGCTAGTTCATCAAACCTTATTGACAAAATAAAAGAGAGATTGTTATTAAAATTAGAAATTAAGGATGGGGATGAAGTTGGAATTACTGAGATAGCTTTTAATAATAATACCGCATTCGACGACGATGATCTTAAAAGTGAGATGGAAGAGACATCCGAAAAAGTATGGTGGAAGTTTTGGGGTGGTGGAAAATTTAATCCCAAAGACTATAAAGGCGATAAAGAGTTAATTGTAAATTTTTATAAGAAAAATGGTTACATAGATGCTGAAATAATTTCAGATTCCTTAATTTATTCCGAAGATAAAAAGAATTTGAAAATTGTGATAGATGTTTATGAAGGTCCGCAATACAAAATAAGAAATATCAAGTGGGAAGGTAATACTGTTTATCCATCTTATGCCCTAAACGAAAGATTGGAATTTGCCCCCGGTGATATTTATGACCTTGAAAAGTTTGAACAAAATTTACGCGGAAATGAAAAACAGTCAGATGTTTCAGCTTTATATCTTGATAATGGATATTTAACATTCAATCTTCAAACCAAAGAAACAAAAGTAGGAGAAGATTCTGTTGATGTAACAATAAGAGTTGAGGAAAGAAATCAATTTAAAGTTGGCCGTGTAGATATTTTTGGAAACGATAAGACTAAAGAAAAAGTAATCCGAAGAGAATTATATGCTATTCCAGGTGATTTTTTTAACCGTGCTTTACTATTCCGTAGTGTACAGAATCTCGCAAACCTTCAGTACTTTAATGTAGAACAGTTATACGGTCCCGAAGGCATTACGACAAAACTTTCCAGCGACAGTACTGTTGATATTGGGTTTAAAGTTTCAGAAAAATCAAGCGACTATCTTAATGCCTCAGTTGGGTACAGCGGCAGTTTTGGATTTAGCGGCGCCGTTGGCGTAACGTTAACAAATTTTTCTCTTGCTGAACCTTTTAGATTAGGCGGCGGACAGGTTCTTAGTTTTAATTGGCAATTTGGTGTTGGAAGCTTGTACAGAACTTTCACATTGGGCTTTACAGAACCCTGGATGTTTGATACACCTACCTCAGTTGGTGCTGAGTTTTTTGACACGCGACAGCAATATGTCTATGATCTTCGTCAATCAGGTGCAACATTAAGAGTTGGCAGAAGATTAAAATGGCCGGATGATTTTTTCTATATTCAGGGTAGATTCAGATACCAATATAATAATGTTATTGAAGGTCAGAATTATTATAAAGAAGGTGTAAGCAATCAGTTTTCTGTAGGCGCACTAATCAGCAGAAGAAATATTGACAATCCAATATTTCCTTCAGCTGGGTCATCTTTGCAATTAGATGTTGAATTATCCGGCGGACCAGTATTGCCGGGTGATGTTGATTATCTAAAAATTGGTTTTACTGCAGAATGGTATAGAAGACTTTTTAATTCTAACAGAGTGGCGCTTTATACTATTGCAAATGTGGGTTATCTTGATGAACTTACTCCCAGAACAAACATACAACCATTCGAATTTTATTATATGGGAGGTAACGGGTTAGTTATTGCCACTACAGCACTGAGGGGATATGATGATAGAACAGTTGGACCAAAAGATCCAAACACTGGCTATGTTATCGGCGGCAGAGTAATGGCAAAATTTGGTGCAGAGTTTAGAGTTGCAGTTACTTTAGAACCAATTCCATTATATCTGCTAATGTTTGCGGAAGCCGGTAATGTCTTTGAAAGTTTTCAGAAAACAGATATTTTTGATTTGCGCAGATCTGTTGGTTTTGGCGCACGATTACTAATCAATCCTATAGGTTTAATTGGGTTTGATCTTGGTTACGGTTTTGATAGAAGAATTACTGATGGTAGAGACCCCGAATGGTTATTTCACTTTCAGTTTGGTAAAGGTTTTTAAACAATTTGTATAATCATAAAGAACGAGGAAAGTAGTGAAAAGTTACATATTAGTGTTAGCATTTTTAGTTTTAGGTTTAACTTCATTTGCGCAATCACCATTAAAAATTGGTTATGTTGATTCAGAAGTTATTTTAACCCAATTCTCAGAGTCAATAAAAGCACAAGGTGATCTTGATGCTCTAACAAATAAATGGTCATCACAGTTAGATTCTATGACTCTTGGTTACCAGCAATCAATTGCTGACTATCAGAAGCAAGTTGAAACAATGAAAGAGCCTCAAAAACTTGAAGCACAGCAAAAGATTGTTAAGATGGAACAGGATATTATGGAATTTAGAAAAGCCAAGTTTACACAGGGTACTGGTGAAATCTACAAGAAACAAGAAGAACTTTTTTCACCGATAAAAGCAAAAATATATGCAGCAATTGAAAAAGTTTCTAAAGAAGAAAATATGCAGTTTGTTTTTGATAAAAGCGGTGACATAATTCTTCTTTATGCAGATTCATCATTCGATATTACTTTTAAAGTCCTTGATCGTCTTAAAAGAGGCAACTAAGTTTATTTAAGTTTCCTTGGTTCTCCCCATATTTTTTTGGGGAGAACTTTATTTTTTTATTTATCATATTTTGATTAAGTAAAATTTAACAACAGGTTTTCTGATGAGAAAAATAATTATCCTTTCAATTCTTTTAATCACATCTTCAGTTTCTTTTGCGCAGTTAAAAATTGGCTACATAGATTCTGATGCGATTATGAATAATCTTCCTGATGTGCTTGATGCAAGGCAAAAACTTGATGCACTGATTCAAGAATGGCAAACTGAACTCAACAAACTTGAAGCAGATTGGAAGGCAAAATATGATGATTATGAAAAACGAAAATTAATTATGACTGATCAAACAAGAGCTGAAACAGAAGCAGCACTTGTTCAATTGGAAACCCAAATTGCCCAGTTTCGTGAAAAGAAATTTGGTACAAATGGCGAGTTGTTTCAAAAACAGGACGAGTTGATGAAGCCAGTACAGAATAAAATTTTTGGCGCACTAAAAGAAATTGCTGAGAAAGATGATTACGATTTTGTATTTGATAGAAGCGGAGATATTATGATACTTTTTGCCAAAGAAAAGTATGATCTTACTGCCCAGGTGCTTGAAAAACTTAAACTGAAATAAAGTGATTTATGAAATTTAGCATCAAGGAAATAGCGGCATTTATTAATGGTAGTGTTTCCGGGAATATTAATCTTGAGATTAATAATGTTGCTAAACTTGAGGATGCAAAGCCTGGCGATTTAACGTTTCTATATCTTCCTTCATTTGAAAAATATTTTCCTACAACACAAGCTTCCGCAATAATTGTTAAAACGGGTTTTAATAAGACTAGAAATGATATCACTTATATAGAAGTTGAATCACCCGAAAAAGCTTTCTTTTCAATCCTCCAAAATTATTTTACTCCTGAATTTCCTCTAAGCGGAATTGATTCATCAGCGTTTATTCATCCTACAGCAAAATTTGCTAATACTGCTGCAATAGGAAAAAATGTTGTTGTATCTTCGGGATGTGAGGTTGGTGCTTATACAAAAATATTTCACAATACAGTTATTTTGGATAATGTCTTAATAGGCGATGGTTGTTTGATTCATGCTAATGTAAGCATAAGAGAAAATTGTGTTATTGGAAATAATGTTATCATCCACTCAGGAACCGTTGTTGGCAGTGATGGATTTGGATATACGCCAAATGAGAAAGGTGAGTACATAAAAATTCCCCAAATTGGTAACGTGGTTATCGAAGATGATGTTGAACTGGGTTCAAATGTTTCTGTCGATCGTGCGGCAATGGGCTCTACCATAATTAAACGAGGCTGCAAAATTGATAATCTTGTTCAGATTGCTCACAACGTAGTACTTGGTGAAGATACTGTTATTTCTGCTCAGACCGGAATTTCCGGAAGCACTAAGATTGGAAAGCATTGCATTCTTGCAGGGCAAGCTGGATTAGTTGGTCATATTGAGCTTGGTGATAACGTTGTTATAACCGCTCAGTCAGGAGTTTCAAAATCAATTTTAAAGCCTGGCTATTATATGGGTTCACCAGCGAGAGAGATTAAAACTGCGCAAAAAATTGGTGTGCACTTACACAATCTACCAGAGTATTCAAAAAAAATATCCGAGCTTGAAAGCGAATTAAAAAAATTAAAGGCTGATTTAAAGTTAACTTGAGAGTTTTTCTCTTTCCTTTCTATTTCTATCATATTCATTTAATTGTATTTAGTTCATCATCTTACTATTTTTTCATCAATTTTATAAAAAATTGGAACAATAATGATAGAACTTCAAAGAACTATATCTAAGCCTGCAACCTTAAGTGGTATCGGACTACATACGGGTACAGAATGTACAATGACTTTTAAACCAGCACCCATAAATTCAGGTATTAAATTTATAAGAGTTGATCTTGGCGGTAATCCCGAAATTCCCGCGATTGCAGATAATGTTGTAGATGTTTCCCGCGGAACTACAATCGGTATTGGTGAAGCAAAAGTTTATACTGTTGAGCATGTGCTTGCTGCGATAGCAGGGTTACAAATTGATAATATTAATGTTGAGTTAGATGGAATTGAACCGCCAATCGGGGATGGTAGTGCAATTTCATACGTAAACGCTTTATTGGAGGCAGGTATAGAAAAACAGGATGCTCCAAAAGATTATTTAATAATTGATGAGACCGTTACATATTCTGATGAATCACGGCAGGTTGATATTGTTGCACTTCCCTTAGATAAATACAGACTTACTGTTATGGTAGATTATCAAAATCCAGCACTTGGCAGCCAGCATACAGGTATGTTTGATCTTGAAAAAGAATTTATAAATGAATTTGCCTCTGCAAGAACTTTTTGTTTTCTAAGTGAGGTTGAAGCATTAGCTGATCAAGGATTGATTAAAGGTGGACACCTGGATAATGCGGTTGTAATCGTTGATCATCAACTTGATGAAAAAAACTTAGAAAACCTGGCAAGTAGAATCGGAATAACAGAAAAATTTGTTCTTGGTGATGATGGAATTCTTAATAATAAAAAATTAAGATATAAAAATGAACCGGTTAGGCATAAACTTCTTGATTTGATCGGTGATCTTGCACTAATTGGAGCACCAATTAAGGCACAGATACTTGCTGCCAGACCAGGACACAAAGCAAATGTTGAATTTGCTAAACAGGTTAGAAAACTTTATCAGCAGAAAAAACTTGTTAAGAAATTTCAGTTTGTAAAAAAAGAGGGAGTGGTTTTTGATATCAATGCAATCGAAAGAATACTTCCTCACCGCTATCCATTTTTGCTTGTTGATAAGATAACACACCTTGAAGTGGAAAAGAAAGTTATTGGTGTAAAGTGTGTAACGATTAATGAACCATTTTTCACCGGACATTTTCCTGGTCAGCCAGTGATGCCGGGAGTTTTGATAATTGAAGCAATGGCGCAGACAGGTGGAATACTACTATTAAATTCTCTTACTGATCACAAAGACAAACTAGTGTATTTTATGCAGATCAATAATGCAAAGTTTAGAAAAACCGTTGTTCCCGGAGATCAGTTAATAATGGAAGTAGAACTAATTCAAAAAAAATCAAAAATAGTGTTGATGTCTGGTAAAGCTTATGTAGAAAATGTTCTTGTTGCTGAAGCTGATTTTATGGCTGGTATAGTAGATAGACCAAAGAAAGCTGAAGAATAAACATGAATACAATTCATCCAACAGCAATTGTAAGCAATAAAGCTAAGCTCGGTGATAATAATATTATTCATCCATTTACCATTATTCAAGATGATGTTGAGATAGGTGACAATTGTGAAATTGGACCGTCTGCAGTTTTATACAATGGTGCTAGAGTAGGTAATCAAGTTAAAATATATCAGGGTTCATCAATTGCTCACAGACCACAGGATCTTAAATTCGGAAACGAAGAAACTTATTTTTATGTGGGAGATAACACTGTTATTCATGAATTTGTTACTCTGCACAGGGGAACAAAAGAAACAGGTAAATCAAGTGTTGGTAAAAATTGTTTGTTAATGGCTTATACCCATGTTGCTCACGATTGTGTTGTGGGTGATAATGTAATCTTTGCAAATGGTGTTACTATAGCTGGGCACGTCCACATTGAAGACTGGGTAATCATTGGTGGTATGAGCGGAGTCCATCAATTTAGTTTTGTAGGCAAGCACGCTATGGTTGGTGCACATACCGCAGTTCTTAAAGATGTTCCGCCGTTTGTTCTTTGCGGCAGGACTCCAATTAAGTTTGAAGGCTTAAACAAAGTTGGATTACGCAGACGTGGTTTTAGTAATGAAGATATAAACACCTTAAAAAATGTTTATGATGCAATTTATAAATCTGGACTAAATGTTTCTCAGGCAATTGCTAAAATTGAAAGTGAGTATAGCGGCATTGAGGTGGTTATGGATATTGTTAGGTTTGTTAAGCGAAGCAAACGCGGAATAATCGGTAAATGAGATGGAAATTTTTAGACTCCGGAGTTAATAGTGGAAAATTTAATATGGATTTTGATGTATTCCTTGCAGAAAATTTTAAGCAGGGCAATGCACTTCTAAGATTATACCGATGGAATCCATATTGCATTTCTCTTGGTGCTAATCAATCATTTGAAGATATTGATCTTTCAAAAACAAGATATCATCAAATTGATGTTGTGAAAAGACCAACAGGCGGAAGAGCAATCCTTCATTCTCAAGAGCTTACTTATTCTGTAATTTATCCAATTGATCCAACAACATCCGCAAAAAATATTTATAACGAAATAAATCTTGCATTGCGAAAAGGTCTTATCAATTTTGATCCAAGATTAAATGCAATTGACTTGGAGCATTCACAGCCCGATTTTAAGGAATTTTATAAATCTGATATCAGCGCAATTTGTTTTGCTGTTTCTGCAAAAAGTGAGTTGAACTATAAAGGTAAAAAATTAGTCGGAAGTGCTCAAAGAAAATTGGGTAATGTTATACTTCAGCATGGTTCAATTCTGTGCGGTGCATATCATAAAAAAATAGTTGACTATCTTAATGTCGCTGATGAAAAAAAAACTGAAATGTCAAATGAAATTTCATCAACAACTATAGACCTAAAAACTGCACTGAATATTCAAGTTGACTATGTTAAATTAAGCGCATCAATTCTTAATGGATTTAAAGAACATTTTAACTCTGATTTTGAAAAGATAGATCAATCGTCTATAGAACATCTGATGATTGTTTGATCTTAAGATATATAATATTTGTTTACTAGTAATCTTAAATAGAAAACCATACTCATAATGTTTTCAAAAATAAAATATATAATTCCAATTATATTTCTCTTCTCCTCAATTTCTATTCCCCAAATTGAATCGCAGCTTTTTCTTGAAGGTGCAAGAATTACTGATATCAAGCAAGAAGGTGCTTCTATTTGGGTAGCAACTTACGGGCAGGGCATTTATCAATATTCGATGAAAGATGGAAAGTGGATAAACTTTTCTACTAAAAGCGGCAATCTGGAAAATGATCTTTTTCATTGTGTTGCCGCAAGTAAGGATTTTGTTTGGGCCGGCGCTAATGAAGGTCTATTTATTTATTCTAAAAAAACCAAGAAGTGGACCAAAAGAAAATTTGCACAGGGTGGTGAGTTTGGCAACTGGATTAGATCATTGCGTTTTGATGAAAAGAAAAACAGGTTGTGGATAGGAAGATTTAGAAATGTCACCGTCTTTGATGTAAAAGCAAACAAGTTCACAGACTACAATCGTGTAATTAAAAGCGATGAAAAAACAAATAACTTTAATACTATTGCCTTTGATGGCGATAGTGTTGTTTGGTTTGGTGTTGAAGCAGGTGTTCATAAGTATTTAACAAGAAAAAAAATTGATGATCAATCTGCATGGAATTATTTTAAAAACAGCGGTAGAAATTTTAATCAGGATGGAAATTCAGTTTCTGTTTCTGATTTTGTTTTTACTAATAAAGAAGTTTGGTTTGGTACTGACGAATTTATAACTAATGAACAGCCGGAGTACAACCCCGGAGGCATTTATGTTTGGGATAGAAAACTTAAGTGGGATAGAATTTCAACCGCAAACGGTCTTGGTGGAAATGGAATTTACTGTTTAGCAAAAACAGGCAATTACATTTGGGCAGGAATTTATGAGTTTAAGAAAAATGATAAATCAGAATACGGTAAAGGCTTGTATTTAATTAATCGTAATACAAAAAAAGTTGTACCTGTAGATCTTAGTGAATTAAAAATTACTACATCTAATATTCTCGCTCTCTACTTTGATGGAATCAATCTTTGGATAGGTACATCCGAAGGTTTGGTTCGGTTAAAAGTTGGTAATGAACTAGCACATCTTAAGAAATAATTAAGCGCAGGTATCTTTTATCTGCTTTAGTATTTCAAATTAACATATCCTCTATTTTCCACACTTTTTACCAACACAATTTATAGTTATTTTTAAGCCAAATTTATTAACTAATCTGGCTTATCAATGATTAAAATCTCTGAAAAAAGATTACTCCAGTTAAAAAAGAATTTTAAAGGAAAACGTATTGCTGTTATTGGCGATATGATGCTTGATATTTATTTCTGGGGTGATGTTAAAAGAATTTCTCCGGAGGCTCCGGTTCCTGTCTTAGAAGTTGAAAATGAGTTTTACCGTTTTGGCGGAGCTGCAAATGTTGCATTAAATATTTCTAAACTTAGCGGTGTTGCAGAACCAATCGGAATTATTGGTTACGATAATTATGGAACAGTATTTAACTCCCTATTAACAGAACAAAAAATTTCTCACCATGGAATTATTGAGGATGATACAAGACCAACAACAGCAAAGACTCGTGTAATTGCAGACAGCCAGCATATTGTAAGAATCGATAAAGAAAGTAAAGAAACAATTTCAAAAAATATTCAAAATAAATTACTGAGTTATCTTAAGAGTATTATTACAAGTTTAGACGGAATAATTCTTCAGGATTACAACAAAGGTGTATTATCCTCTTCTCTCATTGCAGATGTAATAGAGCTTTCAGATAAACACAAAAAACTTATAACTGTCGATCCAAAATTCAATAATTTTTATGAATACAAAAATGTAACTGTGTTTAAACCCAATCGTAAAGAAGCAGAAGATATTCTTGGTATAAAAATTAAAACTGATGCTGATGTATCTTTTGCGGGAAATACTTTATTAAAAAAATTAAACGCAAAAAATATTTTACTAACGCTCGGTGAAGGCGGTATTGCTGTATTTGAAAAAGGTAAACCTGAAAAGAGAATGCCGACCAAAGCAAGAAAAGTTGCGGATGTATCAGGTGCCGGTGATACAGTTATTTCAACCTTAACAATGGCGCTTGCGGCAGGGGCAAATATTTATGAAGCTTCTTATCTGGCAAATTATGCGGGCGGAATTGTATGCGAGGAAGTTGGAATTATTCCAATTGATATTAATAAACTTTTTGATACCGTATCCCAGGAGAATAAATGAGCATAAAATCCCGCTCCGAGATAAAACAAATTAGAGATCTGTTAAAGAAGCAAAATAAAAAAGTTGTTTTTACAAATGGTGTATTTGATCTAATACATTCCGGGCACGTAGATTATCTTGTTAAAGCAAAAGATATGGGTGATGTTTTAATAGTTGCACTAAATTCCGATTCATCAGTAAAAAGAATTAAAGGTGATAAGCGCCCGATTCTTTTGCAGGATGAACGTGCATTTATTGTATCCAATCTTAAACCAGTTGATTACGTGACTTTCTTTGAGGAAGATACTCCTGCAGAAATAATAAATGATTTAATCCCGGATGTTCTTGTAAAAGGTGCGGATTGGGTTATTAATAAAATTGTTGGACGGGAAGTTGTTGAAGCAAATGGTGGTGTGGTGAAAAATATAAAATTTATAAATGAACAATCAACATCAAACATTATCAAGATTATAAAAGAACGCTTTAAAGACTAGTGAACGAAAAAAAGATTCAGGAAGAAACTAAGAAAATCATTGGTAAGGGCAGAAGAGCTTTACGCCTTGGTGTAAATATTTTTGTCTATACCTTTGTTGGGATCTTCTTGCTCCTGATGATTTTCTTTGGCATTTCCCAAACTTCGATTTTTAAGGATTGGATGCGTGATACTGTTGTTGAAATTGTAAATGATGGTATAAATGGAAAGCTCTCGATTGAAGAAATTGACGGAACAATATTTACATCACTGATTATTAAAAATGTTACTCTCACATCACTTCAAAATGATACTGTTGTTTCAGCAGGGAATATTGAGCTGAGAACGAGTCCATTAAAAATTCTATTTAAAAATATTTACGTTAGAAAATTTGAACTTAAGGATGCAAAAATTAAACTTGTTGAAGAAGAAGATGGTCAGTTAAATTTACTTAAAATATTTCCCCCATCAGATGAACCTGAAGACACAACGTCATCTAAGTTTCCATTTAGTATTGAAGTTGCTGACTTTCAATTGAGCAATGTCGATTTTTCTTTGCAGCGGTATGATAAAGTAGGCAGCACAGAAAACTATCAAAGCATAACAACTGAAGATTTACAAATAAAGGATCTGAATGTTTCCTTCAGTGCTTTTGCTGATTTGAATAAATATATATACAGACTTACAATTAATAATATTTCGTTTAATCCTAATTTTAATTTTTTCCAGTTGCAGCATTTAAGCGGCAGTATTCTGCTTACTCCCGAATTAGCGGGAATAAATAAATTGCATTTAATTACAAGAGATTCCGATGTAGAGCTAAGTGCGGCAATTGTTGGTGTAGATTTCTTAGAAGATTTTTCAATTGAAAAACTTGAGACTGCACCAGTCCGGTTAAGTTTTTCTTCTCCCAAATTAACTGTTGATGATGTTACCACTTACGTTCCGGCAATGAAAATGTTTGAAGGAATTATCTCAACAGAATTAGAGGGTTCAGGAACTTTTAAACAATTATCACTTAAGAAGTTTAATATTAATTACAATAATACTTCTCTTAAAGCTAACGGTGTTCTTAAAGACTTACTTGATGCAGATAAAATGAATTTTAATATTAAGGTATATGATTCATATATAGATCCTTCTGATCCCAATAAATTGTTAAGAGATTTAGAATTACCCGAGTATATGGAATTTGGTGTCTTTAGAATTGATACGTTAAATTATTTAGGTGGTCCTTTAGATTTTAAAACTACTTTTGCAATTAGAACTGACAAAGGAAATCTGAATGGTATTGCTAATATTGATTTACGTTCCGCAGAAATGAAGTATGATGCAAAGTTTACTACAAAAAATCTTGATCTTGGTCCATTCACAACCATCTCAACAGATTTAAATTCTGAAATAAAAATCAGCGGCGTTGGTTTTGATCCGCAAAAAATGAAGCTAGACCTCTCTATAGATGGAGTGTCATCAAGATTCGGAGACAAATATTTTAATGATATTAATATTAACTCTGGTGCAGAAAATGGAATATTTACAACCACCCTATCTCTTAAATCAGATTCAACTTCTTCAAACATTTTAGCGAATTTAGATTTTAATAATCCGGATGATCCCTCCTATGATATTAAGGGTAATATAAATGGTATCAACCTGGCAAAGCTGCTAAATAGTGAATCGCTTGATTCAGAACTAAATCTTACTCTTGATGCCAGTGGACAGGGTTTTAATCCCGATAGTATGGATTTATTTCTTGTAACCGATATTCAAAAGTCAAGATTTTTAGATTTTGATATTGATAGCACGAGATTGATTTTGGATCTGCGCAGAAATTATGATGGTAAAAAAGTAATTAACCTTATTTCTGATATTGCTGATTTTACTATTAGCGGTGATTTTCTGATAACATCTTTAGGGGCAGCTCTTTCGAGGGAAGCTGATATAATTAGTGCGGCAATTGAAAATAAAATTAATCCACTTCTTCATAAAGATTCCATCTCAAGTTTTACTTCTAACACTTTGAAAACAGAAGATTTAAGCTCTATTAAAGATTTTTCATTAGAGTACTTGCTGGATTTTAAAGAAGCAATGAACTTAACTCTTGGGAAAGATCAATTAGAGCTGGATGGGCAGATGAGCGGATTCATGAAATCATCGAATGATTCTTTATTCATAATGCTCACGTCAGTTATTGATTATGTTAAATACTGGAATGATGTGGATGTTTATTTTCTTATAAATACTGGTCTCAATTTTAAACTATCAAATCATCTGTTTGATGGATCTTCTGATAATTTAGAAACTCTGATTGAATTTACTTCAGATCGAATTTATGCAAGCGGAAATATTTATGATGTAAAATCAAAAATTGATTTGTCAGCAAACAAACTTAATTTTTCCGCATCCGGTAAATATGAAGATGATATTACCGCCTCACTGGCTGCAAATATTGTTTTTACAGATAGTGAGCTTCAACTCAATATTAACGACCTGGATCTGAATTACAGAAGATTTAAGATAAATAATAAAAATGATTTGATTCTTACTTACGCAGATGAAATTATAAACTTTAAAGATTTTGTATTGTATGCTGCTGATGGAACACTAAATATTGAGGGAACTTTCGGACCAACAGGTGATCATAACTTAGCTGTTTCTATAGAATCCCTTAAAGGTGTGAGAATAATTAATGAAATAATGGATAACAACGGGCATAAACAATTTGATGCAGATATTAATCTTGAAAGTGTAGTTACAGGTAATTTTACTGATCCAAAGTTTTCAATTACTGCATCAGCTAATAATATTAATTATGATGGTGGTAATTTCGGTTCGATTGTTTCAGATTTTAATTATGATGACAATACTCTTGTTACAGATGTAAAATTTATTGACTCCACAGGAAACTATGATACTCCCGCTATGTTGATTACCGGTTTCATCCCTTTAAATCTTACTTTTATTAAAGATTCTGTTGATAAATCAAACAAAGAAATAGAGTTAACCATCCAATCAGATGAATTCGATTTAAGTTCACTGAAAAATATTATGCCTTACGTTCAGTTTCAGAAAGGTAAACTAGAAACTGATGTTTATATATCTGGAACAATTGCAAACCCTGTTGCCATAGGTTACTTCAGCATCAATGATGCAAGATTAAAGCTTACCCAGAATAATCTTGATTATGATCTTAATGCTAAAATCTGGATTGATGATGAAGATATTACTGTTGAAAGTATAACTTTGCAAAATATTTTTGGAACAAAAAATGGCGGCACATTACATGGTGAAGGATTTGTTCATCTAAATGAATTTAAATTAGACTCAACATATATTAAAATAAATGGTGATCTTAAAATTCTTGACCAGACCTCCAAAGTTTCAAATCTATTAGCCTACGGTGATGTTGCAGTAAAGACAAGGGGTGACATTATTTATTCTGCCAAAGGCACTAAAGCATATCTTAATCTTCCAATCTCAGTAACAGTTGCAGATATAGTTATTCCCTTGAGCAAATCTGCTTATTCCAGTTCATCCGGCTTTACTTATGAATATGCAGAATCTTCAAAAGATGTTGATAAATTAATAACTGAATTGGAAAGTTTGATAGAAGCTAATGCAAAAAAAGATTCAATAGAAAATAAAATAAATGAAGTTTCTAAATTTGATTATACAGTAGATATTAAACTTGATACTGAAGCTGAGGTTGTGGTTATATTATCTAAGGAACTTGATCAAAATTTGGTTGCAATATTGGGTGGAGATTTTTTTCTTGAATCAATTAATGGAAAAACAAAATCCGGCGGCGAACTAAAACTTCTTGAAGGATCTAGTCTTAGCTTTATAAAAACATTTTCGGCAAATGGCAATGTTAAGTTTGATAAAATTGATAATCCGATTATTGATATAACAGCTACTTATAAGGATTATTACTATCCGCCAAATTCTACAAACGGACAAACTGAACAGGAAGTTGCAGTAAAAATAAAACTTAGAGGACCTCTAAGTGAATTGAACAGAAATTTTATTAAGGATGAAAATAATATTGGCGTCTATATGGGGCGTAGTGATATTGACGAGGATAAAAAAGATCAAACAAAGAATGCAACAGATGCAATGTATTTTCTGATAATAGGGAAGTTTCCTGGCGATGATAATAATCAGAATGATAAAAATTTAGTTGCATCTACAACAACAGCACTTGCTGGATCTTTGATTGGAGAAGTTTTAAATCAGTATTTTGATAATTACGTTACTGGATTTCAGTTAAGACAAACTAGTACTGATACCAAATTTAATCTAATGGGTAAAGTGTGGAAAATAAAATATGAAATAGGCGGTTCAACAGAAGTACTGCAGGATTTAAGTCGGGCAAATGTTAAAATGGAGTATCCTATCACCGAAAGACTTCAATTGAGAGTAGAGAGAAAAGAATCTGAAAATCAAACAACATCATCAATCAATAACCCCCTTTTCTTTGAAGGCGGTTTTAAATACAATTTTGAGTTTTAATGAAAAAAGAATTAAAAGCTTTCTTTAACAGAAATCAAGGCAGAGGATATAAATCCAAAGACATAGCTAATAAACTTGGGTTTAATTCAGAGCACGAATACGCATCACTAAAAGCTGCACTGCATAAATTAGAAGAAGAATCTTTTATTATAAGAACAGGAAAAAGATTTCAGTTTAACAAAATTTCAGGTTCACACCAGTTAAAGGGAAGGCTTGAAATAAATCGTAATGGTTTTGGTTTTGTAAATATAAATGATGAAAAACGGGGTGATGTTTTTATAGCGGCAAGAAATATTGGAACTGCCTTTGACGGCGACCTTGTAGAAGTTGAATTATTTGCAAAGCAAAAAGGTAAAAACATAGAAGGACAGATTGTAAATGTTGTTGAAAGAAAACGTAAAGAGTATGTAGGTATAATAAAAAAATCAAAGTCATTTTATTTCATTTCACCCGATGATCCCAAAATGCACAGGGATATTTATATAAATGAATCTAAACTTAACGGTGCCAAAACAGAGGACAAGGTTGTTGTTGGTAAATTAGTTTGGGATTCATCAATGCTTAATCCGGAAGGAGAGGTTATTGAAGTTCTCGGTAAAGCAGGTACACACGATACCGATATAATTTCTATTGCACGGGAATTTGATCTAAAATATAAATTTCCTCTGCCTGTGCTGGCTGAAGCTGAAAGTATAAATAACATTATACCGAAAGAAGAAATTAAAAAGCGTCTAGACTATAGAGATAAAAATGTTTTTACAATCGATCCAGAAGACGCACAAGATTTTGATGATGCATTATCAATAGAAAAATTAGGTAATGGAAATTTATCAATTGGGATTCATATCGCAGATGTTTCTCATTACGTAAAAAAAGATTCAGCTCTTGACATAGAAGCAAACGAAAGAGGTAACAGCGTTTACTTTGTAGGCAGAGTAATTCCCATGCTTCCTGAAAAATTATCAAATCAAATATGCTCACTTGTTCCAAACGAAGATAGATTAACTTACTCTGTTATTGTAGAAGTTACGCCAAGAGGAAAAATTATCGATTACTCAGTTAATAAAACTATTATCAACAGCAAGAGAAGATTTACTTATGAAGAGGCACAAAAAGTAATTGAGGATGAGGTTGGAGATTTAGCTGAAGATATTCTGTTGTTGAATAAAATTGCTGAGATTTATAGAAAAAAAAGAATGCGTGAAGGCAGTTTTAATTTTATATCTCCTGAAGTAAAATTTAATCTTGATGAAAATGGTGTACCTGTTTCTATAACGATTAAACAGACGAAGCAAAGCAACATGCTTGTGGAAGAATTTATGCTTCTGGCAAACAAACTTGTAGCGCAGCAAATTGCAGTTCCTAAATCGGGCTCTGTAAAACCGTTTGTTTATCGTATTCACGATCTGCCAGATCAGGAAAAGATTGTTGAGTTTTCTCGATTTGTAAAAACGCTCGGTTACTCATTTGATCCCAATGCAACATCAAAATCAATTGGATTTCAAAATCTTTTAGATCAAGTAAAAGGAAAAGAAGAAGAAGTTTTGATTAATGAGCTTGCAATTAGATCTATGGCGAAAGCAGTTTATTCCCCGGATAACATTGGGCACTACGGGCTGGGATTTAAATATTACTCTCACTTTACTTCACCCATAAGGCGTTATAGTGATCTTATTGTCCATCGATTACTTTTTAATTATCAAAACTTAAAAAGCGGGGAAATTTATTCGCTTGCACAATTAGAAGAAATTTGCGATCATATTTCAGCCTCTGAAAGAAATGCTGTGGAAGCTGAGAGGTTTAGCGTTAAGCAAAAACAAATAGAATACTTAAAAAATCACCTTGGAAATGAATTTTCGGCAATAATTTCTGGCATTACAAATTTTGGAATTTTTGTTAAAATTACAGATATACTTGCGGAAGGTCTTGTTAAACTAAGGGATTTGGATGATGATTATTATATTCACGATGAAAAAAAATATGCAATAGTTGGGAAACGAACTAAGAAACAATTTCGTTTAGGTGATAAAATTCAAGTAAAACTAGTCCGTGTTGATGAAGAAAGATCGGAGTTAGATTTTACAATTCTTGATTTAAAGGAATATTAATGACGGTGCTAAAATATTATATAATTTTTGTGCTTTTGTTATCTTCCGTTGCTTTTGGGCAATTCGGAAAAAATAAAATGCATATAAAGGATTATGATTGGTACTATATCCAGACAAAGCATTTTGATATATATTTTTCACAGGATGGAGAAACTCTAACCGAATTTGCAGCTAAATCCGCCGAGGATGCAATTGCTTCTATCCAAAACACTTTTAACTATAGAGTAAATAGTAGGATAACATTAATTATTTATAATTCCCAAAATGCTTTTCAGGAAACAAATGTTATCGATCAATATCTAAGTGAAGGAATTCAGGGATTTACAGAACTATTTAAAAATAGAGTTGTCGTTCAGTTTACAGGATCATATAAACAATTTCGTCATCTGATCCACCACGAACTTTCTCACGCAGTAATGAATGATATGTTTTACGGGGGATCAATTCAAAATATTATATCAAACAATATCTCATTGCAATTTCCACTATGGTTTAGCGAAGGTTTAGCAGAATATGAAGCTCTTGGATGGGATGTTGATACAGATATGTTTATTCGTGATGCTTCAGTTAGTGAATATCTTCCCGAAATTAATCAGCTTGGCGGCTATTTTGCATATCGCGGCGGACAATCAGTTTTCTACTATATCGCTAATAAATATGGTAAGCAAAAAATTGGTGAACTGCTGAATAAAATAAAAGGTATTGGCAGTGTTGAAGAGGGGATTAGAGCCACATTGGGTATTGATACAAAAGAACTTGGCGAGCGCTGGAAAAAGGATATCAAAAAAACATTTTGGCCGGATGTTGCATTAAGAGATGACCCTGAAGATTTTGCAAAAAGATTAACCGATCCTGAAAAAGACAATGGGTTTTATAATACTTCGCCTACGCTCTCGCCTCAAGGAGATAAAATTGCATTTATTTCCAACCGTGATTATTACTGGGGTCTTTATTTAATGGATGCGCTTACTGGAAAAACAATCGAAAGAATTGTTGAAGGAAGTCAAACACCGGATTTTGAAGAATTGAACATCCTTACTCCAGGTTTAAGCTGGTCGCCCGATGGAACTAAAATAGCCCTTTCAGCAAAGCGAAGCGGACTTGATGCTATCTATATTTTTGATGTTGAGTCTGGGGACAGGGATATACTTAGTATAAACTTTGAAGCAGTGGAAAGTGTAAACTGGTCAAATGATGGCAAATACCTTGCATTCATTGGTCAGAGTGCACATCAATCTGATGTCTATACATACAACTTTGAAACTAAGGAAATAATAAACCTAACAAATGATATTTTTAGTGATTCAGATCCATCCTGGTCGCACGATGACAGAGCTATTTATTTCTCATCGGATAGAGGTGATAAATTAGATTCAAAGCTCCTGCCTGCTGATTTTAGAATATCTCAGCATAACTATAATCAAAAAGATATCTACAAGTATGATCTTGACAATGCTAAAATTGTTAGGATCACGGATCTGCCATTCAGTGATGAAACCTCTCCCAGAGAAGAGGCAAATGGTGAAACACTTATTCTTATATCTGATCTTAACGGAATAAATAATATTTACACAAAACCACTCATTTCAAATGGGTCTGATGAATCAGTTTTAAATTCACCATTGAGACCAATTACAAACTCTATAAGCGGTCTGTATCAATTATCTTTATCGAAGGATACTAAGAAATTAGTTTTCTCTACGCTATATGAATCAGTATTTAATATTTTCATGCTCGATAATCCATTTGAGCCCAAAACAGAACTTGACACATTACCCCCCACTTTGTTTTTTACCAAACTGGAAGAGTCAAGAAATAAAAACGAAGAGATTAATCCGGTTAAAGAAGAAAAGACAGATGAAAATATTGTCTTGCCTGATGCTGAAGATGAAATTAAAATATTTACCGGCGATGTTGTTGAGGTTGATTCCTCTTCTCAGGGTACAACTGGCGATTTTTCAAATTTTGTTTTTGGCGGTCAAAATTCATCCGAAGAAAAAGTATATGCCAATGATTCATTGTTCATCCCAAAAGATAATTTAGATAATGATGGTAACTATCGTGTCAACAAATATAAAATTACGTTCGGTCCTGATCTGATATATGCAAATGCTGGATACAGTACCTTTTATGGGCTAATAGGATCAACAGTTCTTTCATTTAGTGATGTACTTGGAGATCATAGATTGGTTGGAGTTACCGGTTTGCAAATCGATCTCAAAAATAGTGATTACGGTCTGGCATATTATTACCTTGGCGGTAAAATTGATTACGGAATTCAGGGCTTTCATACTGCAAGGTTTGTAAATGTTTTAAGAGGTAATTTTGTTAATCTTTATCGATATAGAAGTTATGGAGCTTATCTCTCTGCAAGTTTACCGCTTAACCGTTTTTACAGATTTGAAGGTGGTATTAGCTGGCTGAATGTAAAAGGTGAAAACCTTGATGATATTTCAGTTGCCTCAGAAGATGCATCCTTTATTGTTCCCTCACTCGCATTCGTTCACGATAATGTTATGTGGGGATACACCTCACCGATCCAAGGAACACGTTACAGATTTGATGTTTATGGAAATCCCGGATTTAAGGATAGCAGATTAAGTTTTTATACAATCAGCGGGGATTATAGAACATATCTAAGATTCTGGACTGACTACTCTTTTGTTGTTAGATTATCCGGTGGTTATTCAGACGGACCAAATGCGCAAAGATTTTTTATGGGTGGTATTGAGAATTGGATTAATAGAACATTTGCCACAACAGAAATTCCTATCCAATCAACAAGCGACTACGCATTTTTAACTGCAGTGTTACCAATGCGTGGATATAATTATTCTGAGCAAATTGGTACAAAATATTTTTTAATGAATTATGAACTTAGATTTCCTCTTATCAGATATCTGATTCCGGGTCCATTACCAATCCTATTCAGTAATATTCTTGGAGTTGCTTACGTAGATGTAGGCTCTGCCTGGAATAATACAAGCAACCTACAGTTATTTAAAAGAAATTTGAATGGAAGTGTTGTTAGTAAAGATTTATTAATGGGTACCGGTGTGGGTGCTCGTGTATTTTTTCTGTATTTCCTGTTAAGATTTGATGTTGCCTGGGCATACAACGGAGATAGATTTGCAAAACCTATATTCTATTTTTCAATTGGAGCAGATTTTTAAAAAGAAAAAGTATCGCTGAAAAAAATTATTTTTCAGCAGTACTTTTTTTATCAGGCTTACTTTCCTTTGATGCTTTATCAGCAGGCTTAGACTTTTCTAATTTTTTCCCATCGGAAGGTTTTGAAGAATTTTTATAATCGGTTTGATAAAATCCAGTTCCTTTAAATATAGCACCAGCCCCGGAACCAATTAATCTTTTAAGTTCGCCCTTACAGTCTGGGCAAATCTTTAACGGTTCATCCTTCATTGATTGAAAAATCTCAAATTTCTTATCGCACTTTAAGCATTTATAATCATAGGTTGGCAAAACTATCTCCTAAATTTTAGTTGTAAACATAATGAATAATTACAGAATGTTCTATAAATTTGGTTAGATAAAAAATTCAATACTTAATTAAATGAAATCAATTAATTGAAAAAGTTTACTCTATCTTTATTATTAACAGTACTATCCTTAACAGGCTGTTTAAACTACGTACAGAATACCACAATTTATCCTGATGGTTCCGGTAATATGGAAATAAACTATTGGATGAAGTTTTCTGATACTAGCAGTGTGACCACCATTTTAACACTGGAAATATTTAATCCTGATTCAATACGAAGAGAATTTTCATCTAAATTTGTTAAAATAATTAATGTAACAACTTATACAGATACTACCGATTCTACAATCCATGCGAACATCGAGTTGAGCTTTAACAATGTGGATTCGTTGAATACAGTTAATGCATTTTCACAATCAAGGTTTTTACTTGAAGATGGTGCATCTGGACAAAAAATATTTTCACAATTTATCCCTCCGGTTACCACGGGATTTGGAATAGACGGAAGTAATTACAGGGTAACCTATAATTATGAAATCCGTGGAGATATTATCACTCATAACGCAACTAATAAGAGTGGAAATAATTTAACCTGGTCATACTCACTATCAGAAATTGGTCGCGGAAAAACGATTTCTGTTACATTTAAACCATTTAAGCTTAAAGAAACTCCATATTGGATATATATTCTTGCTGGATTAGTATTATTAATTGTTGTTTTCTTTCTATTACGAAAGAAGAAAGACTAACAAGAGAGACTTAAGAAAAATCCGAAATGTTATTCTCGTACATGCGGGAATCCATTGAAAATGTAATATATTTCCGCTTTTAGAATGATAATCGATACAAAATCTTTTTTTTCAGAAGTCTCTAACATTAATAATTGTAAAAGTTTAATTTTATTGACATAACTTACCTCTTTGGTTATATTTAATATCTATTTTTAATTTTAATAGAGCATTTTAAAATGTCAGCAACTGATTTTATGATTTTTGCCGGATCGTCAAACCACCCGCTTGCAGAAAAAATAGCCGAATCAATTGGTGTAGAATTGGGGATGCTGGAATTAAAGCGATTTAGTGATGGGGAAATATGGGTTAAGTATAGTGAGAACATTAGAGGCAGAGAAGTTTTTCTAATTCAGTCAACTAATCCTCCTGCCGAAAATCTGATGGAACTTCTTATAATGATAGATGCTGCGAGAAGAGCATCTGCAAGAAGAATAACAGCTGTCATCCCATATTTTGGTTACGCAAGACAGGACAGAAAAGATCAGCCGCGCGTTTCAATTACGGCAAAATTAATGGCTAATCTTATTACTGAAGCTGGTGCAGATAGAGTAATGACGATGGATCTGCATGCTTCCCAAATTCAAGGATATTTTGATTTACCTGTTGATCATCTTTATGGATCATCAATTTTTTTGGATCACTTAAGTAATTTGTCAGATAATCTTTCTGTTGTTTCTCCTGATGTTGGCGGAATTAAGATTGCCAGGGCTTATGCAAAAATGCTTCACTCTGGTCTGATAGTTATAGACAAGAGAAGACCAAAACAAAATCTTGCTGAAGTGATGAATATTATCGGAGATGTTGAAGATAAAGATATTTTGCTTGTTGATGATTTGATAGATACAGCAGGAACTTTTGTGGGCGCAGCCAATGCACTTAAAGAAAGAGGTGCAAAAAAAATATATGGTGCTGTTACACATCCGCTGCTCTCTGGCCCAGCTTATGACAGATTGAATAGCAGTGATATCGATAAACTTTTTGTGACAGACACAATTCATTTTGATGAAAATGCCTGTGACCGAATAGTAAAAATTTCTGCAGCTCCATTATTTGGAGAAGCAATTCAAAGGACATTTAAAAACGAATCAATTAGTTCATTATTTAATATAGATAAAGGTTAATAAGACCCGGAGTTAAAATGGAAAAAGTAGTAATAGAAGCACAGAAGCGGGATAAAATAGATAAATCATCAAGAAGCGCTTTACGTAAAGAAGGAAAGGTTCCTGCTATATTTTATTCAAAGCATCACGAACCACTTCCTTTACAATTTTCTGAGAGAGCAATTCATCCACTGGTATATACCTCTAAAACAAGTTTAATTACTTTAAATGTTGAAGGACATGAAGAATTAGATTGCATTATCAAAGATGTTCAATTTGATCCTGTTACAGAAAAAATTGTTCATATTGATCTGCTTGGACTTAAAAAGGGAGAAAAAATCCAAATTGAAGTTCCTGTTCAATTGATAGGTAGTGCTATTGGTATTAAAGAAGGTGGAATTTTACAACACACACTTCACAAAGTAGAAATTGAATGTTTACCTGTAGATATTCCGGAACATTTGGAAATAGATGTTACTGAACTGAAACTTGGTCAGGCTATTCACGTTAGTGATCTAAAATATGATAATTTTATTTTACTTAATAATCCTAATCAAATTATAGCAGCGGTAACTCATCCAAAAATTGAAAAAGAAGAGGTTCCGGCTGGTGAAACTCCTGAAGCTGCTGAACCTGAAGTTATTGCTAAAGGTAAACCACAGGATAAAGAAGAATAGTATTAAGTGCGTGTTATTGTAGGAATTGGTAATCCAGGCAGTCGTTATAAAAATAACAGACATAATGTTGGGTTCCAGTTCCTTGATTTTTTTTGTTCAAAAAAAAATCTTTCTTTCAAAACTTCAAAATTTGATTATCATTTTTCTGAAGGAGAGCATTCAGGTGCTCCCTTTATTTTAGTTAAACCTTATACATATGTTAATAATAGTGGTTTAGCAGTATTAGATTGTATACGCCATTATAAAATTAGTGTTCATGATTTATTGGTAGTAGTCGATGACATCAATCTAGACTTATCGGAAATCCGAATTAGAAAATCTGGAGGGGATGGCGGGCATAATGGATTAAGTTCAATCATATACCACCTTCAGAGTAATGATTTTTCAAGATTAAGAATAGGTATAGGTGATGATTTTGAATCAGGTGATCTTGCCAACTATGTTTTATCTGATTTTAATAAGAATGATTTAGTGCAGTTAGAAAAGACCTTTAATCTTGGTGTTACACTTGTAGAAAATTTTATTACAGATGGCTACATTAAAATGCTAAGTACCTTCAGCCGATTAAAAAATCTAAATAAATTAAATAACGAATCTGAATAAATTCGATTTGAGGAGAGCGCAATGGATTTAATTTTTCATATCATTCCACTGTTTGGAGTACTTGCTTTACTTTATACTTTTTGGCGTTCACGCTGGATATCCAAACAAGATGCCGGAACTGAAAAAATGCAAGTAATTGCCGGACATATTGCTGAAGGGGCAATGGCATTTCTAAAAGCTGAATACAGAGTTCTAATATTTTTTGTAATTATTGTTGCAATCTTGCTTGCATATAGCGGTGCAAACTCTTCTGATTCTTCTCCTCTCGTTGGATTGTCTTTTGTAGTGGGTGCTTTTTGTTCCGCACTTGCAGGCTTTATCGGTATGAGAGTTGCGACAAAAGCTAACGTAAGAACAACTCAAGCCGCAAGAACAAGTATAGGTAGAGCACTAGAAATAGCTTTTACAGGTGGTTCTGTAATGGGATTAGGTGTGGTTGGATTGGGTGTTTTAGGTCTTGGTGGTTTAATGATTATTTATGGTGATATGTATGGAATGTCAACTCAAGAAAATCTTACAAAAGTTATCACGATTATAACAGGTTTTTCTTTTGGTGCATCTTCAATCGCTCTATTTGCTCGTGTAGGCGGTGGTATTTATACAAAGGCTGCTGATGTTGGTGCTGATTTGGTTGGAAAAGTTGAGGCTGGAATTCCCGAAGATCATCATCTAAATCCAGCTACTATTGCAGATAATGTTGGAGATAATGTTGGGGATGTTGCTGGCATGGGTGCCGATCTTTTTGAATCATACGTTGGATCGATTGTTAGTACCATGGTACTGGGTGCAGCATTTTTTCTAACTCCTGAATTTAGCGCAAAGTTTAATAATCTTGGTGCTGTTCTCCTACCATTGGTTCTTGCAAGCGTTGGAATAGTAGCTTCTATTATTGGTACTTTCTTCGTTAAAGTTAAAGAAGGCGGTGATCCTCAAAAAGCACTTAATACTGGTAATATCGTCGCAGGAATTTTAATGATCGTCGCATCATGGTTTTTGATTAAGTGGTTATTACCGGAGAGTTGGTATTTTCAGGATCCATTATATCAATGGGCAGATCCGATAAAAGGTAATTTTTATACATCCTCAGGAATATTTATTGCCACGGTTGTTGGAATTCTTTCAGGGGCATTGATCGGAATGATCACAGAATATTACACAGGCAGCGGCAAAGGACCTGTTATTAGTATAACACGTCAGTCTGTAACTGGTGCGGCAACCAACATAATTGCAGGATTAAGTGTGGGAATGATTTCAACCGCACTTCCAATACTGGTTTTGGCGTTCGCAATAATTACAGCATTTAGTTTTGGTGGTCTTTATGGAATCGCAATTGCTGCCGTAGGTATGCTTTCAATTCTCGGAATTCAGCTTGCTGTGGATGCATATGGCCCTATTTCTGATAATGCTGGCGGTATTGCTGAAATGGCTGAACTCCCTAAAGAAGTAAGATCAAGAACTGATAAGTTAGACTCTGTTGGAAACACAACTGCGGCAATCGGAAAAGGCTTTGCAATAGGTTCTGCTGCATTAACCGCGCTTGCTTTGTTTGGTGCTTATATGACATCAGCAAAATTATCATCAATAGATATTTCTAAAGCAGTTGTCATGGCTGGATTATTATTAGGTGCAATGGTTCCATTTTTATTTTCCGCACTTGCTATGCAAGCCGTAGGTAAAGCTGCAATGGCAATGATTGAGGAAGTGAGACGACAGTTCAATACAATTCCACAGTTAAAAGCTGCTTTAGCTGTTATGAAAAAAAATGATGGAATAGATCATGCAAACTGGTCCAAAGAAGACATCGGAATTTTTGAAGATGCTGAAGGTAAAGCAGAATACGGGAAGTGTGTTGAGATATCAACAAAATCAGCAATTAAACAGATGGTTCTACCAGGTCTGTTAGCTGTTGTAATACCAATATTGGTTGGTTTTCTTGGCGATAAAGAAATGTTAGGAGGTCTTATTGCCGGTGTTACAGTTTCTGGAGTTTTAATGGCAATATTTCAGGCGAACGCTGGCGGTGCATGGGATAATGCCAAGAAAATGTTCGAAGAAGGAATTGAAGTTAATGGACAAATGTATTATAAAGGCTCAGATGCTCATAAAGCAGCTGTTGTTGGTGATACGGTCGGTGATCCATTTAAGGATACTTCCGGTCCTTCACTTAATATTTTACTAAAATTAATGTCCGTTGTAGCACTTGTAATTGCACCTTTAATTAGGTAATTTTTCAGCGCTTTTTAATACATATTTTATTAACCCTGCTCTTACATTCGTTTTAGAATAGTAAGGGTCTTAATGCCCATAGGGAGGTGATACAAAAATGAGAACAGGTGTCTACGAAAGTGCCGTTCTGATAAATGCTGCGTTAGACGATCAGCAAATCGAATCAATTCTTTCCAGAATTAAAGATGTTATAACTAATAATGGTGGAGAAATCCGCGAGCTAGAAAACTGGGGACGTAAACGTCTTGCCTACCCGGTTGAGAAAAGTAAGATTGGTTACTATGCCATTTACAGATTTGATGCACCAAGCGATCTTGTTGCAAAGCTTGAAAGAACATATTCGCTTGATGAACATATTTTACGATTTGTTACACTTAAGCTTAGCAGTGATGCTTTAGAACAACTTGAGAAAAACAAAACACTATCAGCTATAATAAAGGATGAAGTTATCCCGGAAGCTGTTGAGATAATTACTCCAGTATTAGATGAAGATACTGAAAGCGAAGACAGTGATAAATAATTACTTAATGATATAGTTTGGAGGTTCACAAATGGCCGATTTGAAAATGCCAGAAATTAATTATGCAATTGTAGCAGGAAATTTAACTAAGGATCCTATTTTTAGAGAAACTACAAATGGTACTCCAGTCGTTAATTTTTCTATTGCTTCAAACAGAAAATTCAAAGACAGTACAAATCAGTGGCAAGAAGATGTTTGTTATGTTGGAGTTGTTGCCTGGAATAAGCTTGCTGAAAGCTGCCGAGACAGACTTAGAAAAGGATCAGCTATTTTGGTTGATGGTGAATTACAAAGCAGAAGCTGGAAATCAGAAGACGGACATAACAGAAGCATAGTTGAAATTAAAGCTAGAAGAATTCAGTTTCTAAATAAAAGATTGGTTGGATCAGATGGTAATGGTTCTGTTGAAGAAGATGAACTAACTGTTGCTGTTGATGAATCAATCGATTACACAGAAGATTCTTTTGATAAATTTTTATCTGAAGAAGAATCAAGTTTAATTAAACAGTCAGGTAATGGAAATGAAGAAAGAAGTTAAAACAAAAAAAGTCTGTAGGTTTACTCAGAACGGTATCAAGTATATCGATTATAAAGATGTTAAACTTTTACAGAAATTTATAACCGAGCAGGGAAAGATTATTCCTAAAAGAATAACCGGAACCAGCTCAAAGTATCAACGCGAATTAGCTGCGGCTATTAAACGTGCAAGACATATGGCATTACTTCCCTATGTTTCTGATACAGTTAGATAGTTAAAACAAAGCCGGAGAATATATGAAAGTAATCTTAAGACAAGACTTTGAAGCCTTAGGCAAAATAGGCGAAGTTGTTGATGTTAAAGATGGTTATGCAAGAAACTTTCTTTTTCCAAGAGGTCTAGCTTATGCTGCTCTAAAAGGCAATATAAGAGCTCTTGATGATGAAAAGAAATCAGTTGAAAAACGAAACTTGCAGGAACTTAAAGCAGCGGAAGCTCTTGCTGCTGAACTTGAAACAGTATCTGTAACAATACCTGTTCAGGTTGGTGAAGAAGATAAAATATTCGGAACCGTAACAACACAAATGATTGCTGACGCGCTTAAGGAAAAGGGTCACGATATAGACAAAAGAAAAGTTGAAATTGAAGAACCAATTAAAGCTTTGGGCATTTATGGTGTTAATCTAAAAATTCACCAAAATGTTAATGCTAAAATTAAAGTGTGGGTTGTTCGAGAATAAACTAAGATTGTTTAAAATGGAAAAGGGAATCCAGGCGGATTCCCTTTTTTTATACCTAAAAATAATTTTTATCTAACTTTAATTTTCTTATCACTTATAAGCTTAGCAATATGTGCAGTACCTTTTTTGCTAATAGTTTTTACAGCACTTGTAGTAAGTTTTATAGTAACAAATCGATTTAATTCTTGAACCCAAATTCTCTTCTTTTGGAGATTTGGTAAGAATCTTGTTTTTGTATGGTTGTGTGCGTGTGAAATATTACTTCCGGCAACCGGACTAACACCTGTTACTTGGCATCTTCTAGCCATTTTAATCGCTCCTTAAAATAAATTCTTTTCGATTTTTAGAGCAGTAAATATAAGTAAATCATCCCAAAAAACTAAAATGTTTTGGTAATAATTTTTATCAGATATCTTAGCTAAACAAATAATTAAGCATGGCAATAGTTTAGATCCAATTAGTCTTGATTATAATATTATTAAGGCTATTTTTGTAATAAGTATTAAGAATTTAGATAATTAAGGCAAATATGGAATATTTTGAATTACATCCGCAAAATCCGCAGGCAAGATTTATCAGTAAGGCTGTGGATGTATTAAAAAGCGGCGGAGTTATCATTTTCCCAACCGATACTTACTATGGTTTAGGCTGCGACTTGTTCAATAGAGAGGGTATTGAGCAGATACTTTCGATAAAGAATGAAACTGACACGAAGCTATTCAGTTTTATTTGCTCTGATTTGAAAGATATTTCTACTTACGCAAAGGTGTCTGATTATGCTTACCGTACAATGAAACATCTTTTACCCGGTCCTTATACTTTTATTTTGCCAGCGGCGAAAGTAATTCCCAAAAAACTTTGGAGTAAAAGAAAAACTGTCGGTATACGAGTTCCCGATCATTCGGTTACTATGCAATTAGTTAGGGAGTTAGGCAATCCGATTGCCAGCACAAGTGCAACTACAAGACTTGGTGAACCAATTATTGACCCATTTGAAATTAAAAATATTTTTAATTCGCGTGTGGATTTAATGCTCGCTTCGAACACAATGAGTTTTGAACCCTCTAGCGTAGTTGATTTAAGCGGCGATGAACCAGAGGTAATACGCGAAGGTGCGGGTGACGTTAGTTTATTTAGGTAAGGACATAATTCCAGTTTATTAAAAGGAGGGAAACTTAATCCCTCCTTTTTTATTTTCTTAACACTTGTGTAGATGATGCCTGTTGTATTGGAGTAAGAATCACTTCATTAATATTGACGTTTAAAGGACGTGTTGCACAGAATACAACTGCTTCAGCCACATCATTCGGCGATAGTGGTATAATACCTTTATAAACCTGTTCGGCTCTCGACTCATCTCCTGAAAATCTAACTTTACTAAATTCAGTATAAACCATTCCCGGATCAACACTGCTCACTTTTATGCCTTTATCAAGCATATCTAATCTAAAAGATTGTGTTAAAGATTTAACCGCAAATTTTGTGGCGGAATACACATTGCCGTAAGTGTAAACCTCATGCCCCGCAGTGGATCCAATATTGATTATATGTCCGCTCTGTCTTTCAACCATTCCCGGAGAAACAATTCTTGTAACATTTAACAAGCCTTTAACATTTGTATCAATCATTTCATCCCAATCGGATAATTTACCTTCATAAATCTTTTCAAGACCTTTTGCTAATCCGGCGTTGTTCACAAGTATATCTATCTGTTTCCAGGATGATTCTAAAGAATTAAATATATTTTGTACATCTTCAAAATTTCTAACATCAACCTCTAAGCATTTAATTTTTATATGATGTGTGTTTTCTAATTCATCAGAAAGTTTTTTTAATCTATCTATTCTTCTTGCAGCTAATATCAGGTTAGCCTTCAGTTTAGCAAATTCTCTTGCACAAGCTTCACCAATTCCTGAGGAAGCTCCTGTTATAAATACAATTTTACCTTTCAGATTTAGCATTATGTTTCCTTAAAGATTTTTATGAATAAATTCCTGGGAGCACATTCCCGCATTTTTTGCACTTATCTTTTTCAAGATTTACAGTCTTTGTTTTATGCCAATTTCTTTCAATTAATAAACTTCCACAAGCAGCACAATAAGTTGATTGATTTTTAGTATCATTCACATTTCCAACATAACAAAAATTTATACCAAGTTTATTTGCAATATTTTTTGCACGTAACAGGGTTAAATGTGGAGTTGGGATTTTATTCTGCATTTTAAAATCCGGATGAAATGCGGTAAAATGCAATGGAATGTTTTCTCCAAGATTGTTTAGAATCCAATCACACTCATTTATAATTTCTTCATCGCTGTCATTTTCATCAGGTATTAGAAGTGTTGTAATTTCTAACCAAACATTAGTTTCATTCTTTAACCAGACTAAAGTATCTAAAACATCATTCAAATGAGAAAAAGTATTTTTGTAATAAAATCTTTCCGTAAATCCTTTTAAATCAACATTAGCTGCATCAATAAATTTATAAACATCTTTACGAGCTTGTCTGTCAATATATCCTGCTGTTACCATTACTGATTTTATATTTTCTTCTCTCGCAAGCTTAGAAATATCGATAACGTACTCACCAAAAATTGTTGGATCATTATAAGTAAATGCTATTGATGGGGTTGAATATTTTTTAGCAAGCATAACAACTTCTTCAGGCGATGCGGTTAAAGAATTTATTTCATCCAACTTAGCTTTACTAATAGACCAATTTTGACAGAACTTACAACCGAGGTTGCAGCCAGCGGTTCCAAAACTTAAAATTGCGGATCCGGGTAAAAAATGACTAAGTGGTTTTTTTTCTATCGGATCGATTGCAAATCCGGTTGGTTTGCCATAGCCTAAATTATAAAGTTTTCCATCAATATTTTTTCTAATGTAGCAGAAGCCTGGCTGTCCTTCACCAATTTCACAATAGCGAGGACAAAGGGTGCACATAATTTTTCCGATATCTGTTTTATGCCACCACAGTGCTTCTTTTAAATCCTGCGAAATCATTTTTATATCACTTCAAATCTTAACCAGTTTGCTCTGCTTTTCTCAGAGTAAGGTGCACCTGCTGTAAAGATTACAAGATCTCCTTTTTCTGCTAAGCCGGCATTAATAATTAATTCTTTAGCATCATCGATCGCAATATGTTCTTTATCAATCTTTTCTCTATATATTGATGTAACACCCCAACGTAAACAAAGATTATTCATAGTTTCAAACCTGTTTGAGATAGCTATTATTTTGGAGTCAGGTCTGTATTTTGAAATAATTCTTGCAGTACGTCCCTCAAAAGTAAAAACAACTATTGCTTGTGCATTAATCTGCTTACTTATTTCAACAATAGCTTTTCCCACTGAATCGAATAGGTTTTCTTGTAATGTGTCAGGTTTAATAAAATGATTTTTAATTCTATCTTCAAAATGCTGTTCAGCTTTTATAATAATATCATTCATCATTTGTACAGTACGAAACGGAAATTGTCCGACAGAAGTTTCTGCACTGAGCATAACCACATCAGTTCCATCCCAAACAGCATTTGCAACATCAGATGCTTCTGCGCGGGTTGGAATAGGAGAGTTGATCATAGATTCCAGCATTTGTGTTGCGGTTATAACTAACTTACCCAGAGCATTACATTGTTTTATAATTGACTTTTGAAGCACCGGTACTTCTTGAGGCGGCAGCTCAACACCCAGATCACCTCTTGCAACCATAACTCCATCAGCAGCATTAATTATTTCAAGCAAGTTATCAACTGCTTCTTTCTTTTCAATCTTTGCAATTACAGGTAGTGTTTTTCCTTTTGCAGCTAACCAGTTTTTCAACTCAAATACATCATTTGCACTTCTCACAAAAGATAACGCGATGTAATCAACGCGATGCTTTAAAACGAATTCAAGGTCATTCAAATCTTTTTTAGTTATCGATGGAGTGGACAAATTCATTCCCGGAAGATTCATGCCTTTCTTTGGCGTTAGCACTCCGCCATTAACTATTTCACAAATAAGCGAATTACTTTTTTTCTGTATTACTTTTAGTCTTATCAATCCATCATTAATTAATATGGGATCTCCAATTACTGCATCATTAACTAATTGCTTGTAAGATGTTGAGATAATTTTCTCATTACCTTTAATATCTTCAATGGTTATTTCTATTGAGTTACCGGTTATCAGATTTATACTTGACTGTTCTAATTCGCCTATCCTAATTTTCGGTCCTTGCAGATCGACTAAAACTGCAAGCGGGGAATTTTCTTCCAAGCACGCAGTATGTATTGAATTAAAAACCTCTTCAAATATTTCATAAGAGCCATGTGATAAGTTCAACCGGACACCATCAATACCAGCTAGAATTAATTTTCTAATTGCTTCAACATTTTGTGTGGCAGGTCCAAGTGTTGCAAGTATTTTAGTTTTTGCAAGTGAATTCTGTTTTGAACTGATCATCTAATTTTCTTTCCCGGATTTTTATCCCTGCTTTTTTTAATTACTGTTTTATTAGAGGGCTTTGTTAAGGTTTTACTTTTCTCTTCGGAAATGTTTTTAAATTTTATTGCACGTGATTTTGAATATAACTCTTGAATCTTTTTCTCTACTTTATCGAATACAGTTCCAGCCTCATAACCTTTGTCAGTCTTATTTCCAGCTTTTACGCCTGTAAGTATTTCAATACCTTCTTCAACCCGTGTAATTGGATAAATATGAAAATTATTTTTCTTAACGGTTTCAATAATATCTTCACGAAGCATCAAATCATTAATATTTTGGATTGGAATTATCACCCCTTGCTTTCCGGTCAATCCATTCAATTTACAGATATCATAAAATCCTTCAATCTTTTCATTAACGCCGCCAATAGGCTGCACATCGCCTTTTTGATTTAGGGATCCTGTAACTGCAATGGATTGCTTAATTGGAAGACCTGATAAGGTGGAAAGTAGTGCAAAAATTTCTGTGCAGGATGCGCTGTCTCCATCAACCATACCATACGATTGTTCAAAAACAAGATTAGCGTTAAACGACAGAGGCTGATCTTGTCCGAATGTTTCTTTAAAATATCCAGAGATAATTAATACACCTTTATTATAATGTCTGCCGCTCATTCCTGCTTCACGCTCAACATTTATAATTGTTCCGCTTCCAAGAGAAACTGTGGCGGTAATTCGCGTTGGTCTCCCAAAGGAATAAAAATCTGCGTTATAAACTGCAAGTCCATTTATTTGTCCGACTCTTTCACCGTCAGTATCAATCAAAAAAGTTTTGTTCTCAAACATTTCAGTAACCTTATCTTCAAGCATACCGTGTCTTTCACGTGCAAGTTGATACGCCTTTTCGATGTGGGCTGCGGAAACAACATTAAATCCATCATCTGCTGCCCAAAAACTTGCTTCGCGAGCTATATCTGCAATTTGTGAAAAGCGCAGAGTAAGTTTACTCTGCCGCCCTGCAAGTATTGCACTGATCTCTAAAAGATATGCAATGGCAGACTTATCAAACTCTTTTAGTTTTTCCTGCTTGATTAATTTTTTAACTACATGTGCGTACTCAACTAAAACTTTGTCGCTTCGAAGAATTTCATAATCAAAATCTGCTTTTACTTTAAACATCTTCTTAAAATCATATTCACGCTCACTTAGATAAGCATAAATCATCTGGCTGCCGATTAAAATTACCTTTGTATCGATATCAATTGGCTGAGGTTTAAGTGATGTTGCGGACATCGAAAAATGATATGGTGATTCCTGAATTTCTAATTTGTTATACGTAAGAACGCGCTTTAGTGATTTCCAAACTCCGGGTTCTTCAAACAAATGCATAACATTTAGAACTAAATAGCCGCCGTTAGCGCGAAGCATGGAACCAGATTTTATATTTGTAAAATCGCTGTACCAATTTCCTTTTCCATCATTAACTTTTTCTATTGTACCAAACAAGTTTATATAAGTTGGATTAGTTTCAATAATTACAGGGCACTCATTCGTATCAGAATTATCAAGTATGATATTCAAATCATAATCCCTGAAGTAATCAATAAACATACCTTCCTGAGTCATTTCACCTTCAGGCTTAACGCCTTTAAATATCTGTATGTTATCCAAAATATTTTCTTCAACAAGGTTAAGATGTTCTAAAGCCGAATTGGAATTGTACTTTTCTTTTAAACCTTCAAAAATACCCAGCACGATTACTTCAGCACTTTCTTTTTCAAGCTGCTGAAGTTTTTCCTGAAATTCCTGACTAATCTTCAATCCTTTTTTGAAAATAACCTGCAGCTTCGGCTGATGACTGTTATAATCTAAAATAATTTGCTGAGCATTTTCTTTAGTTAATTTATTTTGCTTGATAAGCTCTTCGAATTGAAAAACAGGAACAGGCTGCCCATCAATCAACGGAATAATGTCTGGTCTTATCTGTTCGCCTACTCTTATCTGCCCAAGAGAAAATCCCTTTTTTCTCAATTCCTTATCAAACGCATCCATTAACGCCTGCTCTTTTTGATTATATTCCTCAACAATATTCTTTTTGCGTGATAGATATAATTCGCTCTCAAGTGCTATGGGGATCCTTTGCTTTAAAACTTCAATTGCTGCATTAAGATCTTGTTTGAATTCTTTTGCCTGCCCCTTATGAAATTTAATAAGCAGCGGTTGATCTGAATCGTGGAAATTGTTTACATAAGCATAATCATAAAGTCTCGGACAATCAGAGCTTATTTTTTCGAGCATCTGCTTTACAGTTGTAGCTTTTCCGGAACCGGATAAACCGGCTATGTAAATGTTGTAACCCGGGCTTCGCAGATCAACGCCCATTCTAATAGCTTTTAACGCACGTTCCTGTCCGATAATTCCCTCTATCGGATCGATTTCCTCTGTTGATTCAAAATCGAAAATATTAGGATCACATTTCCATCTTAGTTCTTCAGGTTTTAGTTCTTTATGTTTGAGAGGTTTTTGAGCTGCCATTTTTTGCCTGTAAATATTTGATATTAGAAGAGATATAATTCATTCTTATTTTTGTATTGAAAACTAATTAAACTATGAGCGAATTTCAAAGATGAATAAAGAAGAAGTACGCAGTAATTTTCCTTACCTGCAAAATGGAATAACTTATTTTAACCACGCTGCAACAGGTCCATTTTCATCACTTGTCGTAAATCGTTTATCAAATCTTTTAAAAGAAAAGAGCGAGAGCAAAATTGATGACTACTCATCTTTTCTTAAAGTTGTTGAAGAAACAAAACTGCTATTATCAGAGTTGATAAATTGCAATATTGACCGTACAGCATTTGTTGATAACACTTCCAATGGCATTAGCATACTTGCGCAAAGTATTGATTGGAAAAAAGGGGATAGAATATTATTGAATGATATTGAGTTTCCTGCAAATGTATATCCGTTTCTTAATTTAAAAAGATTAGGCGTTGAAGTTGATTTTGTAAAATCTGAAAATGGAATTGTTACTGCCGATAAAATCATAAATTCAATTAAATCTGAAACAAAATTAGTATCCGTTAGCTTTGTTCAGTTTCTTTCCGGTTATAAGGTTGATCTGGAAAAGATTGGAAATTACTGCAGAGCAAATAATATCATTTTCAGTGTTGATGGAATACAGGGGATTGGGGCTATGCGCATTGATGTGAAAAAATGTAAAATTGATTTTCTTTCCTGTGGAACTCAAAAATGGCTTTTAGGAATGCAGGGATTATCATTTATTTATGTTGATGAAGAATTTCAGAAGAAGATGATTCCCGCTAATGTTGGATGGCTCTCAGTTGAGAATGCGTGGAATCTATTAGATTACAAGCTGGAATTAAAAACCACCGCAAATGTTTTTCAAGGCGGTACATTGAACGCATTTGGAATTAATGCTTTCAATACTTCACTAAAACTTTTTAAGGATTTTGGTTTTGATAATGTTGAAAAAGAAGTATTGTCCAACACAAAGTATTTTATTATTAAATTAAAATCACTTGGATTAGATTGTGTTTTGTCCCATTGTTCAGATGATGAGTTAGCAGGGATAGTAACAATCAAACCAAAAAATTCTGAAAAGATTTTTGAAGAATTGGAAAAGAAGAAAATATTTTGTTCGCTTCGTGAAGGATTTATAAGATTTGCCCCTCATTTTTACAACACACATCACGAGATTGATAAAGTTATTGAGGAATTACAAAAAATTTGAATATCTTTAAATAAAAAATTAGAGCAATATATATGAAATGGATTTTTAGCCTTGCGATTTTGTTATTCGTTGTATTTGTATTATTTACCAATTCAACTGAAGCACAAAACAATAAAAAAGATTTACGCATCAGCCCTAAAGCTGAGGTAATGCAGACGGTGGGATTTACAGATGTTCGCATAGTTTACAGCAGACCAGGAGTAAAAGGCAGAGAAATCTGGGGCAAACTAGTTCCTTATGATGCAGTTTGGCGCGCCGGTGCAAATGAAGCTACAAAAATTACATTCTCCACAGATGTAACAATTGAAGGGAAAAAATTAAAAAAAGGTTCTTATAGTTTATTTGCTATTCCCGGCAAAAATGATTGGATAATAATATTTAATAAAGTTGCAGATCAGTGGGGAGCATTTGAGTATAATGAATCCGAAGACGCACTAAGGGTTAAAGTAAAAACTGAAAAAGCTATCTGGCAGGAGTGGTTATCTTATACGATTAATAAAGCATCGGATACTTCTGCTGTTATAAGACTTGAGTGGGAGAAAATTAAAGTTCCAATTAAAGTTGAAGTGAAATTGTAATCTATAATTCGCGTCATCATATTATCTATATTTCTGTAACACAGACTTCAGTCTGTGCAGCAATTATAGAAGACGGTGAATTATTTTTCAGTTGGATATAAGAATAGATAAATACTTAAGATTAAAAATGGCAAAATCATTGTTAAATATTTTTCCCATACCTGATAAGAAAACGGCATTATTAAAAGGAATAAGACCCACAACAAAGTAAAGATGATTTCTTTGTCTAATGATTTTGTTTTGATTGCTGTATAAAATCTTTTTAACAACTCTGTGTTGATGTAACATCCAGCCAAAAGTAGAAATGCTAGAATAATTTTTAACCAAAAACTTTCATTTCCCAAGAATTCTACCAATGTCTGATGAATAATTCCAACAGTTTTATAATCAGTAAATTCTAAGGTAGCCATCGATGTTTTTATCGGGAAAAAAGAGACAATAATAGTAAACACAAATGCTATCAGAAAAGTAACGTAGTTGAATTTTATCTTTTTATAAAACACAATCACTAATGGCAAAATATAAATAACTGAAAATGTGATGTAAGTATTTATATAGTCAATATTGTAGAAGGATGAATTTGGCACAATCCACTTTTCAATTCCGCTTGCCGGAGAAATGTTTTTCCATATCACAAATAAAACTGATAAAGGTAAAAAGGTTATAAGTGAACCAATTAAATAATTTCTATTGTTTGCTTTATCATTTTTATAGTTCAAAAAAGAATAGAATATAATCGCCGCCGGAATTACTACGGCATACTGTCTGCAAAGAATTGCAAATGCAGTGAGAATAATAAAAAGATACAATCTGTTTTTTATTAATGAGATAACTGCTGCCAGTATAAGCAAAATTGTCAGCATGTCTGTAAAGACGAAAACGCTCGTTCCAAAGAAATAAGGATTGGCTATAACAACTACCGAAAGTAATAATGCATGAAATTTCTTTTTGGTAAAGGATTCAAATAAATAATAAACAAGCTGCCAGGTTATAAAAGATATAATTAGAGTTAGTATTCTTAAACTTTCAGTTGAAGCACTGAATACTTTAGCCCAAAGGGCATAGAACAAAAAGAAAAATGGCGGTGTAACTTCCGGATAATCTTTAATTGTTTCGAAGTTAAAATTATTTGCAAATAATCTTATCGTTTCAACAATGTGTCTTTCGTCCCCCCGGAATGGAAGTCTGAGCGAAACAATTCCAATTAATGTTAATGAGATTAGTGAGAAAGCAAACCAAATATGGTAAGATTTTATTTTATTCATCATAGTTTTGAGTGCAGCAAGAAAAAATGTTGCTGCACTCATAATTCATTTAAGCTCTAATAATATCCAGCAGTTCTTTAGTCTTTTCTTCCATCAATAACACATCGCCTTTGCTTTCAACATTTAAACGAATTATAGGTTCCGTGTTGGACATTCTTAAATTAAATCTCCAATCATCATATTCAACACTTAGACCATCAGTTCTTTCTACTTTGCCGCCAGTGTAAAGTTTTTCTATTTCTTTTATTTTTCCGGCAGGATCAGCAATAGTAGAATTAATTTCACCAGAACAGGGAAAGGTTGCAATCATTTCTTCGACAAGATCACTCAAGGCTTTATCTTCTTCAGACATAAGCTGCATAATTAATAGAAACGGAATCATTCCACTGTCTGAATATGCATTGTCTCTAAAGTAATGATGGGCTGACATCTCTCCGCCGTAAATAGAGTTTACTTCACGCATTTTTTGTTTTATAAATGCATGTCCGCTTTTAGATTGAACTGCTACTCCTTTGCCTTTTTCCACAACATCAAGTGTATTCCAAACTAACCTTGGATCGTGTACAATCCTTTCACCAGGAAATTTTTTTAGAATAGATTTGGCAAGCAAACCAACAATGTAATATCCCTCAATAAAACTTCCTTTTTCATCAAAGAAAAAGCATCTGTCATAATCACCATCCCAGGCAACACCAAGATCAGCATTATTTTTTAGAACGGCATCAATAGTTGGGGTTCTATTTTCTATAAGTAACGGATTGGGAACGCCATTTGGAAAATCTGAATTCGGCTCGTTAAAAACTTTAATCATTTTTACCGGAAGTCTGGATTCAATTGCATCAAGTGATAAACCAGCGCAGCCATTGCCGGCATTAACAACAACTTTGAAAGGCATAATTTTTTTTGGATCATAAAATTTGGATAAGTTGTTTATGAATGCTTCCATAACATCAACTGTTTCCACTGATCCTTTCTTGGTGCTTATTTCGCCCAGATCGTTTTTTATGATCATTTCTTCAACAACATTTAATCCGGAATCATATCCCACTGGAACAGAATTCCGTTTAACAAATTTCATCCCATTATATTCAGGTGGATTATGGCTTGCTGTAATCATAATTCCGCCATCGGCATTTAAGTAGGGAGTTGAAAAATAAATCATCTCAGTTCCGCATAATCCGATATTAACAACATTACTGCCGGCATCAGTTAATCCCTTAACCAATGCTTCACAGAGTTCCAGCGACGATTTTCTTATATCATATCCAACCACAACTTTGTTTGCATTAACGTGTTTTGCAAATGATCTTCCAATCTTATAAGCCAAATCAGGATTTAACTCTGAAGGTACTTTGCCTCTAATATCATAAGCTTTAAAGCTGTTTAGTTTTTCCATAAAGGTTCCTTAATAAATGATAAAATAATCCTTGAAAAATTAAAGTGTTTTTTTATCTAAAAATGCAGATTAAGTTCGGATGCAATTTAAAGAAAAATGTGCTTTGAACATCAAAAAATATTTTTGAAAGGTACTCATTTTTCAATGGACTTTTTGAATAACACTAATTACATTCGCTTAACAAATTTTATGGAGATAGTTATCGAAAATTCTGATACTATTAAGTGGCACTTCGCTAAATGCAATCATATAAAATGTAACTCAATCTTTTTAGTTCACCCTGAAGAAAATCCGGGTGATCTTGGGTTCATTTGTCCGGAATGCAGCAGAAAAATACACACTTCACATATCGTTCAATGCACAAGCTGCAGAACGGTATTAAATTTTGTACGTGCTGCACCCAATGAAGAAAAAGTTGTATTTACGGTTCCAAAATGTTCTCATTGCATCGGAACTATTGAAGATGAGTGGGAAATTGAACCTTTATATCAACCGGATTCTTATATTTAACAGCATTTTTGCAGATCAATTGATTTTTTAAGAAACTTTAAAGTCAGTTGTAAGGTTTATCCTTTTATTCGACCATTCATAATTTGAATGGCGCATAGAAGGATTTTTTATTTATTTTAGCCAATGTTTTTTTAGTTAATAATATTTAATCATAATAAGGTGTAGTTATGAGATTTCTGTTCGGATTTGTGGCGAAACGAATAGCCTTAAGTGTTATTCTTATTAGTTTGTTTATGTCAAGCTCTTCCACCGCACAAGTATCAACCAAAGATGCTAACTGGATGAATCTTGATACTGTTAAAGCAGGTAAATTTGATACCGGCAAAATGTGGACATTTGAGTATCCTCCAATGGATTATTTTAGCGAAGCTTACAATTTTAAACCAGATGAATCCTGGTTTGAACATGTTAGAATGTCTGCCCTTCGTTTTGCAAATTATTGTTCTGCTTCTTTTGTCTCAGCCGATGGATTGGTAATGACAAATCATCATTGTGCAAGACAAAGTATAACTCAGGTTACTCAAGAAGGTGAGGATTTAAATGCTAATGGATTTATTGCGCAAACCCTGCAGGATGAAAGACCTGTTCCCGGATTGTATGTTGAACAATTAGTATTGTTTAAAGATGTAACTGATGAAGTTATTGATGAAATAAACAAGGGCACTACAGACCAGGAGCGTGCTAAGTTTGAAAATGAAATTATTGCAAAGATCGAAGAAAGAGAAGCTGAAGCTACAGGACTAAAAGTAGCAATAACTCCACTCTATAATGGCGGCAAGTATTCTCTTTATGGATATAAAAGATATACCGATGTAAGACTAGTTTTAGCACCCGAAGATCAATTAGGATTTTTTGGCGGTGATCCTGACAACTTTACTTTTCCAAGATTTAATCTTGATTGCAGTTTCTTTAGAGTTTATGATGATGACGGAAATCCTTTAAAGACTGAAAACTTTTATAAATGGAGTGAAAATGGCGCCGCTGTTGGTGAGCCAGTATTTGTTGTTGGAAATCCAGGTAACACAGATAGATTAAATACAGTTGCACAATTAGAATATGCAAGAGACGTGCAATATCCAAGAACTTTGGCGTTATTAACAAATTTATCTAATATGTATAAAGGTATGCTTGCAAAAGATCCGAGCAGAAGACTTGAACTACAGGATATGATTTTTAGTTTTGATAATTCGCTAAAAGCTTATGGTGGAATTTTGGAAGGATTAAGAGATCCGATTTTAATGCAAAGGAAAAGAGACTTTGAAAAAACTTTTCGTGCATCGGTCGAGGCTGATCCTGAGTTAAAAGCAAAGTATGGTGATCTGTGGGATAAAATAGCAGATTCTCGTAAACAGCTTGGTGAAATATCAAATAAAAATTTTGCTTTAAGCATGAATAGATTTTCTACTCCACAATACTTTTCTATTGCAGATGAAGTTATTGCAATTGCCGAAAATCTAAAGTTACCCGAAAGCGAAAGAAATGATCTTTATGTTGGTGATGAACTTGAGAATACATTAGCTTCCTTATTCCCGGAAGATTTTGATGCTGATATGAATAATTTAATGCTGGAAATGAAAATTGACGCATTGTATAATTACCTTGGTGCTGATGATCCGCTAGTCAAGAATTTTACCGGCGGCAAGCGGGGCAAAGAGGCTGTTGACTATATATTATCTAATTCTAAAATAACCAGCCTTGATGATGTAAAAGAACTTTTAGAAAGCGGCGCAGATGAAGTTCTTAAAGGAGATGACCCGTTTATTTATTTTATGATGAATTCTAAAGATCGTGCCGAAGAATATTCAAAAAAAGTTACAGATATTACAGAAGTTGAATCAGCATACTCACAACAGTTAGGTGTTGCTGTATTTGAGGTTTATGGAACATCAATTCCACCGGACGCAACTTTTACCTTAAGATTAGCTGATGGCGTTGTAGAAGGATTTCCATACAACGGAACTTATGCACAGCCTTACACAACTTTTTATGGATTGTATGATAGATATTATGGACAGGGAAAAGAATTCCCCTGGAGCTTGCCGGAAAGATGGACTCCTCCGCCAGCAGAGTTTGACCTATCAACTCCATTTAATTTTGTTTCAACCAATGATATTATTGGCGGAAACTCCGGAAGTCCTGTAATTAATAAGAATGCAGAAATTGTTGGATTAGCATTCGATGGAAATATTCAAAGCCTACCTGGAAACTTTATTTTTAGGACTGAAGAAAACAGAACTGTATCAGTTCACTCAACTGGAATGATTGAAGTGATTGATAAAGTTTATAAACTGAAGAGACTAAGTGCTGAATTAAAAGCTGGAAAGATTACTAAGTAAGTTTCACGTATTTTATTATAAACAAACCCAATTCGTTTTAGGAATTGGGTTTGTTATTTTAAAGAAAGAGTTATTTATAAGGATAATCAAATAGTATAATTTATTAAAACATGAATGGAAGAATATTTAGGAAGTGTATTAACAAAGGTAATACCATACTCAGCACCGGCACCTATTTTAAATCCTTTCAGATCAAAATTTCTTAAATCAAATCCGACAGTTAGAGAAATTACAATACCATAATCCCAAACATCTGTATCGATAAAAGTTCTGTCATTCAATGCAAGCAAACCAACACCTTCTTCTAAAAACATTTTATTATCAAAGTATTGAGTTGTAACTCCTTTAAAGTTAAAGCCCAAAATAAAAGGATTATAAGGCTGATTCGTATTTGGAAGAATTGCGTTAAAATCTTTTGTATAAATAAAACTTAACCTGGGAAAAACTTCTTCAAACAACGGAAGATTGGCTTCAACAAAAAGAGAAGTAGTAAATCCGCCAATGGAAGGTGAATTACCGCTAAACGACCCTCCGCCAAGATATCCGCCGACTGAGATTTCTGTTTGGGAAAACATTAAGGAGGAAAAAAGCACTACAATTATTAATAATCCTTTTACTTTCAACATTTATCCTTTTAATTTTGGTGTAACTAAAATACAGGCAAGCGATTCAAATCGAAAGGAACAAAGATGGACAAAGTTCTCTATCACTATAAAGCAAAAATTATTGAGGTTTACGACGGCGATACCTGCACTATCGATATTGATCTTGGATTGCACACCTGGATTAAAGGTGAAAAGATTCGATTGACTAGAATAAACGCTCCGGAGTTGAGAGGCACAGAAAGAACAAAAGGATTAAAAAGCCGTGATTTTTTAAGATCATTAATTCTTGATAAAGAAGTTTTTATTGAAACTATTAAAGATAAAAAAGAGAAGTACGGCAGATACCTTGCTGAAGTTTGGTTAGAGGATGATAAGGGAATATTTATCAATATAAATGATGAGATGGTTAAAAATGGTTTTGCAAAATATCAGAAATACTAAATAAACTATAGAAAGAAATTAAATGAGTAAAACATCAAACATAACTTTTAAAATACAGCTTGATGAAAAAAAGATGCCGGAAAAAATTGAATGGCAGGCTGATGATGCCGACTTTGCTGGTATGAAAGAAGCAAAAACTATGATGCTTTCTCTCTGGGATAAAGAAGATAAAGTTACTCTTGGTATTGATTTGTGGACGAACGATATGCTTGTTGATGATATGAATCTTCATTTTTATCAGATGATTTTAAAGCTAGGTGATACTTACCGCAAATCAACTAGCAATCATGACATTGCAAAAATGTTTGATGAGTTCGCTTCAAAGTTTGCAGAGAAAATTAAGTTGTTTGATAAAAATAATTGAAAATATTTCAATGTTTCAAAAGTTGTAAATGTTAACAACAAACAATAGTTAGTAAAATCTGAATGTTTTTTGTTTCTTATTGAAAATCGCTTTTGCTAATTTAAATTTACAATACAAAAAAATATTAGGTTAGTATGGATGTTGAAATACTTTCTCGTCTCCAATTCGCTTTTACAATAGCCTTCCACTACATTTATCCGCCGCTCAGCATTGGTATCGCAATTATACTTGTGATTATGGAAGGGATGTATCTTAAAACAAAAGATAAATTTTTTGAAAATATGACAAAGTTTTGGGTTAAAGTTTTTGCTTTAACTTTTGCGATTGGTGTTGCAACTGGAATTGTAATGGAATTTGAATTTGGAACCAACTGGGCAACATACTCGCGTTTTGTTGGAGATGTTTTTGGAAGTGCTCTTGCTGCTGAAGGAATATTTGCATTTTTTTTAGAATCGGGTTTTCTTGCAGTGCTGGTTTTTGGCTGGGATAAAGTTGGACCCAAAATGCATTTCTTTTCAACCATTATGGTTTCACTCGGATCAATGTTTAGTGCAGTTTGGATTGTTGTTGCAAATTCCTGGCAGCAAACTCCTGCAGGATTTCATGTTGTGGGGGAGGGAATAAATGCGCGTGCCGAGATTACAGATTTTTGGGCTATGGTTTTTAATCCTTCCTCCGTTGATAGACTATTGCATGTTCTTTCCGGCTGCTGGCTGGCTGGTGCATTTCTCATCATAAGTGTTAGTGCTTACTATCTTTTAAGAGATAGACATATTCGTTTTGCAAAAGCATCAATTAAAATTGCTTTAATTGTTGTAATGATTGCTTCTTTGTTTCAACTTCTCACCGGGCACCGAAGTGCAGTTGGGGTAGGTAAAAATCAGCCAGCAAAGCTTGCTGCAATGGAAGCAGTTTTTGATGATCAAACCAATGCACCACTTTATTTATTTGGATGGGTTAATGAGGATAATCAAAAAGTAAATTTTGGTATTGCTGTTCCGGGTATGCTTAGTTATTTGATTGGCTTTGATACAAATACCAGAGTAACGGGACTAAATTCATTTAAAGAAGAAGATCGTCCGCCAGTAAATATTGTTTTTCAGGCTTATCACTTAATGGTTGCAATTGGATTTACATTAATTGCAATAAGTTTACTTGGAATATTTTTCTGGTGGCGCGGTACATTATTTAAACAAAGATGGATGCTATGGATTTTTGTCTTCTCGGTTTTTCTTCCTCAGATCGCAAATCAAGTTGGATGGATAACTGCTGAGGTCGGAAGACAACCGTGGATTGTTTATGGTTTACTAAAAACTTCAGAAGGATTATCAAAAGCGGTTGAAGCAGGGCAGGTATGGTTTTCATTAATTCTGTTTACAGTAATCTATGCTGGTCTCTTTATTTTGTTTATTTATCTGTTAAATGAAAAAATACAACATGGTCCTGAAGAAGTTGATCAGATAGCTTCTGAAATTGGACATCCAAAGGCTTAAGAAATTCTGGAGAGAATATGGAATTTACTTTTGATTTAAATACAATTTGGTTTTTTCTAATCGGTATTCTATTAGTTGGATATGCAATCCTTGATGGCTTTGATCTTGGAGTTGGAGCGTTACATCTTTTTGTAAAAGATGATCTCGATAGAAGAATTATGTTAAACTCAATTGGACCGGTTTGGGATGGTAATGAAGTTTGGCTTGTGACAGGCGGCGGTGCTCTGTTTGCAGCCTTTCCTCATGTTTATGCAACTGTGTTCTCAGGATTTTATACCGCACTTATGATGTTATTGTTTATGTTAATTTTTAGAGCTGTTGCAATTGAGTTTAGAAGCAAACGCCCAATGAAATGGTGGAGACAAATGTGGGATGTTGCATTTAGTGTTGCGAGTATTTTTATAGCATTTTTAGCCGGTGTGTCAATTGGAAATCTTATAACAGGTGTTCCATTGGATGCAAACAAAGAATTTATTGGAACTTTTTGGGGTCTGATCAATCCTTATACGATTTTAGTTGGAGTTACAACCGTTGCATTGTTTATGATGCACGGTGCAATTTATGGAGTTATGAAAACAGAAGGCGAACTACATAACAAATTAAGAGCATGGGTAAACAACACGATTAAATTTTTTATTATAAGTTACCTTATTACAACATTTACTACATTAATATATTATCCCCATATGATTCAGCATTTTAAAGAAGTTCCCGCTTTATATGTACTTGCAATTTTGAACATGTTAGCTATCGCAAATATTCCAAGAGAGATTTCCAAAGGTCGGGACTTTTTTGCTTTTCTATCGTCATGTGCATCAATAGCCGCATTGCTATCTTTATTTGCGTTTGGTGTATTTCCAAATTTTGTTATCGCATCAAATAATCCGGAGTATAGTTTAAACATCTACAATGCCGCATCATCACAAAAGACTTTGAATATTATGCTGATAATTGCAATGGTTGGTGTTCCATTTGTTCTTGCATACACGATAAGCATTTACTGGATATTCCGTGGAAAAGTAAAACTTAATAATATGAGCTATTAAAATAAATATTGTAGGGCAGAATTTATTCTGCCTCTTTACAATTAGAAAAACAATCACAGAATAAATTCGGTGGTACAAAGAACTAAAAAGATAAATAATATGGAATTAATACTTAGCATTTTCATCGGTATTGGGCTAGCCGCTGCAGTAGGATTTAGGATCTTCATCCCATTTCTTATTACATCGATTGCGGCATATACTGGAAATTTAGAATTATCAACTTACTTTAGCTGGATTGGAACGTTACCTGCACTAATTCTTTTTTCTGTTGCAACAGTGGTTGAAATTTTTAGTTACTACATCCCCTGGGTTGATAATATTTTGGATGCCATCAATCATCCTCTTGCTATTTTAGCAGGAATAATTTTATCAGGAGCTGTAGTAACAGATTTTCCACCTTTAATAAAATGGTCATTAGCTTTGATTGCCGGCGGCGGTATTGCAGGAACAATTCATGCAGCAACAGGATTGATAAGATTAAAATCATCTGCACTTACCGGTGGGGCAGGCAATCCTGTAGTTTCAACAGCTGAAGCAGGAAGTTCAGTTGCATTATCTGCAATTGCAATATTTATTCCTGCTGTTGCTGTTATTATTGTTGGGATTATGATTGTCTATCTATCATTTATGATTAAGAAAAAGTTTTTTTCACCGCCGCCGGAATCGTAATTATCTAATGCTTTTATAATCACCTGGTTTTAGATTTTCAATATTCCAATCACCGATTGAATATCTGATTAATCTTAAAGTTGGATGACCAATTGCAGCAGTCATTCTTCTAACCTGCCTGTTTCTTCCTTCGGTAATTGTCAGCTCAATCCAGCTTGTTGGAATATTTTTTCTTTGCCTGATCGGCGGAATCCTTTCCCAGACATCTGGGTCATCGATCAAATTTGCTTTGGCTGGTTTTGTAATTCCATCTTTTAATAATATACCATTGCGCAGATTACTAATCTCTTGTTCATCAGGTATACCTTCAATCTGTACCCAGTATGTTTTCTGCATTTTATATTTTGGATCAGAGATTTTGTTTTGAAGTTTACCATCATCAGAAAGTATAACCAAACCCTCACTGTCAAAATCAAGCCTGCCGGCTGCATAAACATTTTTGATTGGAATAAAATCCGAAAGGTTTTTTCGTCCCTGTTTATCGGTGAATTGGCAAAGGACATTAAATGGTTTGTTGAATAGTACTAACATCACTAAAAAATATTTTTGAATGACGAACATTTAGAAACGATTGGTGATTTTAGAATTAAGGGCATAAATATCTAATTCATAAAAAGTAAAACATTATTCAACTATTTGGTCTCCATTTAAATCCGATTTGATATTCTGTGCCAGGAATTGAAACAGGCAACGTACCTTTTGGTTCTATTGATCCTTTTAACAAATTAACTGCAGCTCGTTGCGATGCTTTTGAATTACTAAAAGTACAAATATAATTTTGGGCTTGTGGAAATGAAGATAGTATATATGGATTTTCGAAACTAATAATTATGACATCTTTTTTAAGAGCTATTAAATTTTCTATAAATTTTATTTGTACTTCGGAGATAGAATTACCGTTAAGATTACTGCCCACATAAAAATAAGAGGCTATAATCAGCATTTCACAATCATTAGCAACATCCATTGCAAACTTATAATCTGTGTTCTTTGATTCACTTGTAAGTGTTGTGCTGCTGTATAAGGACAGATCTTCTTTATAAGCCTCATTAAAATGCGGATCAACAATAGCTCTTCTATTAGTAATATTTATAATAAATGTTTTTTTATAGTTGGAAGAATCAATAGGAATAAGTTTACTGTTCATCTTAACGATTGTAATAGATTGTTCCCCAATTTCTTTCGAAAGTTTATAATGTTCTTCCAATCTAATTCGTTTTGGAAGACTTTTATTACTGCTGAATTTTGATCTATCAAGTTTAAGCCATCTTTTTGCGGATAAAATCTTTCTCACACTTTCATTTAATCTCGATTCAGTAATCTCACCTTTTTTAACTGCATTATAAATTGCCGTTATTCCATCACGAATACTTGAAGGCATAAGCAAAATATCATTTCCGGCTTTAAAGGCTTTTAAGCAAGCTTCACTTGTTGAATAGTATTTTGTTATTGCTTTCATATCAAGTGCATCGGTAATTATTAATCCTTTAAATCCCAATTTTTCCTTTAAAAGTTTTGTAACAATATTATATGACAATGAAGCGGGAAGATTTTTATCGGGTTCAAAAGAAGGGACGCTAAGATGGCCTATCATTATTGAGGGTACGTTGTTATCTATTAATTCTGTAAATGGTTTTAATTCATTTTCAGTAAGGTATTCTTTACTGCCGCTAATAATAGGAATATCGTTATGTGAATCAATCCTTGTGTTACCGTGTCCGGGAAAATGTTTTGCGGATGTAATTACACCTCCCTCTAATGAGCCTTCAACATAAGACTTACAAAACTCCGTAACAATGTTTTTACTTTCAGAATATGAGCGAAGGTTAATTACCGGATTACCTGGATTATTATTTATATCCGCAACAGGTGCAAAGTTAAAATTAACACCAAGCATTATAGCCTCAATTGCAGTTGCTTTTCCTGTTTGATATGCAAAATCAGGATTATTAGTTGAGCCAACTGCCATGCTGTGTGGAAAAGTGTTGCTGGCATTCATTCGCATCCCAATTCCATTTTCAAAATCAGCACCCACAAGTAAAGGAATTTTAGAATTTTTCTGCAGTTCGTTTATCATAGATGCAGTTTCTTCCACATCCCCGGTTGAAATTACTATGCCGCCGATTCCGTGCACCTGAACCATTTCCAACGCAAAATTAAATTCCTTTGATGATTGATCAAGACTTTTGCCAAAAACTGCAGGCATAAAAATTTGGGCACACTTATCGTAAAGTGTCATTGATTCTAAAGTCTTTTCAACCCATAATTCATCTTCTTCAGAAAGATTAAAAATATTAATTGATTTTATTTTTTCTTTTTCATTAAAGTCTGCAGAGCTGCTACTTTTTACAACGGGTAAAAACAGAAAGAAGAATTGCAAGCCAACTAAACTTAAGAATCCTAAATTATTTTTTGCTGATAAAATATTACTCATTAATATTTTCAATACACTTAATTACTGCATTGTGCAACTGAGGTCTAATTTTTTGAATCTTTGTGTTTTCTCTTGTTGGATAGACTCGATTTGTGAGAAACACGACAAATAAATTTCTTTCAGGATCAGCCCAGATTGATGTTCCCGTATAACCTGTGTGCCCAAAAGAATTTTTAGAAAAATATTTTCCTGCTGATGAGCCAGAATCCGATTTTGTATCCCAGCCAATTGCGCGAGTGCTTTCTGCTGAATATCTTTTGGTGAAAAGTTCAATCGTGCTTTGTTTGATAAACTGTTTTTGTTCAAACTTTCCTTTGTTTATTAAAACTGACATAAGCTTAGCCAAATCATCTGCAGTGGAAAATAAACCAGCGTGTCCCGCAACTCCGTTTAACATTGCCGATGTTTCATCGTGAACTTCTCCTTGAAGTGTTTTCATTCGCCAATAATTATCTGTTTCTGTTGGCGCACAAAATTTCTTTACTGAATCATTAGGATTAAAAAATGTCGAGTTCATTTTTAATGGGAAAAATATTTCATCTCTGCAAAAAATATCTAAGGTCATTCCGGTTACTTTTTCAATTATCTTTCCAAGAGTAATAATTCCCAAATCGGAATAGACGGTTTTTTCCCCGGGTTTATATTCAAGCAGAGATGAATAAATCTCATTTATTACATCATCATACTTAAGATCTCTGCCATAAAACTTTTTCCAGGCTGGCAATCCGGAATTGTGGATCATTAAGTTTTTTATTGTAATATTTTCTTTTCCATTTTTGCCAAACTCAGGAATAAATTTAATAACTCTATCATCAAGTGAGATAAGATTTCTATCGTAACAAATCATGGCTGCAGTTGTTGTTGCAACTACTTTTGTGAGTGAGGCAAGATCATAAATCGTGTTAGTCTTTACTTTTGGCGAAGTTAAATCATAGGTAAAATTACCGTAAGCCTTTTCAAAAATTGTTTGTCCATCTTTCCAAACTAAAACCACTGCTCCGGGAAAAGATTTATCCTCAATAGCTTTATTAATAACCATATCAACATCATTAAATAACTGATTCTGAGCATTTATTTTGATGGAAACTGCTAAAATCCAAACAAAAAGTATTTTAATTGAAATATTCATCTTCCTTTTTAAGATTATTTTCAACTCAATTTAATGAAAATGAATTAACGAAAAAATTCAATGATTCACTCGTCTTAAATTATTATATTTCAGTTAAATATGAATTAGGTTTTTTATGAGTGAACTAGAAAAATATTTTTCGCAATTTCGTGAAAACATCGTTGGAATAGATAAGACTTTTGAAACTCCATTTGGTGAAAAAAAAATAATCTATGCAGATTGGATTGCCAGCGGCAGATTATACAAACCAATTGAAGAAAAACTATGCGAAACATTTGGTCCGCTTGTTGGTAATACACACTCCGAAGCAAGTGTTACAGGCACAACCATGACCTTGGCTTATCACGAAGCACACAAAATTATTAAAGATCATGTTAATGCTGCTAAGGATGATGTCATCATAACAACCGGTTCCGGAATGACAACGGTAGTTTGCAAATTTCAGAGGCTGCTTGGATTAAAAATTCCAGAACAATTAGTTGGTTACCTAAAATTACCACCGGAATTAAAACCTATCGTATTTATAACTCACATGGAACATCACTCAAATCAAACAACCTGGTTAGAAACTATTGCAGATGTTGTTGTGATTAATCCAAATGAAGATGGATTGGTTGATGTTAATGACTTTAAAGAAAAATTAGATAAGTATAAAAATAGAAAATTGAAAATTGGTGCGTTTACTGCAGCATCCAACGTTACCGGTATTGAACCTGATTATTATGAACTATCAAAAATGATTCATCAATATGGCGGATATTCATTTATCGATTTTGCCTGTGCTGCCCCATACGTTAAAATTGATATGCATCCTGCAGATACAGAAGCAAAACTTGATGCCGTATTATTTTCTCCGCATAAATTTTTAGGAGGTCCCGGAACTCCGGGCGTTTTAGTATTTGATTCAAAACTTTATCACAACAGAGTGCCTGATTTACCTGGCGGCGGTACTGTTGATTGGACTAATCCCTGGGGAAAACATAAGTTTGTTAATAATATTGAGGCTCGTGAAGATGGAGGTACGCCGGCATTTCTTCAAACAATTAAAGCTGCTTTGTGCATAAAGCTAAAAGAAGCGATGGGTGTTGATAAAATTCGTGCAAGGGAAGAAGAACTTGTAAAACTTGTTTTTGAAGGACTAAAAAAAATTCCTACTCTGCATATTCTTGCAGGCAACATTGAACTCAGGCTTGGGGCTATTTCATTTTATGTTGAGAATATACACTACAATTTAATTGTAAAAATATTGAATGATCGTTTTGGAGTGCAGGTAAGAGGCGGCTGTTCCTGCGCAGGAACTTACGGCCATTATTTACTCCACGTCGATCCAAACCGTTCCAAAATCATCACAGATAAAATTGATCAGGGTGATCTTTCCGAAAAACCTGGTTGGGTAAGGATGTCAATCCATCCAACTATGACTGATGCAGAACTAAACACGGTCATTGATGGGATTGCTCAAATAGTCAAGAACATCGATGAGTGGAGTAAGGATTATATTTATGATAAATCAAAAAACGAGTTCTTCCATAAAAATTCGGATGGAAGTGATTTAGAAAAAATTAAAAGCTGGTTTGCATTATCACAATTTCAAAAAGTTGAGATCGGTTGACTTTGACAAGAAATCTGTTATACTATCGGTTGTGATAATATTATTTTATGTGATTAACTGAATACACACGTTTTCCTATTTTAAAATATTTTATTGAAAGGAGGGTGTGATTATGTTAGCATTAGGTGCTTACGAAAAATGTAAGCAGTATATTAATCTTCACTCATCAGATGCTGATGCAAAGAGAGAAGTTTATCCTTGTATTACGATATCACGCCAAACCGGTTCCGGTTCTTACGAAGTTTCTGAAAAACTGATTAACATCCTGCAAAGCAAAACTAAAGATCCTAAAAATCCCTGGACTTACTTTAACAAAGACTTGATTAAAAAAGTTATAGAAGAATTTAAACTGCCGAAGGGGTTTTCAAATTACATTGTGGAGAATAAGTATAATCATATCTCTGATGCTGTAAATGAATTGCTTGGCGTTAAACCGGCTGAGTGGACGATTGTGCACAAATCAACTGAGATTATTCTACAACTTGCTCATTATGGAAAAACAATTATAGTTGGAAGAGGGAGTAATTTGATCACTTCTAAACTTCCAAATTGTTTTCACGTTAGATTAGTTGCGCCAATGGAAAATAGATTAAAACATGTTCAGGAGGTCTTTAAATTTTCTAAACCCGAAGCGGTGGACTACATAAAAAAGGAAGATCTAAATAGACATAAATACCTTAAGTCTCATTTTTTCCGCGAACCTGATGATGCAACAATTTATCACCTTACAATTAATACAGGTAAGTTTTCATATGAAGAGAGTGCATTGATAATTGCCAATACACTAATTAAAAAATTTCCAAAGAGTTTTAGTGAATAAATTTAATTACTAAGGGAGATAGTTATGAACAATAAGATATTAAGTTTATTGATAGCTATTATTTCAATGGTTATTATTTCTGCATGTAGTGAAGATGAAACAGTTGCCCCTGAACCTGAATCACCTTATTGGGAACTACAATACGATGGCGATGAAATTTTATCTAGTGTGAATTTTACTGATATAAATAATGGTATAGTCGTTGGATGGAAGGGCACTATCCTTAGAACAACTGATGGTGGAACTACTTGGAATAAAATATCTAGTGGGACTACTTACAATTTATCCAGCATTTCATTTGCCAACACAAATAATGGGTTAATCGTTGGAGAGGGTGGGCTTGAAAGCGAAAAGGGGATAATATTGCGAACAACTAATGGGGGTATCAATTGGAATCCAGTTTATACAGGTAACTACAATTTTTGGGCTGTATCATTTCCAGTAGCTAATTTTGCAATAGTTACTGGGGATTATAGAAATGGAATGTATATTAACAACATTATGAGGACATCAACGAATGGAGGAAGTAGTTGGAATACCTTATTGGGAACACCACAAGACGAAACTTTTGTTGACGCCTCATTTACAGATTTAAATATTGGCACTATAGTAGGTGGTAGCGGTAGAATAATAAGGACAACGAATGGTGGGAGTAGCTGGATAAATCAAACAAGCGGAGTCTTGACCTCAGGTGGTTCTTTATTGGGAGTTTGTTTTACTGGTTCAAATAATGGATTAGCTGTAGGTTCGTATGGCGCAATCGTTAAGACAACAAACGGTGGCAATACTTGGATTAAATTATCTAGCGGTACTACAGAGGAGTTCAAAGCTGTCAGTTTTACAGATTCGAATAATGGAACAGTGGTTGGAGGAGCAGGCAAAATACTAAAAACTACAGATGGCGGAACAAGTTGGACTAATCAATCTATAAGCACAGAAAAATCTTCCATTGATGATGTTTATTTTGTTGATAGTCAGAATGGATGGATAGTTACTGGTAGTGGGAGAATCTATAGAACAAAAAATTAGCCTAGCTAATATTTAATGTTAAAATGATATTATAATGTAGATTTTAATTTTGTAAGCCCTGTTTTGCTTACGGGCAATTCTTTACCGTTCTTCAAAACTAAACGATAGGATTCTGTATCTGTTTGTTCGAGGTGCTGTAGAAAATCTAAGTTGATAATATATGAACGATGTATGCGGACAAATTGATTTTCATTAAGATGATTTTCAAAATACTTCATAGTTTTTTGTTTTAAAAATCTTCCTTTTTCAGAATTAATAAGCACATAATCATCCTGTGCTTCTATCCATTTAACTTCTTCAACGGGAATTATAGTAATCTTACCGCCATCTTTAATTACTACGCGTTCCAAAAATTCAATTTTTTCATCTCGCTGTTTAATAATGTTTTGGATAGCGGAGTTCTGCTGGAATCTATCTCCAAGCTGTGCAATTGCTTTTTGCAGTGCACTTGTAAATCTTTCTTCAGAAAACGGCTTGAGAAGATAATCCACGGCACTGACCTCAAATGCCTTGATTGCAAAATGATCATAAGCAGTTGTGAATATAATAATTGGCGGATCTTCAAGAAGTTCGAGCATTTCAAATCCATTTAGCTTTGGCATTTGAATATCCAGAAAAATAAGATCTGGTTTTAATTCATTAATTTTTTTTATCGCATCAAACCCATTTGAACATTCTGCAAGAATTTCAACATCATCACGATTAGCCAGATAATTTTTTGTAATCTGTCTTGCAAGTGATTCATCATCAATAATAATAATTCTTATTTTATTTGCCATAGCTCTAAACCAATGCTTTTTGTAAAGGGATAAAAATGTTCACTGTGAATTTACCATTCTCTTTTTTTACTTCCATCAAATTATCCTGTTGATAAAGTAATGATAATCTATCTTTAATATTTTTTAATCCAACACCTGCACCTTTTCTATGCGATTCACCTTCAAAGCTATTGCAGATGGATATCTTCAAAAAATCATCCTGCTTGCTGCAAGTTAATTTGATTATAACAGTATCCAAAGTTTCATAAACAGCGTGCTTAATTGCATTTTCAAATAATGGCTGCAGAATCATACTTGGAATTTCAGTTTTACCGCACTCTTCATGTAATTCTTCAACATATTCAAACTTATCTTCAAATCTTATCTTCTCGATATCAAGATACAATTTTATATTTTTAAGTTCTTCGCTAAGAGTATTTTTTTGTCTATCATTATTTGCAAGAGTGTATCGTAAAAAATCTGCAAGCTTAATTATCATCTGCTTTGCTTTTTTTGGATCAAGTTCAGTTAATGCACTCATCGAATTTAAACTGTTGAAAATGAAGTGGGGATTTATCTGAAATTTTAATGATCTTAACTCGGCTTCGGTAACTAAATTTTTTAGCTCTGTTTCCTTTAAAGCTCTTTCCTGAAATCCCGAATAATATATTACAACATAGTAGAAAGCAGTTAAGAGAAAATAATAAAGTATGCCTATAATAAATCTTGATTTAATAGTTTTGACAAAAAAATCTCCAAAGGCATCAGTATCATTAACAATACTTATTACTGCAAAGTATCCAAGTGCAAGCCATACAACAGAAATTAACAGCCCACCGCCAAAGTGAGTAAGAATAACTTTTGACATTTGATTATGTTCGATGGAAAGATATACCGAAGAATACCAGAAGCTTAAACCGAGTGCAGCAATTAGAATATTGAAGGCAATCGCATCAACAAGTGAAATAGTAAATGAAACGTTGCCTTCCAGAGTTATAAGATTTATGTAAAGAACCGCAATTGCCAAAACGAATAACAAGTATAATAGAATACTTTTAGGACCTTTTAATATGGGATTAATAGACATATATGATTATTACAAATATGTTTTTAATTCACCACCACCAAAAACAACCAAACCTTTTATAATCAAAGTTTTGCTTTGATCTACAAAAGAATTTGGGTCCTTTACACTTTTATTTGAAAAGCCGCCAAAGATTGAAGTAACATTCATAATAACATTCCAGTCACCGGGAACCACGATTGTTGTGCCGCCAAAAACTGCAAGAATATCTATTGAGTTGGTTCCTTCAGCAAGTTTACATCCTTTAAGAATAATCTCTGATCCTCCGAATACTGCCGTTATATTTCCGCCTCGAAAATTATCAGAGGTTATTATTTTTGTTCCGCCGCCAAAAATAGCCACATCATCTATAACATCTTTTGATATCTGTCCAAGGTCATCAGTTTCTTCAGTTTTCTTTTTTTGATTAAGAATTATGTAACTGCCGAATGCAATTAAAATTATTGCAAGAACAACTGATCCATCATAATCAATTGAAGGGAAAATTCTTGGAAGTATAAAAATAAAACCGAGGCCTGCGAGAATACCACCAAGCATTTTTCGGGAAGTATTAAGTACTAAATACATTCCAATAATAATAAAAAAGAATGGCCAGGAAAAAATTACTCTGCCAAAATTAAAATCAAAAATGTCCAGTGAATTAAGAAAGAATAATCCTCCTAATCCAATAAGTATACTGCCAAGCAGCACTCTTTTATCAACTTTATTTTTATTTTCTTCCATTTTTCTGCTCCTTAAATAGATGTACCGTTTTCTGGTGGAAAAGTAATACAAAGATACTGATCGTGAAAGTAAAAATCGGCGAATGACAGGTAAATATCGGTGACTGATACGTAAAATAGAAGGGAGGTTGATCTCCCTTCTATTTATATTACTTCCAAAAACTAAACGTGAACTTCGACTTCATTTACATGAGCATTCTCAACTTTTTTAAGTGCTTGTTCAAGATCAGCAATAAGATCATTAACATTTTCAATCCCAACAGAAATACGTACCAAACCATCTGTAATTCCACCAGCTAATCTTGCTTCTTTGCCCATCGAAAAATGCGTCATACTTGCAGGATGTTGAATCAAACTTTCGACTCCCCCTAAACTAACTGCAAGTTGAAAAAGTTTAACAGAATTCATCATTAATCTTCCAGCTTCTATTCCACCTTTAAGTTCAATTGTTATCATTCCGCCCGGACCTTTATGCTGCTTCAATCCAACTTGATAGTGAGGATGAGATTTTAATCCGGGAAAACGAATTGATTCTACCAATGGATGTCTCTCCAACCACTCAGCAATTATTTGTGCATTCTCACAATGTCTTTCCATTCTTATCGCAAGTGTTTTTAATCCACGATGCACAAGAAATGAATTGAAAGGATCAATAACTCCGCCAAGCTGATTTAATGTTTTGCGGAAGTGAATGTATGTTGGTTCATCTTTTACAACAATAATTCCGCCTACCACATCTGCGTGTCCGTTTAAGAATTTTGTTAAACTATGCATTACAACATCAGCACCAAGAGCAATTGGGTTTTGTAAAGCAGGACTCATAAATGTATTATCCACAACAACCATTGCATTATGTTTATGTGCGATTTTTGATATTTCTTCAATATCAGAAATACAAAGCGTGGGGTTACCCGGTGTTTCAACATAAACTATTTTTGTATTTGGTTTGATAGCATTTTTAACTTCCTCAAGTTTAGCTGTGTTGACAAACGTAGTATCAACTCCATACTTTTTCATTATGGTATTAAGCAACGTTGTTGTAGGTCCATAAACCGCAGTTGAACAAACAACGTGATCGCCAGCTTGAGTAAGTGCTGCAAATATTGTATGAACTGCAGCCATACCGCTTCCGCAGCCGAGGGCTTTGTGTCCGCCTTCAAGCTCAGCAACAGCGTCTTCCATTGCCTGAACGGTTGGGTTTAACATTCTTGTATAGATGTATCCTTTTTCTTCACCAGCAAAAAGAGAAGCACCATGTTGTGCAGATTTGAATTTGAAAGTTGATGTTTGGTAAATCGGTGGTACAACTGAACCGTATTCATATTCATCGATACCTGAATGAACACATTTAGTTTGAAAGTCAGTTTTGGAATGATTTTCCATGATATTTTTTCCCGCTAAAGAATTATTTAAAAAATTTATTACTCAAAATTAGGAAAAATTTATGAAAGGTATGGAATGGGCTTTTACCCATTCCATATAATATATCGGTATGAAACTATTTTTTAATGAATTTGTAAGGCTGATAATCAATAAAATCATCAACATACAAATCAAAAGATTTTACTGTACCATCTATAATATCAAATGGAAAAACTCTTATTCCATAAGTGGGATCAGAGTAAGTGCACAAAAATCTGTTGTTGCCTATATACTCAAGCTTACCAACAATTTTAGAATGATGCTGCAATTTCATCTCAAGATAATTTTCTTTTAATGATAAATCTGCATAACCATACACATCGTGCTCATATCTTCCATTAAAATCAATTAACTCTAATTCCGGTTTGATATTCATTGAAACAGAATCTCTCCAGGCATTTCTTAGTTCGTCCCTCTCTTTATTCTGTTTTAGTGCTCTTGTAAAGGTAAACTGGTCATAATTTCTGTAAGGCAAACCAAGGTAGGCATCAACAATTTCCCATTTTAACATTTGAAAGAATCCGTTTTGATCAGTATTTGTTAAAATAACTATTCCAAGATTTTCCTCAGGCAATAGCGTTACAGAAGTAACAAACCCGTTGACGCCCCCGGTAT
>JBGAWM010000110.1:0-8295 GCA_044227615.1 Ignavibacteriaceae bacterium
TGGTTTGCAAGTGAAGTTCATTTAAAATATAAACGCGAGCTTAGGTTTGGCGATATTGCTTTAGTTAGAACACAAGTTGGAGATTGGAGCGGTGCGCAGGTTACAATTAACGTTTGGGTTTATAATAAAGCAACCAATAAAATTGCTGTTGAAGGTAAAATGCTTTACACTCTTGTTTCACTTTCATCTGGGCGACCCACAAGAATTCCTGAAGAAATTATTGAGAGACATAAAATTTGAAAAAGAATCTACTTTTGAATAATTCAATTACTGCTTTTCGTTTTATTGTATTCCTATTGTCAGTTTCAATCATGTTAACAGGTTGTTATTCATTCTTTGAGGTACCGAAGGATGGTTATAGTAATCTTGAGAAAATGAATGATATAAAAATTGTTTATAAAAACGGGAAAGAATTCGTTGTTGAAAAAGATGACACAACAAATGTTAAAATAGTTGGTGATTCTTTAATTGTGTATCAAGGTAGCGAAAAGAAATTAATTGGAATGAACGAAGTTGAAAAAATTAGAGAATCAAGATTTGATTTTGGAAGAACGCTGTCATTGGTAGTTGGGACAGTCGCAGGTTTTATTTTAGCGGTAGGGTTATTTGTCTGGGCGATGGGTGGTGTTAATTTAACAGGGTAATTTTCTAAAAGAATTTATGAAAAACTCGAGTTTTATTTTTCAAACAACCATTTTTCTTCTATCACTTTCAATTTTGTTAACAGGTTGTCATTCATTCTTTGAGGTGCCAAAGGATGACTACAGCAATCTTGAAAAAATGAATGATATAAAAATTGTTTATAAAAACGGGAAAGAATTTATTGTTGAGAAAGATGATTCAACTAATATTAAATTGATTGGGGATTCTTTACTTATCTATCAAGGCGATGAAAAGAAATTAATTGAAATGAATGAAGTTGAAAAAATCAGAGAATCCAGATTTGATTTAGGCGGGACAATAACGCTAACAATAATTGGACTTACTATTTTGGTTATCGTGTTCTTTTCAAATTATTCGCCAGGAGGATAGATTAAAATTCCCCCTTGATAAAAAAATTACTAAAAAAATCCCATCTGTTCTCTAAAGCTTTCATAAACTCGATCGTACTTTGGAAGTGCGCCTTCAAACTGGCAAATTTCGGAAGCAAAATCATTTGCAAGTTTATTGATGTAGGGAATTTCTAATCCGTGTAAATAACCAACACAAAGTACTGCTGCAAAAGCATCACCGGCACCCGTAGTGTCAACTACTTTTACAGCATCGATTGAATGATTAAATCTTTTTCCGTTTTCAAAAATTGATGAGCCTTCTTTCCCGCGCGTAACAGCAATCATTTTTATATCAAACTTTTCCATCAGTTCTAAAGCAACGCGCTCAGTTGAATAGTCTATATGAACAAACAAATCATTCAACGTATGCATTTCATTATAATTTACCTTCACAAAATCAGCAGCCTCAAGAGATGTGTTTAGTAAATCTTCATCATAAAAATTCTGACGGAGATTTAGATCTGCAAAACATTTTAATCCACGATTAAAAAATGACTGAATTGTTTTGCGGGAAATTTCAGAACGCTGTGCAAGTGTTCCAAAGTAAAGGCAGTCAGTATCGGCGTTAATCAGGTTTTCGTTTTCAGTATTTAACTCAATAAAGTCGTAAGCACAATCCGGTTCAATTTTAAAATTTGGATTTCCATTTTCATCCAAAGTTACTAATGCCATTCCTGTGGGATGAAGATTATCGTGTTGGATAAAATCAAAAGATAATCCGGAATGTTTTAGATCATTAATTGCTTTGTTGCCAAGAACATCTTTGCCAACACGACTAATAATATTTCCGTTATCGGTTAATTTTTTTACATGATAGATAAAATTAAGCGGGGCACCGCCAAGTCGTTTGTGGTTCGGATAAATATCAAAAAGAATTTCTCCGATAGAAGTTATATTCATAAGACGGGAATTATTGTTCCTAATATTTTGTTAAAACTCTATCAATAATATGAAAAGGTTATGAAACTTTATCAACTAAAAACGTCACAAAAATTACCAATATCTTTAGAAACTGCCTGGAAATTCTTCTCAAATCCGGCAAATCTATCCAAAATCACACCGCCATGGCTTAACTTTGAAGTTAAAACTGAGCTGCCGGAAAAAATGTATGCGGGAATGATCATCACATATTTTGTTCGTCCTTTACTTAATATTCCTCAAACCTGGGTTACAGAAATCACTCATGTTAAGGAACCAAATTATTTTGTAGATGAACAAAGATTTGGTCCATATAAAATGTGGCATCATCAGCATATCTTTACTAAAAGTGATGATGGCAATGTAGTGATGGAAGATATTGTAAGCTATGTTGTTCCATTTGGAATTTTAGGACGAATAATGAATGCTTTGGTTATATCAAAAAAGATTAATGAGATTTTTAATTATAGAAAAGAAGTTCTTGTGAAAATGTTTGGATAGATATAATAGAAGAGTCAATCACATAAGTTGAGATTTTTATGTCATTCCCGTGAAAACGGGAATCCAGAATTCTTAACATAAAGTAGATTCCCACTTTCGAGGTTGTGTGAAAATTGAGTTTGTCACTTCGACCAATGGGAGAAGTCTTACAATTTATACAGATTTCTCAGTCGAAGACTCCTTCGAAATGACTTTTAAAGAGTTATCACACAATCTCTTTCGTGGGAATGACAATTTTAATCAACCTTTTTCATTTCTTCCTGTTTTGCATCTTCCATTTGCTGCCATGGATTTGTATCTGTATTCCAGGTTTCAACTTTTATTTTCATAGAACCATCTGGCTGTTCTTCCCAGATAGTAATATATTTTCCATAATCTGCCCATTCGGGCACATCGGGACCTGACATTTTCATATCGTAGTTGCCGATTTCAATTGCAAGATTTCCCTGAACAATTATATCTGTAATCGATAGAACAAAGTGCGTTGTCTTCCACCCGGAATTTGCCTGCATTTCGCTAAGCTCCCTAACTTTAGCAATTCCTTTTACCGTTGGCTGATAACTTGGCATGGAAATAATATCAGCTGTATACATTGACAACATTTTGTCCACATCGTTATCAATCATTGCTTTCGTGTAAACCTTATTCATTTCTTCAATCTTAGATTTTACTTTTTCAACATCCTGTGCAAAGATGTTTGAAGAAACAAAAAGAACCATGATGATGAATAAAAATAGTTTTTTCATAGCGCCTCCTTAAGTTAAATTTTGGTTAATGGATTTTCGGTCAGGTTTAATCTAAAAAAGATGGTATTTGTTTACAACTAAATTCTGATGAATTCTTGAGTATCGGCATTCATCTTTTTAGTTTGGATGTGTAATAATTATTAAATCTTACAAAATGCAAAAAACCGATTACAGCAAAATTGCAAATACTTATAACAAACGTTACAGTGTAAATTATCTGGTAAATATAGAAAGCGAAATTAGAAACTTAATAAGTTCAAATAATTGCAAAACTATTTTAGAAGCCGGATGTGGAACGGGAAGATGGATTAGTGCGCTTGAAGAAAATGGAAGAAAAATTTTTGGCTTAGATTATTCGTTTGATATGATGAGAATTTCTAATTCCGATAAAACGTACCTTAATCTTGTTAATGCTGATGCTGTTAATATTCCTTTTAAAGATGGTTTTTTCGATTTGATATTTTGTGTAAATGCAATTCATCATTTTCCCGATAAAGGAAAATTTATAAGCGAGTGTTTTCGTATGTTATCGGACAAGGGAATGCTTGCGATTTTCGGTGTTGATCCGCATATTGATAAAGATTGGTACGTTTATAATTACTTTGATTCTGTTTATGAAAATGATCTTAAGAGATTTCCGTCATTAGAACAATTAAATCATTTATTAAAAGAACAAAACTTTAGTGAAATCGAAATAAAAGTTGCAGAAAAAATACATAGTGAAAGAATTGGTAAAGATGTTTTTGAAGATCCGTTTTTGGGAAAACATCACAGTTCACAGCTTGCAAATCTTTCTGATAGAGAATATCAAAAAGGAATTGATAAAATTAAAAAACAATTAGAAAAAAATTCCAAAACAGTTTTTAAAACATCAGTTATATTTTATCTTGTAAGTGCAAAAAAGAAACAAAGGAAATAAAAATGCCAGTCGTAATTAAATCACCAACCATAATTGAAGCTGCCGGAAACAAACCAAAAATAATTGAAGAGTATTTTGGCAGAGTAAATTCAAAGACGCCCGAAGTAAGCATTGCAAAAATGACAAGCCCGCAAGGCTGGATTGAACCTGGACAAAGACCTGGGTTTGATGAGTACACAGTTGTTTTAAAAGGGACTTTGCAAGTTAAAACCGAAAATCAAACTATAGATATTAAAGCTGGTTCGGCAATCTTAACAAAGAAAGGTGAGTGGATACAATACAGTACGCCTTACGAAGGAAGTGTAGAATATGTTGCTGTTTGTTTGCCGGCGTTTTCTCCAGATACTGTAAATCGTGACGAATGAACGGAAACTATAGATATAACTAACAAACAAGCTTCTCAAAACTAAGAACAGGTTTTAAATCTCTTCTTTGTTATGAAAAGCCAAACCAATATGCAGCTCATTTTCCACGATATTTCAACGATTATTGATAAAATCTTTATGGAATATTATTTGACTGCATCAAGCGACAATAAAAAGAAGGCATCTTATCTATGTTCGAATTTAGTTTTACCGAAGAACAAAACATGCTCCGAGAAATGGTGCGTGATTTTACCAACAATGAAATCAAACCAATTGCTGCAAAGATAGATTCAGAAGCAAAAATTCCACCAGAATTGATAAAGAAAATGGCTGAGCTCGGTTTTTTAGGAATATCTTTTCCTGAAGAATATGGCGGCGGCGGTTTTGGTGAAGTTGGTTATTGCATTATGCAGGAAGAAATTTCCCGAGGATGTATGTCCACGGCAACATTTATAGGTGCCCATCAATCAATTGGAACAAATGCAATTTTTAATGGCGCTAGTGAGGAACAGAAAAAGAAATTTATTCCGCCGCTTGCCTCTGGTGAAAAAATTGCTGCATTTGGATTAACTGAAGCACAAGCTGGCTCTGATTCATTCCATCTAAAAACTAAAGCAGATTTAGTTGGTGACGAATGGGTTATTAATGGTGAAAAACTCTGGATAACTAACGGCGGCATTGCAGATTTTATTTCTTTGTTCGCACGAACCGAAAAAGGAATTAGTCTTTTTGCTGTTGATACAAATCTTCCTGGCTTTAAAGCTGGTCCAGCCGAAAAGAAAATGGGAATAAAGGGAAGTGTTACTAATCCTTTAAGTTTTGAAAACGTGCGCATACCAAAAGAAAATTTAATCGGTACAGACGGCAGAGGATTTATTTATGCTATGAAAACTCTGGACGCTGGCAGACTTGGATTGGGTGCTGCTTGTTTGGGAGTTTCAAAAGAACTGCTTGAACTTTCTGCTAAGTATGCAAAAGAACGCGTTCAGTTTGATCATCCAATTTCGCATTTTCAGGCAATTCAATTTATGCTTGCAGAAATGGCAGTTATGATTTATAATATGGAATCAATTGTTTACCGCACTGCTGTTGATTATGATTTACATAAAGATATCTCAAGACAATCAGCAATAGTAAAATATTATTGTTCAGAATCTTTGGATAAAATTGTCGATTTTGCAGTTCAGATTCATGGTGGAATGGGCTATTCACAGGAACTTCCTATCGAAAGAATTTATCGAGATAGCCGTATCAATAGAATTTTTGAAGGGACGAATGAAATTCAAAAAGGAATTATTGCACGAGAGATAATTAAGAAAAACGGAAAAGTTTAATCCAGCTAAAAGATTGGAGAGAGAAAAATGCCAGTAAAAAAAACAACCAAGAAAACTGCTGCTGTAAAAGCAAAATCTAAACCGGCAAAACTTTTTTATTATCGCATCTTTTTTGATGATAATGAAAAGAAAAATTATATGAAGAGTATGCTTACTCATAAACAAGTAGAAAAATATTTAAAGGTTTATGAAAAAACTCATCATAGGTTTTTAAATGCAGAGTTTGTGGATTACTTAAAAAAATATGATAAAAAAACAGAGATGATTGAAATAAGCGATATCTCGTATTAGTAATGCTGTCTTCGTCGCTTTATATTCCCGGCGGATTGTTTGTTGCCTCCTTCAATTTTGCCGGGAATTTTTTTATTAATTATTCACTTCACACTCTTTCCCTTTATCCCTAATTTTGATTTGCAATTTTTATAATGTTTCTATTAATTTTTTTAAGGAACAGTTTATGAAATCATTTATATCTCTCCTCGCAATTTTAATTTTCGTTTCCGCATCTTTCATTAAGCCTCAGGAAAAAAACAAAGGCGTTTTTGTAGAACCAAAACCAGGTTTCTATCAAGAAATCCAAAAGGGCATTGATGAATTCAATAATCCAACTAAAGAAAAGAAGAAAAGTTTTAAACTTGATTTCACCGGAATGAATTATCCCCAATCTAAAGAAGAGTTTAAATATTTCTGGCATAATGATCCTGTTTCGCAGGGACAAACAGGAACCTGCTGGTCTTTTTCTACAACATCATTTTTTGAATCTGAGGTTTATCGTTTAACAGGAAAGAAAGTTGAACTTTCTCCTATTCACACTGCTTACTGGGAGTATGTTGAAAAAGTTAAAGAGTTTGTTCGCACTCGCGGCAAATCCATTGTTGAAGAAGGATCGGAAGCAAATGCTGTTTCCAGAATTTATAAAATGTATGGCGTTGTTCCTGCTAATGCCTGTAAGGGCTTATTACCGGGTCAGCAATTTCACGATCATAGCGAAATGATTAATGAAATTCAGACATATCTTAAAAACGTAAAAACAACAAATGCCTGGAATGAAGAGGAAGTTGTTGCCGTTACAAAATCTATTTTAAATCATTATCTAGGTGAGCCGGTTTCGATTGTAGAAGTTGATGGAAAAAAATATTCTCCCAAAGAATATCTATCTGATTATTTAAAATTAAATATGGATGATTATGTTGATGTACTTTCTTATATGCAAAAACCTTATTGGGAACAGGTTGAGTATGAAGTACCCGATAACTGGTGGCACAACAAAGATTATTATAACGTTCCGCTTGATGATTTTATGAGCATATTAAAAAATGCTATTAAAAATGGTTACACTCTTGCTATTGGAGGAGATGTTAGCGAAGCCGGTTATGATAGTTGGACAAAGTGCGCAGTTGTTCCAACGTTTGATATTCCATCTGAATACATTGATGAAAATTCCAGACAGTTTCGCTTTAGTAATCAAACAACAACTGATGATCATGGTATTCATTTAGTTGGATATCAAGAATTAGATGGCAAAACATGGTTCTTGATTAAAGATTCCGGCGCTGGTTCACGCAACACAGGTGATAAAGGTTACTACTTTTATCATCAGGATTATGTTAAGCTTAAGATAATGGATTTTATGGTTCATAAAGATATGTTTAAGGAATACTTTTCAAAGTTTAGTAAATAATTTAAGTCAATGGTACACTGATCTTTATGATATTTTATGATTTGGACTGATCATAATTAATCTTAATCATCATAAGAATCAGTGTACTATTTTTTTATAAAATAAAAGATCGCGGCTCACTTATGTACGATTTTATCTTCAAGCCTTTCAATGAAATGACCGAAGAAGATTATAAAACGGTCGGATTCAAATCAGGATTAGAAATTCATCAACAACTATTAACAGAAAAAAAACTTTTCTGCCGATGTCCTGCCGGAAAATATACTAGAGAATTTGATGCGGAAATATTACGACACATGCGTCCTACGCTTTCCGAGATGGGTGTTTATGACGGCACAGCATTGATGGAATTCAAAACAAAGAAGAACATTATTTATCACATCAAACGCGAAACTGTTTGTACTTACGAGATGGATGACACTCCGCCATTTTTGATAAACGAAGATGCACTTGATATCGCAATTGGAATTGGAATGTTGTACAACTGTAACATCGTTGATGAAATTCACATTGCACGTAAACAGTATTTGGATGGAAGCATCCCAACAGGATTTCAGCGAACAGCAATTTATGCGCTTGATGGCTGGATTCCATACAAAGATAGAAAAGTAAAAATTGTTCAGATGTCCATTGAAGAAGATTCATGCCGTGAAGTTTCTGATATTGGTCACGACAGAGTTTATTTAACTGATAGACTTGGCATGCCACTACTCGAAACTGTAACAGAGCCTGCTATGCGCACGCCGCAAGAAGTTGCCGAAGTTGCCTGGCAGTGCAGT
>JBGAWM010000111.1:0-7935 GCA_044227615.1 Ignavibacteriaceae bacterium
TGAAAAAGGTGAAAAAGTAAAACTTGATGCACCAAGCGGAGAAGAATTACCACCACGCGGCTTTGATGAAGGCAGTGCCGGTTTTGTTGCTCCTGCTGAAGATGGAAGTAAAGTAGAAGTTAAAGTTGATCCGAAGAGCGACAGGTTACAATTGCTTACTTCATTCACAGCGTGGGATGGAAAAGATTTAGTTGATCTTCCAATATTGCTAAAAGCTTTTGGTAAATGTACTACCGATCATATTTCAATGGCTGGACCGTGGTTAAAGTATCGTGGACATCTTGATAACATTTCAAATAATATGTTTATCGGTGCCATAAATGCTTACACAAAAGAACCTGGCAAAGTTAAAAATACTTTTACTGGCGAAACAAAATCAGTTCCGGAAGTTGCACGCGATTATAAAGCTAGAGGTGTAAACTGGGTTGTTGTTGGTGATGAAAATTATGGTGAAGGTTCATCTCGCGAGCACGCTGCAATGGAACCAAGATTTCTTGGCGGCAGGGCAATAATTGTAAAAAGTTTTGCTCGCATCCACGAAACGAATTTAAAAAAACAAGGAATGCTGCCGCTTACTTTTGCTGACCCAAAAGATTATGATAAGATAAAAGAAGATGATAAAGTTGATTTACTAATTTCAACTTTAGCTCCTGAAAAACAAGTGAAGATGATTGTTAAGCATAAAGATGGAAGCAAAGATGAAGTTATGTTAAATCAAACATTTAATGCTGCACAGATAGAATGGTTTAAAGCCGGCAGCGCATTGAATTTGATTGCAAGTAAACAAAAGTAAATGTAGCGCACGAATCCTTTCGTGCGAGTAATAGTCTTTGATAATTAAGGCGATTCAATTGAGTCGCCTTTTTTATTTTTATTGCATTAACGGTTTACAGATGTCAAATAATTTCTTTTTCTTTTTAGACTTTTCCTTTTAAAATAATGTAAACCAACTATTGACAAAGTTAGTATTCTCTATTACGTTGTAACCAAGATTTAACAAATCTTTTTTCGTTCTGAAGAAAAACAAAAACAGTGGAGAAACTTTATGGGTAAAATCAATAACTCGTTAGTTAATAGACAAAAAATATTTTTTAGAGAAGATGACGAGGCTATTGACAAAGGAAAATATTTAAATAAATTTCCGTTATCCGTTATCCGTTATCCGTTATCCGTTATCCCAAAATCTTTTTAAAGATTAGGGAAGTGCAACTCAATTCAACTTTAATCTTTTTACTTTTGTCTTTTATCTTTTCAATTGAACTAACCGCGCAAGTAATAATAAAAGAAAAAGTGGAGATAAATCCGCAACAGAATATTTTACCTGAATATCCTGCCTCAAACTTTGATCCCTGTCTTAATGTTCACAGACCACCGTATTATCAGTCTGTATATAGCTGTTCAATTTACCCTGTAGAACCATTTCAACAAAATTTCCCCTGGCAATCCGGCAGTTATATGGGGCAGTTTGATTCAACATCAATTTATAACATTGAAATAATTTATGGAACAGAGTTTGCATATCTCTATAAAGCAGCACACTGGGATTCAGTACTACAAGATATGACCGAACCCGAATACTATGGCAGTTCTTTAACCGGATTAACAGGCTCAGAACTATCGGGAACTGGAGAATACGAAGTGTTTCAATGGGTTGGAATATATGAACGAAAACATCCTTCATATTATGAAATAAGGTTTGATAATTTTGCAGAACTTGAAGCAAATGTAATTGTAAGAATTACAAACCTAAATACAAGTATAGTTACAGAATGGCATACAACAATTGTAAATCCGCAATACACAATGCAAAACTTAGGCATAGATGGTGATACATTGTTGCATAAAAGAGTATTAACGATAACACCGAGCATAAGAAATTCATTGGCATTAACCTGCAATCAGTTAGGTTACGGTTCCTGTCCGCCAACAGATGTAACATTTAACATTGAGATTATTGAGGGAGAGCAATATGGCAGTATCGGAAGGTATGACTCATATTTTGGTGCATATGAATATTCTTCATCATTTAACGGATTGAGTTTTGATGAATTTGCTTATGAGACATATGTTTTTAATGCTAATGGTTTACAGCCGGATTCAACAGCAGTTGTAAAGATAAGACAATCCTCAAGTGATGCAGACATCGGAAGCATAGATTATACTTTTTACGTAAAGAGAAATTTTCTGCCGCCGGTTTCTGAAAATGGAAGTATAGTAATTGAAACAAATAAAAACACAGCAATGCCCGGAGATACATTAGATGTTTTGTTGAGATGGGAAGACGGCTCAAACGGAATTGTAGATTTTGCTGATTGGCAGGAGTTTGCAGTCTGGGTTGCGGATGGATTTGATTACGGAACAATATTAAATCCAGCTACAAGCGATACATCAGATTCATTTGAAATAATTGGCAAGGAATTTAAACTATTAGTAAGCCAAAATATTACTGATGCAAATGCAAAGATTGTAATAGCAGCAGAAACAGAAGTAGCAATGCTTGGCGGGGCAACAAGAATGCAAAGCAAAAATCAAGATCACTTAGCAAGGAAAGAAATAAAAGTTTATAGGACTGCTAAAATACAAGACAAAGAAGATAAAGAAAGCGGCAGACCCACTATTGATTTAGTAATTGGCAGCCAATATTTATCCGGTATAAAAGAAATAATAATAAACCCTTTTATAGTGGAGATAGACCCGCCGGTAATAAGCGCAGGTGATACTGCAAGGATAATTCCTAAGTATATGGATAGCACTGGCAACTATGTAGAGTTTGACAGCTTACAAACCTTTGAACTTGGTATGCTTGATGGATGTTTGCATGGCAAACTAAGCAATGCTGGAATAGATACAAATTATTTTTATGGAGTAAACCAGCCGTTTTATTTTATTGCTGATACAAGTGCAGATAGCGGCAGTGTAAACATTCGAGTTGGTGTTATTGAGTCGAATCAGCAAAACAGATATTTATCAAAAAACAACAGCAATATTGAAAATGATAACCCTGTGGATTACTGTTTCCTAAACTTGTATCAAACAAGTCCGTATATCAATGCCAATGTGGTGGTGGGTGATGTAGTTTGTGACACTATTAGACCACTTCTTATTGAAGATATAAAAAACGATGTGATTACAAAGGTTACAACAAACATGTTTAGCGTATCGGTTAGTACTGATAATGGCAATGAATGTAGTGAAGATAATAGTGACCAAGGAGGTTGGGCAAGTACAGAAAACTATCCTTCACACTATGTTGCAAAAGCCAAAAACGCATACTATTACTTAACTGAATTGAATTTTAATATGTCTTGGGGTTTATGCTCAGATGAAATAAATGATGTTTTTGATTTTCCACAGTTTGTTGATGTCCAAGTAGGGAGAATAACAGGCATAACCAATGTTTTTGATGCTCAAGATGCAATTGATGTTTTTGAAACAAGTACTGCAGGTGGATTTACTGGAGAAGAGGATATTAATTATTATCCGTTGCCAAAAACAATCAATCATGAACTAAAGCATATAAGTCAATATAAAGATAGTCTTAAATATTATTATGATAAAGCACTCGAGCAGATAAATTGGATGAAAGCACCTCCGCTCGATTACTGCGACCCAGCTAAGTTGAGTCTGATATTCGAAGATAGAGAAAAAAAATTTAAGGACTTGTTAACACAAGCTTCAATTGATTTTGGAAATAGTCATAAAATTTATAAAGAGAAATATGAATCTGAGGCAGATAAAGTTGGAAACGAATATGTTCATGAAGTATTAATACCTTTATTAGAAGAATACATAGAAAATCCATACTAAAGAATAAAATGAGAATAAAAATGAAAAGTTTAATTTATTCATTAATAAAATTGTTAATAACTATTATAATTTTACAAGATACTTGCTTTGCTCAAATTATAATTGATACGTCTCCAACACGGAGCATAATAATTAGTTGTGGTATTAATCCAAATGATCAAATTCAAGTAGTTGATTCTTTGAGTACTAAGGATGATCATTTAAGATGGAATTTAATTCAATTCGTGGGCAATAAAAAAATATATCAGGCGATACCAAAATTGAAATTGCTATTTCAGCAACCTAATACCAAAAGATTTCCTAACTATAGACGTATGGAACAAAGAGCCACTATTTTAAGAACTGTTATGGAACTTAAAGACACAACATTCAGAGAAGAATTTAAACAAGAATTAGATTCCCTTTCACTTAATGATGAAAACTATGAAGAGATAATGAAATTCTCTTCCTATTTACAGGATAAACATAACGATTGTTATGGCTGGCAGTATATGAAAAAATTCTACCTGCCGGAATACCCTGGAATAACAACAATACCTTTTTTTAGAGCTCCCGTTTACTATCTTAAACCATTGTTAGACTCTATTTACCGCGATGAGGTTGTAGAAATCTTACGGAACAGAGCCGCTTCTGACGATATTGCTTTAGATTATCTTGCTGAAATAAACGACCCGGAAACGGAAACATTAGCTTTATCTTTGTCAGCAAATGGTAGTAATAATTTTATTCGAAGTGACGCAAGAGAAGTATTGAAGAACATCAATATTGATACTTATATATTTGCTTTAAAAGTAGCATTGAACACAGAAACTGAAAGTAGATACTCTATATATCAAGGTTTGCTACGCACTAAGCGTCCAGGTGTTTACAAATATGTTGTTGATCTTTATAAAACCAATCAATATCCTGCAGACAGCACTTGGATAATTTTGGAACTTACAAATCCTTATTTGTTATCTCCTAAAAAAGATGAAACAGTAGCTGAATTAATAGATAGTCTAGTTACATATTTAAATCAACTACATTCTTTCGATTGGATTAGAAATCAAAATTTTGTACAAGAATTGAATACTTATCTTGTAAACAGTAGGTCTTATTACCAGTCAGGGGACACAATAGCAGCTATAGCACAATTGAAACTATTCAGCAAATTATTTGATCATGAGTTTAGAGATTCAACTGATTTAGTTTATAAATATGTTAATAATGATGCCTGGAATTTTCTTTATCCCCAAGCTTTATTTATTCAAAAAAAAATGGGCAAAAAATCTCTGGCTGACTCACTAATCGGTTTAACTCCTTCTTCAATTCAGGTTGGCAGCAATGATTTTACATTGAGCATAAAAGGTACAGGTTTTAATAGCCAAGCTGGAGTTTTTTGGAATGGGTCCCCTCTGACTACTTTTGTTGTTTCTGATACAGTACTTGAAGCTAGAGTGCCTTCTTCAAATGTTTCAGTTGTAGATGATTCCATTACTATAAATGTTTTTAATCCTATATCCAAAATAAAAAACAAACTAACATTTAAAGTAACACCTGAGCTACCAGCAAATCCGAACTTAATGGTTAAATTAAAAAATAGTCTTGGTAACCAGATACCTGCAAGTAATGTAAAGTATTATGAGGGAAGCTGGAAAGATGCTGTTAATAATGGAGATGGAACGTTTACAGTAATTACAACAAAACCAACAGTAAGCATAAGAGTTTTCTATGAGTATGCAAGTCAGCAAGTAGATAATGTTCCGGCGCAAAACAATACTTATACTTTTACAACTGTAAATGCGGCAGTACAATTAAAAAACAGTCTTTTTAATCTCATAGACGCCGGAACAGTTCAATATTATGCGGGTGCCTGGAGAAGTTTTGGTACAACCTCAAATGGAGTTGCGTACAAAGAACTTCTTCCAATCAATTACAGTTTTAGAATGACTTATGAATACGGAAGTATCGACAAGCAGCAAAATCTTTCAGTTGATCCAACAATAGTTTTCCAAACAGTAAACGCAGCAGTGCAGTTAAAGAACAGTCTTGGTAATCTCATAGATGCTGGTACAGTTCAATATTATGCTGGAGCGTGGAGAAGTTTTGGTACAACCTCAAATGGAGTTGCATATAAAGAACTGCTTCCAATCAATTACAGTTTTAGAATGGCTTATGAATATGTTTCTAAGGATAAACAGCAGAACTTAAGTATAAATCCTGTTGTGGATTTTAGTACTGTGTTGTGTTCTGTTAAAGTAAGCAAGACAAGTAATAATCAACCAATAAATAATGCAAATGTAAAATATTATTCAGGTGCGTGGAGAAATCTTGGCACAACAAACGCAACTGGAATTGCAACAAAAGAATTATTACCAGCAAACATAAGTTTTAGAGCAACACTTGGAAGTGTTAGTTTAGATAAACAACAGGATATTTCTGTAAATAATTTGGTGGAAATTTTGTTAAACATACCGTAGCTCAGAATTTATTCTGAGTATGTGGCTAGAGGTTAAAAAATAAAACTCTGCGTTTCTCTGTGAAATGGATTAAAATCCTTACACAGAGAGCCACAGAGAATATACGGAGTTACACAGAGAAAACATCAATTAAACAATGAAGCAATCAAACAATGGAATTATAAGATGAAGAAATTAACTGTCATTATCACGCTTCTACTCTCAATCTTAAACTATGCACAAAACACATACAGCATTCAACCGGGAGTAAAGACTAACCAGATTGTTTTAGAATTGTCCAATGTATCATCAACAGAATCAGCCAATAATCTTGAGGTGAAGCTTATCCGGGATTCAAGAAACCTAAACTTCAATCAAACAGAAAAAATGATTGAGAATATAACTCAAGGCTCAGAAATAGAAGCAACTTTTACTTTTGATGTTTATTACAATATCGGGAATGTTGAAGCTGATACTATTGAGTTTGCAATTACAGACAACAAGAGTGTTTATATAACAAAGCAATTTATTCTGCAATATTCTCTACCAACTGAATATAAGTTAGAACAGAATTACCCAAATCCGTTTAATCCCACAACGAAAATAAGGTATTCAATTCCAAATGTAGAGACGCATCGCGATGCGTCTTTACGGAATGTTATATTAAGGATTTATGATATACTTGGCAATGAAGTAACAACACTTGTTAATGAGCAGAAAGAGCCGGGTTATTATGAATTTGAATTCAACGCATCACAATTTGCAAGTGGAGTTTATATTTATCGTTTTCAAGCAGGTTCATTTGTATCTACCAAAAAGATGATGGTTTTGAAATAAAACTTTAGTTAAATCTGAATAATGAAATCATCTTCGATTTCCTTTTTTATTTAACTTGCGCGCCATAAACTTTCTCAAGTAAATCAGAAAGGGTTTTCTTTTCAGAATTACTGAGTGTCGAAGAAATATAACTTCCCAAAGCCTGAATTTCCGGATGCGCTTTATCTAGAAGTTTTATACCTTTTTCTGTTATTCTTGCCATAGAAAGTCTTTTATCTTCAGTTGAATTAAATCTTTCAACTAGTTTATCTTTCATTAGTCTATCTATAAGTCTTGTAACATCCGGTGCCGGTTCAATCATTCTAGAAATTATATCACAGCGTGGATGCCCATTTGGATAAACTCCCTTTAAGATGCGAAGCACATTGTATTGTGGAAAAGTCAATCCATACTTACTCATAACTTCATCGTGTTTTGTGCGCAGAAAATAAGATGCAACAAAAATATTCAATGCAACTTCCTGATCCAGGCTTTCAAACTTTGTTTGTTTAAGCCATTGTTTTAGTTTTTCTCCCATAATCTCTTTAATAAATTTAATGTGTTATGACATGAAAGTTAACTCTTTTGTAATCTAATTCAAAAATAATTGTATATAAAAGTTTTACCGATCAGCTTATGAATGTAAAATTGTGAGTTGATTGGATTTTTGAGTTGGAATAATTTCTTCGTCTGCATTCCATTTATGCAAAACTCATTATTCCCACAAAAAAAACTGCATAGTTTTCTCATTCCATTATTGCTATTTTTTAACTATAAAATTAGGACAACTACAAAGACTTTATGATTTTTCTTAATCCTGCAATTTTATTCGGATTGCTTGCTGCATCTATTCCTGTAATTATTCACTTATTCA
>JBGAWM010000112.1:0-2794 GCA_044227615.1 Ignavibacteriaceae bacterium
CTACACACCATCCCCCCGAATTTTCGCTAAAAACCCACAATCATCAAATTTTCTGTAATAAATTTTTACAAATAATAATTTTTACCTACAAGGAAGTTTCATTTTTACTTGTTAACACTCTGCAATTTGCAGAAAACATCGCCGCGGATTACAAATTTCCTGACTCTTATTGTAAAAACATCACTAAAGATTACAAAAAAAACTCAAGGTATTAAAAATACCTCGCCATAGATTGCAGCAGTATCAACATGGATTTCAAAATCATCGCCATGGATTGCAGAAACATCGTCATGCATTACAAGAAAATCAATGTTTATGCAAATCAAATTGATTTTTCCGGCAAAATTATTTTCATTTTCTTAAAAAATTTAGAATTTTTAACTTTTTTATACCTTTATTTCAAATTTTGACTCTGACTAAGAATTGGGTATTACTAAAAATTGGTTTGGCACAGCTTTTGGTACTTATGTAATGAACGACTAAACTAAGTTCTAAAAAATCAAAACAGGATAAAGTTTTTGTTGTTCGAATAATTAACAATATTCTAAAATAATTTATTGGAGCCACAAATGGCAAAAACTAATTATATACCGGGCACACTAGCCGGTCTCGATAGCTGGGCAGAAAACTTCCTGGCAAAACTTCCTACATACGCAGCACCGTTCGGGTTATCACCTGCACAGGTAACTGCGTTAACTAATTTAGTCACAGCTCAGCGTACAGCATATTCCGCAATGCTTTTAGCCACAGCCAATTACCACGCAAAGGTAGATGAAGCCAAGGTGAAACGGGTAGATTCTATCAGCACTTCCGGTGGTATAAGGGCAATGGTTAAGATAATGAAAGCAAGCCCGGGATATACAACTTTCGGTGGTGAAGATCTTGGTATTGAGGTTAATAACCCCGCCCCAATACCTGATGATCTGCAGGCGACTATAAAAGTAAAAGTCCTTCCGGATAATACTGTAAGGATCACCTGCACTATGGATATTGCAGATACTTATAATGTTTACTGCAAACGCGGCGCTGAAACTGAATTCACATTTATTGGCTACTCGACTGAACCGAAATTCATAGACGCCCGCCCGAACCTGAACGGTGCCCCTGAAAAAAGGGAATATAAAACAGTCCTTGTGATAAAAAATGCCGAAGTAGGTAATGCATCAGATCCCAGCTCAGTAGTAATCGGTTAGTAAATGTATCTGAAACAAATCATCCCTCCTCCTCAAACACAAATACTTAAGTAACATAGAATGATATGTATCGCAAAATAAAGGCGATCGGCAGAAAAGCTGATCGCCTTTTTTATTATTGATGCTTGCAATGGATACCCGCTTTCTCCCAACGGGATGCCGATGTCAGCGGGTATGACAAAACGAAGAAGAATGTCATTCCTGCCCCGATTATAACCGGGATAAACTCCAGCAGTAATGTATTAGTCTTAATTATAAATAAAAAAAAGACCGCCACACGGGACGGTCTTTTTTGAATAAAATATTTTATTGAATTATTTGACCATCAACATCTTTTTAGTTTCAGTATAGCTGCCTGCAGTAAGTGTGTAATAGTAAACGCCGCTGTTCAAGGCTGTACCATCAAATTCAATTTGATGTGTGCCTGCGCTTCTTCTTTCGTTAATGATCTGCGCAACTTCTCTTCCAAGTACATCATAAATTCTCAGGCTGACAAATTCATCATTAGGAATTGAGAAACTTATTAATGTAGCCGGGTTGAAAGGGTTGGGGTAATTCTGTGAAAGAGAATAATCCTTTGTAACCATTACTTCAACTTCAATTGTGTTGGAATATTCAAAACTTCCATCAAAGTCAATTTGTTTTAGTCTGTATTGATATTTACCTGCAGAAAGATTTTCATCAGTAAAAGAATAACTCTTTGGTTCAGTGGTAGTCCCAAATCCGGGAACAAAACCAACTTCATTCCATTCCATTTGACCTTTAACGTTTGACGTTTGACTTCTCTCTATTTCAAACCCGCTGTTATTTGTCTCCGTTGCAGTTTGCCAGTTTAGCGAAACTGAGTTTTGTTCTGATGTTGCGGTGAAGGATGTTAGTTCGACAGGGATTATGTCAGAGGCGATGCGCAATAATACTACTTGTTGAGCGTGATCTGAGACGGGTAATATTGGTTGATTCCCCACAACAACATAATCACCATTAGAACTCTGGATAACCGAATAAAGGGTAGTGTTAATTGACGAAAGGACACTTGATTTTACATAACTATGGACTTCCTGAGTCCATAAAGTATCACCCAAATCATTGGTCCTGATGATCCAACCAAAAGAGGCACCGCCATCAACAATAGCTGATCCACAAACAATATACCCCCCATCAATAGTTTGTTGAACGGAATAACCAATGTCGTAATCATTCTGATAATCATAAGTTTTTTCCCACTCGGTGTTTCCGAGTGAATCGGTTTTGAGAAGCAATACATTTACTTCTTCAGCACCGTTCCAAATTGCTCCTGTCAATATATATCCACCATAATCTGATCTAGTTACAGATCTTAGCCCCGCTTCTAAAGATTTTGACCATAGTGAATCTCCCAAAGAGTTGATTTTCATTAACAAGCCTACTGCTGACCATTCAGCAGCTATAATAAATCCACCATCATTTGTCTTATCAACTGAATAAGCAACATCATCACCGCTTGTGCTATATGTCTTCTGCCAAATCAGATTACCTATTTGATCAATTTTTATAATCCAAATATCAGGTTTGAAAGGCTGGTTTGAATTTTTTTTACCAGCCAAAATATAACCATCAACTAA
>JBGAWM010000112.1:2894-7782 GCA_044227615.1 Ignavibacteriaceae bacterium
ATAGATTGAATCCCAACCCCCCTCTATTCCTGATTTTTTAGGTTCGACTGTATTTATGTTGCAATCTACAAATCTTGCCTGCCCTGTTTTCCAGACCTGAATTGAATCAACATAGTAGGGTACCCAATATGAGCTGTCGGGATTTCTGAACATATGAACACCATCGCCTTGATTTGAAGCATCGGGTAAATCTTTACCCGTCCAGTTGATTACTGATGAATCAATCAGAGTTCCGTAACCGGCTATCTGCATACCATCCCAACCTGACTGCATTATGTATGATTTTCTGAATGTTGCATTATCACCAAACAACTTTACTCCACAAGGCGATCTGATTATTACTGAGTCATCTACAATTGCAGCCCAGTCGCAATTTACTATTGAATCGTTGTAAGCAAAAAAGTAACTTGAGGCGGCATCAACCCTTATCCCAAAGCCTCTGAATTTTCTGATCTGAATATTCTTAATAGTGATATTGTCTGCATCATCAAGATCAAATCCAATAATACTCCAGAGGAATGGATCATTGTTTAATGGGTTACTTTGTCCCTGAATAATCGTTTTGTCTATTCCTTGACCAATAATAAAAATGTTACTAAGTCCGCTGATAAGAATAGTATCAGCAATAAAAGTTGAATCAATGAGATTGTAATTTGTATTTGAGGAAAAGTGATCAATCATTTCCTGAAGTGTATAAGCGTTACTCCAACTGCTGCCAGAATGATTTCCAGCGCCGTGAGGAGTTACATATTTGGCAACATTGGGGGATATTCTGTTGTCATCTCCCAAAGAATTGGAGTTTGTGTTAATTGAGCTTGCGGCAATAAATATAGCAATCATTGCAATATACAGAAACGAACGAATGAGCAGGTCTTTCATAAGATCCTCTTTAAAATATTATTGAAAGAATGTTAAATAAATCATTTACTTCTCGTAATAAAATCTCTAAAAGCATATTACAAATAGAAAAGGATAAAATCAATAACCTGAATATGTGAAAATAAAAAGATGACATTCCGAAAAGCGGAATGTCATCTTTGTAAGAGATAGGAAAGTTTATTTCACGAGCATTAGCTTCTTAGTTTGATTGTAAGTCTTATTACCATCAACCGAAGATGCTTCGATGCGGTAGAAATATATTCCGCTTGATAAAACCTGTGCTGAAAATTCCATTTCATATTTACCAGCCTTTTGCACACCGTTTGAAAGGGCTGCAACTTCATTACCGATGATATCAAAAACGGTTAGTTGTACAAAACTTTCTGAAGGCAGATAATAACTGATAACTGTAGATGGATTAAACGGATTAGGATATGCATTGAATAAAACATAGTCATTAGGAACGGGAAGGATTTCGTTAACATCTGTAAACGGGACATAAGTATAAATTACTTTGAAAAAATTTAACCAATCGACACCTGTCCAAATTTGTGAAACAACTTCAACCAGGAGATTGTTGGCATCATAAGAATAGGTATCAAAACCATCATTTTCCCAACCGGTTCCTGCGTCCCAACTTTCACTAAGTCCGGTCATAATCTGATTGTTGGAGTTGTAGGTGAAAGTGCCCCGGCTCAGGTTTACCCAATCAGAACCAACCATATCCCAGTTCTGAGAAATATTTTCAGTGTTATTATTATTTGAATCAAAAGTTGAAACACTACGGTAAGAATTTGTCCAGCCCGTAGCAGGTATCCAAATTTGATTTAAATATTCAGTCTGATTACCATTAGAATCATAAGTGTAAAGATTCTGAGAGGAATTGTCCCATGCTGCACCTGACCAGAGATAGGATACTTGAGAGATTATATCATCATTGGAATTATAAGCGGTAATTGTTTTAGATTCATTGACCCACGCGCCGCCGGACCAATTCTCGTATAAACTTTCGATTACCAGATCACCCGAATTGTATGTGTTTGTAGTTCGATAATTGTTTTCCCATACACCACCCATCCAAAGTTGATACGTATATGTTTGGACTAAATCATTTGAATTATAAGTGTACTGCTCTCTGCTCTGGTTTTCCCATGCACCGCCCATCCAATCCTGATTAATTGTCTCGGTATTTTGATCGGAGCCGTTATAAGAATAAAGTGATTGAGAATTATTCTCCCAGGCAGAACCGGACCAGGATTGACTAACGCTTAAAGTAAGCAGCCCGCCGCCTGAGTATGAGAATACCGTCCTCGAGTTATTTTCCCACGCTGTACCTGACCAACTTTCTATAAGAAATTCAGAATAATCAAACGAAGCAGTGTAGGTAAAAGTATATCTGAAATAATTTTCCCACGCAGCGCCGGTCCATAATTGATAAGTGAAACTGCTGAAGATGTAACCGTCCAGAGTTTTACCGACAGTATGATTGGCTAAAACGCCTTGCTCATTTTTCTCCAATAAAATATCCATAAGCTTTTCAGGAGTTAAGTCCTTAAGCTGATCAGGAGAAAGTGTTATTGCAGATTTGATATTATTCGATTGAGCATTGACAGGCAGGAAGAGAAAAGTAAACATAAGAAATAAGAACAGAACGTGGAATAAAGCTTTCATTGCGTGCTCCTTAAAATTGTTGTTAATGTAACTTAACGATTCTTATACTAAAAGTCCAATTTTCAGAGAGTTTATTTTCCTTAGGGCGTTGCTTTGGTTCTGGCAGCAAAAAAAGCAATTGTAAAATAAAATTACCTTGTAAAAAAAAATCCCGCCGGAGCGGGATTAGAATTATTTAGTGTAATAGAAAAAATAATATATCTATTTCACCATCAACATCTTTTTAGTTTCTGTATAGCTGCCTGCGGTAAGTGTGTAGTAGTAAACACCGCTGTTCAAGGACGCACCATCAAATTCAACCTGGTGAGTTCCTGCGCTTCTTCTTTCATTAATAATTTGCGCAACTTCTCTTCCGAGTACATCATAAATTTTAAGGCTGACAAATTCATCATTAGGAATTGAGAAACTTATTAATGTAGCAGGATTGAAAGGGTTGGGGTAATTCTGAGAGAGAGAATAGTCTTCTAAATTGAACCTTGGACGAAGCTTTGGAAAAGTACTTGGGATATATTCTTGTGCACCTATATCCCATACATTATCAGAAGATCTTATCCAATATTTATAGTCAAAATCATAGGCTGATCCAAGATCTGTTGCTAAGTTAATTGCTGGAGAGTATTCAGATAGAAAAAAAAGTGGAATGGCTGGGTAAAAACTTAAAATCGGATCTGAACTTAACGAATTGCCATCATTCCCACTCGATTGCCAATTAATTAAACTTGAATAATACGATCCGTTTAAATAGAACATATTACTAACATTATCAGGATAATAGAGATTAAAATCTAAATTACTGATATTTGATTGAGAGAGTATTTTTAATACCCTTGGGTTTGATAAATTATAATAGTAAAGTAAATTATTCCTAAAATCAATTATTCCACCATCAATTGTCAATGATTTTTTGCAATCAACGATAGTATTGCCAAATATTTTAATCTCAAATGATGTGTTATCACCAACACATCTAATTCCACCATTTAAGCATTCGTATACAATATTATTAAAAAATTCACCATTTTTAATTTGAATAGCATCGTCTCTAATATTATAGAAATAATTATTTCGAACTTTAACATTAGTAGCCAATGCAACTCCTATTCCAAATCCCGCGGATTCACAAAAGTTATCATAAATTTCAACAACATCACCTTCAAACCTCACACAATTTTTTGTATATAAATGATTATCAGTAATATAATTCTTAATATGATTATTATAAATAGAACCATTATCGCCTATATATTGAATTGCATCACCTAAATAATCCGAAACTGTTCCACCGATTCCATTATCAATAATTTCATTATTTGATATTATACATGCATCTCCATCGATAAATATACCATCATTAATATTATTACTAACAGTTGAATTCGTGATCGTACAACTATTGCTTTCAATTTTTATCCCAAAAACAAATAGTATATTTGCAGGAATTGTAGTAGTAATATCGTGTACATAAACATTATTAATTATTGTTCCGGTATTTTTTTGGGGGGCATGGATTCGAATACCTTCGGAATAGAAATTAAGTATTTCTAAATCTACAATTTCAAAAAATTTTTTTTCCAAATAGACTCCACATGATTGTAAGTTATTCCCATCTAAAATCGGACGATTACCACCACCATAGGCACCAATTATAATGTGATCATCATTTGTACCGTAGGATAATGAATTACTAAAATCAATGCCCTCATTCCAAATGTCGCCTCTTTTTAATAGTATTTGGTCACCTGCATTAAATCCCGGATCTTCTGAATAATCGTTGACATGTCCAATAGTTTCCCACGGAAAATTAGGGTCAGTGCCATCATTTGTATCAGATGAGTTTAAATGCGTATTATCAACATAATATGTAGTAGATAAAAGATTTGTACCTAAAATAATTATAAGAATAATAATTAAATTAATAAATTTCATAGGACACTCTCCGAATATTGAAATGAATAATTAATTAATTAATTGAACAGTTCAGTATGAAATTAGAACTAAATTTATTCATAGTCAATATATATTTTTAAAGTAAGCAACTCGGATGATTGACTATATGTTACTGAGACTAACCGAGAATTATTTCACAAAAAAAAGACCGCCATACGGGACGGTCCTGTTTGATTAAAATTTTTTATTGAATTATTTAATTATCATCATCTTTTTAGTTTCAGTATAACTGCCTGCGGTAAGTGTGTAGTAGTAAACGCCGCTGTTCAATGCTGCGCCGTTAAATTCAATCTGATATGTGCCAGCACTTCTTCTTTCGTTAATGATCTGCGCAAATTCTCTTCCGAGTACATCATAAATTCTAAGGCTGACAAATTCATCATTAGGAATA
>JBGAWM010000113.1:0-7615 GCA_044227615.1 Ignavibacteriaceae bacterium
TGAAGATATAACAGTATTTGGAGATGGTTCACAAACACGAAGTTTCTGTTTTGTATCAGATTTGATCGACGGCATTTTTAAACTGATGATGTCAAGTGAAGTTTACCCTGTGAACATTGGCAACCCTGATGAAATTACTATCAAGGAATTTGCTGAGGAGGTGATAAAACTTACAGGAACAAAAAGCAAAATTGTATATAAAGATTTGCCTGTTGATGACCCCAAAGTACGTCAGCCAAATATAGAGAGAGCAAAGCAAATTCTCGGGTGGGAGCCAAAGATTAACAGGGAAAAAGGGTTGAAAGTCACAATAGAATATTTTGCTAAAGATTTTTCTTAATGTTTCGGGGCGATGAAAAAGCAATTTTCTTCAACGATTGTTGGAGCGACATTTCTAATCTCCTTAACTGGACTTGTATCTAAAGGGGTAGGTTTCCTTCGCGAAATTCTTTATGCAAATTATTTCGGTCTTCAATCAGAGTTTGATATCTATTTAGTCAGTGCAGCACTCCCGATGATAATTAGCACAATGTTACTTTACTTGGGCCAAAATTATTTTATCCCGGCTTTTAATAATATTGATGTTTCCGAGAAAATGGAACGCAAGAATTATTTTATAAAATCCTTTTGGTTTTTTCTTTTATTCGGAATAGTTATTTCAGTAATCTTAATCATTGTATCAGTTCCATTAATCAACCTATTCTTGAAAGGATTCAATAAAGAGCGTATTGAATTAGCAGTTCTAATATTTCGATTATTTATATTCTCTTTGCCACTTGCTTCGATGGTTTCAATTATATCTGCATATCAACAGGCAAATTTTCAGTATAAGGCTCCAGCACTTTCTCAATTATTAGTGAACATCACACTTGTAATTCTTCTTTTTATGTTCAATAAAAATTTTGGAATAGTGATTATTCCTATAGGGTTATTAGTAGGAACACTTTTACAGTTGCTTTATCTGTCCCTTAAAATTGATGTAAGTATAACCGAATTCTTTAAAAAGATGGAACTTGATTTAAAAAAACTATCATTTCCATTTTCATTTTTAACCATTATTAGTATAGAATTTATAGGACAATTATATACTATCTCTGATAGGTATTTTATAAGTCAAATAGATCCTGGCGGAATTGCAGCACTAAATTATTCAATGAATTTAGTTTTATTACCAATTAGTATTTTTTCTTTAGCCATTTCGACTGCAATCTTCCCCAAACTTTCGGAAAATTTTGCAACTAGTTCTTTAGATAATCTACAAAAGAACTTTAATCTGTCGATAGTGTTTAACCTTATGATTTTTATTCCTATTACGACTATTCTTTTTTTCTTTGGTGATGAAATAATAAAAATACTATTTGAGAGGGGAAATTTTAGTCAAGTAGATTCTATGATGACGTTTAATCTAACTAAAATATTAGCACTTAGTTTAATATTTTATTCCTCATACGGTGTGGCGAATAAACTTATTTATAGCATCAATCAGGTAAAGAAGTTACTTTGGTTAACAGTAATTGGATTATTGTTAAAAATAGTTTTGAATTTTATTTTTGTTAAAGAATTTAAGCAAACTGGATTAGCTATAAGTACGGTGATTAGTTATGTTTTTTTCTTCGTCGGATCTATTTATATAATTCAACAATCCATAAATATTCAGTCTAAATCAGTTTTCATTAAAGCAGCGACTTTGTTAAGTGTTAATGGAGTATTTGCATTCATAACAACTAGATTCATTATTGATGAATTATCATTATCTGTTGTTCTCTCATCTGTTATATCAATTGCTCTTTTTATAATTATATTTTATTTTAATATTATCTATATCCGTGATCCAGTAATTCAAATACTTAAATCATTAAGCCATGACTTTTTCTATAAAAAAAATAACCTATGAAAATATTTTATGAATGATTTTCGCACAGCACTATATCAAAAATATCAATCAACCTTTAAAAAACATATTGATAAAATTGATCAAGTGCCATTAGAATCAGACTATAAGTATTTGACTAAGGAATTCGTTTAATAAGCCACGCTTAAAAGAGACAAACAAACATTTCTGCAAGAATATTGATGATAATTAAATATCTTTTTCGAAAACACACTATCACCGCTACAGCAGTTGGATATTTTGCAAACCTAGTGTTTTTTTTAAGTAGAAAGATTTACAAAAGAAACTTACCTGATGGTTTAACTTTAATAATTGCGCTGCATAAACTTGGGGATACTGTTTTCACTCTCCCAGCAATAAAAGCAGTGATCGAAAAATCTAAAACAAAATTTATTATTCTCTGTTTTGAAGAATCAGAAACACTATACAAAATTATTTTTTCGAAAAACCAAAATATATCTTATTACACTTTTGACAGCTCAGATATGTTGTGGGAAGGAAGAGTCGTCCCTAAACGAATTAAAAAAACTCTATATAAAAAATATAAGATTAGAACCATTTTAGATTTAACCGGCGGTATTGTTTCGGCAAGAATTATAATTAATGCGAGGGTTACATCAATTGTGGGTTGTAGTGAAGAGTTTTATAAATCCTTATATGATTTATTTGCCCCCTTGCGTAAAACTCCACATTTGATGGATATGTACATAGATTCAGTAAAATTATTGGATAGATCATTAGATGCAGAAAAATTAAAATATTTTCCTCCAAGATATAATCCTCTCGACCCATTACTCATACATCCTTATGCTGGCTGGGAAGCTAAGGAATGGGGTATTCAGAAATTTATAGAGTTAGCTGTTAACTTATCTAGTATACATAAAGTAAAAATTATTCTTCCAAAGGAAAAATTTGATGATGATTTAAGGAAGATATTTTCTGATAATAAAATCGAAACAATTTTGACCAATACTATTGAAGAATTGGCAACCGTTTTAAGAAATTGTTCATTACTAATTTCAAATGATTCAGGTCCGATTCAGATTGCAAGTTTATTAGGCAAACCTACGTTTACTATCTTCGGACCAACTAACCCTCTTTTCGCAATTCCTTTTGGAGAACATCATAAGTTCATATACAAAAAAATAGGCTGTTCACCAGGGTTGAATGAGCAGTATTGCTTTACGGATGCTGGAAGGAATGGGTGCCCCTCTTTCGAGTGTATGAAACGGTTAAAAGTAGAAGAGGTATTTCTGGCAGTAAAAAACTTTTTAGTTACTATCAAAGTACTTAACACTCAATCTTTGGAAGTTATGCACTGATAAAATGTCTTTATTAAAATCAAATAATTTCAAACTAAACGGAATTGCACTCGTATTTTCCTTATCAGTAATAGCAATAGCTTTTAATAATTTACTGTGGTTCGGAATAGCTGCTATTTTATTTCTAATAATATGGAACATGGAATTCTGGGCAATTGAGAAAAAAAATTACTCGATTGCACTTGTAATCATTGGCTTTTTACTTATCACTAGCGATTTGAGTGAAGAATTAAGACTCGGTATCAACATTATCAGTTTAGTAATTCTGTTTTATTTCTTTATTAATATTTATGGTTTTAAATTTTCAAATTACCCAAGATTTCCACGTTCCCTTTCATTTTTTATTTTGTTAGTAATTTCCTCAATGACATTATCTTCGCTATTCTCAATAAACTTGTATACTGGCTTTACCGAGACATTCCGGCAGATCTTGTTTTTTATTATCATTTACTTTTTATATTCATTTATTGATTTGGAAAAAGATGTTTATTATTTCTTGGGAGCTCTTTTCATCTCGGCGATGATTTTAGCCTTAATCATTTGTTTCACTTTTCTTAATTCAAATACTTTATCATATTTACTGATGACTGAAGGGTTTGTTATAGATGCGGGTTACATGAATAACCAAGCAGCTGCTGGTGGTCTTTTAGCAGTTTCTACGCCAATCACACTTTCTGTACTTTTTTGTAAGAATATAGTTAAACCTTATCTTAAGAAATATGTAGCCATACTAATTTTTACTCAGTTTACTGCACTTTTACTCACGAATTCACGGGCTGCTATTTTCGCTTCATTTATAAGCACAGCCATAATTTTATTCCTTCTCCGTCGAAAATTATTTCTATTTTTAATCAAGTTATTAACTGTTTTCGTGGGTTTTATTATATTAATATTTCCTTCTACGATTGAAATCGTTTCAGGCTTTTTTCGATTGACTAGAGTACTCGAAAATACTCGCTACTATATTTGGGAAATGGCTATCAATATTATTAAAGATCATTTTTCCCTCGGTATTGGACCGGGACAGTTTTACAATTATATGTACAATAATTTACCTGTAATGCTTGGAACATGGGAAGAAAAGCAATTAAGATGGTTATACGATGTCGTTGGGAGTGGTTTTGGTATAGCACATAATTTTTTAGTCCAACGCTTTACTGAATTAGGTATCTTAGGTTTGATTACGGGAATTTATTTACCAGTTATGTTTTTAAGCTATGGCATAAGACTATCAAGAGTAAATAAAGGCAAAGATAATTATGCTCTAATTATCGCAATAGTGAGTGCAGGTATTGGTTTATTTTTTAGATCATTTTATGAAGCGACCGGGTTATTAAGTTATGGATGGATAACAAGAGATTTGCCGTTTTGGCTATTGTTTTTAATATTAATTTTTTACGAGAAACTGAATAGTACTAAGATAAATAGCAGCCCAAACCCATTAATAAAACTAATTGAAAAATGAAAATATTCCTTTTGGCTGATGCGTCATCATCGCATACAATAAAATGGGCTAATTCTCTTGCTGAAGCTGGATTGGATGTTTTAGTATTCACACTTGTTAATTATGATGGAGAAAAATATTCGAAAAATATTTCGATATTGCAAATGGGCATACCCTACTCGACAAGGTCGAGGAGTTCTAGTTCATTTATGAAATTATCCTATCTTAAACCGATTTTTCAACTTCGAAAATATTTGGTGCAATATAAACCAGATATTTTGCATGCTCATTACGCTTCTAGTTATGGACTCTTAGGAGCAATGACAGGATTTCATCCATTCATTGTTTCAGTGTGGGGCTCTGATGTCTACCAATTTCCAAATTATTCTTTTATTCATCGGATGGTATTAATCTATGTATTATTTAAAGCAGATAAAATTTTATCAACAAGTTACATTATGAGGGAAGAAACTAAAAAATATACAAATAAAGAAATTAAAGTAACACCTTTTGGGATCGAAATAAATAGATTCCGTCCCCAAAAAATCAGTAATATTTTTGAAGATTATGACTTAGTTATTGGGACTATAAAAACTCTAGAAAAAAATTATGGAATTGAGTACCTAATTCGAGCATTCAAAATTACAAAAGAAAAATATCCAAATTTATGTTTGAAATTACTTATTATTGGGCAAGGCAGTCAAAAAGGATTCCTTGAAAACTTGGTTAAAAGTCTCGATATTCAAAGTTCGACAAAATTTCTTGGGTTTATATCCCCATCAAATATTCCGGATTATCACAATATGATTGATATTTTTGTTGCCCCTTCTCTTGAGGAAAGTTTTGGGGTAGCAGTTCTTGAAGCCAACGCATGCAATAAACCCGTCATTGTAACTAATGTCGGAGGTCTTCCTGAAATTGTTGAAGATGGGAAAAATGGTTTTGTTGTTGAGAAAGAAAACTCGGAAGCTATATCAATCGCAATTTGTAAATTAATTGAAGATGAAAGCTTAAGAAAAAGTATTGGGAAGGCTGGCAGATTAATAGTTTTAGAAAAATATAATTGGAATGACTCAGTTCAAATTATGTTGAAAATTTATTATGATATCACAAACAAAATTCCAAGTTAACTTATAGATTCCCTTATATCAGAAAGTTATTATAATTTTATGGAAAAAATATCGGTAATAATTCCATGCAGGAATGAAGCAAAATATATTTTTGATACCGTCAGTTCAGTTATCAAACAAAAAAATGTAAGTAATAACATTGAGATTATAGTAGTAGATGGAATGAGCGAGGATGGTACCTTTGAGATTGTATATAAAATGATGCAGAAAGATCAAAGAATAATCTTGTTAAAGAATGAAAAAAAAAATACACCGGTTGGATTAAATATTGGTATTAAAAAAGCATCTGGTGATTTTATTCTCATACTGGGTGCACATGCACGAATAGATGAATTTTATATCTCCAGTTGTACAAAAATTTTCAATAAGTACAACGATGTTGATTGTGCAGGTGGTCCCATCAATAGTATCGGTAACGGGAATTTGAGTAAGGCAATCGCCATCACAATGTCGAGTCCGATAGGTGTTGGTAATGCGAAGCATAGGTTCCCCGAATACGAAGGATATGCAGAAATGGCATGTTTTCCCATGTATAAGAGTGAAGTTTTTACAAAGATTGGTATGTTTGATGAGGAGTTAATCAGAAATCAAGATGATGATTTTAGTTTTAGGTTAAGACTAAAGGGAGGGAAAATTTTTATTTCACCTGAGGCTAAATCGTATTATTTTGTCCGCGATAATTTAAAGAAATTATTTGAACAATATTTTGGATATGGTTACTGGAGGATTGCTTTATTAAAAAAGCATAAATTATCTATTTCATTTCGTCACCAAATACCCTTCTTATTTTTTTCAATTGTCATTCTTCTTCTAATTACTGGGATCTATTTTGACCGATTAATAATTTCTGTAATTGTTCCAATTATCTATATTACTGCTCTTATAATTTTTACTATATTAGAAGCCATTAATACGCGAAAATTCCTTATTGTTTTATTGCCCGTAGTGGCTTTTGTTTTGCACTTTTCTTATGCTTTAGGATTTTTAAGTGGATTGTTACAATTTATACCATTTTTAAAGAAATTTAAATTTAAAACTTAGTTTATTATAATTGCTAAAAGATGCGTAGTTTTTTATTTTTTATTATTTCTTTGTAACTATATTAAATGTTTAAGAATTGTAAAAGAAAATTTTATTACCTAACAAAATAAAAAACTTTTATTTCTTCAAAATATTATCTTAAATTTGCATTACCTTTTTGAATAATGATTTTATGAACAAAGATTACCTGCTTTTTCACAGACCGTTTATTTCTGATGAGGAAATAAATGAAATGGTTGATACTTTACGCTCTGGCTGGCTTAGTATGGGTCCCAAAACGCTAAAGTTCGAACAAGAATTTAATAGTTATATAGGTTCTAAGAAATCTATTGCTGTTAATTCATGGACGGCTGCAGGCCATTTAACATTAGAAGCATTTGGTGTAAAGGCAGGGGATGAGGTTATTGTTCCTACAATGACTTTTCCTGCAACTGCTGAAATTGTTTGTTATTTTGGAGCAAAACCAGTAATTGTGGATGTCGATCAAGATACACTGAACATCTCTCTTGAAGCAATTGAAAAAGCAATAACTCCTAGAACGAAAGCGATTATTCCCGTACATTATGGAGGTCAGCCATGCGACATGGATGAAATCCTTGATCTTGCTAAAAAATATAACCTTCGTGTAATGGAAGACGCTGCTCATTCTTTGCCAGCGACTTATAAAGGGAAAAAAGTTGGAACAATTTCCGAAGTTACTTGTTTTAGTTTTTATGCAACTAAAACACTGTCAACTGGCGAGGGTGGTATGATTTGTTCGAATAATGAAGAGCTTTCTGAACGCTGC
>JBGAWM010000114.1:0-7498 GCA_044227615.1 Ignavibacteriaceae bacterium
GAGACAGGAGAATTATTCTGGGGTGCATACTGGTCATCAGGATTCTTCAGCAGTGGAGGATCATTCAGACAGATCGATATAAACACAGGATTATCAACAGAGATATTACCATTAGGACAATATGAAAATTATATATCTTTTAGTGTTAATGGGTTGTGCAATATTGTCCCTGTAGAACTAACATCTTTCTCAGCAAATGTTAACAATAACTTAGTTACCCTTAATTGGAGCACAGCTACTGAACTGAACAATTCAGGTTTTGAAGTTGAAAGAAAATCCGCAAACACTGAATGGATTAGAATAGGCTTTGTTGCAGGTTCAGGTACAACTACAGAAAGCCGCAGCTATTCATTTGTAGATAATTCATTACCTGTTGGATCATATTCGTACAGATTAAAACAAGTTGATTATGATGGAACATTTGAATATTCAAATATTGTTGAAGTTGTAACAAACATTCCAGTACAATATTCTTTGGATCAGAACTATCCTAATCCATTTAATCCTTCAACAAAAATTAGATTCACAATACCGGAAGCATCAGTTGTCAGCTTAAAAATATTCAATGCTATTGGTGAAGAAGTTGCAAATCTGGTAAATGAAGTATATGAAGCTGGTACAAATGAGATAATATTTAATGCATCAAATCTTACAAGCGGAATTTATTTCGTAAGAATGGAAGCAGGTTCATTTGTTTCAACAAGAAAAATGACTTTATTGAAATAAATATTAGCAACAATAACCTTGGAAAGTTCTCTTAACAAAATTGTTAAGGGAACTTTCATTTCTTTTAATCATTGAAAAGAGAGAATGGTAATGAAAAAATTTTACATTTCTGCAATTATAGTATTGCTAAGTTTTTCACAAAACTTTTTTGCGCAAAGCTGGCAATACACTAATTCGGGTTTCAATTTTATTCTTTATGATATGAGCTTTCCTGCTGGTCAAAGCGAGGTTGGTTATGCCGTAGGTTCAACTGTAACATACAATGGTGATGGTATTATTTTAAAAACTACCGATAGCGGTTTAACTTGGACACAAATTTCATCAGGGACAATTCCAGGTCTTGAGGCTGTTTATTTCACATCTTTAAATGTTGGTTATGCTGGAGGTTGGCAGAATTATTTTATAAAAACAACTGACGGCGGCTTAACCTGGACTCCACAAATTATTGATCCAAACATTTGGTATTTCAACAATATCGAATTTAGAGATGCAAATAATGGAGTTGCCACTACTTCGGACCCTAACATTTTTGTAACAACAAATGCAGGAACCACCTGGACTCAAGCTACTGGGACAATAATCGGAGTACAGGATATATGTTATGCTGATGCAAATACTCTTTTTGCTGTTGGAGGTGATGAAAAAATTACAAAATCAACAGATGGTGGATTAAGCTGGTCTCAGGTATATAGCGGTATATTTACATATGTTTTAGCCGGCGTAAAATTTTTAAATTCTGATTTCGGAATGGCAGGCGGAGAAGACGGCAAAATATTAGTAACAACAAATGGCGGTACTAATTGGACGGTAAGAAATGCCAGCGGGTTTGCTCTTTGGCATGGTTTTCATCTTTCTGATTTAAATACAGCATATGTGGTCGGTACACCTGAGCAGATTTATAAAACTACAGACGGTGGAACTACATGGGTGGATGATTATCCTACAAGCACATACAATTATGCTTTATATAAAATTAAATTTTTGGAAAATAATTTGGGAATAATTTGCGGTTCGCAGGGGGCAATACTTAGAAATACTAATAATATCATTCCTGTTGAGTTGGTTTCTTTCAAAGCCGATCTTAGTGGTAGTAATATTCTACTTAACTGGTCCACAGCTACCGAAACTAATAATTCTGGTTTTAATGTTGAAAGAAAAACAGAGAACACAGATTGGCAAACACTATCTTTCATTTCCGGTTTTGGAACTACAACTGAAAAACAATCGTATAGTTACTTAGATAATACCGTAAACGAAGGAAAATATTCCTACAGATTAAAACAAATTGATTTTGACGGCTCATTTGAATATTCAAAAATCGTTGATGTTTTGATTAATATGCCTCTGGAATTTTCCTTAGAACAGAATTACCCCAACCCATTTAACCCAACCACGACAATTAAGTATTCGCTGCCGGAAGCAAAATTTCTAACTTTAGCAGTTTACAATTCCTTGGGTGAAAAAGTTAGCATTTTGGTTAATCAAGTTGTTGATGCGGGAAATCATGATGTAGAATTTAATGCATCAAATCTTACAAGCGGAATTTATTTCGTAAGAATGGAAGCAGGTTCATTTGTTTCAACAAGAAAAATTACATTACTGAAATAATTAATAAGACTTCAAGCTGTTTAAGAGAAAATCATATTTCGCCTCCCTGAATAATGAGAATAGTTAAGCACCTCTTAAACAGCTGATTTATATTAGAATTAGAAAAATGAAACCAACAACAAAAGAAATTAGATATTATGTGCTCTTAATTGTTGCGGCGTTAATCTCATTTCTATTCTTCTCCCAGCTTATTTAAAGACTCCGATATTTATATAGTGTACGTAAAGATTACGTACACTATATTTTTTTTATAACACTCTTAACCAACCTTCCAAAAGTGTCTTTAACTCTGTTTGCTGTTTCAGTTACTTCGGAGTGGGAGAGTTTTTGAGGTGATATTCCAGCAGCAAAATTTGTTATACAGGATATAGCTGCCGTTTTAATTCCTAGATAAGATGAATAAACTGCTTCGTGAACGGTGGACATTCCAACTGCATCTGCTCCGTATTTTGCAAAGAATCTTATTTCGGCAGGAGTTTCGTATGTGGGTCCCTTTGTTAAAAAGTAAACGCCTTCTTTAAGATTAATGTATTCATTTGCTGCTGCGGATTTTATCAAATTATTAAAATCAGAATTTGGAAGATTAATAAAATGTGTTTTACCGGTTTGATTTGTTAATCCAATCAAATTTGTTAATTCTTTCTTTATTAAAATTCCATTTAAAGAAGTTGCCAGCATCAAATCACCGGGAGTAAAATTTTTGTTTATTCCACCTGCTGCATTTGTAAGTAAAAGATTTTTTGCTCCGAGTTTATGAGATATTAAAACAGGAAGAATGCATTCATTAATATTGTACCCTTCATAAAAATGAATTCTTCCCTGGAAGAGAATAATTTTTTTATTTCCATATTCTGCAAAATGGATTTTACCTTTATGTCCAGCCACAGTTGATGCCGGGTAACCAGGAATATCTGAAGTTGAAATAGATTTATGTAATTGAAGTTGTTCAGCAAAATCACCTAATCCGCTGCCAAGAATTATTGATATTTCTGGTTCGAACGGAGCTTCACTTTTTATAAATTCAAGAAGTGCTTTGTATTTAAAAGATAGATCGACCATCAGAATGCGAAGAATAATCCAGCTAAGGTTGCAGTTAGTAAGGTAGTTAGCACTCCTCCGATTACTGCTTTAATTCCAAGTGCAGCAATATCGGATTTTCTGTTTGGTGCAAGTGGACCAAGTCCGCCAATCTGAATTGCAATAGAAGAAAAGTTTGCAAATCCACATAAAGCATAAGTGGCCATGAGAATTGATTTTTCATTAACAAGTTTACCTGCTTGTACAAGGCTGCCCATATCGGAATATGCGACAAATTCATTTAACACTACTTTGGTTCCAAGTAAACTTCCGAATGTAAGTGAATCCTGCCAGGGAACACCAATTCCAAATGCTAAAAATTGTAAAACCATTCCGATGATAAGTTGAAAACTTAATGGCTGTCCAAAGTTTGCCTTCAGGTATGTATTTAATCCAACCAAATCTCCAATTCCATTTAGAAGAAAATTGATTAATGCAATCAAAGCAATAAAAGCGAGCAGCATTGCGCCAACATTTAAGGCTAACTGTAATCCATCGCTCGCGCCATTAGCCGCTGCCTCAATAACGTTGCTTGAATTTTTCTCAATCGAAACTTTAACTGTTCCTTTGGTCTCAGATTCAGTTGTTTCAGGAATTAAAATTTTGCCGATCATCATTGCACCTGGTGCAGCCATAACACTTGCACCTAACAATTGTGTTGCAAAAATTTGTTGCGCCTCAATCAATGGTATTCCGTGTGAAGCCGCATAAGCACTACCTAGCATTTGGATGTAAGCCGCCATAACTCCGCCTGCAATCGTAGCCATACCACCAATCATAATTGTAAGCAGTTCACTCTGTGTCATTCCTTTAATAAATGGTTTTATCATTAATGGCGCCTCTGTCTGTCCCACAAAAATATTTGCTGTGCAGGAAAGAGATTCAGCGCCGCTTGTGCCCATTACTTTTGCCATAACCCACGCCATACCCTGAACAATTTTTTGCATCACTCCAAGGTAATAAAGAACAGACATCAAACTTGCGAAAAATATTATTGTGGGCAGTACCTGAAATGCAAAAAAGAATCCGAGATTGCCATCATTACCGGGAGCGAGCGCAAGATTTCCAAAAACAAATTTTGCACCTTCGGTGGTAAAGTTTAATATCAACACAAAGACATAACTTATTGAGTTAAAAAAATCTTTGGGCCAGCCAAGCGGAACAAAAAAAGTACGAAGAGAATTACCGCGAAGTATAAGTATCGCAAAAATTATCTGCAGTAAAAATCCTGAAATAACCAATCGCCAGTTTATTTTTTTCTTGTTATTGGATAGTAGAAATGCAATTCCAATTAATAATGCCAAACCAAAAATTCCACGAATGAAGGATTCGAGATTCATTAATGTTTCTCTTCGGTTGGGATATAATGACATTTACGGCAGCGGGCTTCATAAACATCTGCCGCTCCAACAATCACTCTTTCTGAGGAAGTGGTTTTTCTTTGTGTCCTATCTGCAGGATTTCCGCATTCAACACAAATCGCTAAAGACTTTGTGATATACTCTGCAACAGAAAGAATTTGCGGTATCGGTTCGAATGGAACACCACGATAATCCATATCCAATCCTGCCACAATAACCCGCTTGCCATCATCAGCCAGCTGATTACAAACATTGATTAAATCGTTTGTAAAAAATTGTGCCTCATCTATTCCAATTACCTGAGCATCTTCAACTAAATCTAAAATTTCTTTTACATCTTTAATTAATATTGAAGGGAGTGATTGCTCGCTGTGAGAAACGATTGAGTTGGTAGAATATCTTGTATCAATATTGGGTTTAAATATTACAACTTTCTGTTTTGCAATTTTTGCCCTGCGTAATCTTCGTATTAGTTCTTCAGTTTTTCCGCTGAACATACAGCCGGTTATAACTTCTATCCAACCTGTTTCTCGTGGTACTGCGTGTGGCGTTGGTTCCATAATTATTTTTTTAAATCCTTTTCCCCAAATGCGTGTGGCAATAATTCTGATGTTTTAAACACTTTGTAATCTTCTTTTCCGTTCGTGCAAATTATGTCAATTTCCCCGCAATGATCAAAAATAATTTGTCTGCAAGCTCCGCAGGGAGTTATGTAATCCGGTGAATCACTTGCAATCGCAATTGCCTTAAATTTTCTTTCACCTTCAGACATAGCTTTAAAGATTGCAGTACGTTCAGCACACATTGTCAATCCATAAGTGCTGTTTTCTACATTGCAACCAGTATAAACTTTTTCGTCTGTTGTTAAAAGTGCGGCACCAACGTGAAAGTTGGAATAGGGAGGAAGCGCGTTTACTTTTGCTTCAACAGCTTTATGTGCGAGTGTTTTGTAATCCATAATTTTATTTGGAAAAATATTCTTTAAATAGTTTAATCACAATGGCACACTGATGACACAGATTAGACTGATTTTCACAGATCAGGACAATCGGTTAAGAATTATATAAAATGTTGGAGTGAAAAATTTGTTCAACACTCCATTCTTATTATTTGAGATTTTAATGATAAGTTTATCAAGTTTTATAGCCTTACAGAAAGAAATTAATTTAAGATGAAAATCACTCCAAACTATTCCTTTGTTTCCGTTGAATAGTTCACAGACAGAAAATTTAGTATTAAGTGAAACACTAAATTCTTTTCCGAAAAAATTTATTAATTCATTCAAAGATAATAATTGAGCGATATCGTTCCGGTCATAATCATTCTTACGGAAATACCTTAGAAAATATTTCTTAATCGATTCACGAGTAAGAACAGAAACTGCCGGCAGCCCAAAATGCGGATCGGAGATAAAATTAAACAGCGAGTATTTATTTGGAGTACTTAAATAAATCATTCCGTTAGGTTTTAACACCCTTTTAATTTCAATTAAGAAAGAGTTAGTATCATTTAAATGCTCAATAACATCCTGTATAATTATTAAATCGAATGAGCTGTTTGCAAAAGGTATTTGAAGCGCAGAAGCATTAACTAATTCTGGATTTGTCATTTCGAACGAAGAGAGAAATCTGTTTTTAGTATTTGTTGAAGATTTCTCGCTCGAAGACTCACTCGAAATGACAAGTTCTTTTTGTCGGTTCAATCGTATTAAACTCAAATCCAGACTAACAACAAAATTATCTTGAGAAAAAACTTTGGAAGTTCCGCCTTCTCCGGAACCCAAATCAAGTATGGCAAGATTTTTAGTTTGTAATTGTTGGTTGATAATTGCTCGAACAAATATTCCACGCTCGATTGAAAGTTCACGAGCTAGTTTCCATCTTAAATAATTTGGATGAGATTCATCAAGCCAGGCAGGATTGTTGTCTTTCACTTCCACTTAGTATTACCGGAAAGTGAATTAAAAAAATTTACAACAATAAAAACCTCGAATAAAATTTGCAGGTAAAATATTTCATAGAACTTAAAAGAATGCCCCAAATCGTTTTGATACTTGATTACTATAAATAAATCGTATAAAATTTTAACTGCAAATGGTAATGCCAAAACAGGGGAGATAAATGCAAATAAAATTGAGAGTAGTGAAATCAAATTTATCAAATGCCAAAATCCTAAAAATATTTTTTGTTTTAACAGATAATGAAATGAAGTTTGAAGATGTCTTTTCTTTTGTTGAAAATATTCATTAAAACTTTTTGGTGCCGCGGAATAAACAAAGGCATCTGGTTCAGTTACTGTCCCAATCAGCATCTTGTGTTTTACAGCTTCACGTAGTAATAAATCATCATCACCTGAAAGCGTTTCTGTCGTATTTTTAAAACCGCCAAGTCTGTTAAAAGAAGTTTTTCTAAACGCAAAACTTCTTGCCGCGGCTGAGTAAGGAATATTCATTCCAACTGCAGCAATTGTTAAAAAAGTGCTGCGAAGATTTTCGAATGCTGATAACTTTTCAACTAATGCATTACCCGATTGGATAGGTGCTATGCCAAATACAAAATCGTAGCCGTAATCTAATCCTCCAGCTATTGCAATTAACCAATTTGGCTCGGGTCTGCAATCAGCATCTGTAATAAGTATAAAATTATTTCTTGCATTTTTAATACCAATAGTTAATGCACCTTTCTTAGCTTCAAACTCTTTCTTATCCACTTTTATCAATCTATAAT
>JBGAWM010000115.1:0-7457 GCA_044227615.1 Ignavibacteriaceae bacterium
ACGAAAGAGATTTGCTTCTTAATATTCCGCCAAGAAGAATAACTTTTATTTCATCCCTTATAAGTTGGTTGGCGATATTAAGTGCGTTAGTTATTACAGTTAGATTATTAATTTTTCCAAGGTTTCTTGCTACTTCAACTGTAGTTGTACCTGAATCGATTAAGATAGTGTCATTATCTTTAATTATCTCCGCAGCTTTTTTACCAATTGCCTGTTTCTCTTTAGAATATATTTTAGCCTTCTCATTTAACTGCTGATCAATCCCAACTCTTTGAATCTTTAATCCACCGCCCCGAGTTTTGATTAATAATCCTTTCTTTTCAAGATGTGAAAGGTCATTTCTAATCGTTACCTCGCTGACATTGAATCTTTTGTTTAATTCTTTTACCGAGACCTGACCATTAGTGTTTATCAGGTCCAATATTTTTACACGACGATCGATAGTTAAAGGCTGATTCATAGAATTCTCTAAAAAATTACAAAAAGACTTTAGAAAGCTTTTGAAATATAAAAAAAATATTAAAAAAAGGTAATGAAGGCTTGACAAAAAATAATAAAAGTATTAAATAGCAATAGCAAGGATTCGAAAATAAATAATAAGGTTTCGAAATGTTAGAAACTAATAGTCTCAATCACCTCCTCGAGAGCGATTTTTTTACTGAATCGGAGATTTTAGGACAGCCGGATCTATGGCTAAAACTCTTTAAAGACTTTCAATCCATCAAATGTGATTTAAAAAGTTACTTAGATAAAATTCTTGACGATAAAGAAATAAGAATTATCCTTACTGGTGCCGGGACCTCTGCATTCATTGGGGATGTTCTTTTGGGTGCATTTAATAAAAGCTTTCAAAATCCTGTTAGTGCTATCCCTACTACGGATTTAATAACTCATCCCGAACTATACTTAAACAAGAACAATAAATATCTATTAATATCTTTTGCCAGATCTGGTAATAGTCCCGAAAGTTCTCAGGCTATTCTTTTAACAGAAGACTTGTCGAAGCTGGCTTACCATATTCTTATAACCTGCAACAATGAAAGTGATTTAATAAAAACAGTTTCAGATAAAAATCATTTTACTTTTTTAATGCCTCCCGAAGCTGACGATAGGGGTCTTGCAATGACGGGAAGTTTTACAACGATGCTGCTTGCTGGACTATTGATTACAAGAATTTATAATGATGATGATTTAGAAGGGCAGTTTAATTTACTTTATACATATGGCAATAAAATTCTTAATGAATATGCAAAAGATATTAAACAGGTAACCACTTATGATTTTAAACGTGCAGTATTTCTTGGTTCTGGAATGCTAAAAGGAATTGCCAGAGAGTCACATCTTAAACTGCAGGAGCTTACGGACGGAAAAGTTATTTGCAAATACGATTCTTTTATGGGATTCCGGCATGGACCAAAAGCTGTTGTGGGTGAAGATACTTTAATAGCATATTTATTTTCAAATAATAAGCATGTCAATCTCTATGAGGTTGATTTAGTTAATGCTAACGTTTCCGGAAGAAAAAATCTATTCTCGATTGGTGTAATGGAGCAGGAAATAAAAGTTCCTGGAATAGATTTACAAATTGTCCTTTCTGATAATGGAAAACATATTCAAGAAGATTTTTTAACTATAGTATCTGTGCTGCCGGCGCAGCTATTAGGTTTTTATAAATCATTAAACCTGGGGTTAAACCCTGATTCTCCTTCAAAAAGCGGAATGATTCATAGAGTTGTACAAGGAGTAAAGATATATCCATATAATAATGGCATAGAATGACTGAAGTTGATAACAAAATATTACACCTAGTGAGTGAACATAAATCAGGTGAAGCCATTGGTCTAACATCTATATGTTCTGCTAACCTATATGTTATCAAAGCTGCTGTACTCAATGCAAAAAAGCATAATCAGACTTTACTAATCGAATCAACATCGAATCAAGTCGATCAATTTGGAGGTTATACAGGGATTACTCCTAGTCAATTTAAAAAATTAGTTTTTGATTCAGCTGCATCACTTAATTTCCCTGTTGAAAATCTTATCCTCGGCGGAGATCATCTGGGTCCGAACAGATGGCAGGATGAAAATTCTAATTCGGCAATGCAGAAGGCAAAAGATCAAATCGCCGCATACATATCAGCCGGGTATACAAAGATCCATCTGGATGCAAGTATGAAATGTGCAGATGATGGTAACCAAAAAGTACCGTTGGATCCCTCAGTTGTTGCAGAAAGATCCGCAATACTCTGCAAAGTATCTGAGGAGACTTTCATTAAATCCGGCAATGATAATGAACTGCCGGTTTATGTAATCGGCACAGACGTCCCTCCTCCAGGCGGCGCAAAAGAAGATCACAATAAGATTAGTATCACTTCGGCTAAAGAAGTTGAAGGGACAATCGAACTTACAAAAAAGGCTTTTGAGAAATACAATTTACAGGATGCCTGGACTAGAGTAGTTGCTGTTGTAGTTCAACCGGGAGTTGAGTTTGGCGATTCAGTAGTTTTTGATTATGACAGAAATAAATCCCGAGGGCTTGTTGATGTAATTGAGAATTATCCGAACATCGTATACGAAGCTCATTCAACAGATTATCAGAAGAAAGATTTGTTGAAACAAATGGTCGAAGACCATTTCGCATTCTTGAAAGTTGGTCCGTGGCTTACATTTGCTTTTCGTGAAGCGGTATTTGCATTAGCATTAATTGAAAAAGAATTGCTGTCGAGCAAGAGAGGAATTATACTTTCAAACTTATTAGATGTGATGGAAGAAAGTATGATCGCTTCTCCGAAGTATTGGGAAAAGTATTATAAATTTTCAGATGAAGAGAATAGACTACGAAGAATGTATAGTTACAGTGATAGAATTAGATATTACTGGACAGATGAAAAGGTAAATAAATCTTTACTAACATTAATTCATAACTTGAAAGAAAACAAAATTCCACAGACGTTAATAAGCCAATATTTACCGGAAGAGTACTTTGCTATTAGAAAAGGTGTTCTTTCTGAAAATCCAGAAGAAATTATTCTGCACAAAATTTCAAACGTTCTTGATGTTTATAATTTTGCAATTATCGGAGGTGTTAATTGAAAGTAAGACCCTGGTTAATCTATGCTATAGTTACAACAGTATTTTGGGGTATTTGGGGTGCATTGATTGAACTACCGCAGAAATCAGGTTTTCCTGCAACACTTGGTTATGTCGTTTGGTCATTGACCATGATTCCACCGGCATTAGTTGCTTTAAAAATTATTAACTGGAAATTAGAGAAAGATAAAAAGTCAATATTACTTGGTAGTTTAATCGGGTTTACCGGTGCAGGAGGTCAATTAGTTTTATTCCAGGCTCTAAGGACTGGTCCGGCATATCTGGTTTTTCCATTCATATCATTGTCGCCTGTTATAACAATTATATTATCATATATTTTCCTTAAGGAAAGAGCATCCAGAAAAGGCTGGATAGGAATTGTGCTGGCGTTAATCGCAATTATATTCTTATCATATCAACCTCCAAATGATGCAAACAGTACAGGATATTTGTGGATAATACTGGCATTAATTGTTTTTATTGCTTGGGGACTGCAAGCATATATAATGAGATTTGCTAATCAGACTATGAAGGCTGAGAGTATATTTTTTTACATGATGGCAACTGGACTTGTACTGATACCGTTTGCACTGTTAATGACAGATTTTTCGCAGGAAATAAATTGGGGATTCAAAGGTCCTTATTTAACAGCTATCATACAGATACTCAATTCTATTGGTGCACTAACAATCGTTTATGCTTTTAGGTATGGAAAAGCAATTATAGTCAGTCCTATGACAAATGCTGTCGCGCCGGTAATCACGATTGTACTTTCTCTTATTATTTATCAAGTGATACCACATCCGGTTATTATGGGAGGGATGATTTTAGCATTGGTCTCAATCTTTTTAATGGCAATTGAAGATAGCCCTGAAGAAACTCATACTGAAATACTAACAAATAAATAAAATGAGTAAAAGAAGATTTGATGTATTAGTAGTCGGCGAGTTAAATGTAGATTTAATTCTTAACTCAATTGATTCATTCCCTGAAATGGGAAAAGAAAAACTTGCAAAAGATATGACGCTTACTCTGGGAAGTTCATCAGCAATTATTGCAAGCAACTTAAGTGCATTGGGTGCAAAGGTTGCTTTCTTAGGAAAGATTGGTGCTGATGCATTCGGAAATCTTGTAAAAGATAGTTTATCAGCAAAAAAAGTGAACACCGATTATTTAATTACAAGTGATAAATGGAACACAGGTGCTACTATTGTTCTTAATTATTCAGAAGACAGAGCGATGGTAACTTATCCGGGTGCAATGGAACATTTAACTATTAATGATATTTCAGAAGAAGCAATCTCATCAGCTAAACATTTACACTTTTCATCATATTTTCTGCAGCCCGGAATTCAAAAAGATATTGCACCACTTTTTAAAATGGCTAAGGAAAAAGGATTGACAACCTCGCTTGATATTCAATGGGATCCTAATGAAAAATGGGATTTTAATTATAAAGAGGTACTTCCGTTTGTTGATGTCTTTTTACCTAATGAACAGGAAACGTTGCTGTTAACAGGTGAGAGCGAATTGGATAATGCTATAAATAGACTGGCTCTATATTCAAAGAACATTGTAGTTAAACTTGGAAGCAAGGGTTCGATTGTTTCAGCAAATAGTAAAAGCGCTTTTAAGAAATCATTCTTAAATGATAATGTTGTTGATGCAATCGGAGCAGGAGATAGTTTTAACGCCGGATTTATTTTTAAATTCATTAATGGTTATAATATTGATGAATGTCAGACATTCGGCAACTTGACAGGTGCAATCAACACAACAGCAGCCGGCGGTACTGCAGCTTTTAATAACTATGAGCAGATACTTAAAACCGGTAAAGAAAAATTTGGATATAAAAATTGAAGCTGATTGAAAAATTAAAAGAAGTACAAATTCAAAAAAAAGCTTTGCTGGCAGCTAATTTTTATAACCTGGAAACCTGCAGAGGTATAGTAAAGGCTGCTGCTTCATTGGAAAGTCCTGTGATACTTCAGTTAACTCCAGGTTCAATAAAATATATGGGGCTTAAAACAGCAGTCAGTATTGCCAGAACTGTTTCAGCTGAAGAGAAGGCACAAACGTGGCTGCATCTGGATCATTGTAGTGATATTTCATTAATAAAATCATGTCTTGATGAAGGATTTGATTCCGTTATGATAGATGCAAGCGATAAAAACACTGAAGATAATATTTTATTAACAAGGCAGGTTGTTAAACTTGCTGAAGGTTACAATGTAAATGTTGAAGCTGAATTAGGATATGTGCCTAAACCAAATAGTGAAATTGAAATTGAAAAGTTTACTGAACCTGGCGATGCAAAAAGATTTGCACAAGAAACCGGGATAACCTCATTGGCAATTGCAATTGGTTCAAAGCATGGGTTTTATAGAGGTGAACCAAAACTTGATATTGATAGGTTAATCGCAATAAAAAATGTTACAGATGCTTATCTAGTTCTCCATGGAGCTTCAGGAATACCTTCTGAAACTCTTAGAGAAGCAATTAAAAATGGAATCACCAAGGTTAATGTTGCAACGGATACTAAAGATCTTTTTATGAAAACATTAAAAGAAGTAATGAAAAACTCTGATGATATTGATTTACGAAATGTTTTTCCATTAGCAGTCAATGAGATTCAAAAGATAATAGAACAAAAAATTAAAAGTGTAAGTATGATTAATTAAAATCAGCATATGAAAATGAAAAAAATAAATATCATTGCTTTAATTCTTTTTACTAGTATGTTTTTCAATTTGTCTGCGCAGCAAAATTGGACACATAAAGTAAGGATAGCCGGAAATCCTCTTTCAAAAGATGTGATTGATAGTATCATAAGGAATGCTAAAGATAGTTTTGTATTCGGGATTGAAGTTGATAATGATATTACAGGCAGATATGAAAGTTTTTTAGATCCGACTGAAAAATTAGAAGCAATCCGAAAGGTTACTGAAGAAGCGCATAAAATAAATAATAAAACTTTTGTATACATAGCAGGGTTAGAATGCATAACCTCTGACGCAGATAATAAGAAAAATACTTTTTATAAAGATCATCCGGACTGGGTACAGAGAGATATAAATGGCAGACCTGCAATATTCGGGAGTAATGATGCATTCTGGATATCTGAAGGAGATGAAGATGTATGGATCAGTCCATATGCTATGGAATGGCGTAAAATATATATGCAGAGAGTCAGAGAAATTGCGGCTACAGGAATAGATGGTATCTATGTCGATATTCCATATTGGATGACGCATTTTGAGGGATGGGAAAATACCTGGGCAAGTTTTGATGATTACACATTAGCTGAGTTTAAAAAGCAGACAGGACTTGATGCTAAAAAAGATTTTGAATTAGGGAATTATAAATATCCTGGATTTATAAAGTGGATAAATTTTAGAATGCAGACATTAACTGATTTTATGGATGAGATTAATAAAAATGTTAAAGATGTAAATCCTGACTGTAAAACTATTGCAGAAATTTATCCCGGTATTTCCGAAGAAGCAGTAAGAGTAGGTGCGGATGTTTTTGCAATGTATGATGTTGTTGATGTGATTGCGCACGAATACAGCGAAGGTGAATATTATGCTTCAGATAGAGCAGCATATGACTGGTATAATTATATAATTGGAATGTACACCTTTAGAGCATTTGCTGAAGAGAAGGCTTCGTGGATGCTGAGTTACTCCTGGTTAGATAATAAAAAAGTAGCTCCTTCTGATGCAATGAAAAGTCTTTTTGTTTCCCAGATGTTCTCCGGAACAAATATGTGGGACGTTAAAGGATATATAATGTCCGAAACAAACGATATGAAGACCCGAACAGAAGTCTATAAATGGGTTTCACAATATGAAGATATATTTTATTCACCCAGAACTCCGCTTGAACCAATCAGTGTTTATTTCTCAGATGTCACAAGAAATTATTTTAGCGAAGAATTTATAAACAGCTTTCGCGGAATTGTTAGTATGTTAATGCATTCTCATTTGCCAGTTCAAATTGTTACTTCACGAACGATTGATAAACTTTCACCAAAAATATTAATTCTTCCGGATGTAAAGTGTGTAAGTGATCAGGAATTAAGTTCCTTGGAGACTTTAAAAGAAAAAGGAACAAAGTTTCTTGCAACAGGAGAATTTGCAAGCTACGATGAAAATCTAGAAAAACAGAATTCAATTTCTTTAACAGATTTAATAAACTTAAAGGACTGTCCTGGAAAAATCTATACTGAAAATTTGAAATCCGAACTTAATAAATATTTTAATTCTAATAACTTTGATACAGAAGAGATGGATGAAACAAAAAATATATTTTTATCAACATTATTTGAATTAACATCATATAGTTCTAAATTTAAAATAGATG
>JBGAWM010000116.1:0-6905 GCA_044227615.1 Ignavibacteriaceae bacterium
AACGCGTCGTTACTTTACTATAAGTTGGAGTTGTGGTTTGGTAGAACACCCAGGCTTTCTTATTTGCTTTAAATAATTTTATAAATGATTTGTCGAAGTCAACCTTTGGGTTTTCATAAGCATAGATTTTTGATTTTTCTTCTTTGCGAAAACCAAACGCCTTTAATCCTTCCGGCTTAATCAAACCAAGCTTTGTAAGTACCCCAACTTTTTTAATGTTGAGTGCACTCCAACTGCTTTTGGGATTTCTGGGAGTGAATCTTATACAATAACTTTCTTTATCAATGCTTTTGCGAATGCCGTCAATCCAACCAAAACAAATTGCTTCATCAACGGATTGCGACCAGGTTATTGTGGGCTTTCCTGTTGAAACCTTATAATATCCAACCAAAAGCTCGTTCTCTTTTTTATGATTTTGTTCAAACCACTCTCTAAGATGCCTTTGAGTTGGAAAGAAAACACAGCGTCCTTTTAGCATTAAGATTTTTGTTTTTTAATAATTATATAAAAAATATGAGGCTTTTTATAAATAAACTCGCGCAAGGCTGCGTTAAATATTGCAATAAACTGAAAAGCAAACCACCAGAAAATATGTTTGTAAATGTTTTTCATAATAATTGTGGAGTCCACTTTCAAAGTGGTCTCCACTTTAAATCCATCCATTATAACTTTATAAACTCAACTCTTCTGTTCTTTGCTTTGTTAACACCGGAATCATTTTTTGCAATTGGTTCTGATTCGCCTTTTCCATCTGTTTCTATTCTTGCAGCATCAATACTAAAATCTTTTACCAAAGAATTCTTAACAGATTCAGCTCGGCGTTTTGAAAGATCAAGATTAGATTTATCATCACCATCAGAATCAGTATGACCAACAACTTTAATTTTTACAGTTGGATTATCTTTTAACACTTGAGCAATTTCTTTAATCGTTGCAAAAGATTCTGATTTAATTTTATCCGAGTTAACATCGAAAGTAATTCCGTAAGAAATTAGTTTACCCTCAGTTATTAGTTTGTTTCTCATATCAGGCAAGCCGGCAGCAATTCTAAAATTACTGATGAGAGGGCTTATTTCGTCAGTTGTTTGTATTCTGAAAATATTGTAGTTGTAATCAGCTCTTATCCCGCGGGGCAAATCCAGCACTTTGGTTTCATTGGCATACATTCTTACACGTTGCTTCTGTACCCAAAAAGCCACGTGATATTTCTCACCTGTTTTAAACGCAAAAGCACTCGTGCCCTGATCTTTATAACCCTCATCTTTTTCAGAATAGTTAACCCATGTCATAATATCATACTCAGTTCTTATTTTTATACCGGCTTTTCCGGGGATAGCACCACCTTCGTTAGGATCACTCAATGTCCCTGATATCAAGAAAAAATCAAGGCTCACCATATATTCTGAAGTATAGTTGGTTATGGGTAAGAAGTCAAATTCAATTGTAAAATTGTCTGTAAAATTTTCTTTGGCTTCGGGTATAAAATATCCTCCTTTAGTGAATTGAAACCAATTGCCCGGAAAATCACTGGTTGTTACAATTTCGCCGCTTGCATTAGTATTCCATTGAACAGGAAAATCGCCAACGCTTTCGGTAGTAAAGTCATCAAAGAAAATAACTTTTTCGCCGGGAATAAAATCATACTTAGAATTTATTTTGTTCCCTTCCTGTGCAAAGATGTTTGCTGAACTAATTAGTAGTACTGCGAGCACAATAAGAAATTTAAAAAAGGTTTTCATTTTTATCCCTTTGTTGTAATTATATTTTATAGACTATTTCGATATGTCATTTTTATATTGTTTTGAGATACTGAAACAAGTTCAGCTAGACTTTTGCGTAGCTTCAGTCACTCATTACTATCATTCTTTGTATATGTTGAAGGAATCTCGAACAGTGATGATGCCGGTTTCTCCATATTAAACTCTGTAGCTTCCATAGTCTGGACTAACTTGCCGTTTTGCCAGAGTTCCGTCTTCAAAATAACACCTAGCTCCTGAGAGACATAAGCAATGTTTGTCCAAGTATCCTCTTTCACGTTCTGAACATTTTCATAAATATCGCAGGTGTAATTTAACAGCTTAGCTTCTCCGGTTTTTTTAAGATCATGAAAATCGCTAATAAAAATATTTGTAAGTATGTGTTCCCATGACTCATGTGTCAGGGGAACCTCGATATAATTTTTAAAAGAAGGGTCTAACGACCAAACCAGTTTTTTATCATTTCGTAAAATTTCAACTGTGTGAGGTTCGGGATTGGAGATGGGTTTTGTATCTAATTGTGCTGTGCTGCTTACATTACTGCTGGTATCATTACCTAAATCAGTAGAAGCTTCTGTGTTGGCGGTCATACTATACTCAACCGTTGTAATATACTCCGTCCGGAATTTGTTACCATCACGCATATAGTAGTTTATTATACTATATACAGATCCGTCTGGATTTTTAAAAACATAAACAATCGCATAATCTTGTGGCGGCACATCGAATGCTAGGGCAGAAGATATGATTAACCCAAGGGTCAGCATTAAAATCAAATTCGTTTTCGGCATTTTTAAACTCCTGTAAATTTTTATTAGCATTAAATGAAAAACCACTATTTTAAATCTTATGTGATTGATATATAGAAGTAACCTACTCTCTTGTTAAATTGAATTTATTTGTAATTGTTTCAGTATTAGATTTAAAAGTTTTTATTCTCACATTATCTTGAATTAGTAAAATGCTAAGAAAAACATAATCATCTTAACGACTTGACAAAACTTTATTTTGGTTTACCAAGTCCACCAACAAAATCAACTTTTGAATCAAACCCTTTCATTACTGTTAGACTACCGGATGAAGAAACGCCAACCCTAGCTGCACCAACCCCACCCGTAATCGAAACATCCATTTTACCACCAACATCGTCTATTTCTCCTTTATCGGTAACAGTAACCACAAATCCGGCTTTGGCCCCGGCGCTAACCACTCCAAGTTCACCCTTCATACCTACGCCTAAAAAGATCGCATTATTTTTCTTTTTAAAGTTTCTCTTAACAGATCCTGACACTAAGGCCGTGCAGCCAAATTCGATACTTTCACAATCTAGTCCTAGCTCACAAATAGCAAGTGGAATTTTAAACTTTGTATGATCAGGACAGTTATTTCCATCAGGATTTTTTTTATCAACCTCCTCTGGTGATACTCTAAATGGAGTAGAATAGACCGAACAATCAGTACCGCACTCGTCATTTACCGGAGGATCAAAAAATTGTGGATAATACAAATAAGCATTCTCAATTATTGCTAGTGATACTCTCCTAATTTCATAAGCGTATATTTTACTCCAGTAAGGGCTGTAAATTTTTTGGAACCAGGGATTAGAAAAGGCATATAAATCATCCAGCAATTGTTTTTGTTTGTTCACCATTTGATTGAAAGCCAAAGTATAAGATGTGTATTCTAACCGGATTATCGAATTCAATTCATTTGCGTTTGGACATTGCTGTTGACAGTAAATCCTGTATGCTTCCTTAGAACAAACATCGTTAATTTCTGCACATCGGTTTGTACATTTTTCCCAGGCTTCAAAATCTGCTTTATATTTATCACACTGTTTTTTACAGCTTTCGTTTTGTTCATAACAAAGATTTAAACTTTGTAAATATTCATTTTTATAATTATTAAGATTTTCTATATATCTTAATTTTGCATCTCCAACTTTAAGAGTAATGTCATCAACTATTTTTTGAAACCGATCGCTTTCTTTTTTTGAAAAATGCATAAACATTTCAGTAATACAATCAAGAGCAAATCGTTCGTTCGGATAATCTCTTAATGCAGCATTTTCGGTAATTTCAGGAACTTCTTTGTGCACCGATTGAAAAGTTTCAACAAAACTTAAAACATATTTATGAAATGATTGAAAAGCATCCATTGCGCTCATTTGTCCTCCGCCTAAAGTCCAGTCTTCTACCTTCGGGGCGTAATTAAAACGAGGCATTTGAATACGTATAACTTCGGGTACAAGTGGAGCGAGAGCATCAGATGGGTTGGTTGGGTCTAATTGTTTTTTTGCTTCATTCCAGAACTCTTCTTTTGCATCAGAATCTGCCGCATTCTCCATCTGTATGTTCATGAGGTGCTGAGAAGCTTGGTTGTATGATGCCCCCATTCCTTTTACGCCTGCAAATAATTCGAGTATAGCATCTTTTAAACGACCCTGCCTGATATAGACCTCACAAAGCGCAGAGTGGGCTTGTCCAAAATCCGGATTATATTTTAATGCATCTTTCAAATATTTTTCTCCCTTTATTTCATCCCCTAATTCAAGAAGGCTGCATCCGATTTGTGTAAGAATAACAGGGCTTTGTGAAAATAACTTATTAGCATACAGTAATACGGGTAGAGATGTTTTTAATGAGTCTATGATGCGAAGATAACCACCGAAGTTGTTTACACAAAGCGTATCTTCGGAATTAGATTTAACTGCTGCGGCAAGATAAACGCATGCAAAATTATGGTCATTTCCAAAAGTAATTAATTCAGATCCCTTATTACAAAGAGATCGAACAGCATTAAGGTTAAATCCCTTTTTCTCTGCATCTTTATAATCAATATCAAAAGTACTTTTATCAACAGCAGTTAATTGTTTATAGCTGCGATTGAAGAAACGTTGAGCAATTTGAACAATTTGTTCAGCCGTCGGAATCGTCTTACTGATTACAACATCAATATGTTCCTGCTTCGACTGATTCTTAAACTGTTCTGTCATATTACCCGCAGATTTTAGCAAGTCTTCTTTTAATTTTTTAGCATCTTCCTTAGTCATTTTTTTGTTTGGATCGACCTCGATTCCCATATTTTTAAGTTGCTCAAGTGCCTTCTTTTGAGCATCCTGCATTTTTTTAATGGTTTCTTTCTGCTCCTTTTTAATTTTTGTTGTATCAACCTGGGGGTATGTTGAAGATAGCAGAAGAATAAAAAACAAACAAAGAAAAATGATATTAAGAAATGTTAATGAAGTTGTTTTTTTTAGAGTAGAATTTTTAGCTTTCATAATAAATCCTGTTTAAAAGATTATAATACTTTATTTAAAGCCGCTATTGATGGTTTGTGTCAATACTGGATTTATTACAAAGGCTAAATCCAGTATCCTGTAATTCCTTAAATCTTTATAAATTCAACTCTTCTGTTAAGGGCTTTGTTTACGCCGCTATCATTCTTTGCGACGGGTTCACCTTCGCCCTTACCGTCAGTTTCAATTCGTGAAGCATCTATATTAAAATCTTTTACTAAAACATTTTTAACAGAAACAGCGCGGCGTTTTGATAAATCTAAGTTTGATTTATCATCACCATCAGAATCAGTATGACCAACAATTTTAATTTTAACATCAGGATTATCTTTTAGAATTGCACCAATTTCTTTTATAGAAGGATAAGATTCTGGTTTAACAACATCTTTATTTACATCAAAGTAAATTCCATAGCTGATAAGTTTTCCTTCGGTGAGAAGTTTACTTCGCATATCGGGCATGCCAGTTGCAATGCGAACATTGCTAATCATCGGTGTGCCGCCGTCAAATCGAATCATATTGTACTTAAAGTTTTTAGACATAGCCTTAGGAATATCAAAAAGTTTTTGTTCTCCAACATAAAGACGTATTCTTTCTTTCTGTACCCAGATAGAAATTCTATATTTATTATCAGCTTTCAGTTTGGGCTCATCTTCATTACCAGAAAGATCGGGTGTTTTTCCTTTGTCGTTGTAATAGGCTTTGTAATAATTTTTGTATTCGAAACTAAATTTTACACCCGCATCACCCGGTCTTGCCACACCATACATAAGATCTTTTGGTTTAGATGTGCTTAGTAAATAAAAATTGAAATTAGAACTATTATTCTTTGCGTCTTTATGTGGAATTACATCAAACTCTATTGTATAATTTTCTGGAAGTTCAATTGGAGTATCAAGTGTGGTGATTCCTTTTGCATTGGTTATGTTAAACCACCTACCGTCGGCAATAGTTGTTGTAACAACCTCACCAGATCCGGTAGTGTTCCATTGAATTGGAAAATCACCGACAGACTCTGCCGTGAAATCATCAAAGAAAATAATTTTTTCACCAGGCACAAAATCATATTTGGAAGTTACTGTGCTGGTTTCTTGAGCATAGGTATTTGTTTGTAAAATGACGAACAGCGAAAACAAAAAAACGGAAACAAAAAATATCTTTTTCATTTTATGCACCTTAAATTGTTTAAATATTGTAATTAAATTTTAAGTTTATCACTCTAAAAATTTTTAAGCAACCTTTATGTATTTAGAAGCAAGCGTTCCGCAAATCGGACAGTTTTCTTCCGGCTTTCCAAATTCAATATGTCCGCAAACAGGGCACAGATAAAAATCTGTTACATGTATATCTTTCCCTGCCTCTGCAGCCTCAAGCGCAAGCTTGTAAAGCCGTGCATGAACATCTTCTGCTTCAACAGCGTATTTAAACATTCGCTTTGCTTTGTGATTTTCCTTCTCTGCCTGCTCAAGCATAGGAGGATACATTGTTCTGTACTCGTAAGTTTCGCCATCAATAGCTGCTTTAATATTTTCAACAGTCGAACCAATTCCATCTAAGGCAGTAAAATGTCCTTCGGCATGAATTCGTTCGGCTTCAGCAGCCGTGTTAAAAAGTTTTGCAATGTTTGGAAATCCATCACGCTCTGCCTTCTTTGCAAATGCACGATACTTTTGATTAGCCTGGCTTTCACCGGCGAAAGCTTCTTTGAGGTTTTCTTTTGTGGACGGCATGTTATCTCTCCCTGAAATAATCATCTTGATACTCCGAATATAAAATTCGGACGATTAGCACATCAAACGTAAGAATATTTTTGATAATTGGAAATCTTTTTAAGTAAATTCATTTTAGGT
>JBGAWM010000117.1:0-6703 GCA_044227615.1 Ignavibacteriaceae bacterium
TCAACATCAATTGTCATGGCTCGCTCACCATTGTTTTTATCAAGCGAGTATGCGGCTAAACTCTGGTTAACAGACCAACTGCTGCTCTGAATTGTTTGAGCTAAGGCATTTACTGAGAGTATTATAAATAAGAAGAGAAATATAGCTGTGTAAATATTTTTCATATCTTTTTATTTTTTTAACACTCAAAAACTAATCGTTTGATTTTTTAATTACAATGATAAATGTGGCTTCCGTGATTAGAATCAAACAACCACTATTTAATTTTATCTCTCTCGCTCTTTTTTAATCCCTTTACAACCTCATCGTATGAATGATCAATCCAATCCTTTAAATCGCCCCAGCGAATATTATCTTCCAGAATAATTGTATTCCAATATTTTTTACTCATATGCCAGCCGGGCTGCACGTCTTCAAATTGTTCTCTCAGTTCCATCGCTTTTTCAGGATCACATTTTAAATTTATTTGTAACGGAATTTTTTCTAATGGAATAAGTGCAAACATTTTACCACCGACTTTAAACACAAGCGTTTCTTCATCAAAAGGAAAATCCTCAACAGCACCTTTTTTACTTAAGCAATATTCGCTTATAGTTTCTACGTTCATTTAAGTCTGGGTTAGATGTTTCTAAATCGTTAATAAAAATTCTTTTGATTATTTTATCATACAAAAAAAATTATATAAAAATGGTTGTCTATTTCAATGACAAATATATTCCGCAAGATGAAGTAAAGATTTCGCCTTTTGATCGTGCATTTCTTTTTTCTGATGGAGTTTATGAAGCTTTAAGAACTTACAATGGAAAAGTCTTTCGCCTGGATGATCATCTCGAACGATTAAAATATAGTTTAAGCCAACTTGAAATACCATTTAATGATTTTCATCAGATCGAAAACATTTCCATAAAGCTTGCAGAAATTAATAATATCAAATCAGAGTATTCTGTTTATCTGCAAATAAGCAGAGGAGTTAGTTTTCCACGAACGCATAATTATGAAAACAATTTAACTCCAAATGTATTTGCATTTGCAAAACCAATTAAGGATAATAGCAAAGAAAAAAATATTGGAGTAAAAGTAATTCTGGAAAAAGATTTACGTTGGTTAAGGTGTGATATTAAATCAACTTCTCTTTTACCATCTGTAATGGCTAATCAAACTGCAATAAGTAAAAATGCTTACGAAGCAATTTTATTCCGAGATGATTTTATTACCGAGGGATCACATACAAATTTCTTTGCGGTTAAAAATAATAAAATTTATACAGCCCCGTTATCAAATTATATTTTAAACGGAGTTACAAGAAAAGTTGTTCTTGAACTTTGCAAAGAAAATAAAATTGATTTTTCTGAAGAGTACATCAAGCAAAATGATATAAAAACATTTAATGAATTTTTTATTACTGGAACAACAACTGAAGTTACTCCAATTATTCAAATTGGCGATTGGATTATTGGAGATGGAAAAACGGGAAGAATAACTCGCAGTATTCAGGAATTATTTTTTAACGCAGTAAAACAAGGTTAATGAAAACTGAAAACAAAATATCCACCGACGTATTTCTTCTTACTGGAGAGTGGAGCGACTACAGCGGAAAAAATATTCTTAAGTTCATTGGCACAAGTGGTGAACTTGGTCCCGTTGAAATTATTATTACAAATAACAAACCTGTTTTCTTTATTGAAAAAGATGCGGTATTAAATCCGTTAAATAAAACTTATCTAAGAAAAGAAACCAAACTTAAAAACTTTAATAACAAACCTGTTGATGCGATTTATTTTAATACTCAAAGAGCATTAAGTGATTTAACCGAAACAATTCAGCAATCAAATCAAACAACTTACGAATCTGATGTTGATCCATTAAGAAGATTTTTAATGGAGAAATCCATTAACTCTCAAATGAGGATTACCGGTGTTGCGGAACAAAAAAATTCAATTGTACGATTTACAAATCCTACAATTCTTCCTTGCGATACTTCTCCCAAATTTGTAATTGCGTCAATCGATATAGAAACAGGTGCAAAGACAAATCAACTTTATTCTATTGCGGTTCACATTACTGGCAAAAAGGGTGAGCATAAAAAAGTTTTTATGATTGGCGAAAAAACGAAGCGTAATTCAGAACTAATTTCATATTATAACGATGAAAGAGAATTGCTTACAAATTTCTTTGTGTGGTTTAAGGAAGTTGATCCGGATATAATTATTGGCTGGCATGTAATTGGTTTTGATCTTTTGTTTCTTGATAACAAATGCCGTGAACTTGGTATCAGTTTGGATATTGCGCGTGCTGGTGGAAGAGTTTCAATACGACAGAGAAAACCGAGTGGACATTTTATTTCCGTTACTGGCAGAGTAGTTATTGATGGCCCTACTATGCTTCGTGCTTCGTTTTTTAGTTTTGAGGATTTCAAACTTGAAACCGTAGCGCAGGAACTTTTAGGTACCGGAAAAACTATTACTCCCGATGAAAACAAAATCGAAGAGATCGACAGACTGTTCAAAGAAGATAAAACTTCTCTTGCAGAATACAATTTACAGGATGCTGTTCTTGTTACTGATATTTTTTCCAAAACTGGATTGATAGAATTATCTGTTCGCCGTGCACAGATCTCCGGTTTGTTAATGGATCAGCTTGGAATGATGACGGCGGCTTTTGATCATTTTTATTTACCTCGTTTACATCGTGCCGGATTTGCTGCACCGAATTTAAAAGATATTCAAACAAATGAACACGCTGCGGGTGGATATGTAATTGAGCCAACCCCCGGTATTTATGAAAATATAATCGTACTGGATTTTAAAAGTTTGTATCCATCAATTATCCAGACGTTTAAAATCGATCCATATTCTTTGTTGATGAAAGATGTTGATACAATAGAAACTTTAAATGGTTACAAGTTTTCAGCTTCGCTTCATATCCTGCCGGATTTTATTGATGATCTGATGAAGCTGCGCGACACAGCAAAAAAGAAAAAAGATAAACAGCTTTCTCAGGCAATAAAAATTTTAATGAATAGTTTTTATGGTGTAATGGGCTCTTACGGCTGCAGATTTTATCATCCGGATCTTCCGCGTGCAATTACAGGCAGCGGCCACAAACTTTTACTCGGAAGCAAAGACTATCTTGAAAACAAAGGATTAAAAGTTGTTTATGGTGATACTGATTCTTTGTTTGTAATGCTTAATGATATTTCAGTTGATGATGGTGAAGCACAGGGTAAAAAAATTGTTAAAGAACTTAACCACTATTGGAAGAATCGGCTTAAAAAAGAATTTAAAGTTGAATCATATTTGGAATTAGAGTTTGAAAAATATTATAGAAAATTTATTATCACTCCTGCTCGTGGTGCTGATATTGGTGCAAAGAAAAGATATGCGGGACTTGTAACTAAGGATGGCATTGAAACTATTGAGTTTGTTGGAATGGAATTCGTTCGATCTGATTGGACAAAACTCGCAAAAGAATTTCAAGTAGAATTATATCAAAAAGTTTTTGATGGTGTTGAAGTTGAAGATTGGATACGCGAAGAAATACAAAAATTAAAATCAGGCAAGTATGATGATAAATTGATTTATAGAAAAAGATTACGTAAAGAAGTTGAAGACTACACTAAAAATGTTCCGCCGCATGCACGCGCAGCAAAATTACTTAATGAACCACGTGATGTTATTTATTATGCAATCACTCAGCGCGGACCAATTCCAATAGAACTAAAACATAATGATTTTGATTATGATCATTACATCGAAAAACAATTAAAACCAATTGCAGATTCTGTTCTATCACTTCTCGGCAAAAATTTTGATTCCATTGCTGAGAATGATCAACTGAGTTTCTTCTAAGGGAAAATAACTTAAAGGGGCAATTACCATTATCTATTTGCGATCTTAGAGTAAAAACTTTGCGTGCTCTGCGTGAAATGCTCTTAAGGAATTTCTCGCAAAGGGCACAAAGTAAAACACGCGAAGCACGCTAAGTTAAAACAAGCCTTTAATTATTGAGATTTGAAGTTTTAAGAATTATGTTAAGAGTGTGAAATCAAATCTTTACAAGTATAAGTTAGCCATCTAAAATAATATGGAACTTTGGTTAGTTGACATTGATCCTCTTGTAGTTGAAGCTTGGGAAATTACCTTTGAAGGATGCCCAAATGTTTATATTCGACAAGCTGACATTTTAAGTATTGCAGAGAACACAATTGTTTCACCTGCTAATGGATATGGAATAATGGATGGCGGTATAGATCTTATTTATTCTGAGTATTTCGGTGAAAGACCCCAACAAGAAATACAAAAAAAGATCTCTGATTGACCCGAAGGAATTTTACCTGTTGGATCTGCTGTGCTTGTAGAGACTGGAAATAAAAAAATTCCATATATGATATCAGCACCTACTATGATTATCCCGGAAATAGTAGATAAAGTGAATGTGTATTTTGCTATGTCAGCAATACTTAAGATTGCACGTTCTAATAGTAATATTGTAAAAAAAGTATTTTGCCCTGGTTTAGCAACCGGAACTGGTGGAGTATTGCCGATTGATGCAGCAAATGAAATGGCAAATTGTTATAAGAGAATAAATGGCTACCCTATTTAATAAGTACAAAGTCATACACCCAACAAAATAGCTCTCAATGCCCTTCCCCATAAACTTTTTCACCGGCTTCTATTTTTAACTTAAGATAATTTTGTAACGGAGGCAAAGGACACGTTGCATATTTTGTAAATACACACGGCGGGTTGTAGGCTTTATTAAAATCTAAAAGTATTGTTCCTGTAGAGTCCGGCTTGCTAACATACATAAATCTTCCTCCGCCGTAAGTTTCTTCCCCGCTGGTTTGGTCTGCAATAATTAGAAACAATCTGTCGCCGCCTTCATCAACAGCATCGATTCTGTGTGTTTTGCCATCACGTTCAAACACAACTGCACCGGGACATTTTTCTTTACTTATCTGTCCAAGAACATTTGGCACATCAATTTCTTTAACGGGACTATAGGCTTCAAACTTAGCTATTATCTTCCAGCTTTCATCAATAGGAAATCTTTCCACTCCCTTAAAGTTTTTTACAAGATCAGAATTCAAATCACGAAAACGTATGCCGTAAAGTGTATCTCTTATTATTAAATTAAACTTTATAGAACCAATCTGTAAAACAGTCATATCCTTTTTTTGATCATCAACTAAAACAATTTCTTTAACTGGTTTTCCATCCAGTAAAACTTCAACATCGTCTTTAGCTTTAAATGTTACTGTGGTGTCATTAAATATAAATGAACCGATATGTTCCGGCAGTTTCGAGGATTCAATTACAATATCATTATCCTTTGAAGAACCAAAAGTGCTTTCACCTTTCTCAAGCCAGAACCTTCCAACAAGATTAAGCCATCCATCATCAGCTTTTAATCTGTTAACTCGTTTTGCATCCCATTCATTAATTTCTTTAACATAATTTGGATCAGCGGTTGGTTTTTGAGTGCATGCAAATGTCGTTAAAATTATTAATATCAAAAGTGAAAATGATTTTTTCATTTTATAGTCCTGTACTTTCAGTAAATTTATTATTGTTAAGCTACAAATTAATTACTAATTGAAAAATACAATTCCCATTTGAACGAGATTGTTTTGAAAAAAAATCCATTAGAAATATTAAAAGGCTATTTTGGCTACGATTCCTTTCGCGGTAAGCAGGAAGAAATAATAAAAAGAATAATTGAGGAGAAGAAACATTCGCTTGTTCTTATGCCAACCGGCAGCGGTAAGTCTTTGTGTTATCAGATACCCGCGCTTTTTTTTGATAACAGCACAATTGTAATTAGTCCGCTTATAGCACTTATGCAGGATCAGGTTGATGTACTTCGCAAGAAAAATATTCCCGCAGCTTTCATTAATTCAACTTTATCCAAGCAGGAAAGAGAAAAAAGACTTGAGCAGTTTGTGGACGGTAAAATTAAATTGCTTTATGTAACACCGGAGAGATTTCGCAAAAAGGATTTTATCGAACAGATACAAAAAGTTAAAATAGATTTACTTGCTGTCGATGAAGCACATTGTATTTCGGAATGGGGTCATGATTTTCGTCCCGATTATTCACGCATCGGTGAATTCAGAGAACTTATGCGTAATCCGTTAACAATTGCACTTACTGCAACTGCCACACACGATGTTCAGGAAGACATCATTAAAAAACTTCACATCAACAAAGACGATATTAAACTTTTTCATCAGGGAATTGAAAGACCAAATTTAAGACTTGAAGCTGTTGATGTTTTTGATGACAAGGAAAAGCTTCGTGAAATAATTTCAACTTTGGAAAAATATGATGGATGCGGAATAATTTATTTTTCACTTATCAAAACCCTGGAAAGATTTTCTGAAATTCTGGGAGATAAGGGTTTTAATCACGCAGTCTATCATGGTAAGCTGGAGGACAGACAAAGAAAATCTAAACAAAGAGATTTTTTAAGCGGAAAACAAAAACTTATTCTTGCAACAAACGCATTTGGAATGGGAATAGATAAACCTGATATTAGATTTGTTATTCACGCAGAAGTGCCTTCATCTATTGAATCATATTATCAGGAAATAGGACGAGCCGGAAGAGACGGCAATGATTCGCTTTGTTTGTTACTTTATAACCAGGAAGATCTTTACACACAAATGGAGTTTATAAAATGGTCCAATCCGGATGCAAATTTT
>JBGAWM010000118.1:0-6688 GCA_044227615.1 Ignavibacteriaceae bacterium
TTTTAGTTGCAAACCAATCATCTGCAAATGGAGGCGGGCATATTGAAATTTTATTTTCGGGAATAGAATAATATTTCATCAAGTCACTTTTAATGTGATCGAATGAAACAATTATATGGTCGGATTCTGAAACAGATTTAAAACTATTTATTGCTCTATGCAGTCTTTCTGAAGCGGTAAAAAATTCAGGAAAGTGAAATTCCTGCACATCGTGCATCGTTGTGATTACTGGAACAGAAGTTTTATAAATTGGAGAATACTGAATTGGTACGTGAAGTAATTTTATGTTGTTACTTTTTATTATCCTTTTATAAGGATTAAGAAAATCTGAAATGCTTTTAAGATTATTTAATAATTTACTCTTTGTAAAGTAATGTTCATATATGATGCTGGTATCATACAAAAAGAAGGACAGAAATAATTTAATTTTATTAAAAGAATTTTCTCTGTCTAACAAACTAAATTCAATTTTTTTATTATCAATAATTTCTAATAAAGCATTTTTCACTTCAGGAGTTGTAATGATGACAATCTTATCAATTTCTTTTGCCTTGAGAAGGAGCCGGAGAATTCCAATTGAATAAGTAAAAATACCGCCAGCCTTTAGCATTGTGTGATGTATGTAAAATCCAATTTTCATTATAATTATTGTTAGAGATCCTTGTGATAAATAAGATGAAGAATTTTTGGATCAATACCGGTTTGTTTAAATCCGTACTTCTCATAAATATGTTTTGCAGCAAGATTATCCGGATGCACTTTGAGCATTATCTTTTTTATTGAATTTAGTTTGCAGAAAGAAATTGCATGCTGCAATGTAAAAGTAGATAAACCCTTACCAGAGAATTTTTTCGCAATCCAAACACCATAAGATGGAACTGAATATCCTTCATCAAATCCGCGAAGCATATAAAATCCTGCAATTTCGTTTTGCACATAGATTCCATAAATCTGATCTTTGATTGCTTTAGAAAGTATTCCGGAGATTGTTTCTAAATCAAAAGTAAATGGAATAAAGTATTTTGAATATTCTTTATCTGAACCTTGTAACAGGTTTGCAAGTTCCTCAGAATGATGAACATTTATTCTTTTAATTTCAAAAGCTAAGGGAATCATTTGTAAAACTCTTTAATCTGATTGCATATAAAATCAACATCATTTTCATCCAGTTCCGGATAACTGGGTAGATTTATTCCTCTGCTTCCAAGATTTTCTGTAACTGGAAACGATAATCCTTTTTCAAAATACATCGGCATTAGATGAACCGGATGAAATGTTGGACGAGTTTCAATACCATTTTGTTTAAGATGAAATCTTATTTTTTCTCGTTCATCAGAATCTTTTAAGAGAATTGAGATCATCCAGAAAGAATGTTTTACATCTCCAACTTGAGAATGAAAAGTAACAGGTAAACTTCTTAATTTTTCCTCATACCATTTTGCAATTAAAATTTTTTTCTCAATCAATTCATTTGCCCGATCAAGCTGTGCGCAGCCAATTGCAGCGCAAATATTTGTCATTCTATAATTGTAACCAACAATATCATGATAATACTCACGATCCTTTGCTAAACCCTGTCCTTTAAGATGAACAGTCTTTTCGTGCAGAGATGAATCATTAGTTACAACCATTCCACCTTCACCCGTGGTGATTGTTTTGTTGCCGAAGAAACTAAAAGTAGAAACATCCCCAAATGCTCCAACGTGCTTACCTTTATACAAACTTCCAAATGCTTCAGCACAATCTTCAACCACAAACAGTTTATATTTTTTTGCTATTGATGAAATTAAATCCATTTCGCACGGCTGTCCGTAAAGATGAACAGCCATTATAGCTTTTGTTCTGTTAGTAATCTTTTCTTCAATCTTCACTGCATCAATTTGCCATGTTGAAATATCTGAATCCAAAAAAACCGGTTTAGCACCTGTGTATTTTATTGCATTTACTGAAGCGATATAAGTGAATGAGGGAACTATCACTTCATCGCCTTCACCGATTCCCAATGCTAATAAAGCAACATGAATGGCAACTGTTCCGTTACAAACTGCAGCAGAATGTTTAACTCCTATAAATTCTGAAAATGAATTTTCAAATTGAGTAATGAATTTTCCCTTGGAAGAAATCCACGTTGAATCTAAGCATTCAAGAACATTTTCTTTTTCTTTTTTACCAAGTGAAGGTTGATATACAGGATATTTATAACTCATTTATCTTTCCTAAGTGTAATACCAATAACTGCAGAATCTTTTATCTGATCAAAAAAATCCAATTTTTTAAAATATTTTGACATGTAATAAGGATCTTTTACGGTTTCGTTTAATCCATTTTTCTTCCATCGTTCTGAATAAGATTTGTAAAAACCCGATTCGCTTTCTCCAAAAATTTCTTTACTTAAAATAGTAAAGTCTGAGATTTTATTTAATAGTCTTTCTTTGATAGAAGTCTCATCATAGATGCGCTGAAAGAAAAATTTTTCTTTTATTTGTTGAACATTTAGTCCATATGTGTCTCTGTCTGAAAATTCTTCTTCAAAAACTTTTGCCACAGGAAATGTAAGAATTAAAATCCCGTTTGGTCTTAAAACTCTCCACATTTCTTTAATAGCTTCACTATCCCCGTTATTATTAATATGTTCAATAACGCTGATTGAAAATACATGAGAAAATAAATTATCAGATAATGAAAGTTTTGTTGCATCAGCTATGTCTGTCGAATAATTCATTCCGAACTTTAATTTTGATGAGTATTTTCTTACTAATGCTAAATCATTTTTATCCGGATTAACATAATGATAATCACCCTGGAAAGATGTTGCTAAATAAAATCCAAACAAATAAGGTGATGAAATATCTAAAATATTATTTCTTGTGAAATTCTCAGTAGAAAAATTTCTTAGTGCAAAGTCGTACTCAAAATATCTAACAATAGAAACAGGATTTAGTAACAGTTTAGGGGATAGAAAGCCCTGACTTAATAATTTATAAGCAACTCTTCTTCCAAATGAAAAAAATTCTTTTCCTGGTAATAATTGTTTATTTGTTTTACCCCAAAAGAAATTACATTTAACAAATAAATAAGGAAGTGATAATATTTGAGAGAACTTACTCATCTTGTGTTCATTAATTAATTATGAAACTTCTTTAGTATCGAATAAAAATCTTTACTGATAATAACCCGATCATATTTCTTAACAAAACTATGATCTGGTTTTATTTTATCTATGTTTCTGAAAAACACTTCGCCACTTTCATCATAACCAAACATCATTCCTGCATTGGCATCTTCAATTATTCTTTTGACTTCATCATTGTTGTCTCCAAAAGCTATTATTGGGTTTCCTGTTCGCAATGCTTCAAACAATTTGCCTGGAACGTGGCGTGGTTCTGTTGAGCAAACTAATATCATATCAGCTTGAATAATTTCTTGTATCATTCCCTTGTAAGGAAGAAATCCTGCTAATTCAATATTTCCCTTTAGTCCGATTTCATAAAGATAATCTAATATTTCTTTATCCACTGAGCCAACGAAACGAATTACTATTTTATTCCCTTTATCGCTCTCAAGTTTTATCTGCTTCCAAAAATTCTTTGGGTTTTGATAAGTAAACATATTTCCAGCGTGAACAATCACTTTTACTTTATTCCGAATGTCCCCTTCCTTAGGAAGGGGATTTAGGGGTAGGTTTTTGAATTCTTCTTCATCATATCCCCAATAAAGTACTTGTGATTTACCTTTTAAAAAATTGTACTTGCTTTGATAATCTTCATCAGTTGATTTATTTACAAACACAACTTGCTTAGCATTCTGTAAAACAGATTTTTCAAAATGACTATCAATCTTTTTTGCTAAAGAACTTCTCTTAAGATTTTTGTAATAAACAATATCAACCCAGGGATCAATTAAAACAGGAATGTGAGGGATCTTAAATCTCTTACTTAATTTTAATCCAATGAGATGAGAACTGTGCGGCGGTCCAATTGAAACTATAGCATCAACTTTATTTTGCAGGAGAAACTCTTTTGCTTTTGGAATAGCAGTAAAATTCCAGCCGACTCTTGCATCGGGAATAAACAAATTCAGTCTTATCCAAAGCGCAATGCGATGAGTTATTCTTTTATTTTCTGTTGAGATTGTTTCAGATGAAACAAGTTTTTCGTTTTTCTTTTTACCGATAAAAATTCTATAAAGATCAAACGGTTCTAATGCTTTTGATTTAATCACCTTCCAGGTTGGATCAACTTTGCTTAAAAGACTTTCATCTTTTTGAGTAAAAGTTTCCTCTTCAACTGTTAGAATAATTGGTTCTATTTCATCTTTGGGAAGATGGCGAATTATATCCAACGGCCAATGAAGTGATGCTTTACCTGATGGGGGCCAGAAGTATGTAATGAATAAAACTTTTTTCATTCGTTATATTTTTACTCCAACAAATCTAACCACATCTGCTTTGCCATTATGATACTCGCCTTCATCCAACTTAATAGTTTTAGGTTCTAAAACCTCAATTCTCAAATCTTTAATTAAATCAAGCACATCATTTTCTGAATAGAGAAGATCAAGTGATTTCGGTCCGCCGGAAGAATTATTTATTTGTTCTTTTGTGAAAGCCTCAATAATCATTTTGCCATTTTGCTTTAATGAATTAATAGACTTTTGAAAAACATTCTTTCTTAGATCGAGAGGAAGATGTGCAAATATCATCACAACTAAATCGTAATAATTTTTTTTAAATGTATAATCAGTTAGATCACAAACGTCATAATTAATTTTAACATCATTTCTCTCAGCTAAATTCAAAGCTTTTTTCCTTGCTGAGTAACTGAAATCGACTGCATCAACCTGCCAGCCAAGTTTTGCGGCATAAACAGAATTTCTTCCTTCACCTTCGGCAAGAAAAAGTGCTTTACCGGGTTTAATCACTCCAATTTGAGCTTTAAGAAATTCATTTGGTTTAGTTCCGTATGCGAACTCATTTTCAGAATATCTTTTATCCCAGAAATCTTTACTCATTTTACTTTCTTATAAAATATGTTTTCAAATTTATACAAGTAAAATGGAATTTGAAACGATTTATCATTTCTTTATGTTCTATCCATAACAAAAAAGGAAAATATGTTAATAGATATTGAAACAGCTTCTCCACCATTTAAGGTTGCCCAAAGTTTTGCCGCAAGTGAGTTAAAAAAAAGAATGGGTGGAACCTCAGCCATAAGCAGAATGATTGATATGGCTGCAAACCAATCCGGCATTGATCATAGGTATTTTGTAATAAAAGATGGCGAAGAAAATGTATCAGATAAATTTTTTACTAAAGATGGTAAACATTTTTCGCCGGATACAAAGACACGAATGAACGAATATGAAAAATGGTCAACATTTTTAACAAAGCAGGCAGTTAAGGAATTAGCTGAAAGGAATAAGATAGATTTTAGATCGATAGACAGAATAATTACAATTTCCTGTACTGGATTTTTTGCCCCCGGTTTAGATTATGAACTGATAAAAGAGTTTAATATTTCACCGAGTGTAAAAAGGACAAATATTGGGTTTATGGGTTGTGCTGCTTCCCTCGTTGGGATTAATTCAGTTTGGGAAGCGATGAAGCAAAACGGAAATAAAAATGTTTTAATGATTTCCGTTGAACTTTGCAGTTTACATCTTCAAACGGAACCAACGCGAGATAATATTTTAGCTAATATGATTTTTGCCGATGGAGCTGCAGCTGCTTACTTTTCAAAAAATAATAATTCAGAAAAAAGAAAATTAGAAATACAATTTGCGGAATCATTTTTATTTGAAGACTCCGCAAAGTTTATGGGATGGAAAATTGGTAATAACGGTTTTGAAATGATGCTTTCATCAGAACTGCCTAAAATTATTCTTAATTCTGCAGCACCAAGAGCAAAAGAAATCTTAAGCAAAAGAGGAATTGATATTTCTCAAATCAAACATTGGGCTTTACATCCCGGCGGAAGAGCAATATTGGATTCATTGCAAAACGGACTTACTCTTTCTGATGAAAAATTAAAACCTTCTCGAGACGTGTTAAAAAATTATGGAAACCTCTCGTCAGTCTCAATTTTATTTGTGTTAAAAAATGTTATTGAAAATGAGTTGCTGGTTAAAGACGATTATTGCTGTGCGATAGCATTTGGTCCCGGCTTAACGATGGAGTTAGTATTATTTAAAGTTGTTTAGATGCAGCGATCATACGAAGTAGAAATAATGGATGATTTTTCAATTCGTGATGAGCGTATTGATATTGCGTTGGGTGAATTAAAAGTCATCAACAAATATCTTGGCGGTATTTCAACCACAAAATCTGCATTAAAATATTTCGTTAGATCTAAAAGTCAGGAATTAAAAATACTTGATATTGGATCAGGGTCTTCAGATAATTTGATCGCAGCAATAAATAGATTCCCTCAACTTAAAATTATTTCAATTGACAAAAATTTACGAGTATTAAGTGGATCAATTAATTCTTTAGGTAAAATTAATTCTGATGCATTTGAACTCCCATTTAAAAATAATAGTTGCGATATTATTCACGCAGCACTTTTTCTCCATCATTTTACTGAAGAGCAAATACATATATTATTAAAGGAGTTTTTAAGAATAGGACGAATGGGAGTTATAATTAATGACCTTCAAAGATCTTGGCTAGCGTTGTGGGGAATAAAAATTC
>JBGAWM010000119.1:0-6616 GCA_044227615.1 Ignavibacteriaceae bacterium
GCTCAGACAAAACCTGAAGATAAACTTTTAAAGATAAGAGAGGAACAAGCAAAAGGTAAAATGGTAGGAATGATTGGTGATGGTACAAATGATGCTCCAGCACTTGCTCAGGCTGATGTAGGTATTGCTATGAACAGCGGAACGCAAGCTGCCCGAGAAGCCGGAAACATGATTGATCTTGACAGCAGTCCAACAAAACTTATTGAAGTTGTGGAAATAGGAAAACAATTATTAATGACACGTGGCGCACTAACAACTTTCAGTATTGCGAACGATCTAGCAAAATACTTTGCGATAATTCCAGCGATTGCAGTTTCATTATTTGCAACAAATGGACTTGATGGACCACTATCAGTATTAAACATTATGAAACTTGCTTCACCGCAAAGTGCGATACTTAGCGCTGTAATCTTTAATGCTTTGATTATCATCGCACTCATTCCGCTTGCATTAAAAGGAATAAAATATCGACCAGAAGGCGCCGCAACGATTTTGAAAAGAAATATAGTTTACTATGGTGTTGGAGGATTGATAATTCCATTCGCTGGAATAAAAATAATTGATTTGTTGCTTAATTATTTACAATTTGTTTAAAGGTAATCGTGGAGAGAAATAAAATGAAAAAAGTAATTCTTCAATCTTTAAGTACATTCTTTGTCATGACTCTCTTAACTGGAGTAATCTATCCACTTTTTATTACTTTGATTGGACAGGTAGCATTTCCAAATCAATCAAATGGATCACTGATAGTTAAAGATGGGAAAGTAATCGGTTCTGAACTTATTGGACAAAATTTTGCTGATAGTATTTATTTCCAGCCACGACCTTCAGCAATCAATTATAATCTCGTACCATCAGGCGCAAGCAACCTTGGATTATCAAGTACTTTACTTAAGGAACAAGTGAACGATAGAAAACTAAAATTTAGAAAAAATAATTTCTTAAATGATTCAGTTAGAATTCCATCTGAAATGCTATTTGCATCCGGAAGTGGTGTTGATCCACATATTTCAATTGAAGCAGCTAAGCTGCAGATCAATAGGATTATAAAATCAAGAAACCTCAATATGGATAAATCAAATTTACTTTATAATCTTGTTGATTCTCTATCAGAATATCCGCAGTTTGGTATACTAGGAAATCAAGTTGTTAATGTTCTTTCACTAAATTTGAAACTAGATGAAGAAAGTAAGAGATGGAAAACTCAGAATTAAACCGACGTGATCCCGATTTACTTTTAAAGAAGATTACTCAAAAAGAAGATAAAAGTACAAAAGGCAGATTAAAAATATTTTTTGGAATGTGCGCTGGTGTTGGTAAAACTTATTCAATGCTTGAAGCGGCACAAAAAGCAAAAGCCGATGGTGTTGATGTTGTAATTGGCATTGTTGAAACACACAAACGAATTGAAACTGAAGAATTAGTTGATGGATTAGAAATCATTCCGTTAAAAGAAGTTTTTTATCGTGAATCCATATTTAAGGAATTTGATATAGATAGTGTTCTAAAGCGTAAACCTTCCTTAGTTTTAATTGATGAACTTGCTCACACAAATATTCCAGGCAGCAGACATTTAAAACGTTATCAGGATGTATTAGAAATATTAAATAACGGAATTGATGTTTATACAACGCTAAATGTTCAACATATTGAAAGCAGATCAGAAATTGTAAAAAAGATTACCGGGACATCAATAAGAGAAACAGTGCCTGATTCTATTCTTGAAGAAACCGATGATATTGAACTTGTTGATATCACTCCGGATGAACTGCTTCAAAGATTATCTGAGGGTAAAATTTATACTGCTGAAAGATCAAGACAGGCAATAGAAAATTTTTTCCGAAAAGGAAATCTCACAGCACTTCGCGAAATGTCCTTACGTATTACTGCAGAACGTGTTGATAAAGATTTGCGGGATTACAAATATGAAAAAAACATTTCTGAAGTTTGGAAATCGGGACAAAGATTGATGTGTGCAGTTGCTCCAAGTCCGTACGCTGCAGATTTGATTAGATGGACGAGAAGATTAGCATACTCACTTGAAGCACCGTGGATTGCTGTTTATGTTGAAACTGATCAGAAAATTTCTGAGGATAACAAAAATATTTTACTTCAAAATTTTAAGCTTGTTAAAGAACTTGGCGGTGAGGTGATCACCACCCAGGATATAAATCTAATCTCTGCATTAGTGCGGATTGCAACAGAAAATAATATAAGTCAGATTATAATCGGCAAGTCCCGCAAATCTAAATTTTTAAGGTTAGTCACATTTAAAGATTTTACTAATCAATTAATAAAAGCTAGCGGCGATATTGATGTTTATGTTGTTGGGGGTGATATTAAAGAAGAGAAAGATATTTTTGATGAATTCAAATCAAGATCACACTCACCTTTATCAAAATACTTTTTTGCTGCTCTTGTTGTAGGATTAATAACAATTGGTTCATTTGGTTTTCAGGATGATATAGGATACCAGATAGTATCTATTCTTTTTCTTCTCGTAATATCAATCCTACCTATCTTCAGATTTGGAGTAGGCCCGATTTTATTTGCTGCATTCTTAAGTGCGCTAAGCTGGAATTATTTTTTCATTCCACCACACTATACTTTTCACATAGATAGAGCTGATGATACATTTATGTTCATTTTATTTTTTATTGTTGCATCAGTTTCAGGTTTTCTTTCAACGAAAGTAAGAACACAGCAGGCATTATTAAGAATCAAGGAAAAAAGAATTTCAATTCTTTACAACTTATCTAAACGACTTTCAGCCGCACATAATATTAACGATATTGCAGAAATAATAGTGGATGAACTTAAGAAAACTTTTTCAGCAAATGTGGTTCTTATTTTTGCGGAGTCGCAAAAAAAGTTAAATGCAAAACCACATTCAGCCAGTTCAATTGTTATTGATGATTATGAATGGACATTTGCACAATGGGCTTACTCAGCTAATCAAATAACCGGAAAATTTACAAACACATTACCAAATTCTTCTGCAACATATTATCCTATCACAAGTAAAAGCGGTGTGTATGGGGTTATTGGTTTAAATTATCAAAACGAACAACGGCTATCTTTTGATAAAGAAGATTTATTAAATGATATGATAAATCAGATAAGCAAAACTATTGAAAGAGAATACCTTGATGAAATTGCAAAGCAATCACTGCTTGCAACAGAATCTGAAAAGCTATACAAAACTTTGTTCAATTCTATCTCACACGAATTAAAAACTCCTATCACCACTATTATTGGCGCAGTAAGTTCATTTAATGATTCAAAGATTTTTGAAAATAAAAATTCTTTAACTGGAATTGTAAATGAAATAAATATTGCAGCTGAAAGACTTCATCGATTAGTTGAAAATTTACTTGATATGGCAAGACTTGAATCCGGCAATCTAAATCTTAAACTAGGATGGAATTCAATTGCCGATCTCATACATTCTGTAACTGAACGACTAAAAAATGAATCCAGGTTACATAAAATAAATATCAGGATTGAAGAAGATATTGTTTTTAGATTTGATTATGCCTTACTTGAGCAAGCTATTATCAACATTGTACACAATGCAATTGCTTATACACCTGCTGGCAGTGAAATTACAATCGAAGGAGTTCAACAAAATTATAATTACATCTTAAATATTTCTGATAATGGAAATGGATTTAGTAAGGATGCTTTAACTAAATTATTTACCAAGTTTTATAGAATTCCTGGAACTAAGACTGGCGGATCCGGGCTAGGTCTTTCAATAGCTAAAGGATTTATTGAAGCACATGGTGGAACTATTACCGCATCCAATAAGACAACCGGTGGTGCAGTATTTACAATAATTCTTCCGATAAAAGAAAAGTAAAATTATATGAGTATAAAAAACACAATTGTGGTTTGTGACGATGAATCGCAAATTAGAAAAATATTATCAATCTCACTTGAATCTGCAGACTACAAAGTTGTTGAAGCAGAAAACGGCAAGGACGCAATTACACAAATTGCTACTTCACATCCGCAATTGGTTATTCTTGATCTTGGGTTACCCGATAGAGATGGCTTATCAGTGCTTAAAGAAATTAGAACCTGGACAAGTGTTCCGGTTATAATTTTATCTGTGAAAAATTCCGAAGAAGATATTGTTAAAGCTTTGGATCTTGGTGCTGATGATTATCTAACGAAGCCATTTAATACTTCCGAATTACTTGCAAGAATTAGAGCAAATATCCGTAGAACAATAACAGGTGATGAAGAGACTGTATTTCAAAATGGTGATCTAGTTATTGATTTAGCATCACGGATTGTTAAGAAAGCAAATACCGAAATTAAATTAACTAACACTGAATATCTTCTTTTAGTTTTACTTGCAAAAAATACTGATAAGGTTTTAACTCATCGTTATATTTTAAAAGAAATTTGGGGACCAAGTGCAGTTGAAAATTCTCAGTACCTGCGAGTTTTTATCGGTCAGTTAAGAAAAAAAATCGAAGATGATTATTCAAATCCAGAAATTATATTAACCGAATCAGGGGTTGGTTATAGAATGAAAAATTCTGAATAAAATGTTGATCAATCCACCACAAGAGTAAAATAAAAATTACTGCCAAGGTGGTGGGTGTAAGTCATTTCTATAGTTCCACCATACGCTTCAGCCAAATATTTTGTGATTATCAATACAAGACTTTTCCCTTTTAATGAATTAGATTTTAATTAAACATTCAATTCAAAAATTATTTTGGCTACGACACAAAATGAAAAGTACTATTATATTTTATTCAATTGTGGTTATTGCTGCGGCTTTATTTTTTTTTATCAGCAAAACCGAATTAAAAATTGAGGCTTATCATTTTTATTATTTGATATTAGCTGTGATAATCTGGTTGTTAGGCTATCGTTATTTTGGCGGAAGATTTATAAGACCGCAATGGAAGAAGGCTGAAAAATTTTTTGCATATATTTTTATTTCATTTGTGCTGCTTGCAATTGTTGGACATTACGCACTTATATTTATTATCGGCCATCAATTACTCGGTGGTGTTGGGCATTTTATGATTTGCAAAAAACATGGAATTAATTGGCGAACCTGTCAGCCTGAAGAAAAGTACATCGCTTTAACGGAGAAGTGGGCTAAAGGTGATTTTTCCAAATAAATTACTTATTAAAGGTCAGTCACTTAGGCAAATTAAAATTACTTCTTCCAGAAATAAGGTGTAAAAATTATCAGAACGGTAAAAAGTTCTAATCTGCCTAAGAGCATTAAAGCACTTAGCAGCCATTTACCAAAGACAGTAATTTCAGAGTAATTGCCTGCAGGCCCAGTCTGTCCCAATCCCGGACCGATGTTAGCCATACAGGCTGCAACAGAACCCATAGAAGATTTTAAATCTAATCCAGTCATAGCTAGGAGAAGTGAACCCAGTGCAAAAATTGCGAGATATGTAAGAACAAAAGCAGATACTTTTGCAATAATTTCACTTTGTACGGCTTTTCCATTATATCTTACGGGGACAATAGCATTCGGGTGTAATAATCTTTTTACTTCAACCAAACTATTTTTTAAAAGTAATTGATACCGAACCATTTTAACGCCCCCGCTTGTTGAACCTGCACAAGCACCGAGTAGTAACATTATTAAAAAAAATGTAGAAGCAAAAGGCGCCCAAAGTTCGTAATCAGCAGTGGCAAATCCTGTTGAGGTTAAAATTGATAGAATGCTGAAGGCAACATTTCTAAATGTTTTTTCAATTGGTGTTCCATTTGCAATAACAAGATAACTTGTAAGTGATATGACAGTAATTGCAATCAGACTTAAATAGAATTTAAACTCATCATCCTTAAAGTAAGAATTTATTTTTCCGTGCAATGCAAAGTAATGCAGTGTAAAATTCGTACCGCCGAGGAACATAAAAAACAGTATAACATATTCAATAAAAGCTGAGTTATAATAAGCGATGCTTTGTGTTCTTGTTGAAAAACCCCCTGTGGCTAAAGTCCCAAAAGAGTGGCATAATGAATCAAACAAATTCATTCCACCGAATAATAATAAGACTACTTCAGCAGAAGTTAGTAAAAAATAAATTGCCCATAGTCTTTTAGCAGTTTCTCTAACGCGCGGATGTAGTTTATCTTTAGATGGCCCGGCGACTTCTGCCTGATAAAGCTGCATTCCACCAATACCAAGAAATGGTAAAATAGCAATTGATAAAACTATTATTCCCATTCCACCAATCCAGTGAGTAAATGAGCGCCAGAAAAGAAGACCGTGGGGTAAAGCTTCTATATTTGTAAGTATAGATGCGCCGGTGGTTGTAAATCCGGACATCGTTTCAAAAAAAGCATCTGTGTATGATGGTATTGAACCGTGCACAACAAATGGCAGTGCACCGAATAATGACATTATTATCCAGCCGAGAGTTACGATTAAGTAACCTTCGCGCTTGCCTAATTTAAGCCTATCAGTTTTTCTTGTAATGAACCAAATAAATGCACCAATTAACGAAGTACCGACACCTGATAATAATAATGCCGGAATATCATCATCGCCGTAGTAAATCGAAAATGAAATTCCGAGCATCATAAAAATGCCGGTAATAAAAAGTAAGAAGCCAAGTATGTTTAA
>JBGAWM010000011.1:0-86265 GCA_044227615.1 Ignavibacteriaceae bacterium
TATTTTATTTAATCCTTATTTTGTTATTAAATGTTTTTATTAATATAAATTAAATCACACTTTAAGTCTAATGGAGCGGAGTCGAAGGGTCTCTAGTGCAACTAAAAGTATACGATGTTCTTGGAAATGAAATTGCCACACTTGTAAATGAAGAAAAACCTGCTGGAAATTATGAAATAGATTTTAATGCTTCTAAACTTTCTTCAGGGGTGTACTTTTATACTTTAAAAGTTGGTTCGTTTGTTGAAACAAAAAAAATGATACTACTCCAATAAAAAAGATTGCGGAAGGCTTTGGCTTTCCGCAATACTTCTTTCGAATAGACTGGAATTTTTTTATTTTGTCCTAAAATTATTTCAAGAAAATGCTTACAAAATGAAAATCTACATAATTCAGATTCTTACTTTCATTTTATTCACAACACTCGCATACTCTGAATTGTTCGAAATTAATTTAATCGGCGGTACAGAGTTAAATGGAAGCGGTTGTGTTTGTCACACAACTGAAAGGGATACAAGTGTTTCTGTATGGATTGAAGGTCCGGATACTCTAGTAGCCGGTCAAACAGGCGTGTATAAAATGTATCTTGCTAATGGTCCCGCAGAAGCTGGTGGCTATAATGTAGCGGGTAGATTTGGAATAATGTCATTGGTAGATTCTCTTTCTGTTTGGCATTATCTTGCACCTAATGAGCTTACACAAGCATTTCCTCTTATATTTCCAACTCCACAAGATACTATATATTGGGAATTTGCATACACAGCGCCTGATTCTGTTTTAATAGATACTTTATACTCGTGCGGTTTAAGTCTGGTTTATGATTCCATCCCGGATTTTCACGACCGCTGGAATTTTGGTCCTAAATTTCCAATCGTTATCAAGGAAGAGATTGTTCCTGTTGAATTTATTTCATTTACATCATCGATTAATAGAAATAATGTAACGTTAAGTTGGGCTACAGCAACCGAAACAAATAACATGGGATTTTATGTCGAAAGAAAACAAGTCAGTAGTTTTCAGTCTCTAATCGGTAAAGAGGAATGGAACATAATCAGCTTTGTTAATGGAAATGGAACCACAACAGAAAAGCATACTTACTCCTATCAAGATGAAAACTTATCAGCAGGAAAATATCAGTACAGATTAAAGCAAATAGATTTTGATGGAACAATTATTTACTCAGCAATAATTGAGGCTGAAGTTACTTCTGTTTCAGAATTTAATTTAGAACAAAACTATCCCAATCCTTTTAACCCAATTACAAAAATTAGTTGGCAATCACCAGTGGATATTTGGCAGTCAATAAAAGTCTATGATGTGTTAGGAAATGAAGTTGAAGTTCTTGTAGATGAATTTAAATCAGCCGGGAAATATGATGTAGAATTTAATTCACAAAATCTTTCCAGCGGAATTTATTTTTACAAATTGAGAATTGGGAAAAATGAATTAGTTAAAAAGATGATTCTGCTTAGATGATAACCGTTAAAAAGCCCGTCAAACTTGATGGGCTTTTCAATTAAAAGGATGTAATAAAATTAATATTATAAGATGAGGTATTATCGGGGTAACTCTGAACACCTAAAGAAACATTCCATCCAACTTCCTGGCTAAGATTATTGTTATATCTGGAAACTAACCTTACTGCATTAATTGCGCTTATAACTCTGTTAAGCAGCAGTCCCCAGACAACAAATCTCATATCATTAAAAGTTTGCTCTGATGAGACCCACATACTTCTGTAGTTTTTTCTTTCTTCAGATGTATTCCATTTCCAGAAATATTTCTCGGTATCATACATTTCATTAAAGTTATATTCAAATGCTTTTTCATCATTGTATTGGTCGATGTCTAGATATTCACCGATAGTCGCATAATAAGTTTCATCTTTGTTTTCAGTGGTAATTCCGCCATTAGTTTGTGCATAGGCGATATATCTATCCTTCTGCCAATTACCGTAAACGTTCATTCCAATATATGTTCCCCAAAGAACTCCATCCGCAACTGTGAAGTAAACACCACTATCATAAGCATCGGCATATAACTCACCCATACCAGGGAGCAACAATGAATATACAATTGCCAATCCTGTATTCTTCTTTTGCTTAACTTCGTCAAATGCCAACACCTGTTCTGAATCTTTTGTTTGCGTTATTTCATAAACTGCTTGCTGTTTGAAAGAATAAAAAGAAGTTTCATGATTTTGTGAGAAAATTTGGCTGGAGACAATTATTAGAAGTATGAGAGTATTTTTCATTTTTTTTACTTGAATATTATATGGAGGATATTTCTAATGCAACGGAATTTTTTATCTCTTTTATTTCACCGATAGCTAAACCGTTTTCTAATCCTTTAACGGAAACGTTACAAATTTTGTTCTCCAATTCACTATCAAACTTATGCATCACCCTAACATAATTAGATGAAAAACCTTTTATAGTTCCATCTTCGTCTTTAGATTCAAATAGAACATCAAGATTTTTTCCAATCATTTGATTGTAAAAATAATTTTTCTTTTTATCACTTAAAATCCTGAGCATCTTACTTCTTCGTTTTCTTTCTGCTGGATCAACCGAATCAGGAATGCTTAATGCTTTTGTATCAGGTCTTTCAGAATAAGTAAACACATGTAAATATGAAACCGGTAGATCGAGAAGGAAGTTGTATGTTTCCATAAATTCTTTTTCAGTTTCACCGGGATACCCAACTATAACATCTACTCCAATTCCAAGATCCGGGATTTGCTTTTTAGCTTTAAGAATAATTTTTCGGTAATCATCAGCATTATATCTTCTTTGCATCGAACGTAAAATTGTGTTGCTGCCGCTTTGCAAAGGAATATGAAAGTGGTTACAAAATTTTTCTGATTCTGCTGTAAGTCGTATTATCTCATCAGTCAATAAATTGGGTTCGATAGAACTTATCCTAATTCTAAAATCTCCTTCAACTTGAATTAGTTTTTGCAGTAATTCATAAAAATTAAGATTGAATGACTTCCCGTAATCACCAACATTAACACCTGTTAGGATAATTTCTTTGTATCCTTGATTAACAAGATTGGCAAATTCCTCAACAACCAGATCAGGACTCATGCTTCTGCTTTTACCACGAGCAAGTGGAATTGTGCAAAATGTACATTTATAATCACACCCATCCTGAATTTTAAAGTACGCTCTGGTTCTGCCGTCTGCATCTGTAGAACTTGCAACACCAAATTTATTAAGCTCATCATTTGGAGACACATAAACACAGGAAAGATTTTTTTTATTAAAATCCTTTAGGAGAGAAAATATCTCAAACTTTTCATTGCTTCCAAGCACTGCATCAACACCATCAATCGCTGATATTTCATCTGCTCTTAATTGTGCATAACAACCGGTAACAATAACATAAGCAGCGGGATTATTTCTTAAAACTCTCCTTACAAGTTGTCTGCATTCTTTTTCGGCATTTTCTGTAACTGTGCAGGTATTAAAAACATAAACATCCGCTTTATCTTTAATATCCACAACAGAAAATCCATTCTTTAAAAATTGATTTCCAATTGTAGATGTTTCTGTAAAATTAAGTTTACAGCCTAATGTATGTAATGCTACTGTTTGGGGCATTTAAGTTTTTATTTGATATAAAAAGAGCGGGATGTTTTCCCGCTCCTAATATAGAATATTTAAGAGAATTTATTCAGTCTCTTCTTTTTTCACAGAGTCTGGTTCAGGTACTTCGAATATCGGGAATTCAGATGAATCAATAGTTCCCATTTCCGCACTCTGAATATTCTGAACAGTAACACGTTCTAATTTGTATGTGTTAATATACTGTTCAATTTCTGCATCAGATTTTTCTTTAAGTGCTGCAATGGCACTTAAAACTATTTTCTTGCTTTCCTTATCGAACTCAATAACCTTTAAAGGAATTGTTGCATCGATAGGGAAGTGATTAGCAATATTTTTAATCTTTGATGTAGAAAGCTGTGTTGTTGGAACAAAACCATCAACGTGTGAAGGAAGCTCAGCAATAATTCCTTTTTCAATTATTCTTACAACCTTACCGTCTGTAATTTTTCCAACTGAGTAATCTTGTTCAAATGTATCCCACGGATTATCCATTATCTGTTTATGTCCTAGAGATATTTTCCTTTGATCAACATCAACTCCAAGCACTAGTACATCAATCTTTTCATTTTTCTTTACAACTTCACCGGGATGGCGGATTTTCTTTGTCCAGGATAAATCAGAAATATGTACCAATCCATCAACACCTGGCTCAAGTTCTACGAACACACCAAAGTTTGTAAGATTACGGGCAACACCGGAGTGTTTAGAGCCGACAGGATATTTAGCCATCAATGTTTCCCAGGGATCTGGTTCAAGCTGCTTGATACCTAAAGAAATTTTCTTCTCTTCTTTATCTAAACTTAAAATAACTGCTTCAACAATCTGTCCCATCGCAACTATCTGAGATGGATGTTTAATATGCTGAGTCCAGCTCATTTCTGAATTGTGGATAAGACCTTCGATTCCTTTTTCAATCTCAATAAAAGCGCCGTAATCAGTAAGAGAAACAACTCTGCCTGAAACTTTGTCGCCAATAAGATATTTTTCCTGAATTTGATCCCAAGGATGAGGAAGAAGTTTTTTAAGAGAAAGTGAAATTCTTCTTTTCTCTTCATCAAAGTCTGTAACAACAACTTTAATTACTTCATCAAGCTTTACAACTTCATTTGGATGATTAATTCGTCCCCAGCTAAGATCGGTAATATGAATAAGTCCATCAACACCGCCAAGATCAACAAACACACCAAAATCTGTAATTGCTTTAACAGTTCCTTCAAGTATCTGTCCTTTTTCAAGGCTGTTAAGTATTGCATTTCTTTGATCAGAAATTTCTTCTTCAACAAGTACTTTGTGTGATACTACAACGTTCTCAGTCGGAACATTAACTTTAACAACTTTGAAATCCATTGTCTGACCAACGAATGCATCAAAATCTCTGATTGGACGGATATCGATTTGTGAACCGGGTAAGAATGCTTCCATTCCTAAAAGATCAACAACCATTCCGCCTTTAATTCTTTTAACAATTTTACCTTCGATAATTTCGCCGGTATCGTGAGCTCTTAGAACTTTTTCCCAGATACGTAAAAAGTCTGCTCTCTGTTTGCTAAGAACAAGATTGCCTTCCTGATCTTCAACACTTTCAAGAACTACTTCAATTTCCTGCCCAACTTTTAAATCAACACCTTCAAAAAATTCACTTTTTGGAATTGTGCCTTCTGATTTAAAACCAACATCCACGATAACATTATCGCCCATGATTCTAACAACTTTCCCCTTGATCATTTCGCCTTCTTTAACATCTCTAAATGAATCTAAGTAGAGTTTGGCAAGCGACATAAACTCTTCTTGAGAGTATTCCTCATCGTTAAATTTATTCTTGGCTTTTTCATACTCATCGGGAGTCACAGTTTTTAGAGTCGTTTCTTTTTCTTGGGACATTAATCCTCCTAAAAATATTTTTCTGTTTTTCTGAGTCTCAGCCGGAAAGCTCAGTCGAACAGACTATTTAGTTTAACATTAGTTTAGCCGGCTTAAATTCTAATACCTTTTTTATCAGCTATAATTTTTACTTGATTCAAAATCAAATTTACCTGTCCTTCAATCGTTGTGTTTGATGTATCAACTTCGAATGAATCAGCAGCTTTTTTTAGAGGGCTTGCTTCGCGGTTTGAATCGATAAAATCTCTATTCTTCAAATTTTCTTTTACTTTGTCGATCGGGACATCAGTACCTTTTTCAGAAAATTCTTTAGCCCGTCTTTCAGCTCGTTCATCAATGCCTGCGGTAAGAAAAATTTTAACATCAGCATTTGGAAAAACAACAGTTGAAATATCTCTTCCTTCCATAACAACGCCACCATTTTTACCCATTTCCTGTTGTTTCTTTACAAGAATTTTTCTAACACCCGGGATGCAGCTTATTTCACTAACGTTACTGTTAACTTCAAAAGAACGAATCTCTTTGGAAACATCTTCTCCATTTACAGTAATATTCGTTTCACCCTCAATAAAACTTAGAACAATATTCAAACTGTTTGCAAATTCAATTATTTCATCCGTTTTGCCCATCAAATTATTTCTCAAAACGAATAACGTAACCGCTCGGTACATCGCGCCTGTATCAATGTAAAGATAATTCAATCTTTTGGCTACAAGTTTTGCGGTTGTACTTTTACCGGATCCTGCTGGTCCGTCTATGGCAATGATTAGCTTTTTTGACATAGGGCACAAAAATATGCATAACTATTTAATTATCAAACGTTTAGGGATGTTGAAAAATCACAAATTATAAGGATACTTTAGTTTATTTCTCGCCCGCCAAGGTCTTCAACGATTATTTTTTCGTATGGATCTGTGATTTTTGAGGTTTTGACACTTTTTGTAGGTTTTGTTTCCTTATTTGCTGCAGATTTAACTTTAGGTAATGTATCTGCTCCAAACTTAATATTTACCTTTTTCCCAAAAAAATCCCGGGATTTTTTATCAATATATTCCTGATGAAACCGCAAAGATGATTCGGTTGTTGGGTCGGAAGATTCTAAATGCAGATTAGTTCCATCAAAATCAACAGGTTTAACATTGTTGAATAACGGCGTTAGTAGAAATGATTTTTCTTTACAAACGTCATCAACAAAACTCTGCCACTTTTGAGTTATCATTTCAAAATTTAAGTCAGATTGAATTCCTGACAATGTTTCTTTGATTGGAGGAATAAATGCTTCGGTTTTGGGATCCGGTTCTGATTTTATTTCTCGTTTTTTTTCGGGAACAATTTGCTTTGCTGAGTAGGTTGATGAAATTTTTTCTTTTGCAAATGAATTTGAAGAACTGCTTTTTATTTCAACATCCCCTGATTCTAATCCTGAAATAATTTCAGAAATGGTAGCGGATTTTTCTAATCCAACAAGATTTGTTAATGCAATTTCTATTTTAAGTTTTTGATTATTGGAATATCGTAACTCTTGTTGAAGTTTGCTCAAGTAATTCAGAATTCTAAGTAGATCACCTTTAGAAAAAGTCTGGATGTAATTTGCGTACTTTGCCCGATAAACTTCAGCAGTTTCAACAAGCTCTGTCCGCTCTGTTAAAATCACTGTAAGAATATTTCTAAAGTGTTCCAGTAATCCATCAGTAAAATCTATAAAATCCCAGCCATTCTGATAAATCTTATCTGTTGTTTCGAAGACAACATTAAAATCTTTTTCAAGAATTGCATCAGAGATAGTAAAGAATAAATCATCATCGATAAGATTTAGCATTTTAGAAACTGTTTCCGAGTCAATTTTATCACCGCAAAAAGAAATTACCTGATCGAACAAACTTTGAGCATCACGCAAAGCACCATCTGCTTTTTTGGAAATTAATGTAAGTGTTTTGTCATCAATCTTTATCTTCTCTTCTTTTGCGATAATACTTAATGTTTTTTTAATCGTTTCAAGTTGAATCCTTCTAAAATCGAATCTCTGGCAGCGGGAAATTATTGTAAGAGGAACTTTGTGAATATCCGTAGTTGCAAAAACAAATATTGTATGTGCTGGTGGTTCTTCTAAAGTTTTAAGGAATGCGTTAAACGATTCCTTTGTTAACATGTGAACTTCATCTATAATATAAATTTTATACTTACCTCGAGTTGGAGCATACTTAACAGACTCACGTAAAGTGCGTATCTCATCAATTCCTCTGTTTGATGCGCCATCAATTTCAATGATATCCATTGTTTGGGAATCGTTAATTGTTTTACACATTGGACATTCATTGCATGGTTCAGCATCTTGAGGATTTTCACAGTTTAAAGCTTTAGCAAGAATTCTTGCCGTTGTAGTTTTACCAACTCCGCGAGGACCAGTAAAAATGTACGCATGAGCAATACGATTTGTTTTAATTGCATTTTTTAATGTTGCGGTAATGTGTTCCTGTCCAACAACATCTTCAAATTTTTGCGGGCGCCATTTTCTTGCAGTTACTTGATAAGCCATATACTTTATATAATTTCTTTACTTAAAAAATTTACTAATTCTTCAAGATATTTTTTATCTGTTTCGTTAAATGAATTATATGTTGTGCTGTCTAAATCTAAAACACCAAATAATTTATCTTCCTTAAAAATCGGAACGACAATTTCAGATCTTGATTCAACATCACAGGCAATGTGTCCGGGAAAATTATCTACATCATCAACAATAATTGTTTTTCTTTCCTTTGCAGATGTTCCGCACACTCCGCTGCCAATTTGTATTTCTGTGCATGCAACTTTTCCCTGGAATGGTCCGAGATAAAGTTTAGTACCATCAAAAAGATAAAATCCAACCCAGCTAATTTTACTAAAAGTCTGCTTTAGTGCTGCAGTAAAATTAGAAAGATTTGTAATAAGATTATCTTCTTTTCTTAATAAACTTTTTATCTGCTTTATTAAAAGCTGATATTTTTCATCTATTGTTGCATCACTATTTATAGCTAAACCTTCGGACATTATTTCTTTTTCTTCGCCTTAGTTGTTTTTGGTTTAGTCTGTGGTTTTATCTTTTTCATATCGGGAAATACGTAAGGAATTGCTTCTTCCAACTTTGCAATTGGAATAATTTTTAATCCTTCCTTAACCTTTTCCGGCATCTCTTTTAAATCAATCTCATTATCCTTTGGGATCAGAATTGTTTTTATATCATTTCTTTTAGCAGCAAGCAACTTCTCATTCAATCCGCCGATTGCCAATAATGAACCTGTAAGTGTAATTTCTCCCGTCATCGCAATATTGTTTGATGCAGGGATTCCACTAACAGCGGAAAGCATTGCCATTGCCATTGTTATTCCTGCGCTCGGTCCATCTTTTGGGATTGCACCTTCAGGAAGGTGAATATGAATTTCTTTTCCTTTAAAGAAATCGGGATTCAGTCCTAAATGCTTTGCTTTGGAACGTAAATAACTTAGACCTGCGTGAGCAGATTCTTTCATTACATTTCCAAGCTGTCCTGTAAGTGTTAATTTGCCCCCGCCATTCATTATTGTAACATCAACCGTTAGAATTTCTCCGCCAACACTTGTCCAGGCTAAACCTGTAACACTACCAACTTTATTTAGCTTACTATGTCTATGTGTTCTAAAGCGTGGAGTTTTTAGATACTCCTCGATTTTAATTTCATCAACAATATGTTTATGCGCTTTAATGTTTTTGCCATTTGAAGATTCTTTAACAACAATATCTCTTGCTATTTTTCTGCAGACAGTTGCTAATTCTCTTTCAAGATTTCTAACACCTGCTTCACGTGTATATTCTGAAATTATTTTTCTTATTGATTCATCCGTAAAGGTAACATTTTTGTTTTCAATTCCATGAGCAATTAACTGTTTCGGTAAAATGTGTCTTTTTGCAATCTCAAGTTTATCATATTCAAGATATCCTGGCAGTTCAATTATTTCCATTCTATCCTGCAGTGGAAGTGGAATATTATATCTCACGTTTGCTGTAGTGATAAACATAACCTGACTCAAGTCATAATCAACTTCGATATAATGATCGTTAAAAGTATTGTTTTGCTCAGGATCTAAAACTTCAAGCATTGCGGATGATGGATCACCACGAAAATCCATACTCATCTTATCAATTTCATCGAGAAGAATAACGGGATTTATTGTTCCAGCTTTTTTCATCGAGTGAATAATTTTACCCGGCATCGATCCAATATAAGTCTTACGATGACCACGAATTTCAGCTTCATCACGCACACCGCCAAGACTTATTCTTATAAAGTTTCTTCCAAGCGCACGAGCGATAGATTTTCCTAAAGACGTTTTGCCAACTCCGGGAGGTCCAACAAAACACAATATCTGTCCTTTCATATGCTTAACAAGATTTAAGACAGCAATATGTTCGATAATTCTTTCTTTTGGTTTTTCTAATCCAAAATGATCTTCGTCTAAAATTTTCTGAACATGTTTAATACTTAAATTATCTTTTGTTCTTTTGTACCACGGAATATCAACAAGCCAATCAAGATAATTCCTGATTACAGTTGATTCCGGCGACATTGTCGGAGTTTTCTTTAACTTATTAAATTCCTCAAGCGCTTTTGCTTCAACATCTTTTGGCATATTTGCTTTTAAGATCTGATCCTTAATCTTTCCAAATTCTGAACTTGAATCCTCATCATCACCAAGCTCATCCTGCAGGATTTTTATTTGTTCCTGTATAATAAACTTGCGCTGGGTCTTTGCAATATTTTCCTGAACCTTATTATCTATTTCTTTTTCAATCTTCAGAATATCAATTTCAGAGTTAAGAACTTTTATAACCTCATAAAATTGTTCCTTCAAAACGTACTTAGAAAGGATATTTTGTTTTATTTCAATCGATTGATTGATATTTGCCGCAGCATAAAAAACTTTTCTGTCGGGTTCTTCAATATTATCAAACGCTGCAATAGTTTCATTCGGAACGTTGCGGCTAATTTTAACATAATCTTTAAACAACTGAGACATTTGTCGCATCAGCGCATTCATCTCATGATCAACAATTGTTTCAGGGATAATTACTTCAACTTTCCCCTCAAAAAATTCTTTACGATTTGTAAACTCAGTAATCCGTGCCTGTAACAAACCATCAACTAAAATCTTAAGTAAACCATTAGGCAGTTTTAAAATCTGAACAATCTTGGCAACTGTACCTTCAAGATAAAAATCTGTCGGCTTTGGATCTTCTATGCTGGATTTTTTTTGGGTAGATAGAAAAATGTACTTTGTATTTTCTAAAGCATAATTTGCTGCGTTAATTGATTGTTCACGTCCAACAAGCACAGGAAAAATCATATACGGAAAAATTACAATATCTCTTAATGGAAGAATCGGTAAGATTGATGGGATCTCATCGACAAGATTGTTTTCTTTAGACTTTTTTGTAACTAAATCATCAGTTTGGCTCAATTTCTCTCCTTATTTTCGCTCTAATTTTGTGCGTAAATATACCCAAACACCAAGGCGCTATCAAGGAACTTAAAATGCAAAAATTTAGGTGTGTGATTCAGAGTTTTTATATTTGCATCAAAAAGAAGAAAAATTATGCTTAAAGACATTTTAGAAATTGCAGGAATAGCTGGAGAAATTATCCGCGAAGGTTTTGGAAAGAATTTTCAAATCGAATATAAAACGAATGAAAAAAATCTTGTAACAGAGATTGATAAGAAATCTGAAAAAGTAATTATGGATTTTATCTCTAAAAAATATCCAACCCACAATATTCTAACTGAAGAATCCGGCGAACATAAAAAAGATTCAGAATATCTTTGGGTAATTGATCCGCTTGATGGAACAACAAACTTTGCACACGGTCTTCCAATATTTGCAGTCTCAATTGGAGTGATGAAAAAAAATGAAATAGTTGCCGGAGTTGTTTACGATGTTATGCAAAATATTTTTTATTCTGCAGAAAAGGGAAGCGGTGCTTTTGCAAACGATATGAATATAAAAGTTAGTGATAATGATAAGATTGGATTGGGAGTTTTAGTTACCGGATTTCCATATAATGTTGCTGATAATCCTGACAAAGCATTTGAGAGGTTTGAATCGTTAACTAAAAAAGCGAGAGCAGTAAGACGACTTGGTTCTGCAGCAATTGATTTTTGTTATGTTGCTCGCGGAGTATTTGATGGATTCTGGGAAGTTTCATTGCAACCATGGGATTTATGTGCTGGAAAGTTAATTGTTGAAGAAGCTGGTGGAATTGTAACAGATTTTTATGGAAAAGATATTAATATTTTCACTTCACAAATTTTAGCAAGCAATAAAAAAATCCATCAACAGATGATTGATGGATTAAAGGTTTAATTATTGAGAGTAAATGCGATTATGTTTTCTTGGAGAAAAATAAAGTGGTATTAATTGCGAACTTTTCAAAGATAATAGAGCATATGTTTTTCCTAAGTCATCAGAAAATTCAACTTCAAAAAAATGATTTTTGTGAATTTCGACAATAGACCCAACTTGTCCCTTCAATAGATTATGTTCTGGTAAATCCTCATTTAAGGCAACTACATCATTCAATTTAAAATTTAACATCTGCATCCTTTTACTTAATATAACATGTTACAAATCTAGGGAAATCTTCTCCAGTTTTTATTATCCAAATAGATCTGATAAAAGCCTTTTTCTTATTTACTTCCATCTTGAAATCAACAAAATATCGTTTACCGAAATCATCTTCAGATAGAACTGATGAATCAACTTCTAAAATAATTTCTTTCAGTTTTGTACTTAATAATTTTGAATCATTAATTGTTAAACCTAAAACACTCTTAAAAACTTTTGCTTTGTGTTTACCTCGAGGATGTGAAGTGTTTAAACAATAGCCTTCAAGTTTTTTAATATCAACTATAGCACGATTAGCATTTGGTAAAATCACATTAAAAATTACAAATGAGTTACAAAATTCACAAGTGAAAATATATTCTTGATAAAATCAACTTAATTTAAGTATTCTGAGCCCTGTGTTGCCTTCAGCTTTACTAAGAAACTGAAGTCAAAGAAATAGTTAAATTTTCTAAATAAATTTTAGCAAGCAATCAAAAAATCCATCAACAATGATTGATGGATTGAATGTTTAGTCCTGTTTGTTATTGCGAGCGATTTGTTGTGAGCGTAGCAATCTCTTTAACATTTAAAGTAAAAGAATTGTCATTCCCACTGCCACAGGCATCCCTTCGGGAGAAAGTGAGAATCCAGTTTGTGCTAATGTTTTTAGATTCCCGTTTTCACGGGAATGACAAATAAACCTCGATTTTTGAAGCAGCTTTTCGCAATGACAATCGAAAAATCAATTTATCGGTACAGACCTATCTAAACTCTGGTACATCTGCTCAATCAAATCCTGGTATCTCTCCTCAACATATTTGCGCTTTATTTTTAAGCTTGGTGTAATCTCACCGGACTCAATAGTGAAAGGTCTATCTAACAAAACAAACTTTCTAACACGTTCATAGTTTGCAAGTTTTTTCTGAAACTGATCCATTTCTTTATCAAGCATTTTATAGATTTGTTCATCCCTTACTAAATCTTCAACTTTATCATAAGGAATTTTATGCGTATCAGCATACTCTTTTACAGCCTCAAAATCAGGGACGATGAGTGCAGTTAAAAACATTCTTCTATCGCCAATTAAAACAAACTGATCAATGTATTTACTTGCAAGAAACATACTTTCAATTGGATTGGGTGCAATATACTTACCTGCAGAAGTTTTAAAGAGATGTTTTTTTCTATCAGTAATCTTCAAAAATCCATCGCCATCAAAAACACCGATATCACCTGTGTAAAGCCATCCATCTTTAATTGTAGCTTCTGTTTCTTTTTTATTCTTGTAGTATCCTTGCATTATGTTTGGTCCTCTTGCAAGAATTTCTCCATCAGATGCAATTTTAATTTCAACACCCGGGAAAGGTTTACCCACGGAACCAAATTTAAAATCCTCAACTCTATTTGCACAAATAACTGGGGATGATTCTGTTAAGCCATAGCCTTCAACAATTATAATTCCGATTGCTTCAAAAAACTTTCCTAAATACAATGGCAAAGCTGCTCCACCAGATATGAAGAATCTTAAATTGCCGCCCGTTTTTTCACGCAGTTTACTAAAGACCAATTTATCAGCAACTTTATGTTTTAACTTAAATGATAATGGAACGTTTCCTTTCTTCTTGGCTTCAGCATATCTAACGCCAACATCCATTGCCCAATAAAATATTTTTTGTTTTTTCAATGGCTGGCTGTCAACATTTTTAATAATCTTGGAATGAATTCTTTCAAATAATCTTGGTACACTTGTCATAATAGTCGGCTTTACATCAATTAAGTTTTGTGCTACTGTTTCGATGCTTTCAGCATAACAAACCGTACACTTTGCAGAAAAAGCTGTGTAATATCCAGCCATTCTTTCAAAGATGTGACACAGAGGTAAGAAAGATAAGAAAACATCAGTGCTTCCAATCGGAAAGCAATCCAATGCAGCCTGAACATTTGATAAAATATTACGATGAGTTAACACAACTCCTTTTGGTTCACCGGTTGTACCTGAAGTATAAATAATTGTACAAATATCATCAGGTTTTATTACAGCAAGATTATCTTTTAGTAATGATGGATGCGCTTTGCTATAATCTTTCCCTAATTCCTGAACTTTACTAAATGATAACAAATCTTTGATGTTTTCATCAACATCTTTTTCATTTAATAAGATGATGTACTTTAAAGATTTACATTTGTCTCTAATCTTCATCACTTTATTAAGCTGGAATTTTGTTGATACAATTATGGCTTTTGATTCTGAATTATTTAGTATGAACTCAACTGAGTCTGAGGTAAGTGATGGATAAAGCGGCACATCAATTGCACCTAAACCCAAAATTGCCATGTCGCTGTAAACCCACTCGGGTCGGTTTTCTGAGATGATTGCTATCTTATCATCCTTTTTTATTCCCAACGAGGCAAGACCAAAAGCAAAGGAATCTGTTTCCTCTTTAAATTGGTCATAAGTTATACCAACATACTTGCCAGCAACTTTATGTTTAATCACAAAATTGTTTGTCTCTTTGCTGTATTCTTCTGTAAGATGCTGATAAAGACGGGGGACTGTGGTCAAGTAATTTAAATGAGCCATATTTTTTCCTCTCTCCTTTAAGTGCTGGATTTTTCTTCCCCTGAAAACCAATTTAATTTAAGCTAGCTTGCTTCTAAAATACGGCTGTTACGGATTATTCCGTGACAGCAATATTATTTAATGGTAAAATAATATCAAAAAGCTTAATTGCAAAAAGGAAAATGTGTTTATGTAGGGATCAACCTCCTGATCAGTCCTCAAAAGTAATCCGTATTCAAACCGATTTATCATTTTGAATAAAGAGAGAAATGAGTGATTGAAAAGTAGGGATCGATCTCCTGATCGATCCGTCTATGATGGAGCGACACAGAAAATTATTTATTACGAGATTGCAATTAATTTAAAAACGCACGGAACGGACTGGAGTTCGTTCCCTACAAAATCAAATCAAAATTATTCCTCCCTATCGCACAACTTCTGCTGTTTATCAATTTAATAAGCGTTGTTTATTAAAATAATAAGAGAATAAATGCAGCTATCCAAAAAATCTCGTTAGATACACAAGAGAGCAGGTTTAAAAATTAAATATTGGGCATAATAATTGGATAAGTTTAATGTTTTCAAACAGTAATTAAAGTTTCGGTTTTTACTAACAATATATTTAAACAATTCACGGAGTAACTGATGGCAGTTTCATCTACCTCAACGGCAAACGTAAAATCTTCAAGTAACGGAAATGCTAATTACGGACCTGCATTAATTGTTCTAACTTCTTTGTTTTTTATGTGGGGTTTTATCACCTGCTTAAATGATATTCTTATTCCACATTTAAAGGCAATTTTTGAATTGAACTACACACAGGTAATGCTTGTGCAGTTTACTTTTTTTACTGCCTATGCTATCGTATCACTTCCGTCAGGAATGCTGGTTGAAAAGATTGGTTATAAAACAGGAATAATATTGGGCTTGTTAACAGCTGCAATTGGTACAGCATTGTTTTATCCTGCTGCCGGTTATCGTTCTTATGAAATATTTTTATTAGCACTTTTTGTTCTTGCTTCAGGCATAACTCTCTTACAAGTTGCCGCCAATCCTTACGTAGCAATTTTAGGTAAACCGGAAACTGCTTCAAGCCGATTAAATCTTTCGCAGGCTTTCAATTCACTTGGAACTACTATCGCCCCAATTTTCGGATCTATACTTATTCTTTCAATCGCTGTTAAAGGTGCAGATGAATTAGCTAAAATGAGCATGACTGATGTTGAGGCATATAAACTGATTGAGGCAAGTTCTGTGCAAACTCCATATTTAATTCTTACTGGTATGCTAGTTGCGATCGCAATAATTTTTGCGCTATTTAAACTTCCCAAAATAGAAGCTGCCACTCAATCAGCAGAAAATGGCAAAACAGTCAACCACGATGATAATCATAAAAGCGCCTGGGCTTACAAGCATTTAGTTTTAGGTGCCGTAGCAATTTTTGTTTATGTAGGCGGTGAAGTTGCTATTGGAAGTTTTTTAGTTAATTACTTTAAAGAATTAGTTAATATGCCGGAAGCTGAAGCAGGAACTTATGTTGCACTTTATTGGGGCGGTGCTATGATTGGAAGATTCTTCGGTTCTATAACACTTTCAGAAATGACAGATACAAAAAAGAAAAATATTTATGCAGCACTTGTTTTTGTCCTTGCTCTGGTGTTGGCACTTTATGTAACCAAAGAATATCAGAACTTTACATCATTATCTTTATCAGGTTTGGGTAAAACTCTAACATTCCTTGGTTTGGTAGCTATTAACTTTATTGCATTTAATCTTGGCAAACAAAAACCAGGCAGAACTTTAGCAATCCTCGCATTATGTGCTGCGTCTCTGGTTGTCATTTCAATGCTCACCAACGGACAGTTCGCAATGTGGAGTATTCTGGCAGTTGGTTTATTCAATTCAATTATGTTCCCAACTATTTTTACTCTTGCAATTGCCGGATTAGGAAAACACACTGGACAGGGTTCAGGAATACTTTGCACCGCAATAGTTGGTGGAGCAATTATTCCGGTTCTGCAAGGAGTTTTTGCTGATAACATCGGTATTCATCACGCTTTCATTCTGCCTGTGCTTTGCTATATGTATATAGCATTCTATGGGATGAAAGGTCATATCCCATCCTTTAAAACAGCTAAGGCATAATCTAAATGAAAACTGAAGTAGCATTAGGTATTGATGTAGGCGGCACAAACACTGCGTTTGGCTTTGTGGATTTTAACGGAAATTGCATTGCAGATTCATCCATACAAACAAAAGCACACAACAGTGCGGCTGATCTGTTTGCCAGATTGCATCCTGAAATTGAAAAAATATATAATTCCATCTCAGACAGATGTGTTCTAAAAGGAATCGGTGTTGGTGCACCGAATGGAAATTACTATCGCGGTACAGTGGAAAATCCTCCAAACCTTAAATGGGGAGTTGTAAATGTTGTTGAGATTTTAAAACAATATTATGATGTACCCGTTGCAATTACTAATGATGCAAATGCATCAGCAATTGGGGAGATGCTTTTTGGCGCCGCTAAAGGGATGAAAGATTTTATTGTGATTACACTTGGTACCGGTTTAGGCAGCGGTGTTGTTGTTGATGGAAAGTTAGTGTATGGATCAGATGGATTTGCAGGAGAAATTGGGCACACAGTTTATGATCCTAATGGAAGACAATGCGGATGCGGTAGAAAAGGCTGCTTGGAAACTTATGCTTCAGCAACCGGAATAAAACGCACTGTTATGGAATTGCTTGCAAATTCCATGGAAGACAGTGTTCTTAGAAATATCAGTTACAATGATCTTGAATCTAAAATGATTTACACATCTGCACTTGCCGGTGATAAAATTGCAAAAGAAGCTTTTGAGTTTACAGGAAAAGTCCTCGGTTTAAAACTTGCAGATGCAATCGCAGTTACAAGTCCCGAAGCAATTATTTTGTTTGGCGGATTAGCACTTGCAGGTGATATGATAATCGCTCCGACAAAAAAATCTATGGAAGAAAATTTATTTCATGTATTTAAGAACAAAGTTAAATTTTTACCTTCAGGTTTGCTCGAAGGTAACAGTGCTGTGCTCGGTGCAGCAGCTTTAATTTGGAATGAGATGATAAAGCATGAAGAAATTACAACCTGATTATTAAGTTATGATTAGCATACTTAACAAGGCATACTTCTGCGTTTTACTTATAAGCATTTTATTCTTATTTGGTTGTAAGGAAAGTGTTAGCAATCCTGATGATAATATTCCAGATATTCCTTCTCGTGTTGAGCAACTTCTCGCACAAATGTCGCTTGATGAAAAAATTGGACAAATGACACAGGCAGAACGCGGTGCATTACAAAATATCACCGATATAAAAACATATTATCTTGGCTCACTGCTTAGCGGAGGTGGTTCAGCGCCATCGACAAATTCCGCACAAGCCTGGGCTGATATGTATGACTACTTTCAAAACTTTGCACTTCAGACTAGATTAAAAATCCCCCTTATATATGGTATTGATGCGGTTCATGGACATAACAATGTTTACGGCGCAACTATCTTTCCACATAATATTGGATTAGGCTGTACAAGAAATCCACAGCTTATTGAACAAGCAGCAAGAGTTACCGCAGAAGAAGTTTCGGGAACAGGAATCGATTGGACATTTGCTCCTTGCATTGCAACAGTAAGAGATGAACGCTGGGGAAGAACTTACGAAGGATTTGGAGAGACAGCAGAACTTTCTGTAATGATGGCAGATGCGATGGTTCGCGGTTATCAAGGAATAAACCTTTCTGATAATGGTAATATCCTTGCTTGCGCAAAACATTTCCTTGGGGATGGCGGTACACAAGGCGGTGATGATCAAGGTGATGTTGCTGCAGATGAACAAATTATAAGACAATTACATTTGCAAGGATATATTTCTGCTATTAATGCTGGAGTAAAATCCATAATGGTTTCCTACAGCAGTATTAACGGACAAAAAATGCACGGCAGTAAATACTGGATTACCGATGTTCTAAAAGATGAATTAGGATTTAAAGGTTTTGTAGTTTCTGATTGGCAAGGAATTGATCAGTTACCCGGAGATTATAAAAGTGATATACAAAATTCCATCAATGCCGGCATTGATATGGTTATGGTACCAAATAATTACAAGGATTTTATCCAGTACCTAAAAGAACTTGTAAATGAAAACAGAGTTTCGATTGAACGCATTGATGATGCCGTGAGGAGAATACTAACTGTTAAATTTGAACTCGGACTATTTGAAAAACCATTTACTAACAGGAGTTTTACATCCACAGTCGGCTCATCCTCAAATAGGGAAATTGCAAGAAAGTGTGTGAGAGAATCTTTAGTGCTCCTCAAAAATCAGAATAATTTTTTACCTCTCTCCAAAAGTATAAATCATATACTAGTTGCTGGAAAAAACGGACTCGATATTGGAAATCAGTGCGGTGGATGGACGATTTCCTGGCAAGGAAGCAGTGGAGATATAACTAACGGAACCACCGTCTATCAAGGAATAAAAAACGCGGTTTCAAGTTCAACTACTGTTAGCTACTCATTTAATGGAAGCAGTACGCAAGGTGCTGATATTGCGATTGTTGTAGTTGGAGAAACACCTTATGCCGAAGGAAACGGTGATAGAAACGATCTTTCATTATCATCCGAAGATATTACCACGATTAATAATATTAAAAATGCCGGAATACCATATGTGATAATTTTAATCTCCGGCAGACCAATGATTATTACAAATGAGCTTGCCGAGTGTGACGCTTTTATTGCTGCCTGGCTCCCCGGAACTGAAGGACAAGGAATTGCAGATGTGCTATTTGGTGATTATAATTTTACAGGAAAGTTGTCACATAGCTGGCCAAGAAATATGAATCAAATTCCTATTAATTCTGGTGATGCAATTTATGATCCTCTATTTCCTTATGGATATGGATTAACATATTAATCTCTAAATAATTTATTTATTGACTGAGGAATTCATGAAAAAATACTTTGTTTTTATTTTTTCCGTTTTGCTCTTAGCTGTAAGCGGATTTGTCCAAACCCCTCAACAAAAATCATCTGATGATATTATTTCTGTGCGAGTTGATTCCGTTCTATCATTAATGACACTCGATGAAAAGATCGGACAATTAAATCAGCTTTCTTTTGGAATAGGCTGGGGACCAACTGTTAAGGTTGCTGTTCCTGATGAGTACAAACAACAGATACGTGAGGGAAAGATTGGTTCATTCCTGAATGCAATCGGAGCCGAATTTACTTATGAGTTACAAAAAGTTGCTGTGGAGGAATCAAGATTAAAAATTCCATTGATATTTGGATTGGATGTTATTCACGGATTTAAAACAACCTTCCCTGTCCCGCTTGGAGAAGCAGCAACATGGCAGCCGGAGATGGTTGAAATGTCTGCACATTATCAAGCGCTCGAAGCAGCATCTGCTGGAATTCACTGGACATTTTCGCCGATGGTTGATATTGCACGCGATCCGCGATGGGGCAGAATTATGGAAGGGGCCGGAGAAGATCCATACTTAGGTTCGTTGATGGCTGCCGCTCACGTCCGTGGTTATCAAGGCAATCTTTCTAATCTAAATATTATAGCTTGTGTAAAACATTATGCCGGTTACGGCGGTGCTGAAGGCGGCAGAGATTATAATACAGTTGATTTTTCTGAAAGAACTTTTAGAGATATTTATTTACCGCCATACAAAGCAGGAGTTGAAGCGGGAGCTCACACTTTAATGGCTTCATTTAATGAGATTGGCGGAATACCTGCATCCGGAAGTAAATATTTGTTAACAGATATTTTAAGAGATGAATGGAACTTCAAGGGATTTGTGGTCAGCGATTGGAATTCAATTGGTGAAATGATAAACCATGGTTTTGCTTCTAATCTTAAACACGCCGGTGAGATTTCTATAAATGCCGGATTAGACATGGATATGGAATCAAGATCATACTTAACCCATCTAAAAGAACTTGTTGCAGAAGGAAAAGTTAAAGAATCTTTAATTGATGAATCTGTTAGAAGAATTCTTAGAATAAAATTTATGCTTGGATTATTTGATGATCCATTCCGTTACTGCAGTAAAGAGCGTGAACAAAAAAACATTATGACGACCGAAATTAAAAACGCATCACTTGATGTTGCAAAGCGTTCATTCGTATTATTAAAAAACGAAGAAAATATTCTTCCTCTAAAAAAAGATTATAAAAAGATTGCTGTTATCGGTCCGCTTGCAAAATCAAAACTGGATCCGCTCGGAGAATGGAATGCTTTGGGTATTGAGGAAGATGTAACATCAGTTTTAGAGGGATTAAAAAAATATGTTGGTGATAAATCCGAAATACTTTATGCGGAAGGATGTAAAATTACTGATACATCTAAAGATGGTTTTAAAGAAGCCATTGATAAAGCAAAAGATGCGGAGGTAATAATTCTCTGTGTTGGTGAAAGCAGAAGCATGAGCGGTGAAGCTTACAGTCGTTCATCTCTTGATTTGCCGGATGTGCAGGAAGATCTTGCAAAAGAATTATTAAAAACGGGTAAACCGATCATTGCAGTATTAATGAATGGAAGACCTTTATCCATAAATTGGCTAAACGATAATGCTGATGCAATTTTGGAAACATGGTTTGCCGGAACTATGACGGGAGATGCGGTTGCGCAGGTTTTATTCGGTGATTATAATCCTTCAGGAAAGTTACCGGTTACTTTTCCACGAACAGTTGGACAAGTACCGATTTATTATAATCATAAAAATACGGGAAGACCCGGAGATGAAAAAAATCGTTATACATCAAAGTATCTTGATCTTCCTTTAACCCCTCTCTACCCTTTTGGGTATGGATTAAGTTATACCAATTTTGATTATAGTGATGTAACTTTAAGTAATAGTAAATTAACCAATAAAGATTCTTTAGTAGTAACAGTAAAAGTTAAAAATACAGGCAATTATGATGGCGAAGAAGTTGTTCAGTTGTATGTTCAGGATTTAGTTGGAAGTGTTACTCGTCCTGTAAAGGAATTAAAAGGGTTTAAAAAGATTTTGCTGAAAAGCGGCGAGGAAAAATCTGTGGATTTTATAATTCATGAAAAAGATTTAAGATTTACCGCTGCTGATATGAAGTTTAAATCAGAACCAGGTGTATTTAAAGTATTTGTAGGAACTAATTCGGTTGATGTTTCAGAAAACAAATTTGAGTTAGTTGATTAATAAAAGTCCGTCATTGCGAGGAATTATTGACGAAGCAATCTTTTAAATGTTTGAGATTGCTTCATTCTCCCAGAGGGATGCCTATGGCAGAAGACTCTTTCGCAATGACGTAAACAAAAGGAACTTATATGAAAAGAAAAATATTATCAAAAATTTTCCTGATGCAATTTGCGATATTCTCAATTACTTTTGCAAGCTGCAGTAAGGATGATTCTACAACAACGCCAACTAATCAAATTCCGGAAATTCCAGGATACACATTAGTCTGGAATGACGAGTTTGATGGTCAATATATAAATCCAAACAAATGGTCCTGGGAAATAAATGGTGATGGCGGCGGAAATAATGAATTACAATACTACACAGGGCAACCAACGAATTCATTCATAGATAATGGTAAACTGATAATAAAAGCGATAAAAGAAAATTATAATGGTAAGGAATACACGTCCGCAAGATTAAGAACAAAAGATAAAGGTGATTGGCTTTACGGACGAATTGAAGTTTCTGCAAAAGTACCGACTGGCAGAGGAACCTGGCCAGCTATATGGATGCTTTCAACGGATTGGAGTTATGGCGGCTGGCCGGAAAGCGGTGAAATTGATATAATGGAACACGTTGGATATAATCCAAATGTTGTGCATGGTTCAGTACACACTAAAGATTACAATCACACTATCGGCACTCAGAAAACAGCCACTCTAAACATTCCGACTGCAACAACCTCCTTTCATACCTATGCTATAGAATGGTTTGAAGATCGAATTGATTTTTATATTGATCAATACAAGTATTTTACTTTTAATAATGAAAATTCCGGCTGGCAAAAATGGCCGTTCGATAAAAGATTTCATCTCATCCTTAATGTGGCAGTAGGTGGAAATTGGGGCGGTGCACAGGGCATTGATGAAAATGCTTTTCCAGCACAGATGGAAGTTGATTTTGTTAGAGTTTATAAGAAAAATTAAATTGATTTTCTAAAGATGACACCTTTTAAAAAGATGTCATTTTTCTTTTAAACAAATTTTGCTGGAGATTTATATGAAAATTTTTTTAATAATTTTATTCGCACTACTTATGGTTGTTTCACCATCAACATTTTCTCAACAAGAAAATCAGACATCTCATAATTTTCAAAAAGAAGTTACAATAACTTTATCCGCAAATTACCTTCTATATCTTCCAAAAGATTATTCAGATGGTAATAAAGAATTTCCATTAGTATTATTTCTGCATGGAATGGGAGAAAGAGGAACAGATTTAGAGAAAGTAAAAACACACGGCATCCCAAAACTAATTAGTGAGGGAAAAGAATTCCCCTTCATTGTTGTATCACCACAATGTCCTGATGAGTACTTTTGGAATGATGATCTGCTGCTAGCATTACTTGATGACGTTGAGGAAAATTATCGTGTAGACAAAAATAGGATCTATGTAACTGGATTAAGCATGGGAGGGCACGGAACCTGGACACTTGCACTTGCAGACCCGGATCGATTTGCAGCCATAGCCCCTGTTTGTGGTTGGAGTCATCCCGTTGAATTTCAAAAGATTGCAAATAAACCGATTTGGATATTCCACGGCGCTAAAGATTTTGTTGTTCCGGTAAGTGCTTCTGAACAAATGGCTGAGAAATTAAAATCAGTTGGCGGTGCAAATATAAGACTGACAATTTATCCTGAAGCAACCCACGATGCCTGGACAGAAACTTACAATAATGAAGAATTATATAAATGGTTTCTTGAGCAATCGCTGGATAAAACAGATAAATGAAATTTACAGATAAGATCAGATTATTATTTAACAGAATTAAATCTCAACAGATTGAAACTATAATCATTTCGGAAAGACAATGTCCGCACTGCGCTAACAGAGGAATGTTTGTTTTTAAAGATACTCCAAAAATTAAATCTAAAATTGGTGAATCAAATGAAAAACATAAATAAACTATTATTAGGATTTATAGTATCATTTTTACTGATGCCATTTAGTTTTTCCCAAGATGGATTTGTAAGTGTTAAAGGTAAAGAAATTATTGCACCGGACGGCAGACCAATTTTACTAAGAGGAATAAATTTAGGTAACTGGCTTAATCCTGAGGGATATATGTTTAGATTACAAAATGTCAGTTCATTTCGGTTGATTGATAATACTATAAAAGAACTAATTGGTACAGATGAAGCGAGACAATTTTGGAAATCTTTTAGAGATAATTATATCACTAAAGAAGATATTCTGTTTATATCATCGACCGGATTAAATCATATACGAGTTCCTTTTAACTTTAAACTCTTTCTTGTTGAAGATCATCCTGAAATATGGCTTGAAGAAGGCTTCAAAAGATTAGATGACGTAATTAAATGGTGCAGAGAAGAAAATCTTTATGTAGTTCTTGATTTACACGCAGCACCCGGCGGACAAACCGGTGATAATATCGATGACAGCTGGAGTTATCCATTTTTATTTGAGGATGAGCAAGCACAAAAAACAACAATTGCATTATGGAAAAAACTTGCAGATCGATACAAAGATGAAACAATAGTAATTGGATACGATCTTCTAAATGAACCTCTTCCCCACTATCTGGAAAACAAAGAAGAATTAAATCAACTGCTGGAGCCTCTTTATAAAAAAATAACGACTGCAATTCGTGAAGTTGATAAAAATCATATAGTATTTCTTGGTGGCGCACAATGGAATACAAACTTTAAAATGTTTGGTGCAACTTTCGATGATAATTTAGTTTACACATTTCATAAATACTGGATGCCGCCTGTCCAGGAACAAATTCAGGATTACGTAAATTTTTCCAATGAGCACAACGTTCCAATGTGGCTTGGTGAAAGCGGTGAAAATGAAGATGCATGGATTGATTCTTTTAGAGTGCTGTTAGAATCTAATAATATCGGCTGGTGTTTTTGGCCTTATAAAAAAATGGATTCAGATCGTGGCATGGTTCAATTTTCCAAAACAAATGAGTGGGAAGAAATTATAAAATATGCTGAAACTCAAAAGAAAAACTTTGAAGAAATACGACATGCAAAACCTGATAGAGTGATTGTAAAAAAAGCTTTATCGGATTTACTTGAAAATATAAAATTTAAAAATTGTAAGATAAATAAAGGCTATTTGAGGGCGCTGGGAATTGAATAAATGTTAAATGGGAAATGATTGGATTGCGATTATGAAATTATTCTTAAATATCGTTAATGCCGCTTTGATACTTAACTGTAGTTTATTGTTTGGACAAAATGATGAATCAGCAGTAGCACAAATAGGGAATGAAAAAATAACGGCAAAGGAATTTAAGCTTCGCTATGAGCTTTCGCCTTATATCCCTTCAAATAGAAACATTGATCCAGATTCAATAAAATATGATTTTCTATATTCGCTGATAGCTGAAAAATTGTGGGCTAAGGACGCTGAAGATCTTGGATTTACAAATACACAAAAGTTCAATTCTATATTCAAACCTCTTGAAGAAATGTTTGTAAGGGATGCACTTTTCAAAATTGAAGTTGAGGATAAAGTTTTCTTATCTGCAAATGATATAAATAGTGCGATTATTAAATCACAATCAAAACTTAGTACTCAAATTATTTCATCAAAAGATTCAACTAGTATGTGGGATTTTTATAAAAAGTTAAATCAAAATATTAATTATGATTCTTTGCTTTTAACTTTACCAAATTTTACTAACAACCTCGTTGATATCGCATTAGGCACATTAAAAGATGAAGAGATTGAAGATTCACTTTACACTCTGCCCATCGATGGGTTTACATCACCAATAAGAAGTGAAGTTGGATGGGTTATTTTTGTAATAAAAAATAAAGTCTTCACTCCAATTGATCTGGGAGATCAACAAGCAATTGATAATATGAAAAAAGTAATCCGCAACAGACGGATTGAAAAAAGATATGAGGAATATCTTAATGAATTGCTTTCGGGTATTACGATTAATATTGAACCAAAATCTTTTAAGTCTATTTATTTAACGATCTGGGATGTGCTAAAAAATAAATCAAACTCTTCTAATACGTCGAGTTACTTCGAACTTTCCGAATTTGATTTTAACGAAATAAACTCTTTACTTGGTCCGGAAAAACTTGACGCTTCTTTATTTTCCTTATCAAATAAAGAAGTTAATGTAAAAAATTTTCTGAGTAATTTATCTTTTAATGGTTTTCACGTCACTCAACTTGATTCACTGATAATTCTTCAAAAACTTAGTCAAAAAGTAAAACGATTTATTGAAGAACAAATGATTACTGAAGAAGCATATAGACAAGGATTTCAATTTAATCCGCAGGTTCGTAATGATTTAAAATTATGGCAGGAAAATTACTTGGCTCAATTATATTTTAACAATAATCTGGATTCAATAAATATTTCTGATAAAGAAGTTTACAATTATTATATTGATGAATTAGTAAACACATCTAATATCAGATTAATAAATATTCGATTAGTTTCGATTCAGGACCTCGATGAGGTGTCAAACATTTTTGAAGCACTAAAACAGGGCAGAGATTTTGGAGATTTAGTTAAAAGTTATGGAAGCACAGATTCATTGGTAAATGAATTCGGTGAAACAGGATTAAAACCTGTTTTACTTTTAGGATATGTTGGAAACGTTGCATCAGATTTAGAGTTGAATGAAGTATATGGACCAATTAAAAGAAATAACGCATACACAGTACTGCAGGTAATTGAAAAACAAGAAAGCAGTGATTCCTTAAAGCTATCATTTGAGTCAATTAAAAAGCAGCTAAGAAATGATTTACGATTTAAAGCAGTAAATGAGCGGCTTAAAAAAATCACCTCTAAACTTGCGGACCAGAATAATGTAAAAATTTATGGCGATGTTGTTGATAAAATTCAAACATCAAAAATTCCAATGTTTGTTCATCGATTAATGGGATTTGGGGGAAGAATTGCCGGAGTTCCATTAACAACTCCCTTTTCTGGATGGATGAACGAAGAAGTTAAACAGAAGTTATTGCCTTAATTATATTAGAACTATTTTAATAATACCATCGATTTTGTTTCTGAATAGTTTTGAGTAGAGAGTGTATAAAAATAAACGCCGCTGGAGATATTTTTTGCATTAAATTCAACTTCATAATTTCCCGCTGATTGATTTTCATTTACTAATGTCACTACTTCATTACCAAGAGTATCATATACTTTTAATGTTACATTCGGATTTCTCCCTTCGGTCGAAATGACAGAAGCGATTGAATAATTTATTTTGGTAATTGGATTAAATGGGTTTGGATAATTCTGTTCGAGTTTAAATTTATCAGGTACTGAATTGAAGCCCTGATCATCAACAGAACTAACACCTTCTGCATTAAAGTAACCAGAAACAAAAACTAAAGGCGCATTCCAATTTATAGCAATCTCGTTTGAGGCATAACTTCCAACATCATCGATATAACAGAGGGCAGGCGGAGTGGAACTATTGAAATGCGATTGTAGAACAGGATCATCTAAATATTGATCCGGACCTCCTGCTAATAAACCAGGAACAGGGTTTACGACTCCATCAGCAGAAGAAGGGCGATGATGCGGATGCATCACTGAATTTATTCCAATACCCGTAATAAAAGAAATACTATGAGCATTAGTTCCGAGTATGTAATTTAATTGCATCAATGCTGTTTGAAAATACCCAACATTATTTGTTTCTTCATAGGCATAAATAAGCAATAATGCTTTATTTAGAACATCCGAATTGCAGCCCCAATAATATTCACCTGGATTTATTGTCACTCCAAATCCATTTGTACTGGCTCGGCTCAAAAGAGTATTTGCATAACTTATCAAACTATTTTTAATTTGAGTTTTTATTGTCTGTGATGCGCTGGTTTGAGAACTATTAAGATAAGTTAACAAAGCAAGATTCTTCACTTTATTCCAGGACATTGCTCCGGAAATAATTCCACCCGAAGCATAGTTTGCAATAACATAGTCGTGGTACTCAGATAAACCAGTTGTTTCAAATAATTCAGCAGCAGCCCATAATCTTTCGTCAGAATCGTTAGTGTCGCCATACTCACCGGTAACGGTTCCTATCGGATTTTTGAATCCGCCAGGAGGAACGATAGTTGGGTTAGCAACTAAAAAATTCCAGGCAAGTACAGCAGCATTTAAACATTGAAAAGAAAAAGTGGAATCAATTGATTGGTAGATACGCGCAGCTCTTGCCATCATAGCAGCAAAATTGCCGGTAGCTGTGCTTGAAAGAACGTGAATATATCTTATGCCGGAATCATTCTGCGGCATTATGAATGACTCAAATTGTTCTTTTGTTACTTTAAAGTATACTCCTCCATTTTCATTCTGCATTTTGATTAGCCATTCAAGTTCATATCTAACCTCATCCAATAAATCGGGAACACCATTTCCGCTTTCAGGTATATTTAAGTTATCCTGATTAAATTTATCTGGAAAACTTTCATAAGCTAAAAGCAAAGTACCAACTGTTATTCCAGAATTGACAACATATTTACCATAATCTCCGGCATCATGCCAGCCGCCAGTTGTTAATCTAAATCCGGATTGACCAGTCGATGAATGATAAAACCCATCGCCAGGATGACAAGCAGCATGATAATACACACCTGCATGGGGCTGTAGTAAAGCAGATCCACATCGTTGGAAATAATAACCCTTTAAAGATTTTTTATAAACATCATCATAAACAATTGGAGAGATTGTAAAAGCTAAAGAAGAATCTCCATTGCTTAAGCGGATAAAATAATTTCCATTTATTTGAAATGAGGAAAAATCACCCGAGTAAAGAGTTAAATCTGTAGCCGGATCATTGGCAACAGAAAAATAAAGTTCATCTCTATATTTTATATTACCTGTTGAAGATTCGATCACATAAAAACTATCTGCAAAAGAAGAACTATAAAATATTTTTGGCAATTCCGGTAAATACCCAGCTTGATTTATATAGACCTGGGCAATGGAAATTGGCTGCTGAAGTAAAATATATAGACTTAAGAAATGTAAGAATAGAATATTTTTTTTCATTACGTTACCGCTGAAAAATTAATAAATTACTATGATTAAATTTAACTTTATTTTTATTGAATCATCAATCTTTTCTTAAAATTCTATAAACCGTAAGCATATTTAAAATAACAAAGGGCTCAGATAATTTTCTGAGCCCTCTTGCTTTAACTAACTATTAACCAACTAATCACTAAACTAACATTATTTCATTAAGATCATCTTACGAACTTGAACAAAGTTGTCTGCCTCCAGTTTGTAGAAATAGATACCGGAGGAATAATTTGTTGCATTCCATTTTACACTATGGCTGCCTGCTGATTTAACTCCATCAGCGATAACATCAATCTGATTTCCTAAAGCATCGTAAACAATTACTTTAACATTTGATTGTTCAGGAAGTGTAAAGTTTATAACTGTAGCTGGATTAAATGGATTAGGATAATTCTGTGATAGTGAATATGAATAAACCGTGCCTGATGGTTCGTCATCAACTGAAACAAATCCTAAAGCAGTTTGAGTTTGTGTTAATACATCAAATGCAAATTTAGAGTTGTGCATTCCGTTGCTGCCATCATTATTTATAAGTTGATAGTTCCAGTATGCTTTTTTATACAATACTGAATCAGCGCTTGCTTTTATATCCTGCCAAGCAATTGAATCAGTACCAACCGGCGGCAAAAGAATTCTGATGTTTCTCAGAGCACCCTGTACTTCGGCAGGAATACTTTCAACTGAACCATCACCATCATAATCAGCTGAAGCCATAAAATCATCAAATGAACTTTTTTGACCATGACAGGTTACACATGCTCCTGTGTGTTCATATCCTGTGTCTGGATTCTTCAATCTGAATGTATGTGCGCCAACCTTATTTGGATTAGTAACAGAGGTGTCAGGTAATACTGTCATATGACAGGTAACGCAAGCATCTGTAACTATATTCTGATGCATGTTTGTCTGATATGCACCTGAGAATTCATAGGCATTCTTTCCTAAGAAATTATCCGTTTGAACTGAATGATGAGGTCCCCAGAATTGAGATATATTAGTTGATTGATATCTGACATTACTTTGTCTTGCTTTATGGCAATCCATACAAAGCTGACCTTTACCTCCGACGGTATATGCAAATCCATTGGCTAAAGTATCAGATGAAGCCGGTGAATTTCTTAAATTATAATCGTTAGCCGTGCCATGTGGATCGTGACAGGTTTGGCAAGTAATTGAGATATGAGATGCTCTTTTCATCCCTGTTGTATTTGTTACTACACCTTCAGTAAAGTTGATATAACCTTTTGCATCGTGGCAGCGAATACAATTATTTAAACTATTGTTTTGTGATGAGGTACCCTGTGCAAATGAGTTTGACCATAAAGCTTCTGAGTGAAGTGAATTCTCATACTGTGTACCTTGAGATTCAGCATGGCACTGATTACAAACACCTGCCTGATAAGTTGCCATTGTTTTAAATTCTGAACCAACTTGCTGGAAACCTGAGTGATTGCTGCCTGCACCATGACAATTTTCGCAGCCAATTGTTGCAAATTTTACAGCACCTGGATATGCAGATTTGAATGCATCCCATTTACCAGCAGCTGGCGGACCAACCCAGACCCAGCCTAATGAAGCCGCAACATCATCAAAACCATTATTTGCTGCTGCGAGATCATAATCTGTTCCTGTAGAGTGACATTTCAAACAGCTTGTGCTGAAGAAAGACCAGGTATCCATTGCTTTCTTTAATGTATTAGCGTGTCCGGTATTCTGCCAGCTTGAATAAATATTGTCAAAAGTTGGCTGACCGGTATGACAGGTCATACAGCTTGGGAAAGAAGCGGCAACACCGTCAAAATTACCAACACCGATATAATCACCGGCATATAATGTTATTGTATCCTGATCAGTTCCGTTTGCAGTTGTAATTGTAAGTTCAACTTTATAAGTTCCCTTTACATCTGCTTTAAGACCTGTCCAATTTGCAACTCCTAAATCTTCAAGAACAGCAGCAGAGCCGCCTGGTTTTTGGAAAAGATTAAAAGCTGAAGTAAGAACGGGTTGATAATTACCAACATCATTTGCTGACAAATAAACATAAGTTTGATTTGCAAAGACGGGTAAACCTGCGGAAACAGAATTTGTTGTTAAACCTAATTTTGTAAGAGTTTCTGATGAAACTGCTTCAGTCATTATTTTAGCAGTCGGCGCTGTTTGAGCTGCTAAAAACGACGAGAGTACAAAAACAAAAAGTAGAGTTAGTCTTGAATATTTCATATAGTATCCTATTAAATAAGTTAAATGCGTTGTTCATATACCAAAAGCTATTCCAAATTATTTTTACACAAAATGTTCTCATTTTTGAGCATTTTTAAAGAATATTACTTTTCATTTGTTAACAATTAGAAAGTATTAAATAACATTTCTCTTTTAAGAGAAAATGTAAATCTATAATAAAGAAGTAGATTTGATTTAACTTGGATAGTTTTATCAATAATTTTATAAAAGATTAGTGATGAAATTATTTGAGGTGCAAAAATAAAAAGGGCTCGATTTCTCGAGCCCTATTGTATGCTTAACTAACTACTACTAACTAACTAAGTAATGGGGCTTACTTAATGAGAACCATTTTTCTGGTTTGTGTGAAATTAGATTTACCATCATTTGATGTTGCCGTAATGTTGTAGAGATAAATACCGGAAGCTAATCCGTTAGCAGAGCTTGAAGTAAATAATGCTTCATGTTGTCCTGCAGGAACATTTCCATCTACTAAAACTTTTACAACTTCACCGCTAATGTTATAAACTGTAACTTTAACTTTGCTATCAAATGGTACAGAGTATCTGATAACCGTTGATGGGTTAAATGGATTTGGGTAATTCTGTGATAGACTGAATTCTGTTGGCATTAATCCGAAATCAACATTTACTACCTTAGAGTAAGTATGTTGTCCGTTATAATCAACTTGTTTTAATCTATAAGAAACAGCATCCGTTGTATTAGGTTTATCTGTAAAAGAATATTTTTGATATTCGGTTGTTGTACCATTACCTTCAACAAAACCTACAACAGCCCAAACGTTTCTAATTCCTCTTTCGATTTCAAATCCTCTATTGTTAAGTTCACTAGCAGTTTCCCAGGTAAGAGTAACGCCATCTTTGCCTATTGCTGCATTGAATGAAACTAACTCAACAGGAACAATGCCGCCAAGTGCAGCATATGATTGGGTTAATACATCAAATGCAAACTTGGAATTGTGCATACCTTTACTACCGTCATTCATAATCATATTGTAATTATAGAATGCTTTTTTAATAGTCAAATCGTTCAAATCACGAATCATTGTCCAGGAAACTGAATCCATTCCTGTTGGAGGTAATAAAAATCTAATATTTGCTAATAGTCCATCAACTTCACTTTGGATAGCTTCAATACTGCCATCACCATCGTAATCCATTGCAGCTTCAAAATCATCAAATGAATTTTTTGGACCATGGCAATTAGCACAGGCAGTCGTATGATCATAACCAGTTGCTGGATTGTGCAAGTTCCATGAGTGTCCGCCAACTTTATCACGGTTTACAGTTCCAGTATCTGCTGTTGCAACCATATGGCAAGTAACGCAAGCATCAGTAACTGCAAATTGATGTGAGTTTGATAAATATGGTGTACCGTTAAATGTTGCTGCATTTCTTCCAAAAAAGTTGTCAGCTTGAACTGAGCCATGAGGGCCCCAATGTGAATTAGAGACGTTTGTTAGTACAAAGGTATCTGCATTTCTGCGATTTTTATGACAGTTCATACAAGTTTTTCCCAAACCTCCAAGTGTGTACTGATATCCATCAGCAAGAGTGTCAGATCCAGCAGGAATATCTCTTAATGATGCAACATTGGAATTACCATGCGGATCATGGCATGTCTGACAAGTAATATGTGTAGCTGAAGCTTCTGTCAAAGTTTTTTCATCAATAAATCCAGGAGTCGCTGCTGTGTAGCCTTTGGTAAACTGAATATAAATTCTACCATCGTGGCATCTTCCACAATCATTTAGATTGTATGTATTAGCATTTGAACCAGTTGTTATTTCCCATACTGATTCTGAGTGAAGAGAGTTTTCGTACATTGAATAAATATTATGTCTCCAAGGTTCATCATGACATTGACCACAAGCACCAGCTCTATAGGTAGCATTAGTTAAAAATGCTGAACCGGGCTGAGTTGCATTATGATTACTGCCTGCACCGTGGCAGCTTTCGCAGCCGATTACTCCAAATTTAACCAACCCTGGATAATTTGTTTTTATATTATCCCAGGTACCAGGAGCAGCTGTGCCTGAAAATATCCAGCCTAGGGATACAGCAACATCATCAAAACCATTATTTGATGCAGCAACATTGTGATCATAACCTGTTGTATGACATTTCATACAACTTGTGCTGTAATGTGTGCTGTTATCAACTTGATCTCTGAATATTGTAGCGTGACCTGAAGTTGCCCATCTTGTAAATATATCCTGGAATTTTGGGAATCCAGCATTATTATGGCAGCTCATACAACTTGGAAATCCACCAGCAACACCATCAACATCGCCAACACCCATATAATCACCAGCATATACTGTTAATGTGTCAAGATCACTTCCGGTAGCGGTGGTAATTGAAAGTTCAATTTTATAAGCTCCTTTTACATCAGCTTTAAGACCTTTCCATCCAAGTGAACCAACATCCTCTAAAACAGCAGCAGATGTTGCAGGCATTGAAAATAATGTAAATGTGGAACCTGTTATTGGCTCTCCGTCTCCAACGTTATTTGCGGATAGATAAACATAGGTACCATTTCCAAAAACTGGTAATGCAGGAGAAACTGAATTTGTTGTTAGTCCCAACGTTGTAAGACTATGAGGTGTAACGGGCTCAAGTTTCAGTTGGGCAACTGGTTGAGCCGATAAAAATGTAGTGACAAAAAGAACAAGGAAGCAAGAGTAAATAAAATTTTTCATAAGTATTAGCCCCTTATGTTAATAAATAAGTTAATTGTCGGGGATGTTTACCAAATTACATTCCAATTATTTACGATAAGCAATAATTCGTTTTTCTATAAATTTGTGATGTTAAGAATAACTTCTATTATTGATTATTAGAAATAATAATAAGAATTTCTCTAATGAGAGATTTGATTTGTAGTTCAAAATAATTCACACTAATAATTTTTAGTTAGCAATTGATTACAATTACTAAACAATAAATATTATTCAAGTTTATCATTAATATTCAAGAGTGAATTTGAAGAGCAGATAGGATTCTTTATCAGATATGTTCTTTGCGGTATTTTGTTGATACATATAATTATATGAAACATCAAAAATATAATCTCTAATTGGTTCTATTCTAAATCCGGCAGAAAAGAAATTAGTGTTTACTCTATCGCCATCTAAAAAGTAAGCACGATCTGTTTCTAAAACATAACCATGACTGAGGGCAATATCACCTCCGACATTTTTAACTAATGTTCCATCATCAGCATAGACATTATTACCCTCTCTCTGATATCGATATTCAATAGTAAAGCGCAGCCATTCACTAAAATTGTAGTTTGATTTAAACATCAGTTCATCAGCGTTTGGACCAATTCTATGACCGAGATTTGCACCGAATGCTGTATAATTATTTTGGATATTAAAATGCGTGTAAACGTATGGGCGAATTTTTGTGTATTCTACAATCAAGGAAAGATCATTTAGATTAAGTGGATTATACCAAAAAGCACCAAGCTGATAGGCAGTTTTGTTTGTGTATTTTTCCAGATCACCGAGATTGCTTAAGATATTTTCATCAAGTAAAAAGGTTGCCTGCAGCTCCAGGTTTTTTACAAATTTCGTTTGAAGATCAAAATAAATATTTCCATTATCTCTATCCTGAATTCCCATTTCAATAAACTTATAAAATGTTACCGGCGCCAAATATCCTAATTCTATACCTCTTCCGGAATATATCATCGTCTCCCCTATTCCTACATCAAAAAGATTATCAAACTTTAGCTTAAGATGATTATGAGCATAGTACTTGGTATAACGCTCTTCAGGAGTATAACTAAAATAGCCGGTTGTAGAAGCATGAAGAGATGTAAAACTTATAATACCGTAATCAAAATTAAATTTTAAAAAATCCATTGTTGGATTATCACCTGAAAGAACTAATTTACTTCCGTACCCATAACCTAAAGTAATATCTTCTCTGCCAAGTTGAATACTGATATTCATATCTTCATAAGGTTCTGTATGATACTTTAAGTAACCATAAGTAAAATCATAGTTGCCAATATTCTCAATATCTTCTAACCATTTAAAACTTGTCAGTAATCGTGGTTCAATTACCTCCGCTAAAGCTTCATTGCCGCTAACTCCGCCTTTAATAACAGTAAGATTATACCCAAGATGATTAAATACTGTACCGCGAATTCTGAATCCAATATCGTACAGATTAGAATTTGCTGCACTTTCTTGAGAGAAATCCTGCCCGTGATAAAAATGTCCAAGCCATTCAAAGTAAATATTATTTTCGGGTTCCTGATAAGCATACAAATATTTTACTTTATCCGTTGCCATCTGATCAAGGTCTGTAAAAAATCCATTTTGCGGATTAAAGAGTTGTGTTGCTGTGTCGGGATCTATTGAATCGGAAAACTCAAATCTATATTTACTTAAAAGTTTTTTTTCTGTGCTGCTTAATTCTGCAGCTTGTGTATTTATTTTTTCTAGAAGATCCTTCACCTCAAATCTGGATAAAACCGGGTCATCTTCCCTTATAAAAGAAATTATTCCTTTTACCTTCATTTCCTTTAAAAACGTATAAACCCCATGTTCTATTTGAACATTTTCAACTTGTGAAAAAGTAAATTGAGAACTAAGAGTAATAAATGAAAGTAGAGTAGTCAGAAGTAATTTCATTAATAAATCCTGTTTTTGATACGCAAATATAAACTTTATAAGTAAAAGATAACTGCTGAAATGAAATAGCTGACAATCTAAATTCAGTTTTTAGATTACAGTCTTTATAACTAATTTTGCGTTAAAACGATAAGAAAATGAGAACAATATATCTTAGTGTAAATCGAAACGGATTAATTAGAAAAGTTGGTATTGATATGGCTTTTCTATCATCACATAATAAAATAAGATTACCAAGAAATTACTTTGAAGAGGGACTTTATCTTTCTTATAAAAAGAATATTAAGGAATCGTTTGTAGAACAGTACTTTTTAACGAAAGAAAAAATCAAAAAAGAGGATAAAGACTTTTATTATTTTGACTTTCCATTTAAAGTGGAACAAGTATTTGACATATCAATTTAATATTCTTAAAAACACAATATCATATATAAATTATAGAGGGATCTAGTAATGAAAAAACTACTTCTTATTTTTTTAATTACCATATCGTTAAACTCTTTTGCACAGGATATTCCGGATTCACTTTTAGTTGAGGGATGGAATATGATCGGAGTAGTTGGACTAAACCTTAGTCAAACAGCATTGGTTAACTGGTCACAAGGTGGATCTAATTCTTTAGCCTATTCTGCTTATACTAATTTTGGTGCGATCTACAATGACTTTCCCTGGAAGTGGAAGAATAGGCTTAATGTTATTTATGGCAGAACAAAGCTTGAAGACGTTGGATATAGAACAACAGAGAATGACATATACTTTGAAAGTGTTGCCTCCAGAAATGTTGGATGGGTAGTTGATCCTTTTTTATCTGTAACTGTGAGAACTGCAGTAACTAAGGGATACGATTATTCTGTTGCCGATACAAATATTCAGATCGTTGATTTCTTTGATCCGGGCTATGTTTCAGAGGCAATAGGTTTTACTTATGATAATAACAAAATAATTACAACAAGACTTGGTCTAGCTTTCCAGCAAACGTTCACGAATCGTTTTACAAATTATACTGATGATCCTGAGACACCTGAGATTGAAACATTTAAGTTTGATACGGGTCTTGAATCTGTTACTGAAGTTAAATATGAATTTTTAGATAACATGTTATACTATAGCTTCTTAAGACTTTTTTCCAGATTTAACTCGCTGGATGTTTGGGACGTGAGATGGGATAACAGTATTACTGCTAAAGTTAATGAGTACATAAATGTTAATTTTAATGTTAGTGTTGTTCACGAAATCAGCCAGACAAGAAAAACGCAGTTAAGAGAATCATTAATGCTTGGTCTAAGTTATTCATTATTTTAAAAATAAAAGAGCAATAGAATTTAAATGAACTGGCAGGAAATAGTACCTGAGTTAAAAAAATATTTAACAGAATTCGGCATTCACATTGTCTCTGCAATAGCCATTCTATTAATCGGCTTTTGGGCAACAAAATTCTTTGTCAGAATTTTAAATAAAGTTTTACGCAAAAGGAATGTAGAGCCCACTTTAATTGGATTTTTAACAAGTTCATTAAAATTTGCTTTGTATCTATTTGTAATAATTGCTGCTGTTGGACAACTGGGTGTTGAAACAACCTCATTTATTGCTGTCTTAGGCGCCGCCGGTTTAGCTGTAGGGTTGGCGCTTCAAGGTTCTCTCTCTAATCTTGCAGCAGGAATAATGCTTGTGATATTTCGCCAGATTAAGGTTGGGCAATTTATTGAAGGTGGCGGTGCATCTGGAACTGTTGAAAAAATTGGAATCTTTAACACAACATTAGTCAGCATTGATAACAAAGTAATTTATATCCCTAATTCTAAACTCATTAACGATAACATAATTAATTATAACGAAAAAGATATCCGCCGAGTGGATATGGTTTTTGGCATCAGCTATGGCGATGATGTTACTAAAGCAAAAAATATAATTAACGAAATCCTTAAATCTGATAGTAGAATTTTGACGGATCCCGCACCGCAAGTTGTATTAGCAAAACTTGCTGATAGCAGTGTAAATATCAATGTACGTCCGTGGGTTAAGACACCTGATTATTGGAATGTGCATTTTGATTTGCTTGAATCAATAAAGAAAAAATTTGATGAGGAAAAGATCACTATCCCTTTCCCTCAGCGAGATGTGTATATTCATCAAAAATAATTTTTATGTAATATTTTAATCGCTTGTCATTCCAGCACAAGTGGGAATCTATTTTTATAATGATAACAGGATATGTAATGAGCGCGGCAGATAAATTTATAGCAGAGCTTACAGAAGGTTATACCTTTAAAGGTGATTCAATAATTCTCGGAACTGCAATTTATAATGGTGAACCGCAGCAAAACCTTCATATAAAAATTCCATTAAGTACAATAAACAGGCACGGATTAATTGCAGGCTCAACCGGCACTGGTAAAACAAAAACTGTGCAGGTTTTTGCAGAAGCTTTGTCTGAAAAAAGTATTCCTGTATTATTGATGGATATTAAGGGTGATCTCAGTGGGATTGCAGCAGCGGGCTCATCTAATCCCAAAATTGAAGAACGACATGCAAAGATTGGAATTCCATATAAGTCAAAAGAGTTTCCAATTGAGTTTCTTACTCTATCGGATGAAAAAGGTGTGCGGTTAAGAGCAACAGTTTCTGAGTTCGGTCCAATTTTGATCTCAAAAATTCTGGAGCTTAATGATACTCAAGCCGGTTTGATGGCGGTTCTATTTAAATACTGTGATGACAACAATCTTGCTCTGCTGGACCTTAAAGATTTGAAGAAAGTTTTACAGTTTGCCGCCGCTGAAGGAAAAGATTCAATTGAAAAAGATTATGGATCAGTATCAACTTCATCATTAGGAACTATACTAAGAAAAGTTGTTGAGCTTGAGCAGCAAGGTGCAGATAAATTTTTTGGTGAAAAATCTTTTGAAGTTAATGATCTGATACGAATTGATGAAAATGGAAACGGTATAATTTCTGTTTTAAGATTAATTGATTTGCAGGACCGCCCAAAATTATTTTCTACTTTTATGCTTTCACTGCTTGCAGAAATTTATTCAACTTTCCCTGAACTTGGTGATAAGGCTGAACCAAAATTAGTAATTGTAATCGATGAAGCACATTTAATTTTTAATGAGGCATCCAAAGCTTTATTAAATCAAATTGAAACTATCATTAAATTAATCAGATCGAAAGGCGTAGGAATCTATTTCTGCACACAAAATCCAACTGATGTTCCTCAATCAGTTTTAAGCCAGCTTGGATTGAAGATTCAGCATGCTTTACGTGCATTTACGGCACAGGATAGAAAGATGATCAAACTAACTGCAGAAAATTACCCTTTGAGTGATTTTTATAAAACAGATGAACTCTTAACTTCACTCGGAATTGGTGAAGCAGCAATTAGTGCGTTGAATGAAAAAGGTGTCCCAACACCGCTTGCAGCAACTTTGCTTTGTGCGCCAAAATCAAGAATGGATATTCTTACAGATGATGAATTGAGTAAAAAGATCAGCTCATCAAAGTTAGTTAATAAATATAATGAAGTAATTGATCGTGAAAGTGCCTATGAAATCCTTAATAAGAAGTTAGACGCTGCGCGTGAATTTGATTTACAAGTTCCTGATTCACCTAATAGAACGTACGATCAAAAACCAAGAACATCTAACAGAACAAGCACAAGAAAAGAAAAAAGTACCGTAGATAAAGTTGTTAATAGCCCGCTATCTAAACAGATAGGAAGAACTTTGGTTAGAGAATTAACCAGAGGAATTTTAGGTGTGCTAGGTATGAGTGGAAGAAAAAGATAATATTTACTCAAAATTAATTATCTATGTACTCACCTTCTAATTTTGAAGCAGCTTCCTTATCAACAATAACAGTTGCATATCTGTGGTACTGAACGATTGTTGCAGGATATTTTGCCATAATTGGTCCTTCAACTGTTGCTTTAATTGCATCTGCTTTATTGATTCCGTTTGCAAGTAATAATAATTTTTTTGCCTCCATAATTGTTCCAACACCCATCGTAATAGCATACTTTGGAACTTCATCAAGTTTATCAAAGAATCTTGAATTATCCAGACGTGTTTTTTGACCAAGTGTTTTTATTCTTGTTCTTGACCCTAAAGAAGAGCCAGGCTCATTAAAAGCAATATGTCCATTTGCACCAATACCAAGAATTTGAAGATCAATTCCACCGTAACTTTTTATTTTTTCTTCATACCATTTACAAAATAGTTCAATGTTATCTGCCATTCCCATCGGTATATGCACGTTTGATGAATTGATATTAATATGCTTAAAAAGATTTTCCCACATAAAATAATGATAACTCTCCGGGTGTTTCGGAGGCAAGCCAACGTACTATCTAAATTAAATGAAATTACTTTTGAAAAATCTAAACCCTCCTCTTTATGCATTCTGATTAATTCCTTATATAATCCAAGTGGAGTGCTACCGGTAGCAAATCCTATAACAGAATCAGGTTTTAATTTTATTTGAGATGCAACTTGAAGAGAAGCTTCTATACTTATTTGGCGGTAATCATCTTTTATCAATACTAGCATAATATCTCCTATTGATAATTATTTTATTTGTTTAAGTAAAATTAGGACTTAATAAGTTATGATTAAATAACTTTGCAATAAATTTTTAAAGAACGTAACAAGTTTGCGCTTAAATCTGTGGTGTTTTATTTTATCAGAAAATTAATATCAGTATAATTGGATTATTATTATTGAAAGTCTTATGAAATCCAGCTTCATTTTTATATTGAGTTTATGTCTTGCTTTATCACTAAAATCACAGACAATTTCTATATCAGGAAATGTTAAAGATTTAGGAACCAACTCTCCTTTAGAAAATGCTAAAGTGCAAATTAAAAATTTATCGAATGGATTTATCGATTCTGTATTTTCTGATGCAATTGGTAACTGGCAATATGATATTGCTACATCTGTTGAGGAAGATATTTATTATCTTCCAACCAGCTTAGAAGTAATGCAGAATTTTCCAAACCCGTTTAATCCTTCAACTAAAATTGGATTTTTAATCCCTGCTGATGCAAATGTTTCGATTATGGTACACAATATTCTTGGTGAATTGGTAGACGTTAAAAATTCATTCCTTACAAAAGGAAATTATGTTGTAGATTGGTATAGCAAAGGCAGCGCTGGGGTTTACTTTTATACAATCAATTATGGTAATCAATCCGTCACAAAAAAAATGATCCAGCTTGATGGTGGAAATGGTATTGGACTTGGAGAAATTAGATCTGGGATTTCAAATAGTTTTGGAGGTGAAAACCTAATCCCGATTATGAATGTGGAATTAGCAATTACTAAATTTTCTTATGCCGCAGATACAACCATAACCAATATAGCTGGCGGAGAAAACTTTTCGACATTTCTTCAAACAATTCATTCAAAATATACATTGATTGATTTACATAACGATGTGCTTGAAGTTATGGTTGGTGATCCAAATTATCATCTTGCGGATTTACACGATTATAATCATACAGATATTCCGAGGTTACAATTAGGCGGGGTTGATGTTCAGTTCTTTTCAATTTGGGTTAGCCCCACTGCATATTCAAATTATTTCGATCAGGCACTTGTAATGCGAGATTTATTTTACTCTGAGCTTGGTGCCAATCCATCGACAATAGAACAAGCAATAACAATGCAAGAAGTTTTGGATATAAATAATCAAAACAAAATTGCTGCTGTAATTGGTGTTGAAGGCGGTCATCATATTGAAGAGAGTATTGATAAACTCGTTCAACTTTATAATGCTGGAATGCGATATATGACTATAACGTGGAACAATAGCGTTAGCTGGGCAATTTCTGCAGCAGATACCCGAACTGAAACTCAAGGACTTAATAATTTTGGACGACAGGTAATACGAACTTTAGATTCACTTGGTGTTATTATCGATGTATCGCATGTTGGAATAAAAACTATACAGGATATTCTGCAAGTAACAACTAATCCTATAATCGCCTCACACTCAGGTGCAAGGGCAATTAGAAATCACACAAGAAATTTATACGATTGGCAGATTCAGGATATTGCAAATTCGGGTGGAGTAATTGGAATAGTCTTTTATCCGCCTTTTCTCACCAGTCCAACTCCCGCCTATATTAGTGATGTTATTGCTCACGTTGATCATATCGTAAATCTGGTAGGAACTGATCACGTTGCTATCGGATCTGATTTTGATGGAATCGGAACAAATGTGGTTGTGGGGTTAGAGGATGTTTCTAAATATCCTGATTTAACTTTAGCATTACTTGAACATGGATACACTGAATTAGAGGTTGCAAAATTTTTAGGCGGAAATTTTAAAAGAGTTTTTGAAGAGGTTTGTGGAAATAAATAATTTTTAAGAAACTCGATTTAATTCTTTACCACAATACCTGCATATTTTTGCTTTTGCTTTTATTCTTTCTGCACAATAAGGACATTCAACTGTATCATCAATTTCCAAAGAATTACCCTTCATACTTTCAGCTAACTTTTGTGCCTGTGCAAAAATATTGTTCTGTTTGTATTCTTCTTGTGCAGTTGTGATCGAGTCTTTCAATTCATTTGGTTTTGCAATTTTATGATATGTAGTGGCACCCATTTCTGCAGCAGTTTGAATTTCAATATCACCAAACCCTAGAATTCTTCCTGTAAGTGATTGATGGTATGTTACATTATTAATTTTTTCTAATGGACTTTCTTTTGCACTAATTGAAAATACACCTTGCTCATCAATTATGCGCAGGTTAGTAACAACCCAAATATCAAATCTTCTTTCAAAATATTTATAACCGAAATATCCAAAGGATAAGAAACCAGTTATCAGAATCCAGATACCTGCATTCTCCTTAACAGCATACAACAATACAAATAAACCAAAAATGAAAAGAGATATTAAAAAAGGATTTACAAGCACAACCCAATGATGCTGGGTTTTGAATAAAACATTTTCGCTATTTTTAAGTTTTGTTCTCATATCTCAGAATATTTTATTTATTAAATTAAAAAATAGATTAACGAACAAGCATCATTTTCTTGTTTTCTCTGAAGACATTTTTCCCTTCGGCGGATTGAACTAGAAGAGAATACACATAAACTCCTGATGATAATCCATCAGCAAAAAATAATTCGTCATAAATTCCCTCTCCACGTTCTCCATCAACTAATGTTGCAATTTCACTTCCGAGAAGATCATAAATTTTTAGTTGCACATAACTTCTCTGAGGAATTTCAAATCTTATAGATGTAGAAGGATTAAATGGATTTGGATAGTTCTGCGAAAGACTATATTCATTTACTTCGACCACATTCTCTGTAATACCTGAAGGCGGATCAGCATTAACAACTTGACCAGCCCCAACGGTTACATATCTTGTGTAACTCATTGAGGGAGCTGTTATTGTATAAGTCCCTGGTTTTACATCACCAATAGCATAATTCTCCTGGTAAAAATCATCCGAGCCAATTTTTGTATCCGCAAAAAGATAAGTTAAAGAGTAGCCATAAGTTGTATAAGGAGGACGCGGTTTTGGATCTGGTGTGATATTAACTCTGGTTCCATCCGGTGCATTAGGAATTCTTCCATATATAGCACCCATTCCACTAATAGCACACCAGAGTTCGGCATTTCTTTTATTCCTTAACCCGCTGCTTTGTGATCCTTTTCTAATTTCAAAATGAAGATGTGCCCCGGTTGAGTAACCGGTATTTCCGGAAAGAGCAATCGGCTGTCCCTTTAAAACTGATTGATTAACTGCAACAAAAGGTCGTGTTAAATGTCCATATAAAAAATAGTAAAATGAATTCGTCCAATAAGATTTAATGAAGATGTAGTTGCCCGCACCGTTTGGTTCGTAACCGCCAAATGCACCTGTATCGGCAGGATTATATCCCACAAAAGAAACTACACCATCCGTAGCAGAGTAAACTGTATCCCATTTAACAAGAATATCTATTCCGTTGTGTGCATTACCCGGGTTGGAGATACTAGGTTCGCCGTAAAGATAGCTTCCGTTAGTTTGAATATTATCAGGCACAGGTCTATCAATACGAAAGACCTGTGCAACTAAAATGTTTGAAAGGACAAGTATTATTATCGGTAGATATTTAATCATACCATACTAAAAAGTTATTCCCACAGCAAAGTAGTGAACATCTTTCAGTCTGCCGAAATCCTGATAAGCATAATCAAGTTTTACTTTTATCATATCAACAATTCTATAATATAAACCAAACCCAAGCGTTAAACCTTTTTCAGAATCTTTCTCGAACAATGAATTATAGCCGGCTCTAATATGTACTATTTCATTCCAGGCATATTCTAATCCGGTATTTAGATATTCTGTATGATCATTTGGATGGATGGCATCTAAACCAACGGTAAGACGTGAAGTTCCTTCCTTCACAACATCGGCTGATATACCAAATCTGAATAAAAGCGGGAGATCAAATTTATCTAATTCAACATTTGTATTAATTAAATTACTGCCGCCTGATCCTGAAGGAAATACAACGGTAGCATCCCTGCCTGAAAGCTGCATTTTTGTACCGAAGTTGGAAATGCTTGCTGCAAGTCTTAGCTCGTTTAAAACCGGAATTTTATATAACGTTCCGATATCAACAGCAAGTCCGGTTGCATTCATATGCCACAGATTTTCACTTATGTATTTTACGTTAAATCCTATCGTAAAATTTTCCGTAAGAAATCTTGAATAGTTTAACCCAATTACCAGAGTATTGTAATCAAAGAACTCGCCGGTACCTTCAGGATTTTCAATTGTTCTTACAGCCATTTCATCCATAGAAAGTACTGAGACGAAAGCACCAACAGTTCCTAATCCGGAAAGATTAGTTGCATAAGCGGCAAAGTCGTGTTTAACATCGGCATATAACGCTGTATGATTAAAAAACGCTTCATTAGAAATGATACTTGCCGTACCGCTGGGATTCCAGTACATAGCTGTTATGTCATCTGAAACCGCGGTAAATGCACCGCCCATTCCAATTGCTCTTGGACCGACATTAAATTTTAGAACCTGTGTTGCTGTTGTACCTGTTTTTGTAGTTTGAGAAAACGAAACTGAGGAGCAAATACAAGCAACTAAAATCATTAATAAATATTTATTCATAAAAATTCTCCTGATCAAACTCTATATAATTCATATTTCCTAAAATCACCCTTAGGGGGATTTAGGGGGCTCTTTTTTTATTTAATTAGTGCAAACTTAATTAGCTTTTCTCCAACGCCCGGTGCATCAATGTGTGCAATGTAAACACCGTAAGCAACACTAAAGCCGTCGTGGTTTAAAAGATTCCAGAACTCCCTGCCATTATCCATACCAGATTCATGCTCGATTGAAGTAACTAGCTCACCGCTAAGAGTAAAAATTCTTATAGTACACTTCATTGGAAGATTTTCAAAATAGATTCTTCGTTCACCGCGATTTTGTCCTGATAATTTATTTGCAGGTTCAATTTCATTTGCACCAACATAAGGATTTGGAACAACATAAATGTTATCAAGTTTGTTGGCAGCATCCTCATTACTGACAAACCCAGCTTTTGTCTGCAAAGTAAATGCATCGGCTTTACTAAATGGTCGAGTTGTGTACATAAGATAAGCATCACCAGGTTTTGGCTGTACAGAATCTGTTGCTGTTACGCGAGCTGCTGTAAATCCCCAGGTGAGTGTATCTGTACCTACTCCTGCCGCACCCGGTAAGAAGAAAATAATCTCATCACCCCGAGTCCAGGCTGAATCATTCTTAGCTTTCTCTTCAAGCAAGGTAACTATTGGGATAGGAATTCCCGTTGATACTTCTTCAACTTTATATTTAACCGGTATATCTATAAGATTCGGTGGAACTCTCTTCTTTGCAGTTGAAATGTTTTGATCGGAAAAAGTAATTATGTAATCCCCGGGATATAATCTTTTACGATTACCAATTGAAGAAATCTGAACTGCAACGGGTATATTCAATTCCGGGTCAGACCATTTTGAAAGTGAACTATTAAAAGATAAAGATGGATAATCATTTACAGTTACGGTAACCCCATCGAACACAGGATTAGAATCTTCACCTTTTAGTGCGGTACTTTGATATACCGCATAACTTTTAAATGTTATAAAATATTCTGTTGCTTCGAGCATTGAACTGTTATCCGTTCTTTTTATTGCTCCCTTTTCAAAATTTAATTCATAATCAACGCCTAACTGAAAGACAGTTCCAGCGGCGTCTTTTACTTGTAAATTCCCATCATTGATGATGTTGCCTTTGGAAAGAGTGGTAAATTTATTCCCATATAAATAAAATGATTCTGATGAAGATTTTTCACCCAATACAGAATAATTCTTTGCAAGAGTATTTCCATCAGATCCATACAAAGTATCTTTAAAGGTTAAAGTATATTTTTCATCTTTAACGTCAAGATCATTTAATATGCTAAATTTTACAGCACCATTCCCGAATCCGCTAACTTGAGAAACATCTGTAAGCTCTTGAATGGTTGGCTTATCATATCCGGAAGCTCTTGGACCCGGAATTGCCTGCACCGTATTATCAGCAAAAGTAAGAAGACTTGTTATAGGATCAGAAGAAATTTTCTTACTCGTCTCTGAAGGTGGAATACCAAGTGAATCACCATGATCATAAGCAACAACTGCGTAATAATATGTTTGTCCGTTTCTAACTTCATTAGAATCAACGAATGAATGACGCAATCCTGAATTAACACCCAGATAATAACTGATCCCCCTTCCCTGAAATGGAACGGGATGAAATCCGCGCCAGTCATTTACTAAATCCCACTTTGCTTCAAAGCCATCAACACCTTTTAAAGGCTCATATAAAAATTTTGAACCCCGTCCGTCCGTAATGTTTTGAATGTCTGCAAAATCCGGGCGAGTACTTCTATAAATAACATATCCTTCAAAATCTTTTCCTGTAATAGGATCCAGACTTTCTTCAGAGCTTGTATCCCAATATAAGGTAACTTTTTTATCATCAGGTACAGCGGTTACTTTTGGAAGACTTGGAGGTTTAAAGAACTGATAGTTTTTATTATAAATATCTTGAACTGTTTCGGCTGTTAATAAAAGATCATCAAGATCTTCTCCGAATAAAAATGCCATTGATATTCTTTTTGTTTCGCCGGGAGCTAAGGCGATATAGCCTGAACCATAAATAAATACTATATCTTCATCATTTGTAATTTCGCTAAAACTACCGGGTTTTGTAGCATTCCAGATATCCTCATCATAAGCAATCCTTAAATCGGTTGCCCATTGAGAGCTTTTAAAACTTGTAAGCCCGATTTGATCAGCTTCATCGAGATCAGTGTATTCAAAATTTGGCTCACCTGGCTGTAATGGATCGGGTCTTCCATCTGCTAATCTTAATCCTGCTGTAGGAACCCCATCTCCCTCGCCAAAATCTCCTGTACCAGGAATTCCATCAACACCAAGGTCATCTGTCTCAGGATTCCAGTCACCATCATTATCAAAACCATCATCCTGTCTTTCATCAATTAATCCATCACCATCATTATCAATTCCATCAACTCTGCCCGGACTTTCAAGAAACTTGCAGCCCAAATACCCGAGTCCTCTTCCCTGATCTCCTATCATATCAGGATCAAAAAAGTAAACCATGTTTCTGGAATAAAGAGGAATAGTGGTATCAAAAGGAGCGATAAAAAGACCATTATCATCGTCATTATCCTCACCACCAATGTCAGGATCGCCATAGATACCAAAGACCACTGAATCAAGCGGTGTATCACTTACATTGGTAACAGACCAAACAAAAAATATTGCATTTGCAGCAAGTGAATTACTCCACTGAAAAGCTCTTGCATCAATTTGAACACCTAATCCTTGACGGGTTGGATCATTAGTAAAAGGAAAATATTTAAATTCCTTATTATCTCTGTCATCCATTGCAAAGAATGCCTCAAGATCAGCATTGTTTTGTCCCTGTACAAGATAACCCGGCCAAACATATTCGCCTAAAGTTTCATTATACCAATCTCTTGGCCAGCTATCAGGTTTACCATCACGATCGGAATCAAATGCAGGATTGGAAGCGATATATGGTTGATTAGGATCTGCATAACCAGGCAATGGCTGCCACTGCCATTTTAATCCGGTTGCGGGATCAATCTCTCTCAAACCTGGTCGGTCCCAATCGTTCATTCCATCTGTAATGATATGTATTCTATTTCCTGATGTATCTACAACTGACGCGCCAACAATTGGGCAAAACTGAAAAATATATGGTGCATCGCGCCAGATTAGATTTGTAATTTCTCTGATGCCGCCAAATCCCGGTCCAATACCGCCATAGTTTTCAATCTCTACGGCAACATTATTACCATTCATAAAAAAAGATTTACGGTCTTCATTAGCTGCATTCTTTTTTAGATAATTCTGCTGTGAATATTTTAGCGATCCCGAATTTGAAGGATTAGTACTAACGGGCGCAGTCAATAATTTATTATATAAAAAATCTCTTACCGCCTGATGCTCAATTTGTCTTCTCTGTTTTACTTCCTCCGGCTGGGCAAGAATAGTTAAACACAGAAAAGGCAAAATCAATAGAACTGTGATAAAATATTTTATTTTCATTTTCAACATATCATTACTCCATAAATTTCTTTAAAACTCTAATGCTAGACCAATTCTAAATTCTCTTGGCGCAGAATAGTAGTTTGGTCTGTTAAAGTATTCAGTTGCTGATTTAATACCGGGATAAATCTCTGAGATTTCATTTGTTGCCTGAGGACCGCCTTTTGTTTCTTCAAGTGAATAAGTTGCTCTCCCTGTGTCATCATAAACAAAACTCTCGTTCTTTGTATCAAATAGATTGTAAACTTTTAGGAAAATAGTAAGAGTGGTGCTATAAAGCATAAAAGATTTATCAATTAGCAAATCAACATTAGTTTTTATAGGTTTTCTATCACTATTTGTTCTAAGATAAATTTGCTGCTCATAAAGCTGTGGCGAGTATGGTAATCCGGTACCAAGATTTGCTACTATTGTAACCGACCAATCTCTATCAGTTCCAAGATTAAGTACACCATTAAGCGTATGTGTTTGATCCCAGTTTAATGGGACAGGAATTTTTTCACTTTGTCTTCCTGATTGAAGATCAATAAAGAAAGCATCGGCTCCTGTTTCATTTCCCTCTGCTACCTGGAATGTGTAGTCTAGTGATGCACCGAAAAGATCGTCCGGCATTTTCCTTTTTGTTAAAGAAAATGTTATTCCCTTTATATTACCATAATCTTTGTTAACGTATTTTTGATATATCTGGTTACTGCTTATTCTTATCTGCTGAAGTGCCAGAAGATCACGTACATCTTTATAAAATCCTGTTACATTGAATGCAAGAGTTTGAGTTAACTGCTGCTGTAATCCTAATTCGTAAGTAACTGTTTGTTCAGGATTAAGATTTGCATTACCATAAACAGGCAAAGCAGCAATATCTTCAAATTCAGGATTTGAATATAAAAATCTGAATGGAGGCAATTGATAAAAGTGTCCGTAGGAAAAGTGAATTATACCTTCATCAGTTATTGGGAAAGAAATACCGAGTCTTGGACTTAGGGTGAATTTACTTTCTGCATCGGTCAGGTCGGATGTTGGTTTAAATGGATCCGGTGCATATACAGAATTCGCATTAAAATAATCAATTCTTAATCCGGCATTTAATATCATACTTGTAAATTCCATTTTATCCTGCAGATAACCGGAAAATTGCTGGGGTGATCTCGAATAAATGTCTATAGAACCTTTTTGATCAACTGGATTAGGAATGGTTGGAGTTAAATAATTGCTTCTGTTTCTAAGCACTTCAAAGAATACAAAATCCATTGTATCCCATTTACTTTTCAAACCAAATTTTACTTCGTGCTGATTTGTAACCTGACTGGTTATATCAAATTTAATTTCTGTAGAATATGAACGCTGATAAAAATGTTCAGGCTGCGTACCGCCTGAAACAAATGTGTAACTGCTGTAACTATTGCTTTTATCATCAGGTTGATATCTTGGGTCTGCAAATAGTCCGTCTAAACTCTTGCTGGGATTAAATGAGACTTCACTTCCCGAAGCATCAAGTAATGGATATAAATATCTCTTAAAATCATAAATGTTGTAAGATCCTTTCAACGAAAAGAAAGTACTATTGCTAACAGCATGCCTGTATTCTAATGAATTAATCAATCCCCATTCAAACCTGTTATAATTTGCATCAGGATTATATTTATAATCATGTGCATAAGTCTGGTATTCTGAATTTGAATAGACAACATCATAATTAATTTTTATTGTTGGGATTGGTTTAAAAGTAATCTTTGCCGTAGTGTTTAAATCTTCACTCGGATTCATAGATACTATAGAACCATCGCCTGTTTCAGCTAAATACAAAACATTTGCCTGTAAAGGATCTCTTGAAAGAGAATCAAAAACGGTATGCTGTCTTACACCATACAAATAACCTTTGTCGTTATTATATCTGCCGGATAAGAAAAAAGAAAAATTGTCTTCCAGCAATGGAATCGGACCGCCAAAAGTTCCCTCAAAAACCTGATTGTTAACAGGGCTTAAATCATCAATATTAAAAAAAACATCTGTTGAAGAACTTAGATAATCACCGGTATAATATGAAATAGTACCTGTATATTTTGACCCGCCTTCTTTAGTGATCGTGTTAACCACACCGCTTAATGCGTTACCGTACTCAGCATTAAAAGTACCGCTTACTACAGATAGTTCCTGTACAGCATTGGTTGATATCTGTACAGTTCTTCCAAAATCATAAGGGTTGATTGCGGAAACACCATTTACATTATATGCAATTTCTGTTGATCTGCCGCCGCGAATATGAAGTTCACCGCCGGAACCTTGTGTAATACCGGCTTGCAAAGAAAGTATCTGGCTGATGCTTTCAACAGGTAAGCTTTTTATCTGTGCATCATCTATAGAGGTTTGAGATGATGTTAGATCTTTTCTAACCATTGGTCTAGTTGCTTCAACAACAATTGTTTCAAGTCCAATTGCCTCGGAGGAAAGCTGCATATCAATTGTTGTGGTAAAATCACTTGCAACTCTAACATTGGTTACAATTTTTTTCTGATAACCAACTCCGCTGAATACCAATGAATAAACACCTGGTTCAATGTTGTTAATAACATACCTTCCATCAACACCAGTTGCAGCACCTGTAGATGTTCCTTCAACAAGTACATTTATCCCAATAAGTTCTTCACCTGTTTGGGCATCCGTAACTTTACCGGCAATTTTACCTGTGCCTGCTGCATACAATTGTAATGGAAAAAAAAGAAGAAGAGAAAAAAGAATAGAGAAATAAGAAAGTAAATATTTTTTCATCGTGACCTCTTGTGGCAAAATTAAATGTATAAAAATCGATTATTGAACTGCCTATTTTGGTCTATTAAAAAATATGATGAATGTTGTAACGTTAACCAAGTTTACATATCAATACTTTTTCCAGATTCATTTCTTTGTCATTTCGAAAAAGTCCTCTGCCATAGGCATCCCTTTGGGAGACTAAGAAATCTTCAAGTTAATCATCTACGAAGATTTATCTCCCGATTATAATCGGGATCGAAATGACAAATCATAAAGGTTATGAAAACCTTCAACTCATCTGATAAGTTCAGGTTGCAAAACTGTTCACTAAACAAACATCAAATCATTAAACAATAAAACAAAAGGGTTATCAGAATAATAAATCACTCAGCCAAAACTGAGATCATAAAACTAATTCTGATAACCCATAAAAACATAAATTAACTATTTAAGTAACTGCATCTTTTTAGAAATTGTATTTGCACCCGCAGTCATACGATAAACGTAAGTTCCGCTTGCAAGATTTGATGCATCAAATTTAACATTATATGAACCGGCACCCATAAATTGATTGCTGATAAGAACGGCAACTTCTTTTCCGAGTGCATCATATACTCTTAAATCAATATTTGCTGCTTCAGTTATTCCAAACTTAATCTGAGTAGATGGATTAAATGGGTTTGGATAATTTTGATCTACATAAAATTGAGATGGAACCACATCTGTCTCTTGCCCAACAGAAGTTACAGTGCGATTCAATAAATAAACAGGTTTTGGTCCATCTGGTGAGGATCCTCTTGGATATTCTTCTGTAAATATAATTTCATCATCAGATTCATTATCATAGTTAGCAACTGATATAACTCCAAATTCTCCACCGCCACTGCCACTATAGCTAATAGAGTCAAGAACAGATGGTATATAATTAGCTGGATCTGTTATGTCACCGTCCTGATATTCTAAACGCACTATGGTCTTCGTTAAATCAACCGTACCATTTCTACACCCAAAAACAAAATCAATTTTACCATCACTATCCAAATCGCCCTGAGCACACCCTTGCATTCTTCCAACTCCAAAAGGAGCAAAATCGGCAATTAATGATTGTTTTAGAGTATCTGCATCAGGCTGCAGAAGATAAACTTTAGAACCAAACATTGTTGCTACAACTATTTCCTTTGTTCCGTCTCCATCAATATCAGCAACCTGAGATCCTTTGAAAGAATTTTGAAGATTAATCATGTTTCGTTGAGGATTTAATGAAGAATAGCTATCCTGATCAAATTTAACAGGGAAAATGCTGCCAGCAGCATCTGAACCAAATAAATAAGCATAGTTATTCAATACAATCACATCCCAGTTATTACCAATTCCACTTAAATTTGGATCACCTACACCAGAAAATTCTTCAGTCCAATCCTCTAATCCTCCACCATTATCCGGAACATCACTGACTGACCAAATCCCTATATGGTAATTAGCTGCACTACCTCCAGCTCTATCAGAAAAAATAATTTCGTCTATGCCATCGTTGTCTATATCAACAACCATTGCTTTGCAGGGTCTAATATTTTGACCATCAAGTAATGTAATAGTTTGCTGTGCATTAGGTTCAAACCCACCAAATCCGTCATCAACGCCCATATTATCGGTACCATCACCGGGATATTCATATATTAAAATTCTAGCAGGGTTAGGATTTAAAGAAGCATCAATACTATTTACTGGAAACCAAATTAATTCTGGTTTTCCATCTTTGTCTAAATCACCCCAGGTCAGGGCTGGCCAAGTATTTTGAAGCGGAATAGGAGCTTCTGTACTCCAAACTTTTTCCCAAGTTGTTCCATTCAATTCAAATTTATAAAGTCGTGGAATTTGAGCAGATGAGAGGGGATCATCAAGAGTTTGGGTATTACACAAATAAATTTCTTTTTTACCATCATTATCGAAATCAACACCACCAACAATTCCTCCAAAGCTTTCTGCTTCATAATCAATTGTGTTAATTATTTCTGTACGTGTGAAAGTGTCTTGAGCCTGCGTATTAATTAAAAAAAAGGATAGAAAAACAGTTAGTAAAGCGAAAAGTCGGTTCATCAAAACCTCCTAAGATGTTAGTTAGTAGTTATTAGTTAAAATCAAAATAAATTCAACGATTTAAAAATCAAATTAAAGAATTGATATTTTTTATGCAATTAAAAAAGAAAGTATTTTTAATAATAGGACCAAGAGTCAGTATAATAGAAGAAATCGTTTCAAAAAAAAATTTTGATTAATTAAAAAGGGTTATCAGAACATCCATCAAATAGCATATACTAAATTGATAAATAAAATCCAGATAACCCTTAATAAAGAATTAACAAAACTACTTGAGTAACTGCATCTTTCTGGAAACTGTGTTTGCACCAGCAGTTATGCGATAAAGGTAATTTCCACTTGCAAGGTTTGAAGCATCATATTTAACATTATATGAACCTGCACTCATAAATTCATTATTGATAAGAATTGAAACTTCTCTTCCCAACGCGTCATAAATTCTTAGATCTATATTTGCTGATTCTGTAATTCCAAATTTAATTGATGTTGTTGGATTGAAAGGATTTGGAAAATTCTGATCTAAATAAAATTGCTCAGGTAAGATATCATTTTCTTTCTCAACAGATACAGGAGTAAACTGTAAATCTAAAACTATAATTGGCATCCCACCCAAATTTGGATTGCCTCGCGGATACTGACTTGTGTATAAGACTTCGTCGGCAGGATCACCATCAACATTTGCTACACTAATTACACCCATATCACCATTATTATCCCAATAAGCAGAATCAATTACTGACATCTCATAACTTGCAGGACTTGTTTTATCACCACCGAGATATTCTAATCTGAATAACGGAACTTTTGCTGTATTAGCAACCATATATCTGGAGCCAAACACCATATCAGGGTTACCATCATTATCGAGATCACCAACTCCGGCTCCATTTAATCTTGTAGCGTAAGGTGAAAAATCAGCAACTTCATAAGACACTAATGTGTCAGCGTTATCAGGTTTATCAATTAAATATACCTTTCCGCTGTACCAGCTTCCAACATAAACACTGCTGCTGCCATCCTGGAAATCAAGAACTACAGAACCTTTGAAAGAACTATTCTCACCTGCTACTCCAGATTGTGCTGGATAAGAAACCCAACTACCATTGTAAAATTCCAACAAAGATGTTTTTCCGTTTGCGTTAAATAAACCGATGAAAGAACCGACCACAACAAAATCCCATTTATTACCTGTGCCAGTTAAATTTGGTTCTGTTAATCCAGTATACTCCAATGTCCACGTTTCTAAACCTCCCCCGTTATCGGGAATATCATCAACTGATAAAATTCCTGCATGGAAATTGTTCGAATTGGCAGATTGATTAGAAAAAATTAATTCATCTTGACCATCTTGATCCGGATCAGCAATCACAAAATTAATTGGAGCAACACTGAAATTATCCTGCGTGATTATTTTGGTCTTTGCATTAGGTTCAAATCCACCAAATCCATCATCAACTCCCATATTGTCGCTGCCATCCCCCGGGTATTCATAAACAAGAACTCTGTACGGATTAGGGTTAAATCCAGCATCTAAAAAATTTGAAGGACCCCAATAAATTTCCGGTTTTCCATCCTTATCCATATCACCCCAAGTTAATGCTGGATAAGTATTTTGTTGAGGGAGGTATTGTGTTGCATCCGCACCCCAAACAGAATCCCACGATGTGGTAGTCGGATTCCATTCAAACTTGTAAATCCTCGCTATCAGCTCGTATGGTCTATCATCAATGTTAGCGTTAACAGCATATATTTCAGGTAATCCATCCTGATCAAAATCTACATCTGCAATAATGTTCCCAAAGCCAAATTCTAATGCTGAAGGATCTTTAATTTCTGCAGTGCGAGTCAAAGTTTGTGTAAAGATTTGACTCGAAAGAAGAGAAAAAACAAGAACGAAAAAGTAAGCTCGTCGGTTCATAAAACCTCCTGGTATGTATTTAAATATTTAGTAAAGTTTACTGTATAGTTAATTTTACCTATACAAAATTAGTTAATTGAAAATCTTGATTCAATTGTGTTAATGTTTTTTTATGTATTATCCTTCGATCGCTTTACGAACAAAACCGTCTGCTGTTTTTAATCTTTCTTTTGCAGTCTTAAAATCCACTTTCGCTTTTACCATTACAAGCGCTGTTTTAACATGACCTTTAGCATTATCTAAAGCAATTCCGGCTTCTTCATAATTAAGACCTGTAATTGTCATAACAATTTTTTTAGATCGCTCAACAAGTTTCTTGTTTGTCATTTGAAGATCGATCATCATATTTTCATAAACTTTACCAAGACGAATAAATGATGCAGTTGTTAACATATTTAAAACTAATTTTTGTGCAGTTCCGCTTTTCATTCTTGTTGATCCCATCACAACCTCAGGACCAACATAAGGACAAATTGCAACATCTACTTCTTCAATATCAAAATCTTTTCTGGGATTAGTAGTAACGTAAAGAGTTTTTGCTCCAAGCTGCTTCGCTTTCTTTACTGCACCAACTACATATGGAGTTCTCCTGCTTGCGGCAATTCCACATACAACGTCATTAGCATTTACTTTTGCAGCAGCAACATCACGCGCACCATTATCTTCTTTATCTTCAGCACCTTCCTGCGCACGGAACATTGCTTCTTTTCCTCCAGCAATAAATCCTTCTATCATTCCATAAGGTGTTCCAAATGTTGGGGGGCATTCTGAAGCATCTACAACACCTAGTCTGCCGCTTGTTCCTGCACCAAAATATAAAAGCCTTCCGCCGTTTTTAAGTGCTTGCACTATTATTTCAACAGCCTGCTCGATATATGGTAACTCTTGTTCAACTGCGTAAGGCACAAGTTTGTCTTCATCATTAATAATCTTAATTATTTCCGCTGTGGATTTTGCATCAATTTCCATTGAGCGTGGATTGCGTTGTTCGGTAGAAAGTTTACTTATTTCATTAAATAGTAATTTAGAATCAGGTGATGTGCTCATATTAAATCTAATGTTTGATTCTTGAATGTTAGTTCAAAATTATGTTACAAATTTAAGTAAAGTATTTGTTAACTCATTTAAAGATTATTTTAGAATTCAAAAAATTTAATTTGGTGATTTCGTGATTTTGAGGCATGATTTTTTTCACTCCTTCCACTAAAACAATAAAAGATCACCAAAGGGTTAAGGAAAATTAATAAATCACTTAAAAGAGACTTCTGAAAAATTCAATGTGTCATTCCTGTGTAAACAGGAATCTATTGAATATCAGGTAGATTCCCGCTTTCGCGAGAATGACAGACAGTTAGAAATCTGTTTTTCAGAAGTCTCTTGAAATTTAATCTGCAAATTCTTTCTTTAATTACAGTACAAGCATTGTTATATTTGACACGTAATTATTAAATTTTTATACACAAATAACTTTCAAGTCATGAAATCAAAAGTTGAACAATACTACCTCGCACAATCAAAAAAAGAATTAATATATAAACCAACTGAAAAAATTCCCGTTATACAGGTTGCAAATTTCCCCGAGTTAGGAAAACTGACTGCATTAAGATTTATTGAATGGATGCAGCAGAATCCTGGCGGCGTTGTCTCTTTACCAACAGGTAAAACACCTGAGCACTTTATTAAATGGGTTGCATACTTTTTAAAAAATTGGGGCAAAGAAGATGTGGTAGAATCATTAAAAAAAGTTGATCTAGATTCCACAATTAAACCAGATATTGCAAGTCTTCGTTTTGTTCAGATAGATGAATTTTATCCGATCGATTCTCATCAGCATAATAGCTTTTACTATTACATACAGAAATACTACTTCAGCAATTGGGGATTGGATTTTAAAAAAGCTTTGCTGATGAATATTAATGAAATACCCACAGCTAACAATTTAACTCTGTCAGAAATTTTTCCGGATGAGAATATTGATCTTTCCCTAAGGACACGCTGGGCTTCAACAACTCAGGAAAGATACCAAAAACAAACGATAGAATTGGTTGATCAGTTTTGCACAGACTATGAAAAGAAAATAAGAGATATGGGAGGAATCGGATTTTTCCTTGGCGGCATTGGTCCTGATGGGCATATTGGGTTTAATGTTATGGGCAGTGATCATTATTCAACTACAAGATTAATTCAAACAAATTATGAAACCCAAGCCGCAGCAGCCACTGATCTTGGTGGAATTGAAGTAGCAAAGAAACGATTAGTAATTACTATTGGATTAGATACAATCACTTACAATCCAGATGCAACTGCTATTATCATCGCCGCCGGAGAAGCTAAAGGAAATATTGTAAGAGATTCCATTCAAACTTCAATTTCAAATAAATATCCTGCTACTGTTTTACAAAGACTGCCAAATGCTCGTTTCTATTTAACAAATGGAGCGGCTTTCAGATTGGTGGAGCGAAGATATCAGGATGTTTTGAATGAAGAGGAAATTTCTAAAGCATCGATTGAAAGAGCGGTTGTAAATCTTTGTCTGGATAAAAACAAATCACTATTAGATTTAAGTGTTGAAGATTATAATTCATCACCTCTTACCAAACTTATTCTGGAGAGAACTAACAAATCTCCTAACGAGATTGGAAGTGAAATTCATAAATCAATAATTGAAAGATTTGAAAGAGGAATGCTGCCGGTTTCAAATCAAACAATACTTCATACCGGTCCTCATCACGATGATATACCGCTTGGTTACTTACCATATATCAATCATTTAGTAAGAGACGCAAGTAATCATCACCACTTTGTGACTATGACAAGCGGATTTACAGCAGTTACAAATTCTTATATGCTAAGTTTGCTTGAAGATTTAAAATTTTATTTAGGACAATCTGATTTTACATCACGATTTACTCAGCGTTATTTTGATCCGGAATTTAAAGAAGGTAAAGACAGAGATATTCATCTTTATCTGGATGGATTGGCTGAGCACAGCCGAACAGTAAGAAAAGAAGCTGTATCCCGCAGACTTCTTAGAAACATGATTGAGATTTATGAAGAAGACAACATCACTTATCTCGAAGATAGAGTTGATGAACTGATAAATTATTTTCAGACCCAATACCCCGGTAAAAAAGATATTCCACACGTGCAAAAATTAAAAGGTATGATGCGTGAATGGGAAGAAGAGCTTGTCTGGGCTTTCTTTGGATTTAAAACAAGTTCTGTATCACATATGCGTCTTGGATTTTATCAGGGAGATATTTTTACAGAAAATCCTGAAATGGATAGAGATGTAATTCCGATTTTTAATTTACTAAAAAAAATAAAACCTACTATAGTAACAGTTGCTTTGGATCCCGAAGGCAGCGGACCCGATACTCATTACAAAGTGCTTCAAGCTACTGCGGAAGCCCTGAAACTTTATGAAAAAGAAACGGGAATAAATAATATTAAAGTCTGGGGATACCGAAATGTCTGGTATCGTTTTCATCCGGCGGAAGCGAATATTTTTATTCCAGTTAGTTTAAACTCAATGGCAATTATGGAAAATACTTTCTTAAACAGTTATGGCTCTCAGAAAGCGGCAAGTTTCCCTAGCTGGGAATATGATGGACCTTTTTCACGACTTGCACAGCGTATTCAGGTTGAACAATATCAGACAATAAGATTGTGCTTAGGTAAAGACTATTTCTTAAAACACTCTTATCCAAGGGTACAGGCTGCTTATGGAATGGTTTATCTTAAGGAATTGTCACAAGATGAGTTCTACGCACATTCATCTGAGCTAAGAAAGTTAACAGAGAATTATTAAAAGACAGCAGGAAGCCCCTCTCCGACTCTCCCCTAAGGGTAGAGTGAAGGAAGAAAAGTAGTTTTTTAGAAATTTCTTAAGAATTATTTTTAGTCATTTCGAAGAAGTTTTGGACCACCTACCGGACAGGCAGGCTGAGAAATCTTATGATATTAAGAATTAAGATTTCTCTCTTCGTTCGAAATGACAAACAAAAATCATTTCGAATCCCGATTCATCGGGTGAGAAATCTTAAATGACAATCAGTAAAGATTTCTCATTTCAATCGAAATGACGTACTAAAATTATTGAATAACATTTAGGTCATATTTATGAAACAAAATAGAAAAGATTTTTTAAAGACAAGCGGTATTATTGCTGCAGGATCAATCGCATCAACTTTCCCAACTTCTTCTTTTGCAAAAAGCATAATTAAATCTAAAGGCTCTAAAATGAAATTTACTTTTAAACCTTACACTCTTGAGTTAATACACGTTTTTACAGTTGCTGTAAATTCAAGAACAACAACACCCGTCATGCTAACAGAGATTGAGTATGAAGGAATAAAAGGTTACGGAGAGGCTTCAATGCCTCCCTATCTTGGTGAATCTCAGGAGACTGCCACAGCATTCTTATCTAAAGTAAATCTTGAACAGTTTAATGATCCTTTTGAGATGGAAAAGATTTTGGATTATGTGGATTCTATTGCAGAGAAAAATACTGCGGCTAAAGCGTCTGTAGATATTGCTTTACATGATCTTGTCGGAAAGTTAATGAATCAGCCCTGGTATAAAATTTGGGGATATGATAAAACAAAAACTCCTTTTACAACTTTTACAATTGGCATTGATACCCCTGATGTTGTGAGACAAAAGGTTAAAGAAGCTGAACAGTTTAAAGTATTAAAAGTAAAGCTTGGTAGAGAAAATGATAAGGAAATGATTGAAACAATCCGATCGGTTACAAATGTACCGCTTACTGTTGATGTTAATCAGGGATGGAAAGATAAACATTTTGCACTGGATATGATAAATTGGCTGAATGAAAGAAATATAGAATTTGTTGAACAGCCAATGCCTAAAGAACAAGTTGATGATATAGCCTGGTTAACACAAAATTCTCCCCTTCCAATTATTGGTGATGAATCTGTTCAAAGAATTCCGGATGTTATTAAAGCACACGGAGTATATTCAGGCATTAACATAAAACTAATGAAATGTACCGGTATGCGAGAAGCAAATAAAATGTTAAGTCTGGCTCGTTCACTTGATATGAAAGTTATGATCGGATGTATGACTGAAACAAGCTGTGCAATTTCTGCTGCATCGCAGCTTGCACCAATGATGGATTGGGCTGATCTTGATGGTGCTTTACTAATTAAGAATGATCCATATGAAGGTATGCAGGTTGTAGATGGTAAAGTTACATTAACAGATTATCCTGGGATTGGGTTAAAGAGTTAAGAATGTTGTCATTTCGAATCCGACTTTAGTCGGTGAGAAATCTTAAACCTAAAAAAAGACTTCTCCCGTCGGTCGAAATGACAAACAAAATCATTTCAAGGAGTCCTCGACGAGAAATCTTAAAACCCAAACAGAAAAGATTTCTCTCTTCGTTCGAAATGACATAACAAAAGTCATTTCGAGGAATCATCGATGAGAAATCTTAAAACCCAAACAGAAAAGATTTCTCTCTTCGTTCGAAATGACATAACAAAAGACATTTCAAGGAGCCCTCGACGAGAAATGTTAAAACCCAAACAGAAAAGATTTCTCTCTTCGTTCGAAATGACATAACAAAAGTCATTTCGAGGAGTCCTCGACGAGAAATCTTAACCAATAAATTCTGAGCTAAAATCCTTCCATCCTGGATTTAAAGATTCAACCAAACCATTCTTTTTTTCTCTTCGCCATTTCTTAATTTCTTTTTCTCTTTTTAGTGCTTCATTTATGTCAAAGAATAATTCAAAGTAAACAAGTTTATTCAGATTATACTTTTTTGTGAAGCCATCATATAATTTGTTTTTATGCTCGTATAATCTTCTTACTAAATTATTTGTTACTCCAATATACATCACAGTATTGTTCCAATTGGTAAGAATATAGACGTAATAATTTTTATTTAGCATCTTTGTCGGTTGGTTAAACAGATTTCTCACTTTGTTCGAAATGACATAACAAAAGTCATTTCGAATCCCCGATTCATCGGGGTGAGAAATCTTAAACCTAAAAAAAAGATTTCTCCCGTTGGTCGAAATGACAAACAAAATCATTTCAAGGAGTCCTCGGCGAGAAATCTTAAAACCCAAACAGAAAAGATTTCTCCCGTTGCTTGAAATGACAACTGTATTTTCATTTTACTTCTAAATAATTCAAAACAGATTTCATAATCAGAGTCCTTTGATTTTCACCTAGTATGGTTTCAAATGGAAACCCCAAAGACACAACACCATATTTATCTTTATAACCTATAGCTGCACTAAAATTATTTTCAGAATAGCGAAGAAGAATTTCGCTTCCATTAATTTCACCTAACTCATCCGGTGCTTCCACCTTATAAACAGAATCATTAAAAGTAGTATTAAACTCAAATGTATTTTTAATTGGAAGAAACGTGTTGTTGACTGAGAAAACTTTTCCGGTTTTTACTGCGTGTCCGGTTTTTAATTTGAATTTTAGGATATTATTTGCAAAACGAATTCCACTGCTATCCGGATTTGAATACAAATCGGTTCCAATATATGCACCACTTAAAAATATTTTACCGCCGCCAAATAAATAACTGCTAATCATGTTACGAATTGGGTTTGGGAAAACCTCAAAATCAATTTTGTCTTTGTATTTTGGAGCAGGAGTTTTTTTCTCCTCACCAAAAATAAAATCAACCATTTTATATTTTGTTAGAACATCACCGTTAAGAATAAATTCATCACTAACTGAACAAAAAGAAAATCCATTTTCTTTAATCGCCTTTCCATGCACATAACTATAATCAAAATTATTACCTGCAATTATTTTAGATTCATAATCAGAATGGCTTGCTCCATGACCGGGATTATCATCAGTTAACCACTTTGAATTTGGATCAAAGTTAAACTGAGTTCCTGTAAAACTCATTTCGTATTTATCAGGTACACCTTCATCCACAAAATTTGTGAATCCCGAAAATGTCGGTGAATCAAAACTTGCCGGCGCTGATAAGCGATCAAATCCGTTTACAATAAGAATAGGTTCAGGAGAATTCTTAATCCAGCATACCGAAAGAATTTCGGTTGGAAAGCTTTCACCGCCATTATTGATTGCCGTTACTTTGTAGCTGTAAATAATTCCAGGTTTTAAGTTGTTTAGTTTTATTATATTTGATTCAACTAATTTGCCGTTATCAAATCCACCATCATCTTCTCTTGTGTACAAAATAAATTTATCTGCATTTGCTGTTGACTCAAGTGAATCAGTTTGTGCTTTCCAGCTTAAGCTTACTTCGCCATTTGAGTTTAACTCAGCAGAAAAGTTGGTGGGAGGTAATGGCTGCACAACATATTCCAATCCATACTGCGATGATAAAAATTTTAACATACCCTTATAGATGGATCTTGAAACATCAAACCTAAAACGGGGATCAAGTTCAAATTTCAATTCATAAAAATTTTGATGAGAAAGAAGTTCAAGAAGGATGGATGGGAAATTTGGTCTTGCGGCTTCACTATAATTAGCGTTCATTAATTGTCTGCGAGTCCAGGCGGAGTCATATTTTATTCTGATATCATCCACCAATTGAGTCATTACAATATCTGAAAGATCACGATTTGCTAATCTTGAAACTTCATCGGGAAAAACGTTTTGTGAATCCAAACCGGGAATACTATAAATCATTAAAGTACCGATTGCTGTGTCGTTCCTTGTAATTCCTGCATCTGTATGAAATGCTAAAGAAAGATCAATTGGAATTCCTAAACCTTTTTCATTACGATTTCTGTTAGGACCAAAAGGCGCACCGAACAAATAATTTCCATACTCTGCACGCGATTGATAATCATCTTTATAATCATCTAAGTTTTTATTGAGATTATAAGTAAGAGTATCAGGCATTCCAGCATACTGAAGCCAATAACGAGAGCCTTCAACAAATTTTGGTCTTCCGCTTGTTGTGCCTTCACGCTCAACAATTCCCATACCCCCGCCAAACCTAACTGCATCGGCAGAAACAATTTTATTTTCATCTTTGCTCTGGTTAGATAACACAACTCCCTGTAATTTCTTATTTCCCTTATCAAATTTAAAAGTACCAAGATAAATCCAGGTACCACCACCGATAGTTTGATTTACAAGAAATTCAGTTTCACCGCCGCTGTGTATTATTTTATAATGGGCATCAGTAACATTACTGTCTGAGGATTCATAAGAAATATAAACTGCGTACTCACCTGTTTCCGGAATAACAGGCAGCCAGCTTGCAGTAGCCAATGGATTGATCATTGATTTTGTGTATCTGGTTGTTCCCTGCTTAAAGGGATTTTCACCTTCTTTTATTGTTTGATTCTTTAAAGCAAATCCTTTTTGCGGCGAAGTTTTCCAGAAGCCCTTTTCAGATACAATTTTTTCCTGATATGATTCTTTACCGGCAAAATCATTATCAACAACAACTTCATTTAATTGAAGATCTCGTTCGCGAGGTACGAATACGTTTGCACCAGCGTTTTCAAGCATAGGAATCAAGTACGGGATTGTAAAAGACATTGGTCCAACATCTTCAACAGTTTGGAATAATCTTGCACGCTGCCACATCCAGCGTTTCTCTTTATTATTGTAATACCAGCCGTGGCTGTGCCATAACAAAATATTTTTACCAGATAATCCTTTAATTGATTTAAGATTCTTACTTGCATTCTGAACAATAGGTATTCTATCATCCTTTCCCTTTGGAAGTTTTGAAGAATCAATCTTTGCCTTATCCGTTTTGAAATAATTAGGTATTAAATTTTCAATCGGATATCCCATCGAACTGATTTTATAATTATAATTTTCAAATCGCGAGCCATAAGTATTTTTAACATAATTATAAATTTCATTTACATTTTCTTCTCGAAATGGAATCACTGCAAAATTTTTGTTGAACTCAATTGATATTGTACTATCAGAACTATCAATTACCGTACTCTCTACTTTTGTGCTTGCCGGCAGTTTAAATTCAGATTTAAATGAATCAATATTTGTGATAAATACATCTGATTTTATTAGAAACTCATCTTGCAGCGAAATCTCTTCGACAGAAGTACATTTTATAAAGATAAATGCGGTAATAATAAGAATTGCTAATTTTATTTTTTTCATAACATATCTTTTATTCTAAGTTGATAGTTTAATAATTTGTATCAACAAAATAGTTAAGCCCTGTTGAATAGATAAAAACAAAAAACCCCCTCAATGAATGAAGGGGTAAAGTTAATTTATCATCTTACCAAGATCATTTTCTTTGATGCTGAAAAATCATTTACTCTAATTCTATAAAAATAAATTCCGCTGGATAAACCCGCCGCGTCAAATCTAATATCGTATGTGCCGGGATTCATAAATTCATCCAGTACAACTGCAACTTCCTGTCCAAGTAAATTATAAATTTTTAAGGTTGTAAATCCTGCTTCAGAAATTTTAAATCTAAAATTTGTAGATGGATTAAACGGATTCGGATAGTTTTGTTCCAGAACATATTCCGTTGGCAGTAATTCTTCATCATCTGTTCCGAGTGGATTAAACGTTTTAAATCTCCACACAGGTGACCAATTACTAGTTCCATAAGCATTGTTTGCTCTCACTTTCCAAAAATGAAATGTATTGACATTCATGCCTGCAACAATAATACTTGTGTCTGTAATTCCCCCGGCATTAACTACTATTGTATTTTGTGAAAAGTCTGCACTACGAGCCAATATTACATCATAAGAAACAGCAGCCTGTGATGGATACCAGGATAAAATTGTATCAACAGGAATGTTGCCCGTATTGTTTACAGGATATGCAAGAATTGGCGTGGCAGGAAAACCGGTTGTAAAAGTATAAGCATTTGAAAAAGCGCTTGTGCCGCCTGCATTGGTTGAATTAACTCTCCAATAATATTGCTGCTGTCCTTCTAATCCAGTTATAACTTTAAATGTATCAGTAATATTTTTTTGATCAAGAATAATTAGAGAATCAAATGTAGGAATTTTTGATATTTGTATATTATATGATGATGCAAGAGAAGGATAATTCCAAACTAAAGTAACTGTGTCTTCTATATTTACAGAATTGTTATTAGGTAATGCAAGAATCGGCACAGGAGGAGGATTAACCTGCAGGATATTACTCATTGCACTTTCGTTATAATTTCTATCCAGCGATGTAACAACAAAATAGTAAGGTCCTGTCGGTGATGGCGGTTCACCGGGGATACTTTGTCGTGATCCCTCCACATTTAGTATGTTTGCGGAATTTTCTAAATCAGCTGGTTGGACGTTTGAATAATTAAATCTGTAAACAACATACCGCTTTGCACTATCGCCATCACTTGCAGTTTGTGGAAGATCCCACGACAACCCAGCCTGACCATTTGCTAATCTTTCAAATCGTAAATTTTGAGGAGGATTAGGTGCAACAATATCTTTCCAATTCATTATCGGTAAAATTGAATGATACCTGTACAGATCATTTCTTAAAGTATCTGTTACTCCTCTAGGATTTTCACCAAAGTTTTTTGCACGGAAGAATACTCCGCCCTGTACTTTAGGATTATTCCTATCCAATCTAATTTGATTTGGCATTTCACTTGGATTCGTCCAGTTGGGAATTCTATAATAAGCGTGACCAGGATAGAAATGCCTTCCATTTGCATATACAGAATCAGCCCACCAGGGTTGAAGTTTTGCATAATCCTGTCCGCCGCCAAAAGTCCAGTATAACTGCGGTGTTAAATAATCTATCGATCTATTATGTAACCATGCAATAGCATCGCAATAAATATCATCATAAGCAGAAAGACCTGTAATACCCGGAGGAACACCGTTTTTCCAAATTCCAAAAGGACTCATACCAAATTTAATCCACGGCTTAATCGATTGGATTGTATCATTAACTTGAGCAATTAATAAATTAACATTATCTCTTCGCCAATTTGCGAGATTTGTAAATCCACGCGGATATGCAGCAAATGTAGCAGCATCTTGATTTGTAATTTGATTTGGCGGATATGGATAAAAATAATCATCAGCATGAATTCCATCCACATCATACCTGCTCACAATATCGTAAATAACAGAAGTAACATAATCTCTTACCATTGGTAAACCCGGATCAAGAAATTTAAATGTTGATATCTGGATTACCCAATCCGGATGCAATATTGTTACGTGATTAGGTGCATTCGGATAATTATCTACTGTTCTCTCTGCTCGATAAGGATTAAACCATGCGTGAAGTTCCATACCTCGTTTATGTGCTTCTTCAATGGCAAACTCAAGCGGATCATAATAAGGGTATGGTGCTGTTCCCTGCGAACCTGTTAACCAGTAAGACCAGGGATCAAAAGAAGAACTATACATCGCATCACATTCAGATCTTACCTGAAAAATAACCGTGTTAATTCCATCTCGTTTTAACTCATCCAGTAAATTAATTAATTCCTGCTTTTGCTGTGCAACGGTAAGATTTGGAGAACTTGGCCAATCAAGATTTGTTACTGTTGCTATCCACGCTGCTCTCATTTCTCTCTTAGGCGGAATTGATTGCGAAAATAATGTTGATGTAATTAGAATGATTAAAAATAGAATGGTAAATTTTTTCATGGTATTAACTTGTTTTATGATTAAAATCTGTTGCAAAATTAACCAAGTTTTTGTTTAAGGGAAACTGATTTTATAAAATAAAAAAGGCACGATTTCTCGTGCCTTAAGAAGCCCATCCAAACCTTCCCTAAGGGAAGGCTTAAGGAAAATTATTTTAGAAGAACCATCTTATTGGTAATTCTTGTTCCATTAACGTTTAATTGATAAACATAAGTACCGGAAGCTAAATTAGATGCATTAAAATTAACTGAGTGTGAACCTGAAGCTAATTCATTCTGTACTAAAGTAGCAACTTCGTTACCAAGCATATCATAAACTTTTAATGTTGTATAACCGCTTGATTTTAACTCAAATGTTATTTTTGTTGATGGGTTGAATGGGTTAGGATAGTTTTGTGAAAGTCTATAGCCATCTACAACAACTTGTCCAGCTTCATCAACACTTGTCCAATTTGGATCTTCAAATTTCTGGAATGCTGGATAAGCACTGCCGCCAAAACATGTAACATAAGCATATCTTCCATCAGGGCTAAATGCTAAACCACGAGGTCTCTCATCAGGGCTGCCAGCTGTATTGAATACCCACTTCAAACTATCAACAATCTGATTTGTTGCTGGATCCCAAGCATACCAGGTTGCATTGCTGTAATAAGTGGTTACGCCGGGATATGCATTAGGAGGTGTTAATCCTGAACCTGAAGAAAGCCATAATAAGTTTCCATCACGTGACCAGGTAGCAGATTCACAAGCGAATCCGAATAAAGTTGAATCTGTTAAAGTAAATGGATCAAATTCTGAAGGACGTGAATAGATGTAAATTAAGTTATTAGTATAACCTGTCCAGTAAATTGTATTTCCATCATGTGATACTTCCAAAGTACGAGAAAAACCAACTGAAGCATCAACAGCGTTTCCAAGGAATGTAAAATCTGTTGTGAATACACTGATTGGATTTCCTGGAATAACCGGAGCTGTAAAAACGTTACCCAAATCATCAGTAGCTGGAGCAGTCAATGTCATTCCGACAACAGGTTGAACTGCATCGATACCTTCACCTGTTTGATAATTTATTCTATATAGTTTATCGAAAGCTGCATATAGAATATTTCCATTGTTATCAGTTTTTAATCCTCTATTACTATTAAATAGTGTATCTGTAACTCCTCCTATTGTAATAGTTTTTATTGGAGAAAAAGATGCTGGAGTTCCATCAGCATTAAACACATAAATCACACGGATCTTTGGCCAAGTTGTACCATTAAAAATACTATCGGTTGTGCCATAAAATATACACCAAACCTTACCATCAGGGTCAACAGCTACGCCGTGACCGCCAGTATTTCCCATAAAACTATCATTCGGGAAATTTCCCAAATGTGTCCACCCCTGGGCATAAGAATTACCCATTGCAAGAAAAAGAACAAGAGCAAAAAGTGATATCAGTTTTTTCATTACGACTCCTTTTATGTTAGTTATTAAATAAGTCCTCAAGACTTAATTATTATTAGTTAGTTTTTTTATTGACCAAAATAAGGTGCACCAATTTTCTGCATTTGGACTTTTATTGGCGCCTGTCCAACGGTAATTTTAGTACCGTCAGCACTTCTTTCTTCACCTCTTACAAAAAATAAGCTTTCCTCATTTGCCGGCCAGTACATAGAGACAACTGAGTTAGCACCGATAACACCGGGATAAAGAGTTTCGTAAGATTTATCTGGTTTTACAACCAGAATGGGATCAGGACCTTTATCCATACCAAGTATTAAATCTCCATCAGCAGCAAAAGCAATTGCTGTAATTTTAGCAGCGAGTCTAATATTGGTCGTTTCAAAATATAATTCCTCAGTTCCTAAATCACCATTTGCATCAATAGGAATTCTCCATACACCTTCAATATTATCTTTTGTTGCTGCAACATACAAGTCATTATTAAATAATCTTATAGCTCTTAATACACCAGGAAATGAGTATGAAGTAATAGTTCGGTCCTGCTTAAACTTAAAAATTGTATTGTTATTATTTAATGCCCAAAGGTTTTGATTACTATCGAATTCAAGAGCTACAATTACTCCCGCAGTTGGTGCTGCCCAGGGAGAAGCCGGTGCAACATTTTCAACTATTTTCCAAACTCCACGTGCCGCTCGAACTCCATAAAGTTCACCGCCAGGTCCATACCTAAAATTGTCCCATTTTTGTGTATTACCTTTTGGAACATAAAGAGATTTTGATGTTGAATCAAATGGTGGCGGAGTAATCTTCCAGATACCTATATCATAAAGGTTAACTAAAAGATTAGAATTATTATCAGTAATGATCCCATATGCTTTTTCAGCAATCGGATCTAAAGGATAATAAACTTCCCAGGCAGAGACCATTTTATATTGATATTGATTACTAAAATCCTGAGCACCGACAACAGCAATTTTAACCATAACCGTGTCCGCTACAACGTTCGGCACCTTTACTGTAAGCTGCGTGGTTGTACTGCTTAAAATTGTTCCCGGAACACCGTTGAAGTACACCCGGTTATTTCTGCTATCAGAAGAAAAATTGGATCCGCTTATTGTAATTTCAGTAATTCCAGCAAGTGCCTGAGAAGAAGGTTCTAGAGTAGAAAGAACCGGTGCCGGCAGATTTGCAGATGGATACTGCTCCAAACTTGCAGGCGGATCCTCTGCGCAACTTGTCATAATTATAGCTGCAAAAATTGTTATGATAACAAATGTGTTGTAAAATATTTTTTTCATTTTTTTTCCAAACTTAATTTCCGATTAAGTTAATAAAATTTAATAAGCAAAATTTAATGATAGTCTGTGCACGTCGTTAAAAATACCAAATGGTGTATACGAATAATCAACACCAAGATTTAAACCACCGATATCTTTTTTAAGACCGACACCAGCACTAAAATTTCTTTCATCATTGGGTGCTGAATAACCACCCCTGAAAGATAGTAAATTCATAAAAGTATATTCAACACCGATAAGAATCTGCTCGGGAAAATCTCTTGGATGGTTTGCATCTACTGTAAGCAAAAACGAATGTTCATTTTTATCAACCTCTAACAGATCAGAAAAATTAAATGATGCGCCAATCTGGAATATTAATGGTATTTGAAAACTTTCTTTCTTGTATTTAATCTCACGTGCAAAGTTTCTTACACTCATTCCAAGATTAAGACTTTCAAATCCAGTTTTGTATAAAACTCCAAAATCAAAAGCTAAAACATCAAGTTTATTCTCTTCAGTAGTTCCGCTTGCATAATTCAGGGTAGCAGGATCAACTACGACACCACCAACTACGCTTTCACCTAATGATTGTCTAACATATTTAATATTTGCACCTACAGAAAATTTTTCAGAAAGAGCATTTGCATAACCAAATCCAATTGATATAGCTGTTGGACTGAAAGTCCCGACATCTAGAAATCCTTGGTCATTATTAGCTCTGACGGTGCCTAAAAAATCACCGTAATCTACAGACACGAAACTAAACCCGAATACACCATAGTCACCATCTTCCGGTGCAAAGGCTACTGCTGCGTTATAATAGTTTATGTCTGCAATAAACTGAGTTGACCCTAATGTAATATCAGCAATTCCTTCAAATCTTGCCATCGAGGCTGGATTATAAAACATTGCGCTGGAATTATTTAATTCGATTGATGTAACTGCATCTCCAAAAGCACTTGAGCGCGCATCTAATGAAACATTAAGAAATTTCATACCGGTTTGCGCTAATTTCTGCTGCTGAGAAAAACTAAATTGGCTCTGCACTAAAACCATTAGAATAATCAGAGCAAAATTTGCAAGTATATTTTTCATTTTTGTTTTCATAAAATTTTTTCCGTTATCTAATGATTACAAATTTTACGATCTTTTTTCCGCCGGTATCTTTATTCTCGATTACCGCAATATAGATTCCACTAACAATAATCTGTCCTGAAGATGTTAATGAATCCCAAGCTTGATCGCCGCTGCCGTCCCTATGTTCAATTGTCTCAACCAATTCTCCAAGTTCTGAGTAGATTTTAATATCACATCTGCCGGGAATGTTGAAAAAATATAATCTGTTTTGAGCTAATTCACCAAAACCTAGTTCAGAAGAAGCAGAAATATTATATGGATTTGGGACTACTCTAATTTGATCTAATGCTTCCTGTTCGGTTGGGACACCACCTTCTGATAACCCAATTGATAAACCAAGTTCTGCATATGCATTTTGAGGAATATCCAATATTTCGATTTTTGAATCAGTACCACTTGATGGCGAAGTAAGCCAAAGATATCCATAACCGTTATCTTCGGCAACGTTCACTTGTAAAGCTAAATTGATCGCAGCTACAACATCATTAATTTCGAGAGTATCTATCTCTGTTGAATCAGCTGGAATAACTATATCCACTGGGCCGTTATTATCTACGTTAATCCTTAATTTATCGTTAATTCCAGCTCTAATGTAAAAAGGAGCATCTTTATTGCCTTTGACCACTGCTGAATAAGGGCTGCCTCCAGGCTGGCGTTTGAGAACAGCAGGATTATATGTTTGCGTATAGTATCGGCTGCTTCTTAATTTGCCGGGTGGTGTTAATCCAACTCCGGTATTTGAAGACTCACTTCCAACAGAAACTATATAATAATAATACGATAGTCCACGAACAGGTGTAATATCGTCATAACTTCTTTCTGATGGACCGGCTGTATGAATTAAAGTGTATGAACTATCAAACTTTCCTGTTGCTCTGTATATTTCAAATCCTTCCAGATTCGCACCCGGGTCATCATAAGTTTCCCAGGAAAGTGCAATTCTATCACCACCGCCGTTAACGTTAAATACTTTTGGTGGTAATGGAGGACGAGGAATATTATACCCAGACTGAAAATTAGCATTAGCCCTTCTAAAAGTTTGGAATAAAGAATCCCTGCTTTGAAAAACAACTTGATTCTTTTGTTCAGCGGTAATTTGACCTGTCTTATATTTGATGCCTGTTTCTGTCGCAAGTGCCCGACTAATGCCTGCAACACCCTCAGCAAAAACTAAGGTAATGCTGTCGCCAGGGGCAAGTGTATAAGGTCCATAGCCATTTGTAAAAGAAAATCCACCGGGTGTACCTAATGCAGGATCACCGGTAGGATTTGTAAATCCCTGATAGTCGTTTGGCTCAACAACATTGGCGTGGCGTGGAGATTTATGACCTCTCATCATCCAGGAAGTGTATTCAACTCGCATCTTCTCTTTGTTGAATGAATCATTATTTGATGTTTGAGGTTCATCAGAGCCTTCCCAGGATGTTGTACTTGGCTGCAAAGGATCATCATTTTTATCTGTTGCAGAAACATCAGCATGCAATGTAACTACTCCGGCAAACTGAGATGCGCCGAGACGACCAACAGTATCACCCGGTTCTACCCAAAGTGCAGAAGACCATATTGGACCACCAATATTGTCATAGCGGGTAAATGAAGGTAATTTTCCGTGCCACATATAATGGAATCTCAAATTATCCGGGTTATCGGTATCCACTTTAACACCATCACCTCGGGTATCATTCATAGTGTTTATTCCCCAGCTAGTGCTATTGCCAATTACGTTTCTGACATTTGCACATACGGCAAATCTGAACTGATAATAAAAATAAACACCGGTTAAAGTAGTTGATGGTAATTCTATATCGGCATCACCATCGGTATTACCCGTATTCTTAAATGTGTACTCTGAAACGATATAATTATCATGGTATTGCTGACTAAACTGGAATATTTTTCGAGTCATTGAAATACCAATTTGAGTGTTAACTTTATTTTCGATAACACGGTCAGCAAAAAGAGTTGGGTCAACATCATTATTATCAACTGATTTATCAAGCGAAAGATCGTTATCAACAAAAACCAATGGCGGTTCGAATTGGCTTGTCATCTTAAATTCTTGCGGATAAAATTCGCCAGCACCCGTAACTCTAGGCCCAACGTGAACAACTTTATAAGGGTAAGGGCTTTGAGGATCGTTAGGATCACTAAAATTTGTAGTGCCAATCCATAAACCTTTTGCTGCTTGGATATCTTGACGCGAACTAATTGCCGGCCATTGCAATCCATACTGCTGTTCTTTTACAAATCCCTCTTCAATCTCACTGCCAATTTCGGAATACCAGTTATGTAATGAACCGGCAGACAACCACTTAATAGCATACTGAGGATATACTGTTGTGGAAAAACCAAACAGGATCATAAAGATTGAGAGATTTATAAATTTGATTCTTAAAATATTGTGTTTCATTTATTCCTCTAAAATCTATTTAAAACTCATAAGATAATTTTAATCCCCAATAAACATCCCTTGGGTTAAGAAATGCAAAATATTCCTGATTTGGCATATCTATATATGATTTATTTTTTCTCCATTCATCCTTTTGGCTGTCAGTTGCATTTTCATCCCAAGCAATGTAAGGACCAATTCTATAATCACCGGGTCTATCATCTCCAGGAATATTAGTATATCCAAATCGTTCATCAAATACTTCTGATGGCAAATGCAATGATTTCATATATGCTAAATAATCATTTGCATCAACGAATCCATACTGAGTCATATACTTATAATTGAATAAGTTGGTTATATCTGCAAAAAGTTGGAGATCCAAACCCATAAATCTGAATGTTTTACTAATTCTCAAATCTACGTTCCATCGATCTTTCCATTGAACATTATTTTCAACTCCTGGTATGCTGCCGCCTCCAGCCCAGGTTAAATAATAACCTGAATTCCAAGAAGCTACAAAACTTGCTCTCCAATCACCTAACAAAGAAAGACTGCCTGCCATAGGACCATAATCAGGAGGTGTAAAAAAGTCTATGTTAACATTTGCATATGGCTGTGGGATTGGCTTTTCCTGATAAACAGAGGTGGTGGTAGCTTCATAATTTCTTTGCAATGATGCACTTTCATAGTAAGTACCAAATCCAAAATTTCCTGCACTGCTTACATCATATGTATAATTTATAAATCCTTGAACCCACTCACCTCTGTTTTTGGTAAGTGTTAATTCAAAACCTCTAACATCCTGATAGTTATTCGGTTCAGATCGTGTATAATCTACTTTATTATCTCTGCTTACATATTCAACCAAACGAGATTGTAATGAAATATCTTTGTAATAACCAGCAACTCTCACTAAAAACTCATCAAATAAATTTTGTTCGTATCCTAATTCATATGCAACAGTTTTGGGTAAAGGATTATTCGGATCAGCTATTCTTGTAACCGCATTATTATCAGAATATCTTCTTAATAAGAATAAATTTTCAGGCGTTGGCAATTGTCTAAAATGTCCGTAATTAAAATACAACTTGCTATTAACAGTAATAGGAAATGATATACCAATTCTTGGACTTATATCCAGTTGTTTATCTACTGTGACTTTTGCAAGTAATGTATCTAATCCAAGAGAATTTTCTGATGCAAATGCTTTTGTGTATGGATCATATTCATACCATTCACCTTGCGGATCCGAGTAATCAAATCTAACACCCACATTTGCAACCATTCCCTCAAATTCTAACTTATCTTGCAGATACAATGCTCCTCTGATAGGGAAGTTGCTCCAGGTTGATCTTGAGCGGCCGCTTGGTAAAAATTTGTCTACGGAAGCGTAATTAACTCTGTTATCTGTATAATTAAATTCCAAGCCAACTTTTATGTTATTGAATTTATCAAGCTGACTTTGAAAATCTACTTTTGCATTATAAACAGTAACAACACTGCTATCTCGGGAGTTGCTGAATCCAACACCCATTCTCAATCCATTTATACCAGTAGAAGGATAATCAGCATATCCAAAAGGAGCTTCATCCAGATAAACTCCGCCCACATTATAAATTTTTGAAGTGTCTCTTGCTCTTCCGGGATTGGTTCTGTATTCAGATCGAAAAGTACTAAATTGAACTTCGTACAAAGTAGTAGGATTAATAACATTTGTAAATTTACCGCCGTATGAAGAGTAATCGATTGTACTTGGTGCCCAGTAATCAGGAGCAAAAATTCTTGCATCGATATAGCTTACTCTATTCATCACTGCACCAATGCTTCCAGGTGTTCTGAAGATACCGGCAACACCTGCATTATTATTATTAGTTCCAGTAACCTCACTCCATAAACCCTGAATCATGAATTTCATTCCTTCACCGATATCAGAAGTAAGTTTTAACTGACCGACCCAGTCTTTCACTCCATCAGTAGAGAGAGGAACTACGTACATGTTTTCTGTCTGACGATAGGATCCAAAAAATCTTAAATTACCTAATGATTGTGCAAATGGTACAGGACCACCAAAACTTGCATCCACCTCATAATCGGGGCTTTCAATTGCAGTTATTCTTCTATGTTCCCACAAAAAGATTTGTTGAGCTTGTTCAGGGGTTAGATCATTAGTTGGATCATCATCTAGAAGGGTTTGTTCTGCAACAGCAACCCATCCATCAAATTGGGGATATTGTTTCTGTGTAAAGTCATCCCAGACCGGAAGACCTGTCTGTGGGTCAATAGATTGAGTACCAAACCAGGCAACATTTCCATCAACATATGGACGAATCCAATATGAGTTTGGATCATTTGGTGATGCTCCAAAATGTTTTTGATTTGCCGCTCTGTATCTGCTTATTAAACTAAACGAGTATTTGTCTCTTGAACCCTCTTTTGTAACAACATTAACTAACCCGGATCTTACATTTCCATATTCAGCATTAAATCCACCGGTTTGTATTTGTATCTGATCTATTGCAGAATAACTAACTCCGGTAAAAGGTGAGTTGTCCCTCTCATCTCTAAGTGTAACGCCGTTTACCAAAAATGCTGTTTGGTTCTGAGATCCACCTCTAATCTGAAGATCTCCATCAACACCTGTTCTTACACCAGCTTGCAATCCAATCACACCTTCAATGCTGGTTACGGGTAAGTTTTCAATTTCTGCCACGTTCAAATTGACTCTGCTTGACGAAACATCTTTTTGAACTATAGGTGTGGTTGCGATTACTACCACTTCTTCTGTTTGGAAAGTATTAGAAGTTAAATTAAAATTAACCTCGGTAGTTTGGTCGATGTTTATACGCACATTCTGAATTATACCGGGTGCGTAACCAACCATTGATGCTTTTAAGTTGTAGTTTTTGGGAGGAATGTTTAGAATTACAAAATATCCATCCACATTTGTTGCGGCACCAATGGAGGTACCTTCTATCAATACATTTGCACCGATTAGAGCCTCTCCTGTTGATGCGTCTTTTACCACGCCAGTAATTTTGCCGACTTGTGCAAAGATGGGTATTGAAAAAATATGTAGTGCGAGAATGCTAAAGAGTAGCAGTTTTCTCATATAATTACTCCTATTATTAGTCTCTTCGATCCTGGGGGAGTAGTTCTGATGAAGGATATTATTTGTATCCTTTTTTCACAGACAATTATTAATCAGAACAAAAATAAAAATTGATTAAATCTTCTATCAAAAAACTAAATAAATTAGTTTCCAAAGTCAATTGTTTTTACAATTTGATTGTTAACTAAGTTTTGTTAACCATTTATAGTTTTATTACTTAACTTTTTTCTTGCTAATAATTCAAATGTTCTTATGCGATCTTTATAAACATTGTTTGCATTAATTCTCAAAATATCTAATTGCGAATCTGAGTTCCCTTCCCATCTGCGGCACATATATAATGAGTGGTATATTCTTCCAATTTTGTATTGTCTGCTTATTGCTAATCCTGCAGAATAATCTTCACCATAACTTACATTTGGAATTTTTATTTCACGCAGTACAGGAGTATAAAATGCACGGGGGGCACCAAGTCCATTTATTCTTAATGCATTGTTTGGTCCGTTGTCATCAGACCACTCTTTATGATCAATCAATCCGGGAGGGAGTTCTTTAAGATTAAAATCTGTTATCTGATAGGAACCAATGACCATTGCACATTTTTCCTTATGAAATAGATCTACAATTGTCTGCAAAGTATTTTCATCTTTATAAATATCATCGCTGTCTAACTGCACAGCAAATCTTCCACACTTTTCATGATGAACACCGGCATTCCAGCATCCGCCGATTCCAAGATCATTTCGATCAGGGATATAATGAATAAGTCTATCATCATTTTTACTATAAGATTTTATAACTTCACTTGTACCATCGGTTGAATGATTATCTATTACAATAAGATTAAACTTAAAATTTGTTTTCTGTCTTAGTACAGATTCAATCGCATCGCCAATCGTTTTAACACGATTTCTAACCGGAATAATCACCGATGCTTCAAACTCAAAATTCTTTGTTAGATTCAAATCAATTTCTTTAAATGGCGGATGGACATATGCACCGATATCCATCAAATGCTGCGTCACCGCTCTTTCCATTTCAATCTGTACTTCCCTGTTCTTAGGATCTACGTAGCTAAAATGTTTATCCTCTGTGCCAACTTCTTCAGCACTTTCTATTGTGTAGAGATATTCAGGAATTCGATATAGTGGTCCGAGTTGAGATAGCTTAAGTCTTAAGTTATACAATCCTGCAAATTTAAAATTACCATTTTCATCCACTGCAATTTTTTTTAGATACTCTGTTTTTATAAATAATATTTCCCCAAAATCAAAATCATCGCGCAAACTTCCTTCTTGATAATCAATTACAGGATGAGGTATAGTTTTGCCTTTTTCTTCTTCGTTATAATCAGAATAAATCATAGATGCATTTGTATTTACTGCAACCTGATAAAATCTATCGAGACAGAACTGACCCGGTTTTACTGCTTTTTCACTCTGGACAATTAATGTAAAATCAGTTGAGGAATACTTAGCGATAAGTTTAATTGCTTCGTTGCTTTTAAAGTTTTTACAGTTTACAACTTTTGCATTTTCAAAAGATGAAAATTTTTCATCGGAAGAGATAAGAATTATTTCTTTAACTAATTCAGATTCATTGAATCGCTTTATTGTTTTTTTATTTTCTTTTGGATTGCCCTGCTGAAGGAAAATTGTAATTGAGTTTTTCATTTGTGTGCCAATATTTTTTTATAAACTGTATTAAAATATAACTTCGTTAAATAAGAAAATAGACTGAATGTTATTTTATTTTTTTTTAATTTGAGTTAATTCAATTTGTAATTAAAAATTCAATAGTGATCAAAAAAAATAAGAAGAGGTTTTGTTAATGAAAAAGTATTTGATGATTTTTTCTATTCTGCTTAGTAGTCTGATATCTGCTCAAACAAATTATCAGTTGTTAATTCAAGGTTCGTTAGACGATATTGTGATGAATCCTGTTTATTCCCCTGATGGCAGCTCAATAGCTTACACAAAATCAGGTTATAACGGCATTTGGATTTTTAACCTGCAATCAAAATCCAATACTCAATTAACAGATGAATCAGCCGCAGGATTTGGATTCAAATGGTCTGCGGATTCCAAATCAATATTAACACGCGTTGCTAAGTATGAAGATATGAGTAGATTCAACGCTGTTAAAATATTTGATATTGAAACAGGTGAATCCAAACAACTTTCCGATTACAAAACAATGATGCCTTATCTGCCGGAATGGGCTGATGGAGATTCAAAAGTATATCTGCCAATTAAAGGTAATGATGAATTGTTAATCTCTGCCAAAGAAAAAAATAATCAAATTGGCAGCTCTATTGTAGCATTTGAAAAAAACAATAAAGTCGTTGTTAAAGATTTATCAAACAACTCCGAACAAATATTTGAACCAATCAAAGATGCGCAATATATAAATCTATCTTTATCACCGAATGCAGCTAAAATAGTTTTTGAGGTTATGGGTGGAAATATATTCGTGATGAACATCGATGGAAAAAATTTGACTGATCTTGGAATCGGCAATAGACCTCGATGGTCATTTGATAGCAGCAAAATTATTTATATGCTTGCCGAAGATGATGGACATGATTACACTGCTTCGGACATATATATTATTGATGCAGATGGTACACAGAAAAGAAATTTAACTAACACATCCGATTTAATGGAAATGAATCCATGCTTTGCCCCCGATGGCAAATCAATTGTATTTGATGTAGTTAATGATGGTTCAATTTATTTAATGAATATAGAGTAATGGAGTATATGAAAATGAAAACAATAAAGAATTATTCTTCTAAAAAAATCGCCCATTTAGTATCATTTCTTTTTATACTCTTAAACTTTCAGAGTTTTTCACAGGAAATAACCGGTCTTGCTGGCTGGAATATTTATCTTGATCCTGGCCATAGTCAGAATGAAAATATGGGTATTTACAATTATTCAGAAGCAAAAAAGAATCTACGAGTTGGATTAAACTTAAGACAAATGCTTTTAGATTGGACAGATATTGATACTGTTTATATCTGCAGAACAAATGATCAGCAAAGTGTAACACTTTCACAAAGAACCGACCAGGCAAATGCACTTGGCGCTGCTCACTATCATTCAATACACAGCGATGCAGCAACAATGGGAAGTCCGGCTAACAGCACATTAATTATGTGGGGACAATTAGGAATTGGAGGTCCAGAAAAAATTCCTTACGGCGGTAAAAAAATGTCTCAGATAATGATTGGGTTGCTAACTTCGGGAATGAGAACTACGACACGTGGTGCAATGGGCGATAGAGATTTTTATGGCGTTGCAGGTTCTACACCATATTTGCACGTTAATCGAGAAACGAATATGGCTTCAGAATTAAGTGAAGCGGGCTTTCATACAAATCCAACGCAGAACCAATTAAATATGAATTCAAACTGGAAACGACTTGAAGCGAAAACAATGTTCTGGACTATTTTAAAATATCATAACATTGTGAGACCGTTTGCAGGAACTTCAGTAGGGATTGTAAAAGATTTAGAATCCGGTTTAGCAGTAAATGGCGCAGTTGTTTCACTTAACGGACAGGTTGATACAACGGATACCTGGGCTTCTTTATTTTATCAATACTCAACCGATCCAGATCTTTTAAGAAACGGCTTTTACTACTTTGAAGATATCCCCGCAGGCACACACCAGCTGCAAGTTAGTGCAGATGGTTATGACCTTTACACAGCTGACGTTACAATGCAGGATACATTTTTTACTTTTAAGGATGTGGATTTAGTTTCAAATACTCCGCCAACAATTTCATCAACCGTTCCAGTGCAAAATGACAGTTTGTATCCCGGAGTAGAAAGTTTAGTAATAAATTTTTCCCGACAGATGAATAAAACTTCGGTTGAATCAAATCTTACCATAACTCCTTCCGTAACTTATACGGTTGCATGGAGTAACAGCGATAAAACTCTAACGATCAATACAACCAATTTTGCATTCAACTCACAATATGATATTACAATTGGAGGAAGCGCTGAAGGAAAATTTGGACATCCATTTGATGGGGATGGAAATGGTATCGGTGGTGACCCTTTTACTTTAACAGTTAAAACAAAAGTTGCTGATATTCTTGCACCAACTGTAGCAGATGTTTATCCATCAGCAAATGCAACCAATGTAGAGTACAAACCTGTAATTAATGTTTCATTTAGTGAGTTGCTTAAAACCTCAACAATATCAAGCAGATTTAAAGTTGTTAGAAATTCAACTCAAACTAATGCGGCAGGAATTCTAAGACACTATGTTGTAAACGGAAGAAGTGTACTTAACTTTTTTATTACCACCCCATTATTTGAAAATGAATCTTACACGATAAAAGTTCAGGCTGGAATGGAAGATATTTTTGGCAACCCGACACCTGTTGATTATACATATGATTTTACTACAGGCAATTCAAATTATTTTTCCCAAAGTATTATTGATAATTTTGACGCAGGCATTGCAAACTGGTGGCAGCCAGGATCGTCTGGAAGTACCGTTGGAACAAATCCGCTTACAACAAAAATTTATTCAAACACAACGGTACTTAATGCAAATACAGGCAGTACAAAATCTATGCAGTTGGATTATGAATGGGATTTAAATGTAAGCGAATGGTTAATCAGAGAATATTATTCACCAACAACTCCAACATTTGAACCAAATACATTGTTGCAAGTATTTATGTTCGGTGATGGATCAAATAATAAATTCAGATTTGCAGTCAGAGAAACTGCACCGGGCAATTTTGAAGTTAGTCCATGGTATGAAGTAAATTGGATTGGATGGAAAGTTGTTACCTGGGATTTATCACAAGGACAAACTGGCAGTTGGTTAGGCAATGGCGTATTTGAACCGCCATTACGTTTTGATAGTTTTCAATTAACCTACGATTCAAGTAATCAAAATACCGGTACAATTTATTTTGATGATGTAAGGACAGCATCATTTAGCCCTACCGGTGTAGAAGAAGAAATTGGAACAATTTCACCAACAGAATTTACACTGCAGCAAAATTACCCGAATCCATTTAATCCAAACACACAAATCAAATTCAGTGTGCCACAAACGTCAGATGTAAAAGTTATTGTTACAGATATTCTCGGAAGAGAAGTTGCTACTCTTGTAAACGATAATCTTAATTCAGGCAATTACTCAGTAAACTTTGATGCTTCAGAAATTTCAAGCGGAGTTTATTTTTATACTCTGATTACAGATAATTTTAAGCAAAGTAAGAAAATGATATTAATGAAATAAAAGAGCCCATCCCCAACCCCTTCCCTAAGGGAAGGGGCTTTTTATGTAACTGTATATAAAATCGATTCGTCATCTCGAGTCCCGATTGGCGGGATAAATTCCGTCGAGAGATGAAACACAAGGTAATTTGTATAGAGAATTTACTATGAAATACAGAAAATTTGGCAACACAGATTTATTAGTCAGCGAGATTGGTTTCGGAGCTTGGGGCATAGGCGGTCCCGCAATGGTTGGTGATTTGGCAATCGGCTGGGGTGATGTTGATGATAACACTTCAATCAGCGCTATCAAGAAATCTTTCGACCTTGGAATAAATTTTTACGATACAGCCGATTTTTACGGATTCGGACATTCTGAAGAATTGATAGGCAAAGTATTTGGCAATCGTGACGACGTTATAATAGCCAGCAAGGTTGGGCATCGTGTTGAGAATAAGGAAATAATTTTAGACTATTCTAAAAATCACATCTTAAAATCCTGTGATGAATCATTAAAACGATTAAGAAGAGATAAGATAGATTATTACCAGCTGCACTCTGCAAAACTTAACCATCTTAAAGACGGAGAGTGTATTGAAGCTTTGATGGAATTGCAGAATAAAGGTAAGATAAGATATTGGGGAATTTCACTTAACACATTTAATCCATATCCCGAAGCAGAATTTTTAATTGAAAGAAACTTAGGAGATGGTTTTCAGCTAGTATTAAACATTATAAATCAGCGATCATTAAAATTAATTAAGACTTCTTTTGAAAAAGGTTATGGAGTTATAGCAAGAATTCCTTTACAATTTGGCTTGCTTACAGGAAAGTTTAATAAAGAGACACGATTCAATAAAAATGATCACAGATATTCTAGATTAAATCCAGAATTTCTTTCTGAGCTTATTGATACACTTGATGACGTGTGGCATATTGCAGAAAAATATAATACTGATAAAACTACTTTTGCTTTAAGTTTTATTCTCAATCATACTGGAGTCTCAACGGTTATTCCCGGAATTAAAACTCCGGAACAAGCAATCAAGAATACGATGCCGCTGATTAAAATTTCTGATGAAGATATGAATTTGATTCATCAACTTTTTGAAGAAAAGTTTAATGCGCTGGTTGATAAGATGGTGTAATTCAGACAGTCATTGCGAATCCCATTTTGGGGACGAAGCAATCTATAAGTTTTAATTTTGCATTTATAAATAAAAATATATTTAAGAACAGATGAAAAAGTTTTTTCTATTACTACTCTTAATCACCTGCACCGTTGCAGCACAACAATTTAAGTTTGCCTGGCTGACTGATGTTCATATCGGGTATCCAACTGCAGCAGAAGATTTAACACGCTCAGTAAATGATATTAACACTTTCGGTGATATTGCTTTTACAATTGTATCAGGTGATATCACTGCAACCGGAACTTTAAATGAATTATCACAAGCCAAAATTATTTTAGATAATCTTACTAAACCCTATTATATAATTCCCGGAAACCACGATACAAAATGGAGCGAATCAGGCTGCACAGATTTTATAAAACTCTGGGGTAATGATCGTTTTGTTTTTGAGTATGATAAATTTCTTTTCATTGGATTGCATCAGGGACCAAGAATGAGAATGGCAGATGGGCATTGGGCACCGGAAGATTTACGCTGGTTTGATTCACTTATTGTTTCACTACCAGATTCAAATCAGCCGATAATTTTTTTAACTCACTATCCATTGGATGAGAGCATTGATAACTGGTACGAAATGCTTGATAGATTAAAAAACGTAAATACACAAGTTGCAATATTTGGACATGGACACACAAATACGATTTATAATTTTGAATCAATTCCAGGTGTGATGGGCAGATCAATTTTACGTGACAAAAAAGAAATTGGTGGTTATACAATTGTAGAAATTAAAAACGATTCAATTTATTTTTCTGAGCGAACACCAAATATAGAGACTAAACTCTGGCACCAACTTCCATTACAGCAAAGAAATTATACAGCAATAGTTACAAAGCAAAAACGTCCGGATTATTCAGTCAATCAAAAATATCCCAATGTAAAATTCCTTTGGGAGTTTAATTCAGGTTACACAATTGCATCATCTGCTCTAGTAAACGATAATTCAGTTTTTATCGGAGATGCATCCGGATATTTTTATTCTCTCAGTTTATCAGATGGATCTGTTAATTGGAAATACAAAACTGGAAATGCTATTTATTCAACAGCAGCAATTAGAAACGATTATGTTGTGTTTGGCAGTACAGATAGTTCAATTTATTGTTTAAACATTCACGACGGAAACTTAGTTTGGAAATTTAAAACAAACGCTGCCGTTCTTGGATGCCCGATCATTGAAGATGAAATTGTTTACGTTGGTGGAAGTGACAGAATATTTAGAGCAATAGATTTAAAGACTGGAAAATTAGTTTGGCAATTTTCTGATTTAAATGAATTTGTAGAAACCAAACCAGCTTTTTATGATGATAAAATATTATTCGGTGCCTGGGATGAACATTTTTATTGCCTTGATGCCAGAACAGGAGAACTCATCTGGAAATGGAAAGGTGATCGTAAAGGAACATTCTACTCCCCCGCTGCATGCTGGCCAGTAGTATCAGATGGGATAGTATTTTTTGCAGCGCCTGATAGAAAATTAACTGCAATAGATATTGAAACGGGAAATCATATTTGGCGAACTGGAAAATATAAAGTAAGAGAAACTGTCGGTTTATCTGAAGATGGTGAAGAACTTTTTATTCGCACAATGAATGATACAATTCTTGCTTTACCGATTTCTAATAAACTTGAAGACCCATTATGGATTACAAACTGCGGGTTTGGATACGATATTAGCTCAGCTCAAATTGTTGAGAAAGATGGAGTGATATTTTATGCGACTAAAAATGGAATGATATATTCTCTGGATTCTGAAACTGGAAAAATTCTCTGGCAGCATAAATCAACCAACGGATTTGTGAATACAATTACGCCGATCAGCAATGATAAAATTATCACAACCGATTTTGATGGAAAAGTTAAATACTTCTATATCAATCAATAGTCATTAAAATCCGATCCTACCAATCGGTAGGATCTGTTGCAGAAATCTAATCGTCCTCATTTCAATCCCGATTCCTATCGCATAGGTGTCAACTTAGAAACTATGTTTTTCATTATAAATTGGTTCGATTGTTCTGACTATAGAATAATTAGAGAATGGTATACATCCCTAAAGGGATTTTTTGCTCGTATTGTCAATTTTACTACTACCAATATTAAATCCCTATGGGATTTATCTTTCTTCATCCCAGAGGGATGAAATAATGGTAGAAGCTGAAAGAAAAAATAAAACAAAATGCCGTAGGCATGATATAAAGAATAATCTTAATTAGAATATGATTCCTCTTAGTTGACGCCAATGTGATTCCTATCAGGAGAAAAATCTTTTATGCTGTTTGCTAAAAATATTTTTCAATATCTCAAAGGGATGCTTACGGCCGAAGACCTATCTGCCAACAGGCAGACTCCTTCGAAATGACTATGAAGCCATTTTTCACAATCTCCCTTTTATGTAGCATCTTATAAAAATAATTTTTTATATTGTCTCAGAATTCCGATTTACTTTGATTCATTTCTAAACTAATCCAAGGATAATATTAATGACTGAAGTTCAAAATAATTCTAATAAGTTTATAGAAAAATTTTTAAGTGTAATAGAAAAAGTCGGCAATAAACTTCCTCATCCGACTACCCTTTTTGCATTGTTTGCACTAGGTGTAATTGTACTTTCCTGGATCGTTAGTCAGTTTAATTTTTCAGTTTTACATCCGGGTACCGGATTAGAAATAAAACCAGTTAATCTTATATCCATTGAAGGTCTGCATAGAATTATCCTGAACTTAATTACAAACTTCACTTCATTCGCACCGCTCGGAACAGTACTTGTTTCGCTGTTAGGGATAGCAGTTGCAGAACAAAGTGGATTGATTGGGACAGTACTGCGTCTGCTTGTGCTTAAATCACCAAAAAATCTTCTAACATTTGTAATAGTATTTGCAGGAGTTCTATCTAACACTGCAAGTGAAATCGGGTACGTTTTATTAGTACCTCTATCAGCAATAATTTTTCTTGCTGCAGGCAGACATCCTATTGCTGGTTTAGCTGCTGCTTTTGCCGGTGTATCGGGCGGCTATAGTGCAAATCTTTTACTGGGAACTATTGATCCCTTGCTTGCAGGACTAACACAGGAAGCTGCACACATCATAGATAAAAGCTACGAAGTAAATGCAGCAGCTAATTATTACTTTATGTTCGTCTCAACATTTTTTATTGCCGCCGCCGGTACCTGGGTAACAGAGAAAATTGTAATTCCGAGATTAGGACCTTACAAAGGTTCTGTTGAAGCAGAAGAAATTAAAGCTCTGTCCTCTGATGAAAAGAGAGGATTATGGTTTGCTGCCATCGCTTCTGTGATATTCTCAATTATAATTCTTGCAGGATTAATTCCTGAAAATGGTTTTCTTAGAGATCCTAAAACTTTTAGCATTTTAAAATCACCTTTCTTAAGCGGTATTGTTGCATTTATATTTTTTGGCGGAGTTATAACTGGAATAGCTTATGGAATTGGGGCTAAGACGATTAAATCAGATAATGATGTCATTAAGGGAATGAACAAATCGATGGAGACTTTAGGTTCTTACATTGTTCTTGTTTTTTTTGCTGCCCAGTTTGTTGCTTTCTTTAATTGGACAAACCTCGGAATGATTGTAGCTGTTG
>JBGAWM010000120.1:0-6439 GCA_044227615.1 Ignavibacteriaceae bacterium
AAATTCAGGGTTGCGAGATCCACCGATAAACAATGTAAACGCTGCTTTGTTTTCATCTGTTCTGTCTGAAAAGATTACAGAACTCCAAAGCGCACCAAGAAAAGATTTGTTTTCTTTTGCTGGAATTAAAAATCCGAATCCATCTAATTCTTGTTTGATATCTTTTCTATTATATACTAAATAATAAACTAAAACAGGCGGATAATAAATTGCCTCGGCATGAGTTTTAAATTCTTTATCAAACTTTGCAAATAGTGAGCTTGCTACAAAAGATGGAATTGTTGAAAGCACAGCATCGCAATCAATTTTATTTGTTACTCCATTTTGCTGATATGAAACAGAAAAGCCATTTTCATTTTTGTCGATTGAAATAACTTCGCTCGAAAGTAAAATATTGGAGCCAAAATATTTTTCAATTGCTTTGGGAAGTGTAATCATTCCACTTTTAAATGAAAGCATTTTTGCAGATTGCTTAGCAACCTCGGCGCGTTTTTTTCTTTCACGAATACTGCGAACAGTTCCAATAATTAATCCACCGTATTTTTCTTCTAAGGCGTAAAGTTTTGGGAAAGCAGATTTAACACTTAAGTCTTCAGGTCTTCCGGCGTAAACTCCAGCAACAAAGGGATTGATTGCATAATCCAAAAATTCTTGTCCCAATCTTCGCTTTACAAATTCCGCAAGACTTTGATAGTTGCCATCCTTTGACCTTCCGACAAATGGTTCAGCCATCAGGCGAAATTTTGCTTTGGTGGAAAACAATTTAGTTTTAATTAATCCTTGCGGAGACATTGGAAGAGAATGAAGTTTGTTATCACGAAGAATATATCTTTTATTTGCAAGTTTACTTGCGTAGAGAAGTTCAGGTTCAAGCTCAAGTTCACGAATTAGCTGTCCAATAACAGGGGTAGTTTCAAGTGCGCTGTTCGGTCCGCGATCAAACAAAAAACCATTTTCAATTACGCTTTCAATTGATCCGCCGACAGAATTTCTCTTTTCTAAAATCTTTACATCAAATCCCTTTTTTGATAAAAGGTATGCTGATGTTAATCCAGAAATTCCCGCGCCGATAATAATTATTTTTTTATTCATAAGTTTTAATAGAGATTATTCTCGAACTTTATTAAATGCAAATTTAGTAAAAGATGTGAGAAGAATTAGGGCATAAGTAAGGCAAAAATAACGAAGTATGAATTAGGGGCAACCCCCGAGGTTTGAAACTAGAAACCTCGAAGGGTTTAATTAAACTACAAATAACTCTTTAATTGACTAACATAATTAACAGGTCCGCCAGGCAGATACCCTGTCTTTAACGCAACAGAGCCATCGTTTTTTAACAGAAAGATTGTAGGATATCCTTCAATACCAAACCTTTGGGCAAGCTGATTGTTGTACATTTTAGTCTCAACGCTTTGTTCAATTTTTTCAGGAAAATCTATTTTAACCAAAATTAAATTTTCATTTGCATAATCCTCAAACTCGGGTTGAGAAAAAACTTCTGCGCTTAATTTTTGGCACCAAACACACCAGTCGCTTCCTGTAAAGTTAACAAGTACCGCTTTGTTTTCTGATTTTGCTTTTTGCAAGGCAGTTTCAAGATTGTCTTCCCAATTAAGATTATCATTTGTTCCGCTTTTGCTGCAGCCAACACCCATTATAATTAATAAAATTGCTGCTAAAAATATTTTTTTCAATTCGCACTCCTTTAAATTTTTCAAACTATTTGATTCAGAAAACCAATATAAGATTCAGTATAATTGTCATGCCGGACTTGATCCGGCATCCAGGCTTTAAATATGATAGATTCCGCATCAAGCGCGGAATGACAAACTGTCAGGGTTCTTCAGGCACAACTTTCTTTGGTTTTGGCGGTCTTTCGTAAAGGTGTGCTAAGCCGAAATATTTCAAGTGAAGATCATCTTTAATTTGATCCCATGTAAATCGCCACATCCAGTTACCGCCAAGCTTACCAGGAAAATTCATTCGCGCCTCACCGCCAAGATTTAAAATATCCTGCATTGGAACAATAACAATATTGGCTGCTGATCTATAAGCAAGTCTTATCAGTTCATAAACAATATCGTCTCCATAATAATTAAGATATTTCTGAACGTGATCATAAATATCAGAATGCTTATCGAGTTTTGCTTTTTCAAAATAAGCTCGGGTTGTGTCGTTATCGTGTGCACCAGTTAGCACAACACAATTTTTCACAAAGTTATGAGGTAAAAATTTTGTTTCCATATCTGTCCCAAAAGCAAACTGAAGAATTTTCATTCCGGGAAATTCAAAATCATCTCTAAGTTTTTCTACGGCAGGAGTAATTACACCAAGATCTTCTGCAAGGATTGGAACTTCACCAAGATGTTTTTGGATTGATTTGAATAATTTGTGTCCCGGCGCTTTAACCCATTTTCCCGTTTCTGCAGTTGGTGCATCACCAGGAATTTCCCAGAATGCTTCAAATCCTCTAAAGTGATCTATGCGAACAATATCAACCATCGTAAACAATTGTGCAAAACGATTTCTCATCCAAAGAAAATCATCCTTCTCCATTTCTTTCCATCGATAAAGAGGGTTTCCCCAAAGCTGTCCTGTTGCAGAAAAATAATCGGGAGGCACACCCGCAACAGTTTCAAGATTTCCCTTTTCATCAACAGTAAAAAGTTCTTTGTTTGCCCAAAGGTCAGCGCTGTCGTATGCAATAAAGATGGGCATATCACCAATTATTTTTATGCCTTTGCTGTTTGCATATTCTCTAACATTACGCCATTGTTTAAAAAAAACAAACTGAACAAATTTTTGATAGAGAATATCATCTTCTAATTTCTTCTTCCATTCATCTAAAGCTTTTTTCTTGCGAAGAACGAGACCTTCGTCCCAATCTTTCCAGACAATTCCACCGTGAGCTTCTTTTGCGGACATAAAAAAGGCAAAGTCATCTAACCAAAGTTTATTCTCTTTACAGAACTTATTAAAATCCTTTTCGAACTTTTCCTGATGATGCTTAAAGGCGGTAAAGGCTTTTTTAAGTAATGATTTTTTGTACTCTATTACCTCACCATAATCTATTGATATTGGGTTGTGACGTGGAATGTTGTGCAAATCATGATCGCGAAGTAAACCGTCTTCCATCAATTTATCTGGACTAATAAGATTTGGATTTCCGGCAAAAGCAGAAAAACATTGATATGGGGAATCTCCATAACCCGTTGGTCCAAGTGGAAAAACCTGCCAGAGTTTTTGTCCGGCTTTTTCTAAAAAATCCACAAACTTATAAGCATCATAACCCAAATCACCAATTCCATATTTACCCGGGAGTGAAGTTGGATGCAATAATATTCCGGCATTACGTTCAAATTTCATTTTATAACCTTTGAAAAATTGTTGCGGAAAAATAAGGAATGAATAAAGAAAACTGAAAACAAACACCAAGCAATTTTGATTAATGAAATGATAGCTTAATTAATAGTTTGAAAAAATTTTAACAAGCCTAAGTGAACAAATTATTAATTGAAATTACTATTGATAAACCGAATTGATATTTAATATTTTTTTTAAATAATACTATAGACAAAGGTCAATATAACCCGAATGCAAATATTTGCCAATTCCCAAGCTTTTTTGCTATTTCAAAGGACGGTTGCTAATTTTAATTAAAGTAAATAGAAGAAAAATGGAGAGGTTCATGTTTTCTAATCATAAAATCGATTTAACGAAATCATTGCTTTATTCTTTTCGCTTATATCCTCCTTAATATCAAACTAATAAATAAAATAATTTTTAACAAACAAAATCAATTTACATTCACAAGGGAGTCCAAATGAAAAAGTATCTGCGTCGCACATTCATCGTTTACTTAATTATGCGAATGGCAATAGGATGTGGCACAATTGTACACGGCACAACTCAAGATATTCAAGTGGCCTCAGTTCCTACTTCATCTGAAGTTTGGGTTGACGGCTCAAAAATGGGTGAAACACCAACTAAAGTTACTCTTAAACGAGGTGATTCTCATCTGATAAAAGTCGTTAAAGAAGGTTATGAACCAGTTGAAGTCTATGTGGAAAAATCTACAAGTGCGTGGATAATAGGGAATATTATCTTTGGTGGAATAATAGGATGCGGAATCGATTTCCTAACAGGCGGAGCATATGATTTAGCGCCCGAAAGATTAGATGTAAATCTTCCAGAAGTTAAAAAAGAAACGAGTTCAATAACATTAAACGAATCACAAGTTTCACAATTAAAGGAAATCAGATTTATAGGCGAAGGTAGCAAGACAGAAATCGTTTTAAATATTGAATGGGAAGACTAAAACTTATCAATTTTATTTACAAACAACTTATGGATTATTGAAATGAAAAAAATATTATTCTTTATGCTATTATCTTTGATAATAGTATCCGATGTTTATACTCAAGATGAAAAAAAAATTGAACTAACTTTGGGCGGTGGACTTTCAATTCCTTTGAATCCAAATGATTTTTCTGATTACTGGACAGCTGGTTTTAATGGAGTTGCTGGTTTGGGTTTCGAAATTAGCGAAGGGGTTATAATTTCTGGCTCGATAGGCTATAATATTTTCCCTTTAAACGAGGATGAGTTTTTAAAGGATGCAGGTCTATCCAATTCTGGTATTTCTACTGAAGGTGGCTCAACATCAATACTATTCCTATCTGCAAACTTTAAAGGAGTCTTGACCCCTTCTTCAAAATCAGCAAGACCTTATCTAACGGGTGGTATTGGCTATTTTAATCTGGGTTTTGATGAAATTAAGATTACTGACGGTACAAACTCTATATCATTTGATTCCGAATCAGAGGGTGCATTTGGTTTGTCTGGAGCTGGAGGTATTGAATTTCCAGTCAGTAACAATACGCTAATTTTCGTCGAAGTTGGTTATCTCCGTGGGCTAACGGAAGGAGATAACACGGCAATTATTTTTGGCAGAGGAGGAATAAATTTAAGATTGTAGTTAAAATTATATTTTATAAAGATAGCTTAATTAAAAAAGGCTGTCTAACAGACAGCCTTAAGCTCAATAAATTATCTTATTATAATCCAAATCTATAAGCTATTCTTGCACCAATGTAGTTGGCATCACTGATTAGCATATAATGTGCAGTAATATCAACCGCATTCTTTCCACCAACAGGAATTTCATATCCTGCACCAAGACCAAATGAAAATTCAGTAGAAGATTCACTAACTTCGTAAGCAGCAAATTCATCTGGATAACTAGTGGAAAAATTATAAAGGTGCACACCTAAAAGTGCGTTAGCATAAAATCCTTTGCCTGGCTGAAAGAAATATTTTACACCAGCCATAATAGGAATCATAGAAGTGCTATAGGAATAATCACCAAAGTCTGGGTCGGTAAAGCTTTCTCCACCAAAGGTAATATAACCAGCATAAACTTGGCCGGTAACATTTGGAGTAAAACTTCTTTCATAAGTAGCTGTTCCGCCAAAGCCAGTGTTAGCACCATCTGACCAATCGCCCATTGGCAAAGCAACATTAGCACCAATACTAATACCCTGAGATTGAGCATTAATGAAACCCGTAAATAACACAGCAAGCAAGAGAACAGAAAATAACTGTTTCATAGTAGATCCTTATTTTGTGATAGATTAGTTAATTAAGACCGCCGCAAAGTTATAAAAATTTTTAGTTAATGAGCAAAAATAAAGATTAGATTTTTGCCGAAGATAGAAAAGGCTGCCCCAGTTAGGGCAGCCTAAAATAAGATTTAAAAAGCGTAACTTGCAGATAAGTAGGCAAATGTACTTACACCTCCGCCAACAAGATTAAATCCTTGTCTTAGTACATCATCATTAACTGTGGCATCAAGATTAAATCCACCAAATCTTAAACCCACACCCAATCTAACATCACCATCACCAAAACCGGTTCTTGTAAATTCATTTACTTCTGTCGTACCAGCAGGTGATTCAGATGTATTTGAAAATGTTCTGGCAACATAACCCAGACGACCATATAACCATTCGGTAAATCCCCACTCAGCACCAAGATTCCAAGCTGGGAAAGTGAAGGAAGAATTATTTAATTCAGGTGTTGTTGGTGTTGATGATTGTGTTTCTGAATCATAAAAGAAAGCAGGACCACCAGCAATTAAAAGGCTTCCTACTTTGTACTGTAAACCGACTCCAACACCCACACCCATTACTGAAGGCAAATCATTTGAAGTACCGTCAACATCAAAACTTCCTGATCCGGTATAAAAATCTACAGTTGGAACCAAAGCAAATTTATTTGATAATGCTACAAATGCTCTTGCATTTGCTAAAATAAATGTGTTTGATGCTTCAACAGTTGGCTCTCCATCTGCGCCAGGATTATATGAAGCAGAAGGCATTAAAAGTGAGAAGCCAACATTAAAATCAAAACCGGGCGCAACTTTTCCTAATAATCCAAG
>JBGAWM010000121.1:0-6280 GCA_044227615.1 Ignavibacteriaceae bacterium
AATGGATACTATCAGGAATTCGATTAATGCTCAGAAATAAATATCAAGTAAAATTTCTGAGGATAGCTGAAGAAGATTTTACAGAGATAATTAGTTTTATAGCCAGCGATAATTTGGGTGCCGCAAATACATTAGCTGATAAAATCGAAAAAGATTTAGTTCTTCTTTCGGCAAATCCCTATCTGGGAAGAATTCCAAGAGACGAAGAGATAAAAAAACTTGGTTACAGATATTTAATTATTCAGAACTATCTAATCTTTTATACTATTGAGGATAATTCAATCTTGGTCCATCGGGTTTTACATCAGGCGAGAAATTATAAGTCACTTCTTTAAAAACTAGTTAAACAAACTTTACACACTTAACTTAGCTTTAAGCTCAGTAATCTTAGAATCAAAATAAACTTCTTTATCGGGGTGTTTAACCTTTAACTTTTTGTAGACCGAAATTGCTTCCTTAAACTCACCCTGAGTAGTATAAATCTTTGCGAGAGTTTCAGAAACAATAAAATCGTTATTGGAAAAATCTTTTTGTTTTGATTCTTCAATTTTCTTTTTCGCTTCTTTTACGGTTTGAGTAACCCCTGCAATTTCTGCGGTAAGTTTATTTAGGGTTACTTCAATGCTTTGCGATGGTTTTTCAGTTTGTGTTTTATCTGCTGCAGCGGAGGTGAAGCTCGAAAATTGCTGATTTGCCGAATCAGCCCAGCGAGAGACATTAAATAGCTGTCTTTGTTTTTTTATTGCGTCAATTTCACGAAGGTAATGATCAAATGTTTTTGGAGAATGAATTAATTCGCTCCCCTTTTTTACGAACTTTAATGCCTGTCCGTAGTTACCTTTTATTGTGTGCGCTTTGCTAAGCAGAAAATATGCAACTGAAAAATCGGGGTGATTGATTAAACCCTCTGTTAAAATTCTAATTGCTTCATCGATATTATTTCTTTCAATTTCATTTTCAGCAACACGAGCAAATAATGGCGATTTATTATTGTACTCGTATATTAAACTTACTTTCTGATTGAAAGCATCGAATGAATTAATGCTCATTAAATTTTCTTTGTTGCGTAAGCGTGTTTAATTGATGTATAAGCTATGAATGAAAATCCCATAGTAAATAATACTTGAAATGGAATTGAAGCTAATTCCATAAAATAGATTGAAGACAGAACTCCAATAAAGCAATAAACAGCAAGTACTGCTTCAACAAAAACAGAAAGACCAAGTTTTTTGTTTAGATATTTGTTTCCAACAAAGGTGTCTTTATCGCTTTCCTGCTTAAACTTTGGTGTGCGTACAAATTCACTTTTTCTGTTCATCAATCCTTCAAACACTGCGCGTGAGTTGTTAACAGCAAGGCCCATACTGCCAGCCATAAATAATGGGAAAAGCACAATCCGTTTTCGCCAATCTGTATGAATATCTTTTTGTGAATACAAATAAAACAAAAATGAACTTACAAATGCTAATACAAATAAAGACATCATTGCAAAGTAAAGTTCGTGTGCACCGCTGTTCTTAATAAAAATAAGCGGTACATTTAAAATTGCCGCAAGCAGTATAAATGGAAAAACTAAATTGTTAGTCAGGTGAAAAGTGGACTGCAATTTAACTCTTAATGGTACTTTTGATTTCCAAACTAATGGCAGAATTTTTTTTGCAGTTTCTACAGCGCCTTTTGTCCATCGGAACTGCTGAGCTTTCAGAGCGTTAATTTCAGATGGCAGCTCTGCTGGCGAAGTAAAATCTTTTAAGAAAACAAATCTCCAACCAATAAGCTGAGCACGATAACTTAAATCTAAATCCTCTGTTAAAGTATCTGCATGCCAGTTGCCCGCATCTTCAATACATTTCTTTCTCCACACGCCGCCGGTTCCATTAAAGTTAATAAAGAAGCCGGATTTATTACGGACTGTCTGCTCAATTACAAAATGTCCATCAAGAGCAAGTGCCTGTGCTTTAGTAATGATTGAATAATCACCATTAAGATGTTCCCACCGGGATTGAACCATTCCAACTTTATCATCAGTAAAGTAAGAAAGGGTTTTCTTTAGAAATTCTTTTTGTGGAATAAAATCAGCATCAAAAATCGCAATATATTCACCTTTGGCAATCTTCATACCCTCTTTAAGTGCACCGGCTTTAAATCCCTCACGCGATCCTCGTCTGATATGTGAAATATCAAATCCCAATTTCTTTTTTTCTTCAACAACTTTAGCAACTATCGCAGTTGTTTCATCCGTTGAATCATCAAGAACCTGAATTTCCATTTTATCCTTTGGATAATCAATCTCACAAACTGCATCAATTAATCTTTCTATAACATACATTTCATTATAAAGTGGAAGCTGGATAGTTACCAGTTTGTCAGGTTTAAATTCACTATCAGGCACAGGATTTTTATGACCATATTTTCTATGGTAATACATCATTACAAATCCATGCAGCCCAAATAAAAACAGGATTGAAAGCGAAACAAAATATCCTATTAAAACTACTTGTTCCATTAAAACTAACTAACCTTTCTTTTTACCAACCAGAAACGGTATCTAACAAAATATCTTCACTAATAAGTTCTATTGCAGCATCTATCGCTGATTGTCTTCCGTTTATCGGATCATTGGAAGGATAATCACTATAGTTTGAAAATGTTTTTTCATAAACCGTAAGACGTTTTACTAAATCGCGATAAATAACCCTTACTCCAATTGTAATTCTTCTTGATGTAATATCTTCACCAGCAGAAACAATTGCAGGCGCATCATTAAGTGATACGATCGAACATTCCAACACTGCATTTGCTGATGTACGTTCAGAAACCTGCAGTGTGTTATCATCAATAAACTGCTGAATTAATTTTTGAGTTAAACTCTCACGCAAACCTGGTTCACCTGAACCGCTTCTGTCATCTGCAATCGGAATTGCAATTGTTTTTAGATGCGGTGGAACAGATGCACCGGTAAAAGAATACGCACAGCACGAAGTAAAATTAATTGCAATTAATGCTACAAACAATAGATTGAAAATCGCGAACAAAATCAGTTTATTTTTATTACGAATCGATGATATCATATTCTTTTAATTTTCTGTATAAAGTTCGTTCACTTATGTTAAGCAGTTTAGCGGCTTTTCGTTTACTGCCTTTTGTTTTATCCAAAGCCTTTACGATTGCATCTTTTTCAAGATCCCGTATCGATAAAACGTCATCTTCTTTTTCTCTTCGATTATAATCATCCACATTAAGTTTATGAATAATTAAATCTTTTAATTCCATCACATCTTTTTTGATCTCGAACAGAGCACGATACATAAGCTCTCTGTCTGCATCCTCAGGAGATTTTCTGAGAAACACAGGTAAATTTCTTTGTTCATCGTAATCTACATAATCAGATCTTAACTCGGTAAACATTTCTTCAGTTAAAATTTTACCTCTGTTTAATGCAATAGCTGTTTCAACCGTATTTTTTAGTTCGCGAATGTTGCCAGGCCATGTATAATTTTTTAAGATCTCAATAGCACCTGTGGTTATTTCCGGAACAGCCAACTTGTTGCTTTCTGCATATCCTTTTATAAAATGTTTTGCCAGTTCTTCAATATCGGCTTTTCTTTTTCTTAACGGCGGGATGTTCAATGAAACGGCTTTCAATCTGAAAAATAAATCTTCTCTAAATCTTCTTGAATCAACTTCTTTTTGCAAATCTTTATTAGTTGCAGCAATAATTCTAACATCAACTCTAACAACTGTTTCAGCACCGAGTTTCATAAATTCTTTATTCTCAAGTACACGCAATAGTTTAACTTGAGTTGTAAGCGGAAGTTCTCCAATCTCATCTAAAAATAATGTGCTGTTATCAGCAATTTCAAAATAACCTTTTCGGGATTCTACTGCACCTGTAAATGACCCTTTCTTATGTCCGAATAATTCGCTTTCAATTATTCCTTCCGGAATAGCACCGCAGTTTACAGATACCATAGTTTTGTTTGAACGATTGCTGTGAGCATGAATAGCTTTTGCAAAAATTTCCTTACCAACACCGCTTTCTCCAAAGATCAAGATCGAAATATCGGATTGAGCAACTTGCATTATTATATCAACCAGATCATTTATCTCTTTGGTTTTACCGATAATTCCATTTTTTATTTTAAATTCTTCTCGCGTCATTCAATAGTTTAAGATTTGTCTGCCATATTGTAAAAATTGTATGCCAAATATAGCACAAAGCAAGATTTTATTAAAGAGGATTCAGGAAGATTGATCCAACTCAAGACCATCAAAAGCTATAATAATGTGAGATTTGAGATTTTCTGGCAATGATTGAAGAAAATGATCAAGTCGTATTTCAAAATCATCATCAATATGGGTTAAAATAAGTTTGTCTGGATTTAATCTATCAAATAATTCAATAAGATTCTCTTGTTTGATGTGAGTGGTTTCAGTTATAAACCAATCTACTTTTTGATCAAATAGGTATAAGTCATTCTCACTTCCAACATCACCGGAATAAATAACAGAGCTTTGATGATCTTTAAAGAGAAAACTTAACGAAGCAAACCCTAATTTGCTTTTCTCTTGATGGGGTGCGATCGCCGATAAAGACTTCCTGTATTTATCCAGATGTGTATTTAGTTTTGCTGTAAAACTAAAATCTTCACCAACTTTTAATTCAATGTTTTCATCAAATGGAATTATTTTTAAATCAAAGGTCATTCGCTCTTTAAGTAGATACGAATGAAAAATAAAATTCTCCAAAAAATCTTTTTCAGATGAGTGAACATAAATCCTAAGATCATTTTTTCTTGCTAATAATTTCATTTGAGTTAGTAATGCTGGAAGACCTGTAAAATGATCTGCGTGAAAGTGAGAAATTAAAATGGCATCAATTAAATTGAAGTCTATGTTTTGTGATAAAATTGCTTTTGATATACCATCTCCGCAATCAACTAATAAGTTATGATTTGATGATGAGATAAGAAAAGATGAGTGATAACGTGATAGAGAAGTTTTTCCGGAAGCTGTTCCTAAAAATTTAATTTTCATTGCGCTATTTCAACAACTCTGCCTGTAATTCTAAATCTTGTACTAGCAATGGGTAAAAAATCTTCTGCTTCTTTACGCGTAGCGAACTTGCCTATGAAAACAACATTAAAAACTGTTCCAGCAACATTTTTTTCCTGAATGAAAGAAACCATTCCGGCATTTTCTATATCCTTTTTTAAAACATTAGCGTTTGCAGCATTTGTAAATGCACCGGCTTGAACAGAGTAAAATAATTTTTCATTAACATTAACATTTTCGATAGGAGTTTGTGTTGTTTGCTGGTCAGTTTCTTCAATATCATTTTTTACAACATTAGCCAATGCCATTTTTATATAAGGGGATTCTGGATAATCTTTTTTAAGCTTGTCAAGATTTTTATCAGCGGTATTGTATAAACCAAGAGCAAAATAGTAAGAATAGACTCGATAAAGCGCGGCATCAGCGTACGCACTCTTAGGATACTTTTCAACAAGTGATTGATAGAGTACAATAGCATCCTGCCCGTTTTCCGTTAAAACACCTTCAAGAAAAATAAGGTTAGAGCTTTTGGGATATTCAGATTTTAAGTCAAGTAATTTACTTTTTGCTTCATCAATCTTACCAGACTCTATCATTTTTAAGTATGGAACAATATCAACTTCCTGAGCAAAAATTTGCGAAGCCGATAAAAGTGAAATAACAAAAAGAAATGTTGAAAAGTATTTTTTCATAAATCTTTAACAAACTAAGAAATATTCATTGATAAATTAGTCTGTTTATGCTGTAAGAGCAATACCTTCCTTTTCAGAATTTATATGAGAGACATAATCACCAAACAACGTACCGGATGTAGCTTTAGTAATTTTTACTTTTATGTAATCACTAACTTTTATTTTCTCATTTACCGGCACTATAACAGTTTTGTTCGTATCGGTTCTACCTGCAAAAAACTTATCTGATTTTTTACTGAACCCTTCAACAAGTATTATATCTTCCTTACCAATAATATCCTGATTTATTTCCAAAGATATCTGGTGTTGAACATCGATAATCTCCTGCAGTCTTTTTGATTTAATCTCTTCAGGAACATCATCTTCCATTCTAAATGCTTTTGTACCTTCGCGCGGAGAATATTTAAACATATAAGCTCCATCGTAGCGCACCAGTTTCATAACTTCCAAAGTTGCAAGATGATCCTCCCAGGTTTCTGTTGGAAATCCTGAAATTATATCTGTTGAAAAACTAACTCCCGGAATTATTTTTT
>JBGAWM010000122.1:0-6217 GCA_044227615.1 Ignavibacteriaceae bacterium
GATTGCTTCATTCGAGGACTCATTCGCAATGACTATCCTAAACTACAAGTGCTTTGTAAATGCTCTTAAATGATTTTCAGATCCCTGTTTAAGATTTTCGTACACAGATTTTATATCAGGATTATCAGTCCGTTCAATTCTTTCGATGAGATCTTTTATATCCATCTCTTCAATTTCTTTTCCAACAAGCATTGCATCTTTAAAAGATGTTTGTCCTTTTGCAACAAGATCATCAAACAATTTTTTAAAATCTGCTTTGGCAAACGAACCAATCTCATTATCTGTAATTGGATCAGCAATTTCATATTTATCAAGTAGTGCTTTTACTGCATCCATATGTCTCTGTTCACTTTCAGGAATGTTAACAAACATTTTTTGTTTGTAGGTTTTTCCTAAAGTTAAATAAACATCACGAGCTAGTTTTTCTTCTAATCTCATATAAATCAAACCATCTCTTTCAACTGAAGACAAATCATATTTTATTGTATCTATTGCTTGAACACAGTTCCCTTTTCCACCTTTGCAATTTTTATTTGAACTATTTTTTTGTCCGCAGTTTTGAGCATTTAAGGCCACATAAGCTAAAAAGATTAGAAAAAAAGTTAATAAGTTTCGCATATCTGATTTCTCTCCAAATAGTTTCCGTAACTCAGTCCGCCTCGGCGGATTAGTCTGAGTGATTAAAGTTTTGTTAAATAATAAAGAGGTTGTCTCAAAAGCCAATGTTTATTTGTCATTCCCGTGGAAACGGGAATCCAAAACTCTAAAAACAAAATGGATTCCCACTTTCGTGGGAATGACAATTCTCTATTTTTAACTTCTGAGTCAGCCTCTTCGAAATTCATAATTAAAATGCCGTTACTATCCCAACACCAAATGTGGTAAACTCTTGGTTAAAGTCGTATGTGGCTTCTGCAACCATTCTAATATTTCTTCTAAATACATAACCAAAATGACCTGAAAGTGTTTTGTAATTTAAACTTGTCTGATCTGATTCAATCCAGTTAAACAAACCAACTGCGTACCATTTGCTGTCATCACCATTTGGACGATAAATCATTTCTGCAAATGCACCGCGTGTTGCAATCTCAGGTATCGGATCAGTCTGGTTGTATAGGAAGTAAGGGTTATTATCATTTCTTTCTACATACTGAAAATTCAGTTCAATTGGATCGAATGAAATTGTTGCATCTCCACCTAACATCCACAATTCATTCTCTGGATAATATGTGAACCAACTATCACCAATCAAATCAGAATATTCATTTTGTTCTTTACCCCAATAACCCAATGCACCGATTCTGAAATGCTCTCCAACATCTTGAGAAATTCTGCCCATTACGTTCTTATATTTATCATCATCAAAATTACCACCCGTAAATCCTTCGCCTATTCCGCTGCCATTTACAACCTCCACAGTTACGTCCGTTCCACTTTCAAATCCATATGCAAGCATTATTCCCCGATCGTAAGTTAGGTTAACATTGGAAGCACCCGGTTTAACTTTGTAGATATAATAATCATCTCTTGTTAAGCGCAGTTCTCTTTTAAACAATGGATCACATACCTGGAATTGCCCGATTGTAAAGTCAAGTTCACTTCCTAAAATATTATTAAACATTAACCAGGCATCTTCAAGCTTTCCTTTTTCACCACTCTCAAGAATGTAATACACATAATAGGCAACGTCCTTTGTTATGGCTCCGCCTGATAAAAGTTTAAATACTATCGGTGCAGTAAAATCAGATTGCTCGGTGTTACCTTGATTATATGTAACATATCCTTCCAATCTTAAAGCAAGAGGAAGATCACGAATGAGTGAGAGTTCGGGATCACCTGTCTCCACATAATATCTAGGTGCATCCTGATCCATAAGTTGAAATCCATTTCCCGCAAACTCATTTCCGTAAGCTTTTAATGATGGAAATGGTGAGTGGCAGGTTTTACAAGTCATATTATATTTTCTCGCAAAAGCAGGTATTGCAAAAATATCACTTGCAATGAATGATGTAATTACAAAAGTTAAAACTGCGAAAGTAAATATTTTTTTCATTTTAATTCCTCTTTATTTTGTCTTGTCATTCCGCACTTGATGCGGAATCTATTTTAAGTATTGAGATGCCGGAACGGAGTCCGGCATGACACTTCGTGTTTAAGGCAATACTGTAACATAAGTTGAATGTTCATTTACTTTAATTATTTCTGCTTCATCCGGAGGAACTCCGAGAAAATCCGCTACCGGCTTAACTAATTTTTGATAGTTAAGTACAGCAGTAACTTTTAATTCACCCGGGGCAATATTATCCGGCAGATTAAAAGTAAAATATTCTAATTTAGTTTCTCTTGGTCCAATTCTGTAATCAACGCCCTGTGATTTTGTATTCCACTGCTGAATAGTCATCCGTCCCTGCGGATCAAAATATGCCATTCTAAAAATTCTATCACCGATCGGAATTCCATCACGCTGTACGCCTTTAAAGTTTGGATCACCTAAAGCAATTCCCATATCCTGATAAGCTAAAGCATCGGCACCAATTGTGTATTCTTCGCCTTCAAATCCTTTTTTGTTTACAGGTAAGTGATAAACATTTCCTTTTGCATCTACGGCTTCTACGTGCATCCAGACAATTCTATCTTCTACAGAGCCGGTTGGAAATTTGTGCCCGGTTTTTTGATTGAATAAAGCAACTGTAAACTTTACTGTTTCTCCAGGTTCAACTTCTCTTACATCGGGATGAATTCTTAATTCAATTGTCCCCTTTACTTTGCCGGGATCGTGAGCACCATGAAATAAATGCTGCCATGCATCCGGATATTTATTTCCCATTGCTGCGGTGTATCCTTCTGCCTGTGTCATATGGCAGTTTTGGCATTGAACTCCTTCTTTAGAATAAGGACCTTCTTTCCATTCAAGATGAGTCGATTTAACCCAGATACCGTAAGGATCCTTTTCATTGTGGCACGTTCCGCAAAAATCTGCGGACTTTAGAAAATCTGATTTTATAATTTTATGTTCAGGTGAGTTACCTGTCCCGCGTGGTCCATATTTTGTTTTTCCATCACCGGGATTTGAAATGAAATTAAAGTTGAAAGGAGTATCACCGGCAAATCCTGAGGCAGTATGACAGACATCGCAGGATACTGATTCATTTGCGCGTGAATTCATTTCTGGTTTGGGAGGTGGAACATCACCAACTAAAAATGAAATTGGTGCGTGGCAGCCATTACATCCGGCCTTTACTTCTGCAACTATCGGATCCTTTTCTGCATGCGGCACTGCAAGTTTAAAATATTCAATCTCATCCCAATGATGAGTATAAGCTTGTGACATCATTGCTTGTTTCCATTGCTGATAAAAATCAACATGGCATGATGAACCGCAGAATTGAGGTGTTTTATAATCTTCGTATTTACGAGTACCAAGTGCATCTGCACCAGCTTTTGTTTGAGCGAATATATCCAGTGCGAATAAAGAAATGAGTAATAATGAAGTGAAAATTTGTTTAAAGATTTTCATATCTAATCTCCCGTAATAATTTTGAAATAGAATGGATTGTAAAATCTAAATGCGTGGATACAACAATTGGTTGAATGTGGTATTTAATTAACCACAAAAAAGTATGCGGTATATTTTTTATTGAATCAGAAACAAAAAACATTTATTACTCCCCTTAGAGTAATTCAAAATTAAGTAATATTTATTTGAAAGTCATCAAAAAATAAAAAGAAGACGACTTATTAAAGCCGTCTTCTTGGGAAGGAGAAGGGGCATACACTATGAACCTTATCATCGGAGAGCGCTATATATTTCATTCGGCAGCTAATAATAAAAAGAAAATATGTTTTACAAATATTTTTTATAAGTATAAAACAGAAAGCGGTATTTAAGCCGCTTTCCTGGCAATTAGAAATAATACTCTGAAACCCATCAATCAAAACATCATTATTCGGTAGCTACTGATATAATACAGCCAATCAAATTTTTATTAAAAGCAGCAAGATGACTAGTAGAAGCTGCCTTAAGATTTGTATATAAATTAGTGATCCCGGTATTTGTTACAACATTTGATAACTGGTAATCAAGATCGGCAATATCCATTTCTTCAATAGCAACACCCACTAATAACCCTTCGTACAAAGAAATACTACCTTGGGTCATAAGTTGATTATAAAGTTCCTGAAATTCTGGATAAGCATCTGGAAATACGCCGACTTCATCTGAAGTCAATGGATCAAGAATATTAAATTTATCTAATTTTGCTTTTACCGCATCCATATGAGTTTGTTCGCTTATTTGAATGTTATAAAAAACTTTTGCGTCCCAAAGCTCACCTAACTTAATGTAAGCATCACGAGCAATTTTTTCTTCAATCCTCATGTGGATTAAACCATCTATTTCTTCTTGTGTAATACCAGAAGTAAATTCATCCGGAGATGTTAAATCATAAACCCCTGTTTTTGATACATCAGTTTGACTATCAGGAGAAACAACATTTGTGTCACATCCAATCAGCAAAAAAGCAAAAAGCATCAAACTAAAAATTTTTGTCATTAGCGTTTTCATCTTATCCTCTGTGTTTAAATCTAATTAAGCGATGCTCACTTTGAGCATCGCTTTTGTTAATTATCTTATTACTTTCTTCCGCCGCGGTTACCTTTTGGACCAGTACCATCACAGGTTCCTGTCCCTGTTCCTGTTCCATTGCCTGAACCTGTACCATATCCCGTTCCGTCCTTCGGACCAACACCATTGTTGCCGGTTCCATTTCCTGGACCATATTTATTGCCGCCGTATTGATTCTGGTTGTTTTTTCCATTCATATTCTTACGTCCGGTTCCATTTTCTGGTTTTACAAAATCAGGATCCTGACCATTTGGAATGCCATCACCATCAGAATCAAAAGCATTGTCATTTAAACCATCACCGTTCAAATCAACAAAGCCTTTTCCATTGTTTCTATTTTTAGCACCGGTGTAATCTTCATCTCTACCGTTAGGAATTCCATCACCATCGGCATCTGGGGCGTTATCTTTAAAACCATCTCCATTTTCATCAACAAAGTTATTTCCGTGTTGAGTTTTTAATTGGTTTTGATTTTTAAGCTGAGACTGTACTTGTTCGCTGGTTTGAATTTGTTCTTTGTTTTTAACCTGCTCTTTATTTTGAGTTTTATCTTCCTGGGCAAATAAAGAGAGCGAGGATATAAGAAAGATCAGTGCGGTAACTGTTAACATTGATTTAAAGCGTTTCATTTTTAGTACTCCTTTAGTTATTTAGTATGATATTTAATTAATTGAATTCAATTTCATTTTTTTATTTGAATCTTATTTATCTGAATAAGAAAATCAGGTCTATTATCACTAACATCTTATTAGCTTTGTAATTCTTTACTTACATTTCAACGAATGTGCCAATTAAATAAATTTGATTTATTAAACAAAAGAAGTGTTTTTAGTTTTTTATAAAAAATATTATCGACTCTATAGACGAAGTGCTGCGACATGATAGACGAAAAATATTTTTAATAAATAAATGTCACTTCGTGTCATCATTAACAATCAGCAACTACCGACGACCGATTCGTCGTGATGTTCGACGGCTCTGTCGAATCTGAGTAACACTTAGCAATTATTCATTTATAATAATTTAAAAAATAAACTTTATGCTAAGGCACACACTTTGATTTGGTAATCCTTACCCTTGATCCACTTGTATAAGAAAAGCAGTGCAGTATCCTATTGGTAGGGCAATGAGTTAAATCAATAATTGATTTAACAAAATTAGAGGATGCTATGTTTATTCATGTACCAGTTTATAATCCCTCCTTTTTTTGCCTCAATGGTAAAGAGTACACCATAAGCATCCCACAAAACTATTTCACAACTTTTTAAAGGAGAGGCGCTATGAAAACTTTCTGGTTTCTTTTCGCTTTGCTGCTAGCATTAACGCTAGTGCAATGTACCGATAATTCGGTGGTACCGGTACCAGATGAATTTGTTACTAAAGGTCCCGGTAATGGAGGAGGTAATGGCGGTGGTGGTCATACGGAACCGGTAGGAAACAATCTTTCATTCCCTGTTCTTGCTGCAGATGGTTTTATAATAACACCACTTGCTAGTCCAACGTTTACATTAGCATACACGGGACCCTATACTGGATTGACCACAGAGGATTTAGGTGTATTAGAAGGTTATAGTTGGTATGCACAGAAAGTCG
>JBGAWM010000123.1:0-6157 GCA_044227615.1 Ignavibacteriaceae bacterium
TATTTTATTTAATCCTTATTTTGTTATTAAATGTTTTTATTAATATAAATTAAATCACACTTTAAGTCTAATGGAGCTTGTCGAAGTGTGAACTTCTGTTAGTCTTCGGAAGACTCAGACTGACAATGAGCGATATGCGATTTTTGAAATAACCTACTTTATTTTAAAAAATTTACATGATTGATTTTGAAAAACTAAAAAATATTATTCTTAACAATTCATCATTTCTATTAACAACACACGTTAATCCGGATGCTGATGCAATTGGCTCTGAGGTTGCTTTCTATAATTTACTGAGAAAACTTAATAAGAAAGCATTCATAATCAATCATAGTGCTTTGCCGTATAATATGGAGTTCTTTAACAAGGATAACATCGTACAAAAATATGATGAAGAACTGCACAAAAATGTTTTTACTGAAGTTGATGTAATTGCTGCTCTGGATTTTAATCGTGTAGATAGAACAGTCAGTATGGAAAAAGCAATTCGCAAATCAAACAAGTTAAAGATTTGCATCGATCATCATCAGGATCCCGAAGAATTTGTAGATCATCAATTTATTGATACGGATTATTGCGCGACGGGTCATATCATTTATGATTTTATAAAACAAACTAATATTGTTGAAATGGATTTTGCAATTGCAGAACCAATTTATGCCGCAATAATGACTGATACTGGTTCATTTAGATTTGATAGAACAACAGCAGATGTTCATCAAGCTATAGCTGAGTTGTTAAAGTTTGGTGTAAATCCGGTACACGTTTATGATAAACTATATGATCAAAGTAAGTTTAGCAAAGTTAAACTTCTTGGTCGTGCACTAAATTCAATAAATCTTTTATATGATAACAAACTGGGTTATATGATCATCACACAAAAAGATTTTGAAGAACTTGGTGCAATAGAAAGCGATACTGAAAATTTTGTTAATTATAATTTATCTATCGAAAATGTAGTTATGGGGATTCTATTTATCGAATTGAAAACTGGTTTTAAGGTAAGTTTCAGATCAAAAGGAAATATTCCTGTTAACAAACTTGCAAGTGAATTTGGCGGAGGCGGACATACAAATGCAGCAGGTGCAAGATTCTTTACAAATAATATGCAGGAAATGATTCCTGTAATTCTTTCAAAAGCTAAAGGTTATCTAAAAAACTGAAAGCGAATTTTATGTATAAATTAAATCTTATATCGGGTGGATCAAAAATTTCATATCAGCCTTTATCAATCAGTTTAAAATATTTGATAGATGATAAAAAGCTTGAAAAAAGTTTACCTAACCTTGAAAGAATTTTTAATATTAAATTTTCCGAGCTTCAGAGAAAAAACTTTCTTTCCAGCGAAGGCGGGAAAATTAGAGTTACAAAATCATCCGGTAAACCCGATGCTCTGATTTTATGGAAGGTTAAACTTGATGAAAAATTTGATGCCGATTATTTTAGAAATCATTTAGCTGAGTTTATTTCCAATCTTAAAACTGAAGTAACAAAAAATCTTCACATATTTATCCCAGCATACTCGGCAGTAAAAAAATATTTTGAATCTGAAGAATATTATTATCAAACATTTGCTGAAGGCGTTTTACTAGGAAATTACTCATTTGATAAATACAAGTCCAAAAAAGCAAAAAGCAAAGTTCTTGATGTTTACTTTTATTCTGAGAATGAAAAAAAATTAAAAGTTGCAATCACCACAGCAGAAAAGCTAATTACATCTGTTAATCTTGCAAGAGATTTACAGAATGAACCAAGCAATAATCTTACACCTGAAATGCTTGCTTCAAGAATTGTGAATGAAGTAAAACCGTTCGGAATTAAATCCACAGTATTTAGCGATAGAGAAATTCAGAAAAGAAAAATGGGCGGCTTGATTGCAATCGGGCAGGGAAGTATAAACAAACCAAGATTTATAGTTTTGGAATATAAACCAACTCTAAAATCAAAAAAGAATAAAAAAGGTAAAACCAAAACTATTGCACTTGTTGGAAAAGGAATTACATTTGATACAGGCGGCATATCACTTAAACCCGCAAAAAATATGGGTGAAATGAAAGCAGATATGTCCGGCGCTGCAGTTGTTGTTGGAACTTTAATTGCTGCCGCAAAAAATAAATTGCCCGTCCATTTGTTTGCAATAATTCCCGCTGCAGAAAATATGGTTTCAGGAGAATCAATTCGTCCCGGCGATATAATTAAAATATCCAATGGTAAATCTGTAGAGATAGAAGATACCGATGCTGAAGGCAGAGTTGTATTAGCTGATGCACTTCATTATGCTTCTCAATTAAAACCTGATCAGATAATTGACCTTGCTACACTAACCGGAGCGTGTGTTGTTGCGCTTGGTGAGTTTGTTGCAGGAATGTTTACCAAGAATGATGCAATGGCTGGTAATCTTTATAAAAGCGGAATGACTACTTTCGATAGAGTTTGGCGCTTACCGATGTGGGATGATTTTAATGAAATGATTATAAGCGATTTTGCTGATGTAGCTAATCTTGGAAAAAGCCGCTGGGCAGGCGCAATTACTGCTGCAAAGTTTTTAGAACATTTTGTAGATAAAAATATTCCATGGACTCATCTTGATATAGCAGGACCCGCAATGAATAATGACTCCAGAAGTTATACAAAAAAATATATGACGGGGTTTGGAGTACGTCTTTTATTTGACTATCTATCACATAAAGTCTGATTCATATTCTGTCTTTGCGAGTCCCAATGGGACGAAGCAATCTGTTTTATTTTTTACCTCACCCAAAATCCCTCTCCTTACAAAGGAGAGGGAACGGAAGGGTGAGGTTTTTTACCACTTACCAATTGACTAAAAATATTCTTTAAGCTAAGTTGCAACTGCTTATATAATTAAACTAAGCTATACTTATAATTACATATCACTTTTTCTTTTTCTCGGGCACAGGGTGCGAACGATGTGCGATGCTGAAAATAAAACCCTATATATTATGAAGATACTTGAGTGTACTATTAATTATTTTTTAAGGAATTAAAACTATGTTCAGAAGACAAAAATCTAAAGATTCTAAAGATATAATAGATAATCAGCTGAGAGTCTTAGATATTTCTTTTAAGTGGATTTCTATAATTGTTGTTTTTGTAACCGTTGCTTTGGGAATCTTTTCAGCCATTAGGATTGAGAGCATACAATCACAAATAGATAATTCAATTTCAAAACAAGAGAATAAATTAGAAAATGCAATTTCTAATCTTAATGATCGTTTAGTTAGGCTTGAAGATAAAGTGGAAAATAAAATACTTAACTATACAGACCGTTCTAAATCAGATATTAAGGATGCATTGGTTAATTTAAATTCTGAATTCGATAAGTTGGCAGGCGAAACTTTAAAGGAACCAAATTTAGAATTATTGTATGATGGTCAAGAGTTGAATGGTCAAACTTTAGAATTGAAATTAGACAGTAACGGAAAAGTAGTATTTCCACTATTCATCGTATCAAATATAGGCAATAAAGAATCTACTCTGCCCGCAATCAATTTTGGACTCACTGAAGAATTAGCAAGCATTTCAGGCGGTTGGATACAAACCAGTTTTACAGATAAAAATTACAAATCCCAATATCAATTGGAATTGGGTAGTGTGAGAGAAGATCTAAGTGTTATTAAACCAGGTGAAAAAGACAGGATTGAACCAATTACATGCATGCTAAAAGATACAAGTATAAAAAATTTACGAGGGGTTTTTGAAATCTTTTATGAGCGTGAACCATCTCTAAAAGTATCTTTTTTCATTAAAATTAATCAAGAATAAATTTCTATGTACATTACTCGTAAAAGAGAATTGCACATTTTCAAATCTAATTTGTGAAAGAAGAAAGAACATTAGCATTTTTTAATAATTCTCCCATTTTTTCATTAACTAAAATTTACTTTCGCAGTAGATACGAACTCATAAATTCTAATCAATCCAGCAATACTCATCTGAATTTTGCTTATACTCAAGTTTCCGGAGCTAATACTCATCTGGATATTAGCATCTTATTTACAACTCCAATAAAAAAGGTCAAGTTTTTTTACAGAAATCAAAATCCTAAAAGCATTTATATTACAATTAACATTTAAGATTAAAAGTGATGGAAAATGAAAGAGCAAATAAAAAATAACTTAGACAATCCAAATCAACTTGAAAAATTATATCGTGAAAATAAAACAGCTTTTAAAAAAGAGTTTAATATTTTATACCCCGATATAAAAGAAAACACAACTGCTCAAATCTGGAATGAAAGACTAAACTTTGAGAGTGAAGAAATTTCCTGGGGTACAAAAAATGAAATGGTATTCGTAATCATTGCTTCTTTCATTGCAGGCGTAATTGCAAAGCTTCCTCAGTTTTTTAATTTTTCCCCCGAATTTTTTTATCCAAGAAATATAGCATTTGTAGTTTTTCCATTGTTAACTGCATACTTTGCGTGGAAACAAAATGTATCAACAAAAAATATTGCCGCTGCTTCAATTGCAATTTTAGTTTCGGTATTATTTATAAACTTTCTTCCAGACAACAATCCAAGCGATACATTGATGCTGGCTTGTATTCATTTGCCTTTGTTTTTATGGGCTGTACTCGGTTTTACATTCCTGGGTAAAGATATTAAAAACAATCAGCGGCGATTAGATTTTCTTAGATATAACGGCGACCTGGTTGTTATGACAACTATTATACTTATTGCTGGAGGATTGTTCACTGTTCTAACGATAAATCTTTTCAGAGTTATAGATATACCAATTGAAGAATTTTATTTTAAAAACATTGGTATCTGGGGACTTGCTGCTGCACCAATTGTTGGAACTTTTCTTGTCCAGACAAATCCACAACTGGTTAATAAAGTATCGCCTGTAATTGCGAAAATATTTACTCCACTAGTTTTGGTTACACTTGTAGTTTATTTAATTGCTGTAATCTATACAGGTAAGGATCCATACAATGACAGGGAGTTTCTTTTAATTTTTAATATGCTGCTTATCGGAGTAATGGCAATAATATTTTTCTCAATTGCTGAAAGTTCAAAAAACTCCAGTAGTAAAATTATAACACTAATGCTGTTCGTACTTTCCGTCGTAACAATAATTGTAAACGGAATAGCACTTTCGGCAATTATTTTCAGAATTTCGGAATTTGGAATTACACCAAACAGACTTGCTGTTTTAGGAAGCAATATTCTTATTCTTTTAAATCTGCTTTTTATGTCTTACAGGTTATTCAAAACAATAAAAGACAATAATGAAATAGAGAAGGTGGGAAACAGCATAGCTTTCTTTTTACCCATTTACAGTCTATGGACAATGGTAGTAACATTTGTGCTGCCAATAATTTTTAATTTTAGATGAAGCGAAGATAAGTCAACAAATAAACACTGCACTACTTTTGTTTTATTAGCCCATCTTTAATTTCAAAGATTACATCTGCAAGTTTCATCAGTTCGGGATTGTGTGTAACGATAACAAATGTTTTCTTAAAGTTATCTCGCAATTCAAATAACAATTTATGGATTGAATCGCTGTTTGCTGAATCGAGATTACCTGTAGGTTCATCAGCAAAAATTATTTTGGGATCATTAGCCAGTGCCCGTGCAACTGCAACTCTTTGTTGTTCACCACCTGAAAGTTCAGCAGGTTTATGTTCTGCACGATCTTTCAATCCAACAATTTCTAAAAGTCTTAGTGAATTTTTAGTTGCAGATTTTAAATTTATTCCTTTTATCATCTGAGGAATAGAAACATTTTCTACTGCAGTAAACTCCGGCAGCAGATGATGGAACTGAAAAACAAATCCCATATTCTCATTTCTAAATTTTGCAAGTTTATCATTATTAAAATCAAAAATATTTTTCTGCTCATAAAATACTTTACCGCTGTCGGGTCTGTCTAATCCGCCAAGCAGATGAAGCAAAGTAGATTTGCCAGCTCCGGAAGCACCGACAATAACGGAAATTTTATTTGCTTCAACCTCAAACGAAATTGATTTTAGAACTTCCAATTTATTCTTTTTTGAGGATTGGTAAGACTTGGTAATATTTTCTGCTGATAAAATTATACTCATATTAACTATTCCCATTTAATTGCTTGTAACGCATCAACCTTGGCAGCTCTCTTTGCAGGTATAAGGGATGCGATGAAAGAAAGAA
>JBGAWM010000124.1:0-6090 GCA_044227615.1 Ignavibacteriaceae bacterium
GCCGCTGTTTATGGATTTCTAAAACTTTTTAATGATGATTCGATAATGCTAAGTCCAGAGCAAAGAAAAGAATATGAAAACCGATCAATGGTTCGTCTTGATGGTTTGTTAAAAATGGTTAATGATCTTTTAGATATATCACGAATGGAAATGCAAACTGTTCATCGGGAAATAAAACGGGTTTGCATTCACGAAGTTATCGCATCAATTCTTGAACTATTTCAGATCGATATTAATAAAAAAGGAATTCAAGTAATCTTTGATCAGGATAAGTATAAGCAATGTATAAAAGCTGATAGTGATGAGATTACAAGATTGTTTACAAACCTTATAAGCAATGCAATTAAGTATAATCGTGAGCAGGGAACAATAACTATACAACTTTCTATGTATGATGATTATCTTCTTACTACAATTAAAGACAGCGGTATTGGATTGAAGCCGGAAGAAAAGCAAAAACTCTTTACAGAATTCTTCCGTGCAAAGAATGATAAAACAAAGAATATCAGCGGCACGGGTTTAGGACTTTCCATAGTTAAAAGAATTGTTGATTCATACTCCGGCAAAATAGAAGTTGAGTCTGACTATGGCGAAGGAACAACATTTAAAGTATTTTTACCAAAGATTATTTCTAATTAATTAACCAACCTCATTCAGGGGCTTTTTATTAATATATAGCAGGGGCTATTATGAAGCACTTTTATAGTTTTGTGTTTGCTGTGATAATTTCAATTTCATTTTTCAGCACTTCACTTTTTGCTCAACCTGAGGGAATTTCAGTAGTCAAAACTTCAAGCGGCTACACAATTAATTTTTCACTTCAACCTTTTGAGTTTACTTCTGTATCAGCAGAAGGTAATGAATTTATGGATATTAAAATTCCCGGCTACGGGTTAACTCCCGATGTTGGAATGCCGGCACTTCCTCAAATTTCATTCAATCTTTTTATCCCCAGTGATGAACAAAAACCAACTGTTAGCATAAACTCTTTTGATCAATCAACACAGATACTGAACAAAAAAGTTTATCCTAAACAAATGTACTGGAGCAGAGAAAGATCTTTGAGCGAAAGACCTTTTGTTATCAACTCTGATTACTATAGTTCAACTGGAATAGAAAAACCTTTAGTTAACATTTCTGAACCATTTGTAGTTGGTGGTGTAAGCGGAGTTATGGTTACTGTTTTTCCATTCTCATACAATCCTAAGGATAATAAACTTTCGATCATAAATTCTGCAACCTTCGAAATAAATTTCAATGTAGAATTTGAATCACCGGTCAATAAATCAGAAGCATATAATGAATTTTTAAGAAATGTTCTTGTTGGATATGAGCCAACAGAATCTTTACTTTCAATGAGATATTTAATAATTACTGCGCCATCTTTTGAAGCCGGGTTATCATCATTTATTAATCATAAATCAGCACAGGGCTTTACAGTTGATGTTTTCAATACGACAACAACCGGTACAACAACGACCGCAATCAAAGCATTTATCCAGGCAAGATATGATAATCCAGCAACGCGACCAGAATTTGTTCTACTTGTTGGCGATGTTCAGCATATTCCATATTGGGTTGGTGGTGGAGAGGGCACCCCAAGTACAGATTTGAATTATGTACAACTTGATGGTACAGATAAATTTGCAGATGCTTTCATTGGAAGATTTTCTGTTACAAGCACTCAAGAACTTCAGAATGCACTTACAAAATCCATTTATATGGAAAACTATATCGCAACACTTGCAAAGAAAAATATTTTTATGGCTTCTACTGATAATTATCAGATTACTGAAGGAACACATAATTACGTTATCAACACGCACTTTCAACCGGCTGGTTGGGAAAACTTAAAGCTATATACCGTTACTCACAATGCAACAACACAGCAATTGATTGATGCACTAAATGCAAATCAAAGATTTGCAATATATTCAGGACATGGCGGAGAAACATCCTGGGCAGATGGGCCGGTTCTCAGTCAGTCGCAAGTAAGATCATTAACAAATACTGTTATGTATCCCTTTGTTTATTCATTTGCCTGTGTAACTGGTTCATATCAGATTGCAGAAAGTTTTGGAGAAACATGGATACGTACAACAAACGGTGGATCAACTTTTTATGGTTCATCTGTTAATTCTTACTGGGATGAAGATGATATTCTTGAAAGAAGATTGATTGATGCAATGTTTCTTGAGGATCTGACTCGCGTTACTCCAATGTTTGATAAAGCAAAGTTTGATCTTGCAGCACATTACGGCGGTGTTACACCAACGGTTCTTCGGTATATGGAAATGTATAATTTGATGGGCGATCCTTCTATGCCAGTCGTGCGTCAGATTCCTCCAGATACAACTCCGCCTGATGCAATTACAGATTTGAGTGTTGGAGATGCCACATCAAATTCGTTAACATTAAATTGGACTGCACCATATGATTCAACTTTTGGTGGAGTAACATCTTATGATTTAAGATATTCAACGAATCCAATTACAAATGATTTTGATTTTAATAATGCATCTCAAAAAATGTTTACCGGAGTTTCAGACAGCGCGGGAACACCAAAATCTTTTACAATTGATGGATTAGATTTTAATACAACTTATTACTTTGCGGCAAAAGCTTTGGATATGTGGAGTAATAAATCTCCGATGTCTAATGTACCAACCGGTTTAACGTTATTTCCACCGGCTGCAACACTTAGTGTTGATTCAATGCATTGTGTTTCAGTTCCTGATACAACATTTACAGAATATCTTTTATTATCAAATACATCAACACAAAACTCAACGCTTGATTATTCAATCGAACTTACCAATAGTACTTTCCCGGATAATGTTCAGATAGTATTAACAGGTGTCAATCAGAATCTTGAAGGAAAAAAAGATTACAAGAAAGATTTTCCACCAACATACAATGGATATAGTTTTAAAGGTTCAGGTGGACCGGATACATTTGGTTACAAATGGAAAGACAGTAACGATCCAAATGGTCCAGCTTACGTTTGGACAGATATTGCAGCAAATCCAAGTGCTGTACAAGTTACAACCTGGAATGGTACTCTTGATGATGGTTATACAAATGCAATTCCTGTTGGATTTGATTTCAAATTTTACGGCACCAGTTATACAAACTTTTATTTAAGCACAAATGGATTTTTAAGTTTTAGTGCATTAACATCTTCATATTATTCTAATTACGGGATTCCTGATTCTGATGCTCCAAATAATATCATTGCGCCTTTCTGGGATGATCTTGATGGAAGAACACAGGGAACGGTTCATTACTTAAGAGAGGCAGATAAGTTAATAATTCAGTTTACCAACTGGCAAAAATATAATGCAACCGGTTCACTTACTTTTCAGATTGTTTTAAAATCTAATGACAGAATAATGTTCTATTACAGTAATCTTAATGCAACATTAACAAGTGCAACGGTTGGAATTGAAAACGGTGCCGGGAACGATGGACTTCAGATAGCTTATGATGCGGCTTATCTTGCAAATAACTTAGCAGTTCAAATCGCTGCTGATCCGGAATGGTTAACACTTAATAATTATAGTGGAACAATTTATAGTGGAAACTCTATAAATATTGGATTATTAATTAATACGGATGGAATTGATCTTGGTGATTATTCAATGGATATGGAAATAACAACTAACGATCCTGTTCATCCATTAATGATAGTTCCTATTACAATGACAGTTTCCAGCGAAGTTCCTGTAGAACTCGTTTCATTTAACGCAGAAATGGTTGATGGGAATGTTGTTCTTAAGTGGAGCACAGCAACTGAAACAAATAACAACGGATTCCAGATAGAAAGAACTGTCCGCAGTCAACAGTCTTCAGTCGGCAATTGGGAAAACACAGGATTTGTTTCGGGTAAGGGAACAACAACAGAAAGATCTTTCTATTCATACATGGAAAAGAATGAAAAGCCAGGAACATATTTATATAGATTGAAACAAATAGATTTTGATGGAACCTTTAGTTACAGCAATGAAATAGAAGTTGAAGTAACAGGACCAAAAGATTTTGCTTTATACCAGAACTACCCGAATCCATTTAACCCAAGCACAACAATTAAATTTGCTTTACCTGTTAAAACAAACTTAAGCTTAAATGTTTACAACGCACTTGGAGAAAAAGTTGCAGAAATATTTAAGGGAGAAATGGAAGAAGGCTATCACGAAATGATGTTCAATGCATCTGGACTTTCATCCGGAATATATTTCTACAAAATAGAAAGTGAAAACTATTCCGCAACAAAGAAGATGTTGTTAATGAAATAATGTGTCTGTCATCCTGAGCCTGTCGAAGGGTGAATAGTTCGAAGAAAATTAAGGCACGAGCAATCGTGCCTTTTTTATTGGTTCATTTGCTGGTTGTTAACTATTAAACAAAGAGTTATAGCTTTACATTTTACAGGCGAAAAGCTATATTATTTGCGGCTGATTTAAGCTACAACAAACCTTTAAGGAGGATATATGAGGTTGTTTATAATTCTACTAACTGTTCAGCTGCTTGCTTCACCAAAACTTTTTTCCCAGTTACAGGGCGAGCTGCTCTCTAATACTGATTACGATTATTCAAGTTATCCAATTGCTAATCAAATTGAAATGGTTGATCTAGATAATGATGGAAATCTCGATCTTGTTATAATAAATAGTTACAGAAATATCTCAGCACAATTATTCGGGTTATCTATTTATTATAAAGTCGGCGGAGTTTGGGACACAATACAACCGTTCAGTAACAATTATAGACCCGGGGGTCTTAAGTACTGCCAATCCGGTGCATTAACCGGAAAGTTTATTGCTTACGCAGGCTCGGGTGCTCAACTCTCAGAAATTTCAATTATTGATCCAACCACCTGGCAGTCTAACACATACCAATCAAACATTACAATCAACTCTTTGGTGTATGTGCCGGATGGAACGATGTTAGCAACACAATCAGCCGAGCATATTATATATAAATCAATAGACAATGGTTTAACATTTACAGAGTATACAACTATTGGAAGCGGTGATCCGACCGTAAATTTATTAATTGGATCAGGAGGACTGCAAGTAATTAAATCTTCTGTGAGCGGTAGATATATTTCATACATTGGAACTTATGAAGATGGAGCAATAAACGGAACGGAGGATATAGTGTATTTCTATCACTCCAGCGATTTTGGTGTAACCTGGCAGGGAAAAATAATTGGTGTAGATGGAGTTTACGGACAGGTAGTAAATAGAAATTACGCACCGCTGTTTGAAAACTTTGGACAGCTTAATTTTGAAGTTGATGACAATGGAGTAACGCACGTTGTAATTAATGGATATGGCGAAGGAGTTTTACAGGGTTCAATTGATACTACAGAAGTTTTTCCTGTTCTTTACTGGAACAGCAGGGATGAAGACTGGATCGCAATAACAAATGAATTGTTTGAGGGTCCCTCAGATGGGTTCGGACATGACCTGGCAAATATTCGCTCAGGTAACGCGATTGGAAATTCTTATCCTACCATTTCACTTCAATCGGGTGGTGATCAAATAGTAGTATTGTGGCAATCGTATGAATTAACTGGTGGAACCGGAACACCTTATAATATTTATAATGGAACAGCTTCTATTATATATGGTGATATCCATATGAACTTTTCTTTTGATAACGGATTAAACTGGGTTTTAAATGGAGTTAATCTTTCTGAGAGTGCACAGGATATGCAGGAGCAGTATCCTCTGCTTGCCAGGCACTTTACAGGCGGAGATTTTTCTTTTACCTTTGATTTTATTTACCAGTATGATGCGATACCCGGCGTTTCACTCTTTTTCGGGGGAAATGAACCAAGCGCCGATGGTGGCTGGTACTATAGAAATTATAACTACACTTTTTCTGATGTTGATGATGATGTAAATGAAATAAAAGAATTTAGATTATCACAAAACTATCCTAATCCATTTAACCCCAACACAACAATTAAGTTTGCGTTACCAATTAAAACAAACTTAACGCTTTCTGTTTACAACGCACTTGGAGAAAAAGTTGCAGAAATATTTAAGGGAGAAATGGAAGAAGGCTATCACGAAATGATGT
>JBGAWM010000125.1:0-6086 GCA_044227615.1 Ignavibacteriaceae bacterium
ATTATTAGTAACTCCTTGTTTTAACAACTTGGATAATAGTTGAGCGGATAATGAACTGCGTGGAAAACAATTAATGAAGTTTTGTGGTGATTTCAATCAACAAAACTTTAAAGGGGACCGACGAGACTTCCCGAATTTCATTCGGGACGACCTCCTGCTTGACAGGCAAAATAGTGTTTTCAAAAGTGGCTTTTTTAATTAGAATTCAAACTTTTTTTGTTCTAAATCATCGGAATTTTGTCTGATTCGCCTGAATTTTGCTAGAATTTTTGCTACAATGAATTTAACTTTTTATCAAATTTTTCAAAAACTTCTTTGAACTCTCTCTTAAACTCCTTTTTCATGTCATCAAGTTTACAGAAATTTTCTTCACCCTCTTTTTAAGGGTCGTTACTAGTCTCAACAATTTTATTCATTGCAGATGGATTTTTATTCCCAATTAATATTGGTTTCAATTTACTTCCAAGTTGACTTTTCTTAATCTCAGCATTAGCAAGTCTTTCGTAAAGCTTTAAATATGCCCAATGAATATTGGTTCTTATTAATTTTTTGTTATCCTCTTCCTCACATTTTTTACACTTTGAATAAATTTCTTCATTTGTTAAATATAAAAATCATTTTTCCCATTTAATTTTAATTATAAAGAATCTTATACTGATGCTAAATAATTGGTGGCTTTGATGGAGTCCATATTTTCCCTAAACTTGCATATCTTTAATGGAAAAATTATTTATTGTAAAAAAAATGATGAATTTTGTTGAAATTTTTAATTCAGTGAGTCCAAACAGAGACAAATTTCTTTCGAGAATTTTTGGAATTTTTGCTGAAGAAATTATAAGAATATGGTGTAATGATAAGCGTTCAACATATGAAAACTTAGGGAGACCATCAATCTATTCTCCACCAAATAACAGGCGTCCTTCTACTCTTGATTTTACATTTCGCGAAAGAAATAACACCAATAAAATTTATATTGTAGAAATGAAATGTTGGTTGGAATATGAACGGTATAAGTTTTTACCACTCGAGTGTGTAAATTTTCCTGGGGTAATAAGAATTATGAACAATAGTAAAGGCTTTAAGGAATTTCTTAAGTTGGCACAGAGACCTAACGATGATAATGTAAGAATATCATATAAAGCAATAACTGGCGACGTTGTAAATAATGTCCAGATCGCTGGTGCTATATTAATCTGGAGTAAAGTTGATGCACTAAATATATCTAGACTTAAATTAACATATAGGTTTGCTGATGTTTTATCGTTGGAAGGTATTTGTAATGAATTGATATCCTGGGAAAATACAGAATATTGTGAGCTAATGAACAAAAAAAAGAATTGGTGTGATTTTCTTTTTAATAAACTATTAAATATATAAAATAATAATAGATGGTCATATGGGTCAGGATGTAAAAATAAAAACAGAAAAGATCTTTAATGCCTATCTAACATTAGGGTTGCTTGAAATTAATAAAACAGAATCTGATAATACTTTTATATCTCAAACTAATATCTGGGACAAATTAGGAGTAGAGACCATAGCTCAAAAAAATTATATAGGCAGATATTTGAATAATATTGAGCAATGGTTAAGTGATGCAGGATTAGCAAATGATCAAATCGCAGCACTTATCGAAAGAAAAACGTACGGGTTTAAATTAAAAAACAATATCCCCGCGGCCGTGTATAAAGATTTTCTAGGTTCGTTTTTATACTTAAATTTAATTGAAGATAAAGAGCATGAAAAAAATCTCGATGAATTAATGAATAAGGAGGGTGAAAGACCTCTTTCCTTAATTAGTAAATTAGTCATCGCAAAAAAAAGTCAGAAATTTTTGAAAATTGAATATGAAAATTCTGAAAATGAATTAGAATATAAACCAGAAAAATTCAGTTATGATAACAATGTCTGGTGTGTAATAGGCTCATTAAAGAATGCAATAAAAACTGGAAAAATTAAGTTGGAGTTGTCAAAAATTAAAAAAATAAGTTAATTTACCCCCGAAGAAATACATCCCCAAAAGAAAACTAACTGAAACAATAAAGTTTCGGCTGTTTAAGTAATTGCTGCCATCTTTACTACGAGAATAAAAATAAATTTCGGAGATAAAAATGGTTTTTTTAATATTATCACCCTCTTACCTTAGAATCATATACTCAATCATTGCATCCTCGTGCATACGCTTTGAAAAACATCCTCAGTATCATCAAGGTATATATTATTCACATCAAAATATTTTAAAAACCTTGAATAGGAAAAACGAAATAGGTAATTCTTAGAGATAATATGAAATCATAAAATGAAAATAGTATCAATTAAATCCAAAGCAGGAACAGTTAATTATTCTCATCATATTGAAGACTTGAACTCGTTTTTAAATACTTTAATTAAAAATTATCTGTATAATCTTTGCTATGGTAAACTAAAGCATTCGCAGATTAAAGTAAAAAAGATTATGGGTTGCATTAATTATTTCCACCCTTTGTTAAAACCGCCGAATGTTTGTTATGATGAAACAACAAAACTTTTCCGATTCGATGATTTATTCCTTTTCGCAAGTATAGAATTTAACGGAGCAAATTACGAGTTGACTTTTAAAACAGTATATATTGAATCGCAGCGTACTTTACGAATAGCCGAGAAAAATCAGGTGTATATCAGCGGCTTTTCATCTATTGCAGTTTATGCAAAAGACTTACTAAAACTTTTAAAACAAGAGTCAATTCGGAATTCATCTATCGGTAATAAAATAATGACTTTCACTTCATCTAAATACGATGGTTCGGATATTCTGAGCGGGATTGAAATTGTCGAATTGCCGTCAATTACTCTCTCAAATATTTTCATTCCGGAAAGTAAACAGCATCAGATTAAACGGTTTATATATGAAGCCCGTAATTTCAAGAAGAACAGAACAGCATTACGTTATTTATTAGCAGGCAAACCGGGCACAGGAAAATCAAATTTAATCACTGCGATCATTAATGAAATCAAAGGGGAGGCTACTGTAATTTTATGTAATGGATCTGAATTACCGATTGAGGAGATGTTTAGTTTCTGCAAGTTATTTTCACCGGTTATTCTTGTAATTGATGATCTCGATTTTTTAGTATCTAACAGGGATACTTTTAGTAATAACCATACACTGGGAAATTTTCTGAATCTCTTAGACGGCTTTCTGCCGAACGAAGTATTTCTTTTGGCAACTACAAATTCCAAACAACTGATTGATTCTGCTGCTTCCCGTCCCGGTCGGTTTAGCGTCGTATTGGATATTGCGGAAATAGACCATAAAAATTATTTGCAATTAATTTATCGTGAAACAGAAGATGAAAAGATAATTTCATTTTTTAATGAAATGACGTTAGCAGAATTGAAATCTAAAAATGTAAGCGGGGCACTTTTAGTAAATCTGATTAAACAGTTAGAGTCCTGCAAACGAATGAAGGGTGAAATTTGCGAAGAAGATTTCTCTCAGTATTTCAGAATGCTTTATGATGGATTTTACGCTTCAAACAGCGAAAGCACTATTAAGGGATTTGGATTTGGAGCATAATATGAATGCAAAAAGTAACATCGGATCCATGGATGAGTAGAATGAGTCACATTTTAATCTTACAGAAGAGTGATTTACCTACTGAGAGCCCCGTAGTTCTAAGGAATGGAGTTAAAATTTAGACTATGTGTATAATAATAACAATTAAAGGAGTTACGAAATGTTAACATTATTACTTATATTTTGGGGTATTTCAGCGGTGTTAGAACTACTGGGGTTGAAAGGAACAACTGAATCTAGATCTCAAAGAAAAGAGCGTCTCGAACATGAAGAGTATGAAAGGAATTTAGCAATACAGGAGATGATTAATAGATTAAATGATATTGGTTCTCATGCTACAGAATTAAATTCTACAAAGCAGAAGAGTATGCTTCCTGATGTTTGGTATCCCGGTGATCCTAAAAGTCCTTATAGAAAATATGGTAAATGAATTATCATCCATTACTGTGAAAAGAGTCATAACTGAGGAGTTTTGGATAAAGGGTTATTGAGATAATCAGAAAACTAAAAATAATTTAACAAAACATTTGATTTGAAATATAATAGTACCCACTTAGGACTTCCATTGAAAATGATCATAGTAATAAAGAAAAGGCCAGATGCGATTCGATTTTCTATATGATAAAATTTTTGAAAAGTTTTCTGGATCAGATAGTCAGCAGTGCTACGCAGCAGATCGATAAATTGAAAACTATTATGGCAACTATTACGACAACTAAATAAAAGAAGTGAAAGATGGAAAACATTAAATTAGCTGAGGTCATGATATTATGTCCGTTATGCGAAACCATTGTAGCTGTCAGGCATTTATTGGATGTAAGTATCTGCGTGCAATGCGGAAAGGAATTAAAATTAACCTAAGAAAGTAGAAATCGTTACTGGCAGAAATATTTAGACAAATTTAAAAGTAGAGAAAAAATGGATATTCCTTTAATTCAGAAAGAAGATTATAGAGATAAAGACGCTTGTCAGGCAGTTGCTGCAATGATGGCTTTAAAATATTATAGTATTGAATTTACAAAAAGTGAATTTTATAATAGATGTGAATCAGCAGGACCGGGTAATCACGTTCTACCGTGGGGTGTTTTGATAGGAGTAGCAAGCTATGGCTTATACGCATATTTAATATCCGGTAATCCTTTTGAACTGATTGATTATTCTGAGGTAATAGAAAAACAAGGACTAACTAATCTTCAGGCAAAAGAAAAAGTCGATAGATTACTAGAAGAGTGTAAACATAATGAAAAGATTGAATTGGTCGAATTTGAAACAGAAACAATAATCATTGCAAAATTTATAGAAAAGAAAGCTGCAGTTTTAATTCCGACTTTGGACTGGATTGCAGGTGAAAATCATTCAGTAGTAATAACTAATATCTGGGATAGGAAGGTATATTTTAATAATCCTAATAAAAATGATGTATCAGAATTTACTTATGAAGAATTTTTCGGGAAGTGGCTGAATGATAAAACAGATCGTGATATTATTATAATTTCAAATAAAAAATTAGATTTTGATAGTATTAATAATGAAGAATAAACTGAAGATAAATATATGGAAGCAAAAGCAATTGAACCTTACTTGTATAATAATTTAAACTGGGGATACCTGAACCAGATTTTTTTTAATCAAATAGTCATAAAAGAATCACTTTTGAAATCAGAAGCTGAAATGCCGAAAGTATTTTGTGAATGCAGTAAAATGAGGCTGATAAGAAACGTCTTGAATGATTACTCAAAAGAATATCTGGAAGAATTGATGATCAATGTTTACTTTCAGCTTGTGATAGATCAGGCTGTTTACTATATACTCACTGATGCCAGATTAAATCCAAACTGTCTTAATGAGCCTGAAACTTATAATAATTTCTATGCTTTGTTTCCTTTTCTAAAAATCTACAATCATTCTGGACCAGGATATGTCTCACCCGTTTCGTTTCTTGATCTAAAAAATTATGAGTGCGAAATTTTTCTCCTAGATAAAAAAGACTTGCTGTTTAAGCAGAAAAAAATTTTCTGGGATAATACAGTTAAAAAATATTTCTCTTATAAAGACAGAGAAGATATAATTAATCTTTGCGAAGCAGAGTTCATTCGTGACTTAACCTTACGTCATAGATATTCTGAAGAAGAAGAGCAGAAACTAAAGTTCTTATTTAAGGTCACAAATGAATGATCTGTTTATTAATCTAATAGAGTTAAGAGGCGGGCTTAAGATCTCCAGCAAGTTTGATGATTCTTCAAGAGAGTTTAGGATAATCAGTTCATTATTTCATTCGGGACGACCTCCTGCTTTAAGAATTAATTGCTCAATGTATTTTCTGCTTTTCTTGTTTTTTATTTCACGTTCTCGTTTCAGGCATTCAGATTTAGAATCATATTGCTCAAAGTAAACAAGTTCCCAGGGAATACCGGTCTTAGTAAATCTGCCCCAGCCAAGATTGTGCCTTTCTAATCGCCACTTAATATTTTCTGTTGAACCAACATAGAATTTGTTGATTTTAGAGGAGAATAATATGTAAGTAAAATAT
>JBGAWM010000126.1:0-5993 GCA_044227615.1 Ignavibacteriaceae bacterium
GATTCACTTTCCCAGACTTCACAAACATCAGCCAAAAAATCTTTACCTAAAGGAGAATCTTCATATAATATTTTATCTCCGCAATCTCCGTAATATCCAATTCCGGATGCCGAAATAAATACTTCTGGTTTATATACACAGGATGCTATTGCTTCAACCAGATTTTTTGTGCTGACTTTTCTTGAATCAATAACTTCCTTTTTAAATTTTTCATTCCATCTTTTTGCAAAAAGATTCATCCCTGCGAGATGAACAACAGCATCAGCATTATCTAATTTGGATTTCCATTGGTCAGGTCTTTGATAATTCCATTCGACGCATTCGACACCCGTCGGGAAAATGGATTTTGCTTTTTTTGTATCTCTACTGAAAACAATTACCTCATCACCTCTACTTATTAAAGCATCTGCAAGCTTTTTGCCAATTAAGCCTGTGGCACCAGTAATGATTATTCTTTTTGACATATAAATCCTTTTGAGATTTAAACAAATAAAAAGATTATTCGTTCAAAAATAAAAAAGCCCCGAATAAATCCGGGGCTTTAAAGACTAATTAAATCTTAAATTACTTAAGCAGAGTCATCTTTCTAACTTGAGTAAAGTTGTTCATCTCAATTTTGTAAAGATAAATTCCGCTTGAAAGATTGCTTGCATCAAAGTTAACGGTATAGGCACCAGCGGTTCTAAATCCGTTAACCAAACTTTTAACTTCCTGTCCGAGTAAATTATAAACACCAAGTTTTACATTACCAGCTTCTGGGATATTAAACTTGATAGAAGTTGTTGGGTTAAAAGGATTTGGATAATTCTGAGATAACTCAAAATTATTTGGAGTTACAATTTCAACTTCAATAACTTTTGAATATTCAAATGCGCCATCAAAATCAACTTGTTTTAGTCTGTAGCTGTAATTTCCTGTACCTAAACTATTATCTGAGTAGGAATAATTTTTAACTTCTGAGGTTGTTCCATTACCGGCAACAAATCCAATTTTAGTCCAGCTTGATGAAGTTGATTTTCTTTCGATTTCAAATCCGGAGTTGTTTAATTCTGTTGCAGTTGACCAGTTAAGATTAACTGAAGTTCCATTTACAGATGCTGCAAAAGAAGTTAATTCAACAGGGATAATTGAAGTCCAGACAGTTCCCAGTCTAATTCCATCAATAATAATGTTTTGTCCCGCATTATATTGACGCAGACTGATTGATCCTGGATCAATATCTGCAGAAGTAGTGGTATTTATAATCGGACCAATTGTTGGAGTAATTGGTTCACTAAGTGGGGCTGGAGCGCTATTATCAAATATATATAAAGAAACCACATCATTAAGAGCCCCAGCAATAACTTCATATTTAGAAACTAAAAGTAATGTATCACCAAGACTGTAATCAAATGTTGTAAATACAGTGTCGCTGCTTGCATAACTATATCCGACTGCAAAACTACCGGTCCCATTAGATTTTAACCATACTCTTCCTCTAAAGTCAAAAGTATTATGTGGATTAGGTGTAAAGTGGAAGAAATAACCTGTTGGTGCAGCATCAACTCTTAACATAAACGAAGCGTATACAGAACCACTAGTAGTAGAAGGGAAGAGTTTATTAACATCTTCACCAGTGTTATCCATTAATGCTGCCAAACCAATTCCTGATGAAGGGTAGCCGGGAAAATCTAGACCAAAAGTATTAATAGTAATTGGATTTGTACCAACACCACTATGTGCAGTCCAACCATAATTGGTTAGAGTGTCACCGGCCGGATAGTCAAAATCTTCAATCCAAAAATCAATTGGTTCGATAGGAGAAACAACTTCAAATAAATCAAGACCAATAAAATTTGAGTTATTTCCTGAAGGTCCTCCATCTACAATGTAGTATTGAACAGCAAATCGGACAGTACCCGATGTTGGGAAAACTCCAACCCATTTTGACCACCCAGCTTCGCTAACTAAATATCTTCCCCAGGTAACATCAAAATCAGCAGGGGTTATTCCAGCGGTTGTTGATAATTTAACATAGATAGAGTCATCAAATGGATTAGCATCAATAGAGCGATGCCAAAAACTTAATGTATCGCCGGCGGTTACAGTAATTTCGGGGGAAATTAACCATTGATCAATTAAGAATCCGTTTGCGCCATTATAGTTTGCAGCAACATAACCTGTATCTGGTCCTTCATATGCAGGAAATACAGCAATGGTTCCTTGATAAAATGGTGCGGTTGTTCCGCCTCCATCTTCATTTAAAACTGTCCAGCCTCTAGCTTCTAATCCAGCGACAGTATTATCACCATTCATATCATCAGTAAATAAAACTGCTTCACTTGGAATATGTGAAACTGGAATATTTCTTATGTTTTCGTTTGCTGAGCGGCTATTGTATTGAGCCAAACTGACGAAGGAGAAAAGGAACAAAGCTAGAAAGAAAAAGTTAAGCTTTTTTTGCATGATTTTACCTTTGATTTTGTTTATAGAATTATTGAATGTTTACTTAAAATTAGTAAAACATTCTTTAAAAGTGAAACACTAATGAATTATTTATAATTTTTTAATCTTAAAGGCAACAGGTTGTGTATATAAGCAGCACTCTTTTCAAGTATTTATTTTGAGCGCAAAAAAAATCCCAATTTCTTGGGATTTTAAATAAAATATTGGATTGAATTAGGACTATTTTATAAGCGTCATTTTTCTTGTTTGCGTAAATGAACCAGATTCTAATTTGTAAATGTACATTCCGCTGTTTAATTCACTTGCATCAAAGTTTATTGTGTGAATACCAGATTCTTTGAATTCATTTACAAGCGTTTTTATTTCCTGACCGAGTATGTTAAATAAAGTTAGTTTTACGTTACTTGGTTCGGGAATATCAAATCGAATTGTTGTTGTTGGGTTAAATGGATTAGGATAATTCTGACTCAACTCAAATTTCTTTGGCGTACCAAATTCTACTTCTATTGATTTTGAGTATTCAAACTGTCCGTCGTTATCAATCTGTTTTAATCTGTAAGAATACTTTCCTGCAGAAACGTTCTTGTCTTCAAAAGAATAATTCTTTGGTGAATTACTATTACCACTTCCATTCACAAACCCAACTTTTTCATAATTGCCGACTGTAGACTGAAGACTGCCGACTTTTCGTTCTACTTCAAATCCAAAATTATTTACCTCAGTAGCTGTTTCCCATCTTAACTTAACATTAGAACCAGCAACTGATGCAGAGAAGGATGAAAGTTCAACAGGAAGAGCTGATTGATCGCCTAACGACCAATCAGAAAATGTAGTAACTCCAAGTAGTGTTGCCTGGTTTGAAGTTGGATTAATTGAGCCGCCAGGAAACGACCAGATACCGTCATACTTACCAATTACATAATTGCTCTCATTACCAACCACATCCGCATCAAGATAATTAAAAGTTACATCAGCAGATGTTAAACCACCGTTTGTTAATTTCCAGTACATTTGTAGAACATTTGTGCCCAGAACATTTGGATGAGGACCTGCAACGGCACTAACACTAAATGTACCAGTACCGGAAATATTACTTAAAACAACAGGAGTATATTTTGTTGAAGATGTACCAACTGGAAATAAGAGACTTGCCGAAGGTGAAATCCATCTATTAAAGCTGCCTGATATCGTTAAAGAATTGTGTGCTAAAGTTCCGGGATTGGTTGAGCTAGTCCCAAGTGTTAGTGAATTTCCATTAGTGTTTAGATCTCCAATATCCAAGTCTAACGAGCCGCTAACAATAGTACTTGAACTTAATGTAACTCCCGCCGGATTATTAATATTTAGATTTTTTACTATTTCTGGTAAACCATTACCCGTAACTTGAGCAGCATTTCCACTATAAATATAATTTGCAAGCTGATTAAAATAACGAGTGCCTGTAACCTGAATATTCCCACTCGCACCTGATAGAGTAATTCCGGAGGCAGAACCAATTTGTAATTCTCCACCACCTGAAAGAGTAAAACTACCGGAGCCTGACAGATAATAATTTCCGCAATTTAATTTGCCTTTTACAATTGTCGCTCTGTTTCTGGTTGTATTACCAGTTAAGGTCACAGTTGCCCCAGCAACAATTTCTGCGTCTCTTGTATTTGCATTAGGTACTCTTCCACCAACCCAGGTGCTTCGAGAATTCCAATTACCACCAGTTGGAGTACTAATTACTTTATTTGTATAAGCAGTATGCACTATAAGAAAATCATCGATATACATTTCATCATCTGCTGTATATCCATAAAAATCTATTCCATCTAATTGTTTCGCTATTGTCGTACCAAATGTCCCTAGGGTCCACTGCCAGGAATGTATCTTCACTCCATTAAGCCAAAACTCACCAGCATCCGCGGTTAAGTCTGCTACAATTTTTATAGAAAACCACTGATCGTGAGGATAACTAAATGTTGCTGCATTTGCACTTCCGGCATCTAGTGTTCCGGTACCGGATGAATTTAAAAACACCTGCATTGCCCACACATAATTTGGCGGGGCAAAACTTGCAAGGGTGTTAAAATAGCCAGCTTTTCCGGAAGGTATATACACTTGAAAATTAATTTCAGCGAGACCACTATTAAGAGGAGTACCAATTTCTTTTACAATATCATTATTTTGATTTATTACAACCGAGTTTGCACCACACTAAGAATAATTACTCGCAACTTCAGCGTCTTCTGTTGTATTGCAAGGATTTCCAGTCCACGTTGTCCAAACTGTAGGATTTTGACATGCTAATAATTGTCCAACTGTATAATTATCAAATTTATCCTCAAAAACAGTAACTTGCCCAATCGCAATTGTTGTTATGAAAACTGATAAAACAAAGCATAAATAGATAATGTAAATCTTCGTCATTTAGTATCCTTAATTTTTTGGGGAAAAAGATCAAAGGAATTTGCAATTAAAATGCCTAAAGTTCGATCCATAAATAACAAACAAAAATCTAATATACAAGTATTTTTAAAAATTTAACTTGTTAAAATTAAATAGATTAGCTGATTCATCTAACTTATTAGGTGAGAAATAATTCATTATGTGAATAATTGGGGAGCTTGAACTTAGAGTAAAAATTTCTTGTGTAATAAAATATGCAATCAAAAGAAATTATGCTTTTGCTACTGAAGTCGCACTGATTTTCTGATTGAAAACGGCTAATAAGATTTTCTCATTTATTAGTGCTCTTTATATTACTATCTGAACATAGACTTTGATTATTCTTTGAAAAAATATTGCCTGTGTTTTCTATAAACTAATCCTTATTTTTCAAAAAATAATTATAGAATTTTTAATCGGAAATAAATGTTCGGATTCGTAAAAACAGAAGAGAAACAAAAACTTGTTGATAATAACAATCTGCTTATTGAGAGAAAAAGAAAAGAAAAAATATTTTTAATTTCATTTATCATTCTCTCTGTATCAGTTTTAAATATTGTACTTTATTTTCTTACAAGAACCAATTAGCCTTTCATTCAGAATCAACTTCTTTGGATATGCAAAAAAACAATGTTTACATAGAAACATATGGCTGTCAAATGAATCTTGCCGATACCGAAATTGTTCTCGGCATTCTAAAAAAGCAAGGTTATGATGTTACCGATAAACCCGAAAATGCAGATGTAGTTTTAATTAACACTTGCAGTATACGGGATAATGCGGAACAGAGAATTTATGGCAGAATTGGAAATTTAAAAACATTAAAGTATAACAAACCTGAACTTGTGCTTGGTATTCTTGGCTGTATGGCAGAACGTCTGCGCAAAGATCTTGTGGAAGATAAAAAAGCAGTCGATCTTGTTGTTGGTCCTGATGAGTACAGAAGATTACCTGAATACATAGATGTTGCACTAAATGGTGATAAGGGAATTGGTGTTAAACTTTCTCGAACAGAAACTTATGATGATATTGAACCGCATCGCGAGGAGGGACTTTCTGCGTGGATCTCTGTGATGCGCGGCTGTGATAAATTTTGTACTTTCTGTGTTGTGCCTTTT
>JBGAWM010000127.1:0-5913 GCA_044227615.1 Ignavibacteriaceae bacterium
GATTCAATTGTTGAAGCAAAAAATTGCGGGCTGACTGATTTCGGTGAAAATCGTGCACAGGAACTTACTTTAAAGTTTGAAAAGCTTGGCGATTCAGTTGTCTGGCATATGATCGGCAAACTTCAGAAAAATAAAGTTAAGTATGCTGTTAATGCTGCTGAGTTGATTCATTCGGTTGACTCACTTGAACTTGTTGAAGAAATAAATAAGCGCGCAGAAAAAATTGGTAAGATCCAGAAGATTCTTCTTGAAGTGAAAACATCTGAGGAAGAAACTAAATCAGGACTTGAAACTGAAAACGAAATTTTAAGTTTAGTTAAAAGATGTTCTGAGCTAAAAAATCTTGATCTTAAAGGATTGATGACTATGGCTCCATTAACTGAAGATTCAAATATTATTAGGAAAAGTTTTAGAGATTTACGTAATTTGAAAGATCAAATTAACAATAAAGGTTACAATCTTACTGAGCTATCAATGGGAATGACAAGCGATTTTGAAATTGCAATTGAAGAAGGTGCAACGATGATTAGAATCGGAAGTGCAATTTTTGGTGATAGAGATTACTCAAAAGATTGGAGACAGGTATGAAAATTTCTCCTTTAGAAATTCGTCAGCAGGAATTCACAAAAAAAATGCGTGGATTTGATCCAGATGAAGTACAGAGTTTTTTGGAATCTCTTGCCGATGAATTACAAAAACTAAACGAAGAAAATGAATCATTAAAAAGTGAAGTTGAATCTTTAACGGAACAGATTAACGAGTTTAAAAAAATAGAAAAAAATCTGCAGGATACTCTTCTTAGCGCACAGGAATCTTCCGCAAAATCTATGGAAGCAACCAAGAAGCAAACTGGCTTGATGATCAGAGAGGCAGAACTTAAAGCCACTCAGATTATTGAAAAAGCGCGTGAAAGCACTAATGATATCCGCAATGCAGTTGTTAATCTTAGAGAAGAAAAGGATTTAATTCTTGCAAAGCTAAAAGCAATTGTAAGTTCGCAGGCAAATTTACTTGAGCTAAAGGTTGAGCGCGCCGGTGATGAGAAAACTACTGGAAAGAAAATTGAACAATCAAACAAAATGGATATTGATGTAGATGATATCCTGAATAAAATTTTATGAGTGAGTTAATCAATAAAATAAATGAGACTTTAGAAGTAATCAGGAAGCATACTTCAGATAATTATCCTGTTGGAATTATTCTTGGAACCGGATTAGGCGGACTTGTAAAAGAAATCAACATCGAGCATCAAATTGATTATGCTGAGTTGCCTCACTTCCCATTATCAACTGTTGAATCGCATCATGGTAAATTAATTTTTGGTACGATAAACGGACAAAAAGTTGTTGCTATGCAGGGAAGATTTCATTACTACGAAGGCTACACGATGCAGCAAATAACTTATCCTGTTCGTGTGATGAAATTTCTTGGAGTTAAAACTCTTGTTGTTTCAAATGCATGCGGTGGAATGAATCCTGAATACAGCAAGGGCGATTTAATGCTGATGTCTGATCATATCAATCTTCTTGGCGATAATCCACTTATCGGAAAAAATGAAGATGAACTTGGTCCAAGATTTCCAGATATGAGCGAAGCTTATTCATTAGATTTAATCAAACTTGCCGAAGAAGTTGCGAAAGAAAATAATATAAAAGTTCATAAAGGTGTTTACGTTGCTGTTCCCGGACCAAATCTTGAAACAAAAGCCGAGTATAAATTCTTACGTGAAATCGGTGCTGATGTTGTTGGGATGTCAACAATTCCAGAGAACATAGTTGCTAATCATATGGGAATGAAAGTTTTGGGTATGAGCATAATTACGGATGAATGTTTTCCTGAAACACTTAAGCCTGTAAACGTTGAAGAAATTATTGCAGCCGCAATGAAAGCTGAGCCTAAAATGACTTTAATAATGAAAGAAGTAATCAAGAGAATAAAATGAAGTTCTCACCAAAAAAAATGTTAGTTAATTACGGGGCTGCAGTTTTGCTTGCTGCATTCCTGTTTATCTCAAATTTTTTAAACACAAATTTGTTTGATTTTGGTCAGCTTAATTTTGCTGTTTGGTTTGTGCTTTCAATATTCAGTTTTTCCTGCGGATGGTTTATCAATCGTGTTTTAGGCTGGCAGCACGGTGGTAAAGTTGTCTTTGCAATAATTATCGCAGTTACAATTGTTAGTTTGTTTATTATTATTTTCTTTAACGAATATTTTTCAGCCGCAGAGTTACTTACAGAAAATATAATCCTTTACAGCTTACGAAACATTATGCTTGGAGCTATGGGATTTTTTGGTATGGCTCTTCAGGAAGTACTTGGCTCGGAACGAGAAAGTGTTATCCTGCAAGAAAAAATAAAAGTTTACGAGCAGACAATGCTTGATGCGAAAAGAGAAGCTGAGATTACTCTAAAAGAAGCAAAAGTTAAGGCGCAAAAATTAATTAATGATGCCGAATTGCATGCGAAGAATACGATATTGAAGAAGGAAAGAATTGAGATGGAACTTAAAGAGTTCATACATACAGAAAGAGAATTAATTAAAAAGTACGAAGAATTATAGTCCACTTATACACTACAGTTATTAAAAATGTTTAAGCAGAATTTAGAAAAAATTGGTTATCCCCAGTTAGAACAAGAAGTATTAAAGTTCTGGCAAACCAATAGAATTTTTGAAAAAAGTATTACAACTCGTGATGAAGATAAATCCTGGACATTCTACGAAGGTCCACCTACAGCCAATGGAAAGCCCGGTATTCATCATGTTATGGCGCGCACTTTAAAAGATTTAGTTTGCCGTTATAAAACTTTACAGGGTTATAGAGTAAACAGAAAAGCCGGCTGGGATACACATGGTCTTCCTGTTGAAATTGAAGTTGAAAAAGCTCTTGGAATAAAGCATAAAAGTGAAGTACTTGATTACGGCGTTGAAAAGTACAATCAAAAATGCCGCGAATCTGTTTTTACTTATCTCGATCTTTGGGAAAAGATGACAACCCGAATGGGTTACTGGATTGATCTAAAATCCGCATACATAACTCTTGATAATAATTATATCGAATCAGTTTGGTGGGCACTTAAAACTTTGTTTGATAAAGGACTTATCTACAAAGATTATAAAATCGTACCACAGGATCCCAAATCAGAAACTGTTTTATCTTCACACGAGCTTGCTTTAGGATACCGCGAAACAAAAGATCCATCTGTTTATATTTTATTTAAACTTGTTAATGCTGATGAACATTTTCTTGTTTGGACGACAACTCCATGGACATTGATCTCAAACGTTGCACTCGCTGTTGGTTCTGATATTGATTATGTAAAAATCAAAACAGAACATGCAACAATGATTCTTGCAAAGGAAAGATTATCTGTTATCGATAAAGAGTATGAAATTCTTGCTGAGATGAAAGGAAGTGAGCTTGCAGGAATTGAATATGAACAATTAATGGAATACTGTGACGTTGATAAAAAAGCTTTCTATGTAATTGAAGGTGATTTTGTAAGTACTGCCGATGGTTCGGGAATTGTGCACATCGCTCCGGCGTTCGGGGCAGATGATTATGAGGTTTCTAAAAAGTACGGTTTACCAATGCTTCAGCCTGTTACTCGCGGCGGGTTATTTACTGATGAAGTAACGGATTTTGCAGGACAGTTTGTTAAGGATGCTGATGCAGGAATTATTGTTAAGTTAAAACACGAAGGCAAACTTTACAAGAAAGAAACAATACTTCACACATATCCATTTTGCTGGAGACATCCTGAAGTCCCTGTAATTTATTATGCACGTGAAAGTTGGTTTATTCGTACAACTTCTATTGCAGATAGAATGGTTGAATTGAATAAACAAATCAACTGGCAGCCGCCTGAAGTTGGAAGTGGAAGATTTGGCAACTGGCTTGAAGAAAATAAGGATTGGGCTTTATCACGTGATAGATTCTGGGCAACTCCATTACCGCTTTGGGTAAGTGAAGACGGTGATGTTTTTGCAATTGGAAGTATTGAAGAAGTTAAAAATGGATTTATCGAAGAAAATGGAAAAAGGATTTCATTAAAAGATTTAGAGAATATCGATCTGCACAAACCATTTGTTGATAAAATACTTTTTAAAAAAAATGGCAAAATTTATAAACGAACTCCTGAAGTAATCGATGTTTGGTTTGATTCAGGTTCAATGCCGTTTGCACAATATCATTATCCTTTTGAAAATAAAGAAGTATTTGAAAAAAATTATTTTCCTGCACAGTTTATTTGTGAAGGAATTGATCAGACTCGCGGTTGGTTTTATACTTTACACGCTATTTCTACAATGTTGTTTGATAATGTTGCATTCAAAAATGTAATTGTAAATGAATTGATCTTAGACAAAACAGGAAGAAAAATGTCTAAGTCAGTCGGCAACACAGTTGATCCGTTTTTATTGTTTGATAAATACGGTGCCGATGCAACTCGCTGGTATTTGGTTACAAATTCTCCGCCATGGAGACCAACATTATTTGATGAAGAAGGATTAGCTGAAGTACAAAGAAAATTCTTTGGGACTTTGGTAAACACTTATTCTTTCTTTGCGCTTTATGCAAACATAGACGGATTTAATTTTAAAGATGCTTTGATACCTTATGAAGAAAGACCGGAAATTGACCGCTGGATAATTTCTAAACTTAATGCGCTTGTTGAAGAATACGAACAGTTAATGAATGATTACGACGTAACAAAAGCCGCACGCGCAGTTTCAAGTTACACAATTGATCAACTTTCAAACTGGTACGTTAGAAGAAGCAGAAGACGTTTCTGGAAATCGGAAATGAATAAAGAAAAACTTTCTGCTTATCAAACTTTATATGAGTGTTTAGAAACACTTTGCAAGTTAACAGCACCTTTTGCTCCATTCATTTCTGAAGCAATTTATCTTGATCTAAATGCGGAAACTAAGCGAGAAAAATATGAATCAGTTCATCTTGCAGAATTTCCAAAAGCAGCTTATCGTGATAAGTCCCTTGAGGAAAAAATGGAAGTTGCGCAGAATGTTGTTTATTTAACTCGGGCAATGCGTGCAAAGAATAATCTTAAGGTTCGTCAGCCGTTACAAAAAATTATGGTTGCCCTGAATAAAAGTAAACACGAAGCACTTTCTAAAATGAAGGATGTTATTCTGGAAGAAGTAAACATTAAAGAATTGCTTATCCTAACAGATGATTCTGAAATTGTGAGTAAATCTTCTAAGGCTAACTTCAAATCCATCGGACCAAAATTTGGCAAGAAAGTTAAAACAGTTGCTGAGTTAATTAAGAATTTTACAAAAGACGAAATTTATAAAATCGAAAAAGGTGAAAGCTTAATTTTAAATGTTGAGGGTGAAGATTTATCTATTACAAAAGAAGATGTTGAGGTTATCAGTTCAGAAATTACTGGCTGGGTTGTTGAAGCAGAGTCTGGAATTACGGTCGCGATCGATACTGAACTAAACGAAAATCTTATTGAAGAAGGTTTAGCACGAGAATTTGTAAATAGGATACAAAACATGAGAAAAGATGCCGGGTTTGACGTAACTGATAAAATTATTATTAGTTTTACCGGCTCTGAAAATTTTGTTAGAGCTATTAATAATTTTAATCAATATATTTCAACTGAAACTCTTGCAGAAAAATTATCTGAGCAAATTAAAACAAGTAACGGCTTTGCTCAGGAATTTAAAATTGGTGAGTTTGATTGTTCAATTAACATCGAAAAGGTATAATCCTAATTTGAGGAGGATCTATCATGGCTACAAAAAAAACTGTTAAGAAAAACACAAAAAAAAGTTCGACTAAAACTGGAAAGAAAGTTGTGAAGAAAGAAGAAAAAAAGAAAAAAGGAAAAAATGCAAAAAGCAAAAAAGAAGAATAGAAAAAAGAAAAAAAGAGAAGTGAACATAAAG
>JBGAWM010000128.1:0-5803 GCA_044227615.1 Ignavibacteriaceae bacterium
CCTGCTGGATACGTAATCACTTTTTCAGGCCACAGAAAATAAACCAAAATGGGTATTAAGAAGATTGAAGTGATTACTAATTTTTTCATCGTATTATTTTAATCCTTATTTCTCTTTTTTTCGAATTCCCCGTTGATCGCAGACACTTTAAATTGTACCATTTTTTGACGAATCTTTTTTATCAGTTCAAAGGTTAGTTCTTTATATTCAAATTTTTCACCGGGATTTAAAATTTTTCCTGTCTTATAAGAAATAAATCCAGCTACAGTATTATACTCATCTGATTCATCCAACTCAATATTAAAGGCTTCATTAAAATCATCAATCATCATGGAGCCAAGTACATAATATTTACCATCCGGCAGTAAACTGTACTCCTGAACTTCACTTTTTGTTTTATCTTTTAATTCGCCAACAATTTCTTCAAGAATATCTTCCATGGTTATCACACCTTCAGTGCCGCCGTATTCATCTGTAACGATTGCAATTCTCTCTCCCTGTTTTTGCATATCCTTTAATATTTCTGAAATCAGTTTTGTCTCTGGTACAAAGTATGCCGGGCGAAGTAGATTTTTTAAAGAATAATTTTGTTTTTCAATGATCGATTTCATTACATCTTTTGTGTGTAGTATTCCAACTATATTGTCGAGTGAATTTTCATAAACAGGAACTAATGAATGACCTGTTTTTATAATCGAAGCAATATTTTTCTCATCTTCTTCATAAAGATTTAATGCAATCATTTCTGTTCTTGGTATCATAACTTCATCAGCTTTAAGATCATTAAATTCAAATATATTTTCTATTATCTCTTGATCAGCTTCATCTATCGTACCTGACTTTACTCCATCAGATATTATATCAAGTATCTCATCTTCTGAAGGACGTTCCTGAGAAAAATTAATTTTTTCTTTAAATGGCAGAAGTATAAGATTACTTAACGCTGTAATAACTAGAGTAAAATATTTAAGTGTTGATGAAAGCAGTAAAATTATTTTTATTGATTGCTTACCTATAAAATCAGAATATCTGTAAGCAATTGCCTTAGGCACCAGTACATTAAAGATCAAAATCGTTGCAGTAACTAGAACAGTAGTAACAAATATTGATATTCCGGTTGAGTAATATCCTGATAGATTAGTTATGGATGCCAATTGAGGATTTATCCAACTTGAAAATAAAAAATATCCAATAATTGAAATGAGTACACTCAAAAAAGTAAATGCTAAATGAATGCTGCTATACACCTGTTCCTGGTTTTCATTCAGCTTTTCAAAATAAGGAACAAATTTGTCATCACTTTCTTTTAGTTCATCTATTTTAGTTTCTCCAAAAGCAGCTAAAGCAATTTCAGCAGCAGCAAGTAAAAAGTTCACAAACAAAATAGCCACAAAAACGAGCAGAAGTTCCATTAAGTTTTATATATCCTTCGATTGTTAATAGCATACACAAAAATAATACCGTTGTACTAAATTTACATTACATAATCTTTATTAATATGTTATTTTGAGGGCACGATTAATAATTATTTTATTACGATGAGACCAAAGCAAATAAAAATTGTAAATAAAGATAAGCTTTCTTTAACCTGGAATGATGATACTTCAACTGTATTTTCACTTAAATATTTGCGCGATGAGTGCCCCTGTGCGGGATGTAAAGGTGAAACTATTTTATTCAAGACTTTCCGCCCTCCGAAACCAACTATGCTATCTACTGATATGTATAAAGTAAAAAGCATTGATGTTGTTGGAGAGTATGCAATTCAGATCGGTTGGAAAGATGGACACAACACAGGTATTTATTCGTGGGAGTACCTTAAAACTCTTGAAGCAGGAGAAGCCGATAGCACGCAGCAAAAATATGATACACTTTTATGATTTCTAAAAACGAAGTAAAATATTTCTCTTCTCTTTTAATAAAAAAGTTTCGCCATCAGGAAGGAAAATTTATTGTCGAAGGATTAAAAACAGTTGAAGAAGGATTGAATAGCAGCTACAAGTGTGATGTGGTTTTTGTTACACACGCATTTATAGATTCGTTTCCAGATGTTATTACAATTCTTAAGAAAAAAGCAACCCGTGTACTTGAACTTAAGTCGATTGATTTTCAAAAGATCTCAGATACAAAATCTCCGCAAGGAATAGCGGCAGTTTTCTACAAAAATTATCCTAAAAAAAATCTTAATGATCTAAAAGATAAACTTGTTGTCCTCATTGATAATATTTCTGATCCCGGAAATCTTGGAACAATTATAAGAACCTGTGATTGGTTCGGCTTATATAATATTTTAATCACAGATCAATCTGTCGAGTACCTTAATCCAAAAGTTATTCGTTCAACAATGGGCTCAATTTTTCATCTAAATATTTATGATGAAATTTATGCTAATGATTTGGCTAATCTGAAAAGTAACGGATATCAGATTGTTTGTTCGGATATAAAAGGAAAAAACATATTTACATATCAGACAAATAAAAAAACCTTAATTACTTTTTCAAATGAATCAAACGGACCTTCGGAAACTATAAAAAATCTTGCTGATGATTTTATCACAATTCCAGGTAACGGCAGAGCTGAGTCCTTAAATGTTTCATCTGCTGCCTCAATAATAATTGCAAGTCTGGCAAATCAATTTTAATCTTTGTAAGGATCATACACATCAGACCCCGCCATTGCAACTCCAATTGGATGGAGTTTGTATAGGACTTTGATAGTGTTTCCCATATATTTTAAAACTTCATCAAGATCTTTGTAACATTCGGGCGATTCATCAGCACCGGAGCCGCGCAACTCTATTCCCTTTTGTCGAACATTCAATTTTACTTTTTCAAAATTAATTTTGCCTCTGCCGACCGTAACTTGCTTTTTAACCCCATCTCTATCTCTAATCCATTTTTTCTTTCCTGCAGCTTCGTTGCGACTCATTGTTCTGCCTGCGCCATGAACAGTTGAGTAAAGTGCTTCCTTTGAAAGATCTGAATCAATTCCCTCAACAATAACAGAATCATCCCTCATATTTGCACCGATAAAACCAAGCTGATTCGGAAATGCGGGTGTGCATCCTTTACGTACTACCCAATACTTTTGACCAAAATGCTCTTCCAGCCATGCAAAGTTATGATGATTGTGAACTTCAAATGTTTTTTGTGGATTACCTAGAATTTTTAAAACTAAATCTACAACCGAATCTCTACCCGCATAAGCGTATTCACCAGCAAGATGCATTGCCTCTAAATATCCCTGTCCAAGTTCGGATTTTATATCAAACAAAATTGGCGGTGAATCCATTGAACCTTCTTTAGCTTTATCTTCAAAGGATAAGTTTTGTGAAAGCGCGATAAATCCCATAGTTGTTCTATGTCCGAATCCACGTGAACCGAAGTGAACACCAACCCACAAATATCCATCATCATCTTTAAATAGATCAACAAAGTGATTTCCGCTTCCAACAGTTCCCAATTGTTCTTTGGCGAGTGAGATAAGTTTTCTTTGTGGTTTAAATTCTGCTGAAGCAATTTTTTCCAATACTTCGTGATCAACTGGCTGATTATTTTTTCTACCAATACCGAATGATATTTGATTATAAATTTCATCCATAATTTTGGGCAGTTGAATTTCATCTGCTTTGATATCAGTTCTTACAGCTTTGTTGCCGCAAGCAATATCAAATCCAACTCCGGAAAGAGAAATTTTATTTTTGTACGCAACTGCTCCGCCGATAGGATGACCATATCCATAATGAGCATCAGCAGTCAATACACCGATATCATTTTCAGATGTGCATCGTTCAATCTGAGCAATTGATTTCTCATCAATTATTTCTCTGCCAAAGATTTTAATGCGCTTCATAATATTCGATAAAAATGTTTTAATCAATTATAAGTTTTTTATTTCATTAAGTCAGTATAAACAAAAAAGGCACGATTGCTCGTGCCTAACGAAAGCCCATCCCCAACCTTCCCTAAGCGAAGGCTCAAGGAAATTTACCATATCAGCATTCCCAAAGGGATTTCTGATAAAAGGAGAAACTTATTTTATCAGCAACATTTTTTTTGTAAGTGAGTAATCCCCCGCATCTATGCGATAGAAATAAACACCTGTGCTAACTTTATTGCCAAGTTTATCATCACCATTCCAAATGACTTCATAGACTCCGCTTGTTTGTTCCTGGTTAACAAGTGTTTTTATTTCTCTTCCTAGAATATCGTAAATTTTTAGAATCACTCGAGACCCTTCGACTCCGCTCAGGGTGACATATGGCAGGCTGTATCTGATAATGGTACTTGGATTAAAAGGGTTTGGGTAATTTTGTTCAAGGGTAAATTCAATAGGTACCTGATCATCAATTTGTTCAACATCCAAAAGAATTCCTGCTTCAGGTGTTGGTAGTTTTGCTGTAGTATAAATTCTAAAATCACCTGGTTCTAATGCTAAGCTCTCAGTTAAGTTTGTTACGTTAACACTATCACCGCTAAAATAATCATACCACCAACCGGCGCGGCTAAAGTTTTGATTTGCTGAAAGCTGAGTGACTCCAAAGTTACCAATTATAAAAACATCCATAGTTGCATGATAGAGATTCATCTTCTTTACTATTGATGCAACATCAAGTGTAAAATTATTTGTACTGAAAGCTTCATAATCACTTTTAAGCTTATTTAACGATTGGAATACCTTATATAGATTTGTTCTCCGGTCATCATTAAGGTAATCCCACTTTACAGGTTTATTTCCTACCCTTCCCATGGAATCAATACTTATGTCGTAACCAAGTTCACCAAACTGCCAGATCATTTTGGGTCCTGGAACAGTAAAGAAAAAAGCACCGGCAAGTTTCATCCTATTTAATGCAACCCTAATATCTTTTATGTTATACGAACCTGATGAATTTCCATAAGTTAAATTCTTAAACATTAATCTTTCTTCATCGTGACTTTCCATATATCCAACTAAATGAGGTTTTGTCCATCCCCGATTTAAATATGATATACCGGAAAAATTTGATTTGCCATTGTCGTGATAACCCATTGTTGCTTCATTATAATTATAGTTCATATTACCCCAGATCATCATATCATAATTTGAAAGAACGATTTCCTCATTATTGGCAGCAAAGTGTTCCAGAATAACATAAGCAGTTGAATCATATGCCCATATCTGATCTGCCATTCTCTTTAAAATATTTATCCTTGATTGATCAAAACCACCGCCATCACCGGGAGTATTTGTAAATCCTTTTGTAAAATCAAACCTAAATCCATCAAATTTAAATTCTTCAAGCCAATAACGATTTACTCTATCTACATAATATTGTGTTGCTGGCTTTGCGTGATTAAAATCTGCACCCCAAAAATATGTAGTGTTAGGAGAAGTTACATTAAAGTATGGATTATTTGGAGTGGTCTTTATTCCTGAATTACTACCAATTGTATAATAACCATCAAAATACAAATTAACCAAAGGATTTAATCCAAATGCATGATTCAATACAATATCAGATATTACAGCAATACCGTTTTGATGACAAAGATCAATAAATTCTTTTAGTTTATTTGGTGTTCCGTAATACTTATCAAGTGCGGTATGATAACTTGGATTATAACCCCAGCTTAAGTTTCCTTCAAATTCATTTACCGGCATTAGCTCAATGGCATTTACACCGAGTGATTTTAAATACGACAGAGTATCAATTAAAAATTGGTAATTACTTTGAGTGGAAAAATCTCTTACGAGCAGTTCGTAGACAACTAATTTTTCTTTAGGAGGTTTTTGAAAATTAGTAACCTGCCATTGATATTCC
>JBGAWM010000129.1:0-5609 GCA_044227615.1 Ignavibacteriaceae bacterium
CAACAGATGGTTGGATGAAGTTTGACATTAGCTCAATCCCCGATAGTTCAAATATTCTTGGTGTAACATTTCACGGTTATGTAAATTCAACTAACTGGCCATATTGGTCTATAACTCCAATGCCGATTGATCCTGTTACAGCGGCTGCGGCTGATGTATATTCTGCAATTCAGACTGGCGAACTTGACGGAGTCGCATATTTATTTTCAAATGAATCTGGAACTTACACTACAGGTAATAAAACATATGCTTTAGTAGATGGAAATATTCTGTCTGATATTAATACTTCATTGGCAAATGGTTGGTTTGCAGTAGGTATTTCATCAAGAGATAATAGCACATCTTACTACATTACTTTTGATGGATGGAATGAAGCAAATCCTCCGTCTCTGGAAATCATTTATGAATATATCGTGCCTGTTGAATTAACATCCTTCAGCGCAAATACCTCAGCTAACAGTGTAACACTAAACTGGAATACGGCAACTGAATTGAATAACAATGGATTCGAGATCCAAAGAAAATCATTAAATAGTGAATGGAGTAATATCGGATTTGTTGCAGGATTTGGAACAACAACAGAACCAAAATCATATTCATTTACAGATGCTAAAGTTGATGCAGGTGGTTTTTCTTACAGATTAAAACAGATTGATTTTGATGGATCATATGAATACTCAAATGAAATAAATGTTGAAGTAACCGGACCGGCACAATACACATTAGAACAAAACTATCCAAATCCATTCAACCCAAGTACATTAATAAAGTACTCAGTTGCACAGGATGGATTTGTAAATGTATCAATATTCAACTTACTAGGTGAAAAAGTTGCAACACTTGTTAACAGCAATATGAAAGCAGGAAGTTATGAAATTAACTTCAATGCTTCTCAGTTATCAAGCGGAGTTTTCTTCTACTCAATAGACGCAGGCGACTTTAAAGCAGTTCGTAAGATGCTTCTAATGAAGTAATTTATTACTTCATTGAAGTCCCTATGGGAATGTTGATGAAATCAATTTTCGTAGCTCAGGTCTCCGGACCTGAGTTTTATATTTTCTAAAAGGCGTAAATCACAGGACAGAGTCCTGTGCTACGAAGGCAATTGAACTAAAGCGAGCCAAACGGCTCGCTTTTTTTATTAATAAATTACATCGCAGGTAAAGAGAAATAACTTTTTTAGAAGTTACGAATTATTTGTTTAGCTGTTTTTCAAATTTATTAAATCCTAAAAAAATAATTTTACATAGATATAGTTAATTAAATTATTTTCATATAAGTTAAGTTCGAATAATTACTAATCTTTTTACATCTTGGAATTGTGCAGATTAATTTTGTTGTGATAGCCCTTCAATTTGTCACACTAATTACTCTTCAAGTTCAATCTATTAGAAAATATTCTATGATTTATTTTATTATTTATAACTTAAAATATTTTTCACCTTTCTAATTTTGATTCCAAAATCATTAAATATCTATTTGACAAATGAAGTTATGAAAACATCTAAACCCAAATCCTGCTTCAGTTTTCAAGTTCGTTTTATAATTAATAAAATTTTTCTTTTTTAATAGATAATGCTACAACTAAATTTTCAATAATTACTAAAAAGATTTTATTTAACTAATTACTACTTATTCCACAATCAAGAAAGATAATCGAATGACGCACAAAATCTTTACACTTAGAAGTCTTGGTTCAATTTTCCTACTTCTTTTTGTTTTCAACTTTTCTTTTACACTGAGTCAGTCAGTTGTTTCATCTCCTTCTGAAATTAAATCGCCTTTTGCAATGTCAGTATCGGTTCCACTTAGAGATTTACCTCCTGATACTAGTCCAATAAAATCAGCATGGTCAGATGGAATAATCCCTGTTCGTCAAACCACCACTAATCAAATTTTTGGATATACTGAGGATGGAGTTTTGCAGAATTATATAGGTCAGTTCAATCCAAGCGAAATTTCAGCAAACTTTGATGGAGTTGGGGCACAAGGTTTCGCTCCTCCTGATCCAAGTGGTGATGTTGGACCTAATCACTACGTTCAAATGGTCAATGTTCGATATCAGGTTTGGAATAAGAGCGGCGTTTCACTTCTTGGGCCATTAAACATTAATACAATTTGGAACGGCTTGCCTGGTCCATGGTCAGGCTCAAATGACGGTGATCCAATTGTACTTTATGATGAAACTGCAGACCGTTGGCTGCTTACTCAATTTGCTTTGCCGAATTACCCCAATGCGCCTTTCTATCAAATGATAGCGGTGTCTACTACCGGCGACCCAACAGGTTCATATTATCTTTATGCTTATGAATTCTCTTCAATGCCGGATTATCCTAAATTCGGTATTTGGGGTGATGGTTATTATATGTCTGCTAACCGTTTCGCTTCTGGATCAGGGCAATATTTAGGAACATTAGCAGCGGCATTTGATAGAACTTCAATGTTAGCAGGACTACCTGCAACCATGATACTTTTTAATAACGGTACAAATACAGGTTCATTATTACCCTCAGATTGTGATGGTATCTTACCTGCACCAGGTACACCAAATTATTTTATCGAAGCATACGGGACAGGTGGTAATAATAATCTCGAAGTTTTTCAGTTTCATACTGATTGGGCAACACCAGGTAATTCCACTTTTACCGGACCAACTTTAATCCCGGTTACTTCCTACACTCAACCCGGAAGTGCACCTCAATTGGGAACTACTCAAACTCTCGATATGCTTTCAGATAGAATGATGAATCGCTTGCAGTACAGAAATTTTGGCGATCATCAATCTATGGTTGCGTGCCTCTCAGTAAATGCTGGTTCCGGTCGTGCAGGAATGAGGTGGTGGGAATTGCGTAACACAGGTTCCGGATGGGGATTATACCAGGAAGGTACGTATGCACCAATTGATAATGTCTATCGTTGGATGGGCAGCATCGCGATGGATGCAAATGGTGATATTGCTCTAGGTTATTCTGCATCAAGTACAACTATTCGTCCTCAAATTAGATACACCGGAAGATTAGCCGGTGATCCGCTCGGTGTTATGACTATCACCGAAGGAACTATATTCGCTGGCAATGGTTCTCAGACAACCGGATTAAGCAGGTGGGGTGATTATTCACAAATGGCAGTGGATCCGGTTAACAATTCTTTCTGGTACACCAATGAATATATACCTTCGAACGGTACATTTAATTGGAAAACAAGAATTGCAAATTTTTCTTTTGGGCCAGGCTGTCCTGTTGATTATGCTTCAAATCCTTTTCCTTCAGACGGAGCAACATCTGTATCAGCAAATGTTCCTCAGTTAACATGGCAAAATGGAGTTGGTGCAAATAATAATGAATTGTATTTCGGGACCAACCCTGCAAGCTTAACTTTAGTTCAATCAGGAAGTTTAGCTACTAGCTGGAACATATCTTCGTTGCCTTTAGATTTCAACACAAATTATTATTGGTATGTTGTAGAAAATGGTGATACTTGCAGTGTGTCCGGACCGATCTGGAGTTTTAGAACTGAACCTGACCCGGGAATTAATCTTTCCTGGTCAGATAATTTTGACACATACACATCCGGTTTAAGATTAGCCTGTCAGAATCCAGTTGATTGGACGACCTGGACATTGGTACCTTGCAGCACTGTTGAGGATGCATTGATTACAAATGTAAGATCATTCAGTGCTCCAAACTCAGTTGTTATTACACAGAATAATGACCTTGTTCATCGCTTTGGTGATTTAACATATGGAAAATATTCAATCAGTTTTCAGGTTTATTTAGCTACTGGAAAAACTGGCTACTTTAATACATTATCCGGATTTACCGGCGGTGCATATGAATGGGCGATGGAATGTTACTTTAACGCTGGTGGTTTAGGCAGTTTGAACGCCGGCGGAAATGGTGCAGCTTCATTTACATTCCCTTACAACACATGGAACTTCGTCGAGCTTATTGTTGATATCGATAATGATCTTGCTGAATTTAAATTTAATGGTAATTCCATTTATAATTGGGCTTGGTCTGCAGGTGCAACTGGCGGCGGCAGTCAGCTGCAGTTAGCTGCTAATGACTTCTTTGGTGCAACTGCGCAAGATCAAATGTACTTTGATGATTACTCAATTATAGATCTTAATGTCGTTCCTGTTGAACTTACATCATTCACTGCAAATGCTTTAAATAATAGCGTAACCTTAAGTTGGATTACGGCTACTGAATTAAACAATAGTGGATTTGATATCGAAAGAAAATCATCACAAAATCAGTTTGAAAAAGTTGGTTATGTTGCTGGATTCGGAACAACTACCGAACCCAAAGCATATTTATTTAAAGATGATAACATTGTAGTTGGGAATTATACCTACAGATTAAAACAAATTGATTTTGACGGTTCATATGAATACTCAAATGAAATAAATGCTGAAGTAACCGGACCGGCACAGTACACTTTAGAACAAAACTATCCAAATCCATTCAACCCTAGTACATCAATTAAATATTCAGTTGCACAGGATGGATTTGTAAATGTATCAATCTTCAACTTGCTTGGTGAAAAAGTTGCAACACTAGTTAACAGCAATATGAAAGCAGGAAGTTATGAAATTAATTTCAACGCTTCCCAGTTATCAAGCGGAGTTTACTTCTATTCAATGGAAGCAGGCGACTTTAAAGCAGTTAAAAGAATGCTTCTAATGAAGTAATTTATTACTTCATCGAAGTCCCTTGGGAATGTTGACGAAATAAATTTTCGTAGCTCAGGTCTCCGGACCTGAGTTTTATATTTTCTAAAAGGCGAAAATCACAGGACAGAGTCCTGTGCTACGAAGGCAATTGAACTAAAGCGATCCAAACGGCTCGCCTTTGTTTTATTAATAAATTACATCCTAAATGAAGAGAAATAACATTTTTAAAGTGACGTGTTTTTAGTTTTCAAATGATCTCAATTTTAATGAATCCAAAAAATTAATTTTATTAAGATATAGTAAATTAAATTATTTTCGTATAAGTTAGCCTTAAATAATTGCTAATCTTTTTACATTTTGGAATTGTGCAGATTAATGTTGTTGTGATAGCCATTCAAATTGTCACACAGTTAACTCTTCAATTATTTTTATAAAAAAAATTTCTATGATTTATTTTGCAGTTTACCATTCAAACGATTCAATCCCCAAAAGATCTAACACTAATTCAATTAAACAAAATGGAGTCACAATGAAAAAAGCTTTCCTTTTTTTTCTCGCTTTTGCTTTTGGCATTCTTTCAGCATCAACTTTCGCACAAAAAAATGTTGATCTTGAAAAAAAATGGTCAAGAATCCAAGTCGATAAAAACTCGACAACACCAATTGATCCAAATTATATATACGTTCCAAGTCCACCAGTATATAAAAAATACGATATTGGAGCGACCGATGTATTGGTTAATCCTAATTATAGAGTTTTTCCCGGAACCAATTCTACTCAATCAGAATTATCAATTGATGTTCACCCTTTAAATCCGGCAATAATGTTTGCAAGTGCTAATGCTACAAATTGGCCATTTACAACAATTTATGGCACAGGTGTTTACTGGACAACAAATGGTGGAACTAATTGGGCTGGATTTAATAACCCTCCT
>JBGAWM010000012.1:0-74095 GCA_044227615.1 Ignavibacteriaceae bacterium
AATTTTTCCAATTTTTCTTTATGAAATACTAATGAAATTTTAGTAAATGTTAATTATCTTATACTATAAAATTAAAATTTTATGAACAACCACATTAAATATTTCTCAACCTCACAACGAAGCTACTTTGTATCCAGCTTCGAAAATGTATTCTAAGATCCTTCTCCTATTTCTACCTTTTACTAATTCAATACAATTTTTTAACTCATTATCTATTAGGAGTGGAAAATGAATTCTTTAACAACAGACGAAAAAAAATTACAAAACACTTATTTACCAGCAATTTCTGCTGATAAGGTGATTTCCACATTATCAAAATATATGCTTGCAGATGGTTTTGAGATCATACTTGATCTTGATAAAAGCAATGCAGTAACTATTGTAGATCAAGTTACCGGTGATGAATATCATGACTTTTTTACTTTTTTCGCTTCTTCACCCATCGGATTAAATCATCCGTATCTGCACTCTGAAGAAGTTAGACAGACGCTTGGTAAAATTGCTATAAATAAACCATCAAACTCTGATATCTATACAACTTATATGGCGGAGTTTGTGGAAACATTTGCTCAAATTGCAAAACCAGATTATATGAAACATCTTTTCTTTATTTCCGGCGGTGCTCTTGCCGTTGAAAACGGACTTAAAGTTGCATTCGATTGGAAAGTTAGAAAGAATTTTCTTAAAGGCTACAAAGAAGAAAAAGGACATAAAGTAATTCATTTTAAAGAAGCTTTTCATGGAAGAAGCGGCTATACAATGTCGCTTACAAATACTGACCCAATGAAAGTAAAATACTTCCCAAAATTTGATTGGCCAAGAATTACAAATCCTAAAATTAAATTCCCTTTAGAAAATCATCTTGATGAAACTATTCAACTTGAAGATAAAGCAATATCTGAAATTGAATTAGCCATCAAAAAAAACCAGGATGATATTGCAGTTATAATTATTGAACCTATTCAAGCTGAAGGCGGCGATAATTTTTTCCGTAAAGAATTTTTATTGAAGCTTCGTGAGATTGCAGATAAAAATGAGATCCTGCTTATGTTTGATGAGGTTCAAACAGGATTTGGATTGACTGGCAAATTCTGGGCTTCTGAGTATTATGTTAAACCTGACATTATTGCTTTTGGGAAAAAAGCTCAGGTTTGCGGAATTATGGTTTCCGACAGAATTGATGACATCGATAATAATGTTTTTAAAGTTTCAAGCCGTATTAACTCTACCTGGGGCGCTGATCTTACCGATATGGTTCGTTCTAAATTTATTCTTGATGTTATTAAAAATGAAAACCTTGTTGAAAATGCTAAAAAAGTTGGCGAACATCTTAAATATCAGCTAACAAAAATTCAGGATGAATATCCAGCATTAATAAGCAATGCCCGTGGATTGGGTTTAATGTGTTCATTTGATTTGCCAACGACAGAACTAAGAAATTATTTTAAAGATAATTGTTATAAAGAAAAACTTATGATTTTAGGATGTGGTGAAAAATCAATTAGATTTAGACCACCTCTAAACATTACCGAAAATGAAATTGATAAGGGCTTGACTATTATCAGAAAAGTTTTAAGTTTTATGTCGTCCAATAACTAAAATATAAATTAACTACTTGCACGGTACGGCTCCTTTGTTGGAGCCGTAACTGTTTTAAACTATTTTTAAGTATGAAACTTTACATCGTAAGTACACCCATTGGTAATCTTAAAGATATTACACTTCGTGCAATAGAAACTCTTAAAGAAGTTGATTTTATTTTATGTGAAGATACACGAACCTCCGGTAATCTTCTAAATCATTTAGAAATAAGAAAAGAATTGATTTCATTAAACGCTTTTAATGAACAGAAAAAGATTGAGTTTATTATAGATAGAATTATATCGAAACAGACCGCAGCATTAATTTCTGATGCTGGAACACCCTTAATCTCTGATCCGGGTGTTCGACTTGTTTCTGCCTGTATTGATAGAGGAATCGAAATAATTCCAATACCTGGTCCGGTTGCTTTAATTGCAGCCTTAAGTATGAGTGGATTGCCAACCGATTCATTTGTATTTGAGGGATTTCTTCCGCAAAAAAAAGGAAGACAGACAAAACTAAAAGCATTAGCAGAAGAAAATCGCACAATTATTATTTATGAATCGATGTATAGAATTGAAAAGCTATTAAAAGAGCTAAGTGAATATTTGCCTGAAAGATTTTTAGTGGTTTGCAGAGAGATCACAAAAAAGTTTGAAGAAACGTGGCGTGGTTTTCCAAAAGATTTGGTGGAAACATTTCCGGAAAAAATATCTAAAGGCGAATTTGTTGTAGTGATTGCTCCAAAAGATTGGAAGGTTAAATGAAATCTCACACTAATTCAATTTTTACTACAGACTTATTCTTCATTTTCATAATTAACAATTGAACGAACATCATAAGAGTTCAACTTCTCTCTTCCATTCAGAAAAGATAATTCCACAATAAAAGAAACCTGAACTATTTCTCCACCAAGTTTTTCAATTAACTGACAAACTGCATTCATTGTCCCGCCCGTCGCAAGTAAATCATCGTGAACCAAAACCCTATCTCCCTTTTGAATAGCGTCTTTGTGTATTTCAAGTGTGTCCTCACCATATTCAAGAGAATAAGAGATCGAAACTTTTTCTGCTGGAAGTTTTCCCGGTTTGCGAACAGGAATAAATCCGCAATTAAGTTTGTGAGCAAGCAGAGAACCAAAAATAAAACCGCGTGATTCTATTCCGACTACTTTATTAATTTTTTTAGCTTTCGCAAATTCTAATAGTTGTGCAAGTGTGTAATTAAATGCTTCAGGATTTTTTAGAAGAGTTGTGATATCTCTGAACATTATACCGGGTTTAGGAAAATCTTTTACATTTCTGATATGTGATTTTAAATCCATTTATTTATCCTTGCTGAGAAATTTATTTATGCCATTCTTAAAATCATCAGTCGATCTGCTGATAGTGTTTAATCCAATACATTGGTTTACAGCTTCTTTTATTGAAAGATTTGAAATAGTGTTAATCATTTGTTTCGTTAGTCTAAGACTTTCAATTGAATTGCAGTTTAGTTTTTGCGCGAGTTTTAATGACTCATCCATTACATCTTCAGTAATATAATTTGCAAATCCAATTTCATAGGCTCTTTTGCCTGAAATTATCTCTCCCTCCAATAGCAATTGCTTTGCTAAACCTTCGCCAACTTTTTTAATTAAAAAGATAGAGACAATTGCAGGGATGAATCCTATTTTTACTTCAGTATATCCAAATTTACTTTTATCAGGATGTGCAACTATAAAATCACAAACTGATGCAAGTCCGCACCCGCCAGCAATTGCGGAACCATTTACAGCGGCGATGGTTGGTTTCGGGAATTCATAAATCATCAAAAACATTTCTGCCAAGGATTTTGAATCTTCATAGTTTTCTAATGTTGAATTTTTAGAAATCTTTTGTAAATATTCTAAATCAGCACCAGCACAAAATGCATTCCCTTCACCAGTGATGATCAATGATTTTACAGAATCATCTTTTTCAAACTCAACTAGTTTATTCTTTAGCTGTTCAACAAGAAATGGATGGAGTGCATTTCGTTTTTCAGGACGATTTAGTGTAAGGATGGCTGTATTATTTTTTATTTCTGATTTAATCATTACAAAACTCTAATTACTAAGGTATTTAACTATTAAACTCATTTGAATATAAACTGAAATGAACGCCAATAATATTCCAGCTATTACTTGAGTAAGTGTATGACATTTCAATTTAATCCTTGACCAACCTACAAGTAACACAATTGGCAGCATAAATAATCCTATCCAACCAAATGCAAACACTACTGCAGCAAAGGGTCCTGCTGCACCCATTGCGTGTGCACTAATCTTCCAGAATTTATTTATAAAAATTGTAATTACTGTATTTGAAATATAGCAAAACCAAAATGCGATTGAAATAATATTCAAATCATATTTTATCAGAACCCACAAACCAATTAGATAAAAAACAATGGCAATAAGAAATGGGATTGTTCGTTCTTCCTTTATTGAAGCATCCTGATCAGCTAGTTTACCTTTGTTTCTAAGTATTATAAAAACCACGATAGGCGCAACGAATCCAAAAGCCAATGCAGTTAAAATTGTTACACCTTGTTTGATTGGTACTGATTCTAAAGCGAAAGCAAATATTGTAAAAATGATTATTGTAAATGATGGTGGAACAAACAGAGTTGAGATAAATCTTGCGAGTTTATGTGAAGAGAATAAATTCAATACCGTATGATAATCGTTTTAATCTATCAAAAAGATAATTCAGTCTTTTTTAACTCATCTAAATATCTTAACAAAGTATCTTTAACAGGAATATAATCTGTAAACTGCATCAATTCATTTCTGATTTTTGAAGCGTGATGCATTCCTTTAAGATATCCGGAATAAAATTTTCTGTGCTCAATTACTGCTCTCCGCTCTCCCTTAATACCAATCGCTAAATCCAGGTGACGTAGACAGGTATTGATTTTCATTTCATCATCAATCTTGGTGTGGATGTATCCTTTTTCCAGAATTTCTTTAGCTTCAAGAAATATCCACGGATTTCCAATTGCGCCACGCGCAATCATTACAGCATCTGCATTCGTTTCTTTGAAGGCTAGTCTAACATCACTTGCATCAAGAACATTTCCATTTAATGCAATTGGTATTGATACAGCTTCTTTGACTTTTGGAATCCAGCTCCAATCAGCATCACCTTTGTGCCCCATTACACGAGTTCTGCAATGGACTGTTAATGCACTAACTCCGATATCCTCAAGTCGTTTTGCAACTTCAACAATTTGAATTGAATTATTATCCCAACCAATTCGCGTTTTAACAGTTACCGGAAGAGAAACAGAATCAACAACAGCTTTAACAAGTTGAACCAAATATGGAATGTCTTTTAACAAAGCTGAGCCCGCCCCGCAGCCAACTACATTTTTTACCCAGCAGCCAGCGTTAATATCAATCATATCTGGATTTTCTGCTTCCGCGATCCTTGCAGCGCCAACCATCGATTCAATACTGCTGCCGTATATTTGAATACCAACCGGTCTTTCCTCTTCAATTATTTTTAACTTGTTGTGTGTCTTTGCATTTGAACGAACTAATCCTTCGGAGTTTACAAATTCTGTGTAAACAACATCAGCGCCAAGTTCTCGGCAAACCAAACGGAAAGAAATATCTGTTACATCTTCCATTGGTGCGAGTAATATCGCTTTTTCTATTTCAACTTTTCCAACTTTAAACATTTTCTCTTAAATAATTTTCTAATCTAACTTAATCTTTTTTGGTAAATAAAAAACCGTTAATAAAAATATGATAAAGGTAAAAACTGCTCCTGTTAAAAAAGGAAATGGGTAACCTAAATATTCAAATGCAAATCCGCCCCACAAAGGACCCAATACTCTTGCGAATGATGAAAGTGACTGATTCATTCCTAATGTAATCCCCTGTTCTGTTTCCAAAGTAACCTCTGAAATCAAACTTAAAATTGTTGGCTGGAATGTTCCTGTTCCATAAGATAAAATAATTGATACAATGGCTAGTCCTAAAAATGTTCCCGCATATGGGATCATTGCAAGTGCGAGCATAATTAAAAGCGAACCTATCATTAAAATCATTTTCTTAGACATCATTTTATTAATCCTTCCAATTAACCCACCTTGCACTAAAGCAGAAGTCAATCCAACAATTCCAAACATATATCCATTTTGCATATCAGTAAATCCATAAACCTTTAATCCAAGTAAAGCAAATGTTCCATATATATTTGCGAATGAAAATGTTAATATGAAAAACAAGAGAATCAGTACTGCCAAATCTGGTTTTTGCAAAATCGTTTTCATCGCTACAAAATCAAACATTTTTCTTTTTATCTGATTTTGCGGCTGTTCAATATTTTGAGCTTTCTTAAGTGACTCTGGTAAATAAAGAATTGTTAAAATAAAAGCAATCAATGAAAATCCTGCAGCAACATAACCTGTAACAGCATAACCAAACTTAGATAACAAACCGCCTATTAGCGGACCAAAAACAAATCCTAATCCAAATGCGGCACCAATTAAACCCATTCCCTTTGAACGATTTTCACGAGTTGTTATATCGGCTATATATGCCTGAGCAACACCAATACTGCTTCCACCAATTCCTGCAATCACTCTTGATACTAAAAGTAAAATGTATGAATGAGTAAAAGAAAATACTATGTAGCCCATTGCATTAAGAAACAAGCAGATAACAATAACAGGTTTTCTTCCGTACTTGTCTGATAATTTTCCGAGTACTGGATTAAACAAAAATTGTACGAATGAATAAAGAGCAATTGCAATACCAATTGCCGCCTCATCAATATGAAGTTCTTTTACTGAAAATGATGGAAGAATCGGGATGAGAATTCCAAAGCCAAGTAAATCTATAAACACAGTTAAAAATATTAATACCAGCGACGATCTATTTTTCAAATCTAATCTCTTTGCTCAATTAATTTAGAATTCTTTGTGTACTTATTAATTATGTACCGTGTATCGTCAAATGCCTGATTCATTTTTTCAGTTTCGTACTTAGATAATTTAATTGTAGTGTCAGAAATATTTATTGATGGCAGGATAACATACCCTTTGCCGTTTGTAGAGCTGCCCTTAAATACCCAAGTTGGCAGATAGTTTACTTCAGCAATCTCAATACTACTTTTTATAAAATCCTTTTTGATATTCAATGTCAGAATCATACCTGCATCTTTATATCGATCTTGTTGATTTGAAAAGAAATTACCCATTGAATATGCTACAAATCCTGTATCAAGTTCTGCATTGTTAGTTTTAAAAAAATTAACCGGCTGTAAAACATGTGGATGCCCACCAATAATTATATCCGCACCGAGTTCAATAGTTTTGTTCACAACATCTTTTTGAAATTGAACTGGTTCGCGTTTATACTCTTCACCAAAATGGAAATGAACCAATACTAATTCTGCTCCATTTGCTTTTGCCGATTTAATATCTTTTTCAATCAAATTGTAATCAATAAGATTGATTAAATAATTTTTCCCTTTGGGAATTGGATTACCATTTGTTCCGTAGGAGTATGCAAGTACAGCAACTTTAATTCCTTTAATATCAAAAATACGAATTGAATCTCTGTCTCGTTGTGACGTATAAGTACCAACGTAATGTAATTTTCTCGAATTGATTTCATCAATAGTTTTTAAAATCCCTTTTTCACTTCTATCTAAGGAATGATTATTTGCAGTTACTAATAAATCGAATCCTGCTTTCTTTAATGCTGAGATATACGATGCAGGCGTATTAAATAATGGATAACCTGTGTAGCCTCTATTTTCTTTTCCTGCGGTAACAGTTTCTAAATTTCCAAAAGTAAAATCTGATGACTCCAAATATTTTATAACATTTCTGTAAACGGGAGAAAAATCAAAACTATCGTGTCCAACTTTTGCGTATTCAAATTGCGGTGAATGACACATTAAATCACCAACAACAGAAATGCTGATGGTAACAGAACTATCCGGATTGAAAATGCTGTTACTCTCATCAAACTTAAAAGTTGATGGTACATTAAAGATGAATACAGAAAATATTGATAAAGTTATTATTGCAATTTTCATTTAATCGTATTCAATATAAAACTTAAAAATCATTTCTGCGCTTGGCATTCCTTCGGGAGAAGGAGTGAAGCGACTGAGAAATTTTTACGAATAATCATACTGCTCCTTTTTGTCGAAGTGACAGAATTAATTCTCTCAATGTTTCTTTAATACAAAATAAGGCTGGGCTATTTCTAACCCAGCCTTCTTAAGTTTTTGCTAAAGAATGCTCTTAAGCTTTAGGAGCTTTTCTTGCAGCTTTAACGTCTTGAACGTCATTTCTGATTTCCTGACATAATTTTCTGAGATCGCTTAAGCCTTTGCGCACACGTGTGCCTGCAGCAGCTTGCTCTTTCACATAAAATTTTTGGAAATCACCTTCCAAACTTTGAACGAATTGTACTAGTTGATTGAACTTTTCCATGAGAACCTCCTATGAGTTTTGTGAATGAATTAATTAATGTTTTCCAGTATTATTTCTGCAATATCTTTTACGCTTACATTTTCTGATTTTTCTGAGAATCCATCCCTTTGGGAAAAATGTTTTACTCCATCTGTCATCATAGTCATACAGAATGGGCAGGCTGAAGCGATTGTATCAGCATTTGTGTTTAATGCTTCTTTCGCTCGCTCTTCATTGATCCTTCCGCCTTCCTCATCTTCTAAGAACATTCTTCCGCCGCCAGCACCACAGCAAAATCCTTTGCTTTTATTTCTATTCATTTCAACAAGATCTAATCCAGTAACCTGGTTTAATGATCTGCGAGGTGAATCATAAACCTCATTATATCTTCCAAGATAACAGGAATCGTGATAAGTAACTTTATGCTTTTCAGAATCCTTTTTTACCTGGATTTTATTCTCAGATAATAACTCCTCAATAAATTGAGTATGATGTTTCACTTCAAAATTACCGCCAAACTGAGGGTACTCATTCTTTAATGAATGAAAACAATGCGGACAAGCAGTAACTATTTTTTTTACACCATAACTATTCAAAGTTTCAACATTTTCCTGCATCATCATTTGAGCAAGATACTCATTACCAAGTCTTCTTGCCGTATCTCCGTTACATTTTTCTTCTGTCCCAAGAATTCTAAAATCAACACCGGCTTTTTGCATTATAGTTGCAAATGCTTTAGAAACTTTTTTGTATCTATCGTCATATGAACCAGCACAGCCGACCCAAAATAAAATCTCACCATCTTTGTCCTCTGCAAGTGTTTTGATATTCATTCCCTCAGCCCATGCTGCTCTATCAGAAGAATTAAACGCCCACGGACTGAAGTTTGTTTCCAAACTCTTAAACACATTGTTCAGGTTTGATGGGAATTCTGATTCAGTTAAAACAAGATTCCTTCTCATATCAACAATTGAATCAACGTGCTCAATCATTACAGGACATTCCTGAACACAAGCCATGCAAGTTGTGCATTGCCAAAGTGCAGTATCAGTTATGTAATTATGAACAAGTGTTTTTTCAAAAAGTTCGCCTTCAGTTTTTCCTTCAACCAGTAAGGGAGCTTTATCCAAAGTTCGTTTTCTGATATCAACAATTATATCTCTTGGCGATAATGATTTTCCAACGGTATTAGCAGGACAAACGGAAGTACATCTTCCGCATTCTGTGCAGGAATAACCGTCTAAAATCTGCTTCCAGCTAAACTGATCAATATCCGCAACACCAAATGTATCAGCATTTTCATCATCAAGATTTAATTTCTTAATTGTGTTTCTTATCGGATCCAAATTTGCAAAGAACACATTAGGAATAGAACTTAAAACATGAAGATGTTTTGAATAAGGCAAATAATTCAAAAATCCAAAAATCAATAAAATGTGCATCCACCAAAAATATTCATATAAATATGCTGCTGTTGTACTTGGACCTGTGAAAAATACTCCACTTATAAAAGCTGAAACAGGTCTTAACTCTGATTCGTGATAACTCATTCCATTATTTGCATATCCGGCAGCATTCTGTCCATACATCGAGATCACAATAAACATAATCAAAGAGAGGATAAAAGCTGCATCCAGCATGCCATGTTTATCAACAACTAATCTTGGTACTTTCTGAATAAATCTTCTATAAAGCGAAATCAAAATTGAGAAGATTACTAGTAATCCAAATAAATCCTGCACTAAAGTTATAAGTGAATAAATCGGACCAAGAAACGAAAGTGAAAACGGTGAATAAAATCCTTGAAATATCGTTTCAATCACTGCAAAAATAAAAAGAACAAATCCCCAGAAAATTAAAAGATGTAAAGTGCCGGCAACAGGATCGCGTAAAAGTTTAGTTTGTGCAAATGCAATATTCCAAACTCGCTTTAGCCTTGTTGGAATGTTATCAAATCTATCATCCTTTTTTTTAGCGACTTTGAGATATTTAATTAGATTATTTACACTGTATGCAAAAAATCCAAAAACTGCTAAAAAAACTATTATAAAAATGATGTTCTTTAAATCCATAAAAACTATTTAATTTAACATTGCCACGACTTTTAGAGCCCGCGTGAAAACCTGATTTATTCTGGTAGCAGAAACTTTCAGGTTTTGTCTTAAGTTAATTATCGCAGGCTGAAGCCTGCGGCTACCTCAAATTTTTATAAAAATACTTTTTGAAGAAACTCTTCCGTTTTAGAAATCACCAAATCAAACTTTTTATTACTTCCTTCAAACGGATGAACTATATCAAAAGTATGACCGCATGTTGCAAGTTTTTCAAATTCCGTTAACGATTTATCACTCCAATTATAAATCTGCTCACCTTCTTCAATCGGAACAGTTAAATCTTCTGTACCGTGAAGAATCAATAAAGGCTTTTTCAACTTCTTAACCGCTTTTTCAATACTTAATGAAGCATCTTTATTCGTTTCGATATCATCAAGCAAAGTAACATCCATTCTCATCATCTGATTTGTTCTAGAGTTTAAAGCGTCAACAAATCCTTTTTTTTTCCATTCTATTTTTTGTCGATCTGAGTATCTGTCAAGTTTATCAACTGAAGCCCAGACAATAAAAGCATCAACTTTCTCAACTAAACTGCTTAAAAGTGCAACTGCACCACCACGACTATGACCTAATAATCCAATCTTACCATTAACATCATTACTAAAAAATCCATTTTTGTAAGCATTGATAACTTGAACAAGTTCTGAGACTTCGAGTGAAACCGTGTTTTTCGCAAATTTATCTAATCGATTAAATTCAAATCCATCATCATCAACACCATTATGCGAAAAATTAAAAGAAAGAACAAAAAAACCTTTATCTGCAAAGTGTTTTGCAGTGTATGGAAAGAAACCCCAATCTTTAAAACCTTTGAAACCGTGAACAAAAATTAAGCATGGTGAAGAATTTATATTCTTAATTCCAAATGTCGAGATATTAACAAAATCCCCTTCTTTCGTTTTTAGCCTAAAATCTTTGTTCATTGGTTTGAAATATGAACAATTAAGTAAGAAAAGTCAATATTTTTAATGATTTTGCATAAATATAATTATGGGCTTAATATTGCTTGATTTTTAGCTTATTTTCACTATTAGCTAATAAAGTTTATACGAAATTTCAAATCTAGAGGATTAAATGGACTTTAATTTTACTGATGAGCAGAAAATGCTTCGTGGTTTGGTAAAGGAATTTGTTGATGGTGAGGTTAGACCATTAGCGCAAAAAATTGATGCGGATGAAGAAATTCCATCAGAATTGATTAAAAAAATTGGCGAGATGGGATTTTTGGGAGTTTCATTTCCTGAGGAATACGGCGGCGGCGGATTTGGTGAATTTGGTTATTGCATCATGCAGGAAGAGATGACACGAGCCTGCAACTCAACAGCAACATTTATTGGTGCTCATCAATCAATCGGAACAAACGCAATTTACCTTGGCGGATCAGAGGAAATAAAAAGAAAATATCTTCCCCTGTTAACATCCGGTGAAAAAATAGCAGCATTTACTTTAACAGAACCTGGTGCTGGTTCAGATACTTTTAATTTATCTACTAAAGCAGAACTTGTCGGGGATAAATGGATTTTAAACGGTAACAAAGTTTGGATAACGAACGCCGGTATTGCAAATGTGTTTTCTGTTTTTGCAAGAACCGATAAAGGAATAAGCGCCTTTGTTGTTGATGCTGATACTCCTGGAATTATTATTGGTGCAAAAGAAAAGAAACTCGGAATTAGAGGCAGCGTTACAAACACTGTAACCTTTGAAAATGTAGAAGTACCAAAAGAAAACTTACTTGGGCAAGATGGTAAAGGATTTTTAATTGCTATGAAAACGCTTGATGCCGGAAGAATCGGACTAGGCGCCGGATGTCTTGGCGCTTCAAAAGAATTGCTTGAACTTTCTACCGTCTTTGCAAAACAGCGTAAACAATTTGGATCAGCAATTTCAAAATTTCAGGCAGTGCAGTTTATGCTTGCAGAAATTTCTGCAAAAATTTATCCTATGGAAAGCATTGTTTACCGTACTGCAAATAATTACGATCTTAAAAAAGATATTTCTAATGAAGCCGCTATTGTTAAGTTGTTCTGCTCGGAATCTATGGCAGAGATTGCAGATAAAGCCGTTCAAATTCACGGCGGAATGGGATTTAGTCGTGAACTGCCAATCGAAAGATATTACCGCGATGCACGAATATTAAAAATATTTGAAGGCACAAACGAAATTCAAAAAATGATAATCGGCAGACACGCAATTAAAGATAATGGCAAATGGAAAGTGGATGAGTAAATTTCTTCGACCTGAATTTGTTCAAGTTGTTTTTATTTAATGATAAGTTATTTTAATTTCAAATCTAGTTGTGACCTCAAGTTTTAACAAGCTAATCTCAATTGGCCATAAACGATTTGTAGGGAACGGTCTCCCGACCGTTCCTTTTTTATATTTTTTATCGGATCGATCAGGAGATCGATCCCTACAATAATCTCTTTTACTTTCTCAGTTCATTTAGTTATTTTTTAACAGGAATAAACATCATTATTTCTTAATGCAATGAATCCAATAAAAAAACATCTATTAGTAATTCCATCAATTGATATTCATAACCGCAAAACTGTTAGAGTTGTTCAGGGAATTCCTGAACTCGATTGCAAAGAATACGGTGATGATCCGGTTGAAATGGCTATGATTTGGCGTTCAGAAAATGCAAAGATGCTTCATGTTGTAGATTTTAACGGTGCGTTCGATCATTCAAAAGAAAATCACGATATAATAAAAGAACTCTGCAGCTCGGTAATCATCCCCATAGAATTTGCAGGCGGAATACGCAGTGTTGAAGATGCAGAAGCAGTTTTTGATCTTGGCGTTTACAGAATAGCAATTAACACAATGGCTTTAGAAAATCGTGCAGAGTTTATAAAACTTTTTGAAAAATTTGGTCCAACCAAAATTGTTTTATCAATTGATATCCTTAATGGTGATTTGGTAACCCGCGGACGACAAAAAAAATCCGAACTGAATTATCTATCCTATACAAAGGAAATGGTTGAACTTGGAATCGACAGGTGTATTGTTACAGATGTAAGCCGTAACGGAGTTATGCAGGGACCAAACATTTCACTTTCAAAACAGATAGCCGAACACAGTAAAATTAAAGTTACACACTCCGGCGGAGTAAGAAATAAAGATGAGCTTTTGGATTTACAAAATTTAATTCCTATTGGTGTTGATTCAGTAATTATTGGCAGAGCATTTTATGAAAATAGATTCCCCTGCCAAAAACTTTGGCGCGTTGCTGAATCAGGTTTATTTAATTAGAGGTAAATATGGAAAATGAAAAAGTGGTTCACAGCAGTTTTTGGGTAAATCTTTTTAATTCGCCCACTGAAGAAACTGACTTAAAAAATTCATTAAAATCAATTCCACTTTTTAATGATTTAACAAAAAGAGATTTATCTTCTTTGATTAAAATAATTCACAACCGCACTTTTGTTTCAGGTGAATTTATATTTCATCAGAGTGATCCCGGAATTGGATTGTATATAATCAGGGAGGGAGATGTTGAGATTGAGAGGGTGAATGATCATCAAGTAAAAAAAACTTTAGCCACTTTTTCTAAAGGTGATTTTTTTGGTGAACTTGCCCTTGTTGATGGTGAGAAAAGATCAGCTTCGGCAATAGCAAAATCAGCCTGCAAAGTTTCTGTTATCTTTAAACCTGATCTTGATGAGTTTATAGAAAAGTATCCTAAAAAAGGGATAAAGATATTAACTGGAATTTCAAGCGTCATTGCTTTACGATTAAGAAAATTAAATGAAGATTATTTTGATCTTCAGTATAATGTACCAGAAGAGAAAGGGAAATAAGATGGAAACCGCAATTAAAAAAGTTCTTGTGCCAATCGACTTTTCTGATTACTCAAAAAGCGCATTAAAATATGCAGTTAGTTTTGCTAAATCTTTTAATGCAGATATCATTTTAGTTTATGTTGTTGAACCGGTTATTTATCCACCGGATTTTAGTATGGGGCAGATCGCAATGCCTTCTATAAGCAGCGAATGGGATGACCGTGCAAAAGATGAATTACAAAAACTTGCAAAGAATGAGATTACAGACATTAAGAATACTAAGACGATTATCAAAACAGGTAAACCTTTTGTTGAAATTGTTGAAACTGCAAAAGAAGAAAATGTTGATTTGATTATTATTGCAACTCATGGACGCAGCGGAGTTGAGCATATTTTGTTTGGCAGCACTGCAGAAAAAGTTGTACGAAAAGCCCCCTGCCCTGTTCTGACTTTACGTGAACCAATTAAGGGTTTTAATTATAAAGAAGGAATGAAGAAGGCGTAAGAAATTATTGTCTTGCACAAATCATTCTGTGACTGTGCTATTAATACTCTACCTCACCCCTGCCCCTCTCCTTACAAAGGAGAGGGAATTGAAGGGTGAGGTTGTTTTTTATTTGAGCAAAATCATTTTCTTAACTGCCGTATATTCTCCCATTTTCAGTTGATAGAAATACACTCCACTTGTTAGGTTAGCAGCATTCCAGGTTACTTCAAAAGTACCTGCTTGTTTTTCTTCGTTGACTAATGTTTCTATTTCGCTGCCGAGTATGTCGTAAACTTTTATTGTTACTTTAGAGGCACTTGGAATTGAATATCTGAAAGTTGTACTCGGGTTAAATGGATTGGGGTAATTTTGTGAAAGTAAAAACTCTTGTGGCATTTCTTCAATTTGTTCTTCTTCAATAAATGAAACACCACCGGTAGTTGTGTGGAGAATTGTGCCCCAGTTACCAACTACCCAACCGTTATTTACATCGGTAAAGGAAACACCATTGAGCGGACTATTCGATTGGCTAGTTTGATTAATCCAGTTTGTACCTCCGTCAGTTGTTCGTAGAATAGCTTGTACCGGTCCTGTCATTAGATAGTCTCCTCCTACAATCCAACCGTTATTTGCATCGGTAAAACAAACAGAAAGCAATCCACCCAATTTTTCACTGATTTGGCTTTCCCCTGTGGTGTTACCTTTAAGCAGCTGGTCTGTCCAGGTTTCTCCGCCATCGGTGGTGTGAACAATAACGCAACCCATACCAAAGACTGTATGGATGTATCCTACTGCAGTTCCCGTGTTGACGTCAGTAAAACAAACATCATTAAGCACACCTGCTATTCCACTCACTTGGGCTGTCCAAATTGAACCTCCATTGGTGGTGTGAAGAATGACCATTACATTGGGATAGCCTCCTCCTACAGCAGTTCCAGTGTTGGCATCGGTAAAGTAGACACCAAATAGAGGAAATGTCGTTCCGCTTGATTGTTCAATCCAACTTGTTCCGCCGTCAGTAGTATGTAGTATTACTCCAACATAAGTATTCTCAAAAATTCCTCCAACTACCCAACCGTTACTTGCATCGGTAAACGAAACTCCATAAAGTCTATAAGAGGTACCGCTTGTTTGCGATATCCAGTTCGTTCCTCCATTTGTTGTGTGAATTATTGTACCTGAATCACCAACAGCCCAACCAACCATCGTATCAACAAATTGAACTTTTTCGAGTGACTTTGTCGTTCCGCTTAATTGTTTAATCCAAGTGACTCCTCCATTGCTTGTGTAAAGAAAAATCCCATTATCACCCACAGCAAATCCATTATTTGCATTTACAAATTGAACAGCATTTAGATTTATTGTTGTTACGCTTATTTGGCTTAACCAGTTCTGCCCTCCATCAGTTGTTCTAAGCATTTCTCCGTAATTACCAACTACAGTTCCATTATTAACATCTGTAAAGAATACTCCAGAAAGAGATAAAGTTGTTCCGCTTGTCTGACTAATCCAGTTTTCTCCTCCATCTGTTGTTCTTATGATTGTTCCAGAATCACCAACAGCTGTTCCGTTATTTGAATCAGTAAAGGAAACCCCCGCAAGATGATGATTAGTTGTTCCACTTGTCTGAGTAATCCAGTTTTCTCCTCCGTCTGTTGTTCTTATGATTGTCCCAACATAACCAACAGCTGTTCCGTTATTTGAATCAGTAAAGGAAACTCCAAAAAGATCTGTAGTTATTCCGCTTGTCTGACTAATCCAGTGTTCTCCGCCGTCAGTTGTTCTTATGATTGTTCCATTGCCACCAACAACCCAACCGTTATTTTCATCTAAAAAGGAAACCGCAAAAGGAATGTAGTTTACTCCGCTGATCTGTGAACTCCAAGTTGTTCCTCCGTCAGTTGTTCTCAAAATTTTTGCAAATGAACCCGAAGCAACGACTGTTCCATTATTTGCATCAGTAAAAGATACTCCTGTAGGGTAGAAATCTATTTGGCTTAACTGGGTAATCCAGTCTTCTCCTCCATTTGTTGTTCTCAGAATTAATCCTAAACCATAACCCCAATCAATACCGACCACCGTTCCATAATTTTCATCGCTAAAAGAGACTCCATATAAATAAGCGGTTGTCCCACTTGTTTGCGTAACCCAAGTTATTCCACCATCTGTGGTTTTAAGGATTGTGCCATAATCACCGACTGCCCAGCCTACGTCAGAAGAAATAAATTTTACACCATTAAGTGTATTACCTTGTGGTAATGGGTTTTGCCAAAACCACTGCGCAAAGCATATCTGCGTAATCATCAAAAAGAAAAACAAAAACTGTAATAACATTTTTCCCGCAAAGCGGGATTTTCCCGAATTATCGGGACAAGCTGTATAACTTGACATTTTGAACCTCCTTTATAAATTGTTTACTAGAACCCCTCCTTCATCCTCCCCTTTAACAAAGGGGAGGAACGAGGTGGGGTTTTTATTTTATTAATTGCATTTCCTTTTCACTTCTATAATCACCTGCTTCTAAAACGTAGAAGTAATTTCCATTTGCCAACTGTTTATTGCCCACTGCCGACTGGAAAACTATTTCATAAGTGCCGGGTTTCTTTTCTTCATCAACAAGTTTTTCTATCTCTTCACCTTCAGAATTATAAACTGTTAGCTTTACTCTTGTTTTATATGCAATGCAATATTTAATCATTGTCTTTTCCTTAAACGGGTTGGGGTAATTCTGGCTTAAGCGAAACTGAAAAGGAGTTACCTCATCCATAAAAGAGTTATTTTCTAACATTTTTTCTTCTTTCCAGCCTTTTTATTATTAGTTCCCCCAAGGCAAACGGAAAAGGCAGATAAAGGAATTAATGGATTTTTTTTATAGTATTACAGTAAGAAATGGGAAGTACAGAGTCTACCAGATTTGAGTAAAAAACTATCAATTTTGAGTAATTGAGGTCTCAAATTATTTGCAGGTTATTAAGTGTTGATGGATTTGAAATGACATTGAGAAGGAAGAGAACTATTTTTTTAATCAGAAAGAGATAGAAATCCAAAAGTAAGGGATTACTTATTTAGTATCAGTGTTTTCTGATAGAAATTAATGAAAGATTCATATTCCTCTTTAAAACTTAACTTACGATGATGTTTGGGTTGATTAAGTATGTATTTACAAACTCTATCAACATCTGATTTAGACACAGAGAATGCAGCAGCAGACTTTTGCCAGTCAAACTTTCCAACACATAATTTATTTTCATTAATAAAGCGGGTAGAGCTTTCAGCAATAATGGTAGCAATAACTTCTTCCGATATTTTTGGAGAACGAGATAGTAGAATATGGGCGTGTTCAGGATTCGCATATATCGCATACAATTTGGAATCGTTATTATTTACTATACCTGTTATATATTTTTCGATTCGCTCTCGATGTTTTTCCTGAATGATAGGCAGCCTGTTTAATGTTACGAATATAAAATGAGTGTAAAGATTATTGTATTCTATTTTCATTTTGAGCCATTTAATAAGTTAACCTGCCTTGCTGTCAGGCAGGTAAGGTTTTAATTTTTTTTAGATTTAATTGACTAAGGTTTTTTGCTTCTTGATTTTTTCTTTATTTCTGTCTCTGAATATTAAAATTAAGATGGAAGAATTACAAAAACCCTATCTATATTTTTTCGAACCTTAGTAATAGATGCGGATAATCAGTACTACAACCTTATTAGCTTATTGCTTATTCATCTCCTTTAATGATAAAGTAATACGGTTTTGATTTTTATTCTGATTGAGGTTACTAAGGTTTTTTCATTTAAAAAAGTTTCTTAAGTCTTTCAATCATTTTCTCTAACCTTAGTAACAAACTCTAACAATCAGTGACTCAACCTTATTAGCTTATTGCCTAATTACTTCATTTAATGATAATCTAATAAGGTTAGTAAGTCGTAGACATCTTCAATGTTACTAAGGTTTTTTACTTTTGTAATTTCCTGTTTTTTATGTCTCTTGATATACTAGCCGCAATAGATAAATTTTCAAAACCTTACTACACTTTCTATTAACCTTAGTAACCAAGTCTAACAATCAGTGACTCAACCTTATTAGCTTATTTCTCCTTCACTTTATTTAATGGTAAGGAAATAAGGTTAGTAAGTCATAGACCTCTTCAGTGTTACTAAGGTTTATTACTTGAATTTTATTTTTGATATCCAGTTTATGATAGAACAATTATAAAAACCTTATCTATATTTTTTCTAACCTTAGTAATACTTCGTAAGACAAGAAGTAAAAAACCTTATTAGCTTATTGCTTATTCATCTCCTTTAATAATAAGGTAATAAGGTTACATTGTCATCGTCCGCTTTAAAGTTACTAAGGTTTGTTATTGTTTGAAGATACTTCATTTTATTCTTGATATCCGGATTTTGAGAAATAAAATAAAAATACCTTATGTTTATTTTTCAACCTTAGTAACTTCCTGATATCACAATATCGATAACCTTATTACCTTATTTATTATTAAGAAGTACCACGTATCAATTTTATTTTTTATTATGCTTGTTATGATATTGTGAAGGTGCAACGCCAAACTGTTTCCTGAAACATTCCGAAAAGTACGATGGATTGTTAAAACCAACTTCAAGAGCTATTTCTGATATGTTACCAAAATTTTTCTCAATAAGCCTTGCTGCTTTATTTAATCTTACCCGCCTAACCAAATCAATCGGGGATTCACCAGTTAGAGAATTTATTTTTTTAAAGAGCAATGATCTGCTCATTGACATATCTTCTGCAAATAATTCAACTCCAAATGAAACATCTGAAATATGTTTGTTTATTTCAGCAACTGCTTTTTCTAAAAATTTCTGATCAATAGAAGTTATATTTTTTTCTGAAATATCAAACAGACCGAACTTCTGGAAATGCTCCTGTAATCTTCTTCTCTGCTCAATAAGATTTTTTATTCTTGCTTTAAGTTCCTCAGCTTCAAATGGCTTCATTATATAATCGTCTGCACCAAGTTCAAATCCACTTACTTTATCCTGCATAGTTGCTTTAGCAGTTAAAATAATTATTGGAATATGACTTGTCCTGGGATCAGTTTTTAATTTACTGCACAATTGAAAGCCATCCATCTTCGGCATCATTATATCGCTGATAATAAGATCGGGAATAATCGCAAATGATTTACTCAGTCCTTCTTCGCCGTCTTTTGTCTCAATTATTTGATAATGGTTTTCCAAAATCATACTTATATATTTTCTTACATCAGAATTATCTTCTACTATCAGAAGAAGTGGTTTTCCCGTTTCGGTTTTTAAACCAATATTATGTTTTTCTGTTCTTGTTTCTTCAGTAGAAATTATCTCTTCTGAAAAGCCCTCTCCTTTGGAGAGTCCGCCATAGGCGGATTGGGAGAGGCTTTCTTCACAAATCTCTTCCGGTCTCAGATGCTCTTTACTGAGAGGGAATATAAGTCTGAATGTTGAACCTTTACTCTCTTCACTTTCAACTTCTATTTTACCTTTATGTAAATCCATTAATTCTTTTGTCAGTGCCAGACCAATTCCGGTTCCTTCCTGTTCACGTGTATGGCTTCCATCAACCTGGTAGAAGCGATCAAAGATTTTCTCATACTGATTATTTGGAATTCCTATACCTGTATCACGCACAGATATTTCTACGAACTTGTAATTCCGAACTTGTTTCGGAATCTCCTGTTGTAATTGAGAAGATGCAAATGAAAGAGATCCTGAACCAAGTTCAGGATGACGATTGATCTCAACATCCACCCTTCCACCTTCCGGTGTAAACTTAAATGCATTTGATAGAACATTACTTAATATTTTATCAAACTTATCTTTATCGATATAGACTATTATTTCATCTTCAGGTGAGATAAGATTAAAAACAATGTTCTTTCGTTCCGCAAGCGAATAAAATGAGAGAGACAGTTCCTTAACAACTGTAACTAAATTTAAGGGACGGGCTTTAAGTTTCATCTCACCGGATTCAATTTTGGAGATATCAAGCAGTTCATCTACAAGTCGGTTTAATTTCTTGGCGCTTCTATGAATCAGGTCTAACTCTTCTTTGGATTTATTATCAGTAATTCTTTCTTTCAATTGCTTAGCAGGACCAAGAATTAAAGTAAGAGGCGTACGAAATTCGTGCGAGATGTTTGTGAAGAAACGGTTTTGTGTTTGCTGCGCTTCTTGTAATTGATAAGTACGCTCAACAACTTTTTTCTCAAGATTATCTTTGTAATCAATAATTGCTCTTAGAACAAGAGAATCGTGTATCGCAATATTAATTACTGGTGAAAGATAATTTATAAGTTCATTAACCTCTCTGTAATCTATTTCTGATCCAGGCTTAAGAATTATTTCACCGATTATTTTTTCATCAATCAAAATTTCCTGCTTTATCTGAAAAATTGATTTTACATTTTCTCCTAATTCAACATTAATCTCAATATTGTTACCATCAATATCATTGAACAAATGAATAGCTGCAAATGTAAAGCCGGTTTCTCTAATTAGTATTTCTGTAATAGTTTTTAATATATCGTTGATATTTAAACTTTGACGAATCGACGTTGATATTTCGTTAGCAGTTTTAAGTTGCGTGGTTTGCTTTTGCAAAAGTATTTTAGATTCCTCTAATTTATTATATTGACTTCGTAATTCATCATGCGATTGAGTTAATTCTACAAATACTTTTCTAAAGTTAAATAACCACCTTATCCCTCTTCTTATTTTGAACAGTAGATCTTCTCTCTTCCAAGATACATTGAAAACCCCGTTTGGAGGAAGAAGTGTTAGACTAACATTAGAACCTTTATGTCCAATTTGAATTAAAAGTTGTTCCCAAGTTCCTTTTGATATTAGAAAAAATTCCGGACAGAATTCATATCCTTTTTCTAAGAAAAGGGTTACCCTAATTTTATTCTTATCTAAATATTCAGTTTTACTTTTTACACAAGAAAACATTGAATCTCCCAAACTGAAAACAATCTTGTTTAGGACTCTTGCAATTTTAATTGTTGAAAAGAGAAAAAATGCTCCTAACATTCCTTCAACATAACTTCCATTCTTTACAAAGTTTGCACCCATATCTTCAAATTCAGAAGGTGTAAAGAAAGCTCTTGAATTAGAAATGAATTTGCACCAAACCCACCATTCAATTCTCTCACGCTTATTTAGTAAATACTCTAGCTTATATGGTGTGCCCTCTAATATTGAATTAAGACTGATGTTTTTCTTTTTTGCAGCAAGAAATACTGGGATAAAAGCTTTGCATGAAACTTCCTTTTTATTAGCCGGCTGCATTTAATTCTCGCTGGATAAAAGTCATCTGTTTCTGAGTATGAGATTGTGAGAATGTCTGCTGAGACAAGTAGGAAAACAGAAGAGAGGAAATATTGAAAAACCGAACCTGAACTCTCATTTGAGCCGACTCCGATTTAACTTAAGGCAAAATTCTTAATAAATATTGAAAGTTGCAAGAAGAAACATATTTTATTGGTAGAAATTGGAAAGCGTCTTAGCAGGCACAGATTACATCGTAACTTTTTTGCGGGATTTAATTTTTTCGTTGTGTTACAAAATCGACTAATCCATGCATGGATGATTTTGTATCAGAATCAGGAAAGATGTTTAATGATTTTTTAGCCTCATCAGAATATTTTTCTGCAACTTTGAGTGCGTAATCAATTCCATTATTCTCGTGAACAAACTGCATCACATCTTTTACTTTTGTTTTATCGTTTCCATTCTTCAGTATCTTCCTGATTCTTGTAGCTTCATTTTTTGAAACACTGTTAAGTGAATAGATAAGTGGTAAAGTAATTTTCTTTTCTTTGATATCACCACCCACAGGTTTTCCAATTAGATTTGATTTACCTTCGTAGTCAAGTATATCATCTCGAATCTGAAAAGACATTCCAAGTGAGTGGCCAAAGTTTCTCATAGCCTCAATATAATCTTTGTTATCCGTTGTGCTCATTGCACCAATTGAACAGCAGGTTTCCAACAGCGAAGCAGTTTTATCTGAGATAACTTTAAAGTAAGTCTCTTCATCAATATCCAATTTTCTTGTTTTTTGTATTTGAAGCAGTTCACCTTCGGACATTCTTTTTACAGCATTAGTTGTAACGCCGAGAAAATCATAATCCTTTCCTGCAACTGAAATCATCAATCCACGTGAAAGAAGATAATCACCCATCAAAACAGCAACCTTGTTTTTAAACAATGCATTGATAGACCACATTCCCCTTCTTTTATCTGCATTATCAACTACGTCATCGTGAATAAGGGTAGCAGTATGCAGAAGCTCAACTAAAGTTGCACCGCGATAAGATCTTTCTGTAACTCCACCTGAAATTTTTGCAGAAAGTAAAACTAACAGCGGACGAATTTTCTTACCTTTCTGCCTAACAATATATCTTGCAACAAGATCTACTAATCCAACATTGGAACGCAGCGATGCTTTGAAGATATCATCAAAGCGTTCGAGCTCCGATTTGATAGGAATGCTTATTTCTTTTAGTGAAAGTTTACTCAAGTTTTCTTCTGCGATATTTTAGAAATAAAAATACTTATCTCATACAATACTACCAAAGGTACAGCCAGTACAAGCTGCGAAACTGGATCGGCACCGGGAGTTAAAAATGCTGCAAGTATCATAATAATAACAATTGAATGTCTTCTGTATTTTTTCATAAAGCTTGGCTTAAGTATCCCGAGCTTTGATAAGAAAAATGAAATCATCGGAAGTTCAAAAACTAATCCTGCTGCTAACATAACACTTATAATGATCGACATATATTCATCAATAGCAAACTCATTCTTAATAGATTCTGACCCAAACTGAGCAGCAAATTGCATCGTTAAAGGAAGCATTGCAAAATAAGCGAATGCTATCCCACCTAAGAAACAGATTGATGAAAATGCAACTATCCAAAAAATATATCTTTTTTCTTTTTTTCTTAACGCAGGTGATATGAACTGCCAGAATTGATAAAAAATATTCGGGATACTGATGATCATTCCAACCATTATTGCTATTTGCATGTAAAGAAATAATTGCCCAAATGGTCTTAAGTTTTGAAGCGCAGCACCGGAATCTCTTGCCGGTTTTAACAATACAACGTCAACAAGAAAATCTATAAATATCCAGGCGAGGATAGTCCCAACAACAATACCAATTAAAGAGTAAATGATCCTCCATCTCAATTCCTCAAGATGTTCGAGAAAAGTCATTTCCTTTTCTAGTTCAGCTTCTCCGCTTTCTAAATCCTCTTGTAATAAATCTTCTGCCAAAATATTTGGTGCTTACTTTAATTCTGCAAATAATGGAAATGACTCAGTGAACTTTTTAACTTCTTGTTGAAGGTCATTTAATATTTTATCATTTTCAAAATTAGTAACTGCTTTATCAATAATTGAAGCAATGCTTTCCATATCCTTTTCTTTCATTCCACGTGTGGTTACCGCAGGAGTTCCAACTCTTATTCCGCTTGTTACAAACGGACTGCGTTTATCAAACGGAACCATATTTTTATTGACGGTTATTCCAGCATGCTCTAAAGCAATTTCTGCCTGTTTACCAGTAACATTTTTGTTCGATAAATCAATTAGCATCAAGTGATTGTCAGTTCCGCCTGATACAATATTAAAACCATAGTCAGTTAATTTTGCAGACAATGCTTTAGCATTTTTTCTAACCTGCAAAACATAATCTTTGAATGAATCCGATAAGCATTCACCGAATGCGACAGCCTTTGCCATAATTATATGCATCAACGGTCCGCCTTGAATACCCGGCATAACCATACTGTCAATCAACTCTGACATCATTTTAACTCTATCACCTTTGGGAGTTGTTAATCCCCAGGCATTTTCTTTGTCTTTGCCGATTAGAATTATTCCGCCGCGAGGTCCGCGCAAAGTTTTATGCGTGGTTGAAGTAACAACATCACAATAATCAAGAGGATTATTAAGTAATCCTTTTGCAATCAAACCGGCAGGATGCGCCATATCGCACATTAAAAACGCACCAACTGAATCAGCAATTTCTCTAAACTTTTTGTAATCCCAATCTCTGGAGTAAGCACTTGCACCGGTAATGATCAATTTTGGTTTTTCTTTTTTAGCTAGATCAGCAATCTTATCATAATCAAGTAAACCAGTTGCTTCATTTAATTCATATCCAACTGCTTCGTACAGTTTACCAGAAAAGTTTACAGGTGAACCATGGGTTAAATGTCCGCCGTGCGCAAGACTTAATCCCATAAATTTATCACCGGGTTTCAGATATGTCATCAGCACAGCCATATTTGCCTGCGAGCCGCTGTGAGGCTGCACATTTACATACTCAGCACCAAATAATTTTTTTAGTCTGTCGCGTGCAATATTTTCAGCCTGATCTACAAATTCGCATCCGCCGTAATATCTTTTGCCGGGATAACCCTCAGCGTATTTATTGGTTAGAACTGATCCAGCAGCTTCAAGAACGGCAGGACTGACAAAATTTTCACTAGCAATTAATTCTAACTTATTGGTTTGTCTTCCAATTTCGGATTGAAGGACATTAAAAATTTCCACGTCTTTTTTAAGATATGATTCCATATTTACCGCTTATTTTGATGAATGAATGAGTCAAAATTAGAAAAGGTTTCCTGAAATCTCAAGAAACCTTTCCAAATTAAAAATTATGATTAGAGTTAAGGAGCGGTAACACTTTTACCTATCCAGCCGACACAAGTAATTGGAATAACTGTTCCTGATTTTATGTTTCTGAAGAAATAATCTTCTTTAGTTGGAACCGCACCTGAAAGAGCGTTTATTCTATCTCTTGCCTCTCCTAAATTAGGATCCATATTAAGCGCCCTTCTGTAAGTATTTTGAGCCAATAAGTAAACTACTTTTCTGTCAAAATCAGTACAGTTGCTTGCAGATTGCTCATATAAAAATCCTTCATAGAAAATTGGTAATGCCCAGTTATTTCCAACTTCACTTGCTTTTAAGAATTGAGTTCTGGCTTGTGAATATTTTCCAGCTTCCATCAATGCTTTGCCAAAATAAAAATAATGATCTTTATTATTTGGTTCTAACTTAATCAGCTTAGAAAATATTTCTTCCGACTTTGTTGAATTCTCTAATTTATTATATACATTACCTAATTGAGTTAAGTAACCAACATTTTCAGGATCTTTGCTTAATAAAAATTCCATCGGTGCAACTGCCTGAGCCCATTCACTAGCCTGAATTGCTGTTGAAGCAAATGCTTTAGCCTTTTTTTCATTTTGAGGATCTTTTTCCCAGGCATCTTTTTGGAATGCTAATCTATCATCTACATTTCCAAATAATTCAGTTATGATATTTCCCCAGCTAGGATTATCAGGCTCACGTTCAACTAAAATTGTATAAAGATCAATTGCCTTTTCTTTATAGCCATTTGAACCATCGTCAGTATTTATATACAATTGTCCTAATCTATTATAATAGAAAGAAGATAATTCAGGCTGCCATGCAATTGCCTGCTCATATTCTTTTATAGTTTCATCTGCAGGATGCGATAACCAGATTTCTGAAACATAAGCCTTACGAGCCTGGAAATAACCTTTATCTTCTTCACGATATTTAATTGCTGTATCATAGAAATACAATATTGTATCTTGAATAGATTTTACCATTTCCGGAGAGGTACTTGATGAATCGTGTAAACCCCAGAAACATTCTTCCATTTTATAATAAATCCATTTGCTAAATTTTGTCGGATTAGCTTCAATTACACTCCAGCCATATGGCAGAGCACTAGCAAAGTCTTTATTCTTATGATATTCAGAAAACAAACTATAATCTGTAAGCACCTTCATAGAGTCTGAGTTTTGAGCAATATTTGAAGAGGCAAACAAGACTAACGTTATTGCGAGTGTTTGTATTAATGTTTTCACTTTTCTAACCTTTATTGATTAATCGTAATCTATTTTTCTGATCTTAAAAACCAGAGTTCACCGAAACTAAGTCCCATATAAACTCTGATCGAATTTTCTTCTAACAAATTATTTTCTGTAGTACCCCGATTTAAGTACTGTAAAGCTAAATCTATTGTATTATCAACTCCAAGTGGATAGGACAATCCTCCAAATACTGAATATTGATTTATTCCTTGTCCATTAAATATATATTGACTTTGTTCATAACTTAAACCGAAACGCCAGATAATTTGTTCCCAAGTTGTCATCCCCATTGTTTTTTTGGGTTTAAACTCAACCGCCGCACTAATTTTATTTATATCCCTCAGATTAACATCAGGCTGACTATTAAAAGTATATTTGCTCATTGGCTGATACATATAATCTAAATTAACGTTATACTGTTCTGCAAAAGCAAAACTTATGCCGGCATTAAAGCGAGCAGGAATCGTCATTTCAGTCTTTGCTAATGCTAAAGTGTCTAATAGAAAGAGCGATAATGAAGTATAAATCGTATCTGTGTTTAGATTACCTAAATAATTAAAAGAAAGACCAAATCTCAGGTCATCAAACATGCTTATCTTAAATTCTCTCGCTAGATTTGAAGAAATTATTCCCGCTGTTGTACCAAAGCCTGTAGTTCTTCTATTATTCTCATAAATGGCTTTAAGATTCACTGCATTATTTTCAAATTCTATGGTAGAAAGATAGCTCTGATTACCAAAATAATAATCCAGTGATACTCCAGCCGAAAAACCAAAAGGAATAAAAAAAGAAGTTCCTAAAAATATTTTTGATAAACCGCCCTTTCCTTCGTAATAGATTGTGTACGAAGGTAAGATCTCATCTTCATATTTAAAGTAATCCTGTGCTTCATAGCTTACTCTTGAATACGGAATTAATCCAGCAACAACACCAACGCCATATTCTCTGCTAACAGGAAAACCAATTGTAAATCCTTTAAAATCAGTCTCACTAGTATAGTTGGTTTGATTAGCATCCGATATCTGATCACCTCTGTAACCAAAACTTAATTCAATTCTTGTTCTGCTTAATACAGACCAGCTTGCAGGATTAGCTAATATCAAATGGTCAGGATCAAGGTGTGCGATTCCAAAATCTCCGATACCCATCATCTTAGGTGAATATCCATATTCAAGATCACCAATTCCATATCTTGTATAAACGGAGCTGCTTTGAGCATTCAAATCAAGAAAGCCTAAAACTAAAATTAAACCTGTAATAAGAAAGTTTTTCATTAATCAATACTTCTTTCTCGAATATACAATTTCTAATTGAGGTCTTTTTGTTGTATCAGCCGCGTTACTGCCTATGACCGAAAATATATCCACACCCCGTAATTCACTGGTTGCTCTAATTAGCATACCCTGATTATCAATATTGTTCTTCCATGCCCGTATTATGTTGGTTATATCACCACTAAATGTAGTGCCGCTTCTGTTAAGACCATAAAGAAAACTAGTGTTTATCTCATTTTTCGCTGAATCACTGAGAAGAAATACTCTTAGTGAATTGGAAAAATTACTGCCTGTTTTTGTTTCAACAGTATCTACAGTTAAAGTAAGCTTAGCAGAATTTATAACACAATTTTCCGGCAGAATAGACAGATCAAAAAATAATTTTACTTCTGAAGTAAGGCTGCTTTGTATGTATAAATTTTCACTAACAGTATTTTGAACTTCTCCGAGAACGACACTTATATCAGAAGAAATATATCCGATCAAAGTATCGATGTAGGCACCGGGCTTTTGAATTATTATTCTTAATCGCGGATCATCTATTCCACTCACATTGAATGCAGTAAATCCTAAAACTTTTTGAGAATTTTCAGTTGGATCTAATAATATTCCGTAATTGGATCCTATAGTTGAATCCACATAATTTTGCAGCCACGAATATGTTAACGTATTATCTAAATGAAATGAATAGAGAGTATCATTGGGAGATGTTCTGTTAGAACTCAAATCGACATTATCATATAACAAAGTTGAAAAACTATCAGCTGTAAAAGTTGAAGATATCCAGTTACTGTTAATCTTAAAAACCCGATAATCAAATGCTGCAATTGAATCTCCAAAAGAATAATCTTGTCTAAGTTCTACATATGAATCTAAAACTTGTAAAGTTTCATTTTGAATTTCAGTTTTAATTGAATCCGGAATCAGCAGAACAAATCTTAACATCGTCTTTGCATTTACATTTTCTGCTTTGCCGAGTAAAAGATGATCCGCGCTTCCAAGGCTTATAACTTTTTTGAAGTCATGGGATTGTTGCGGTATAGAATCAACGGAGGAATTTAATTTAAATACTTCAACACCGTCCTGAGATACAAAATCAACGCCTAAATCTGTTGGGGAATCATTACATCCAATTATCAGTAACATTGTAATTAGAGAAATGAAATAGAATAATTTCTTATTGGTCACTAAGGGTTACTCCGGTAGAATCATTAATTATGAACTTACTAGCTTCAGTTAAATTTTCGGCTACAAAGTTTGGGAAATTATTTCCATTTTGCAAGATAGAAATACTTTCTGCACCATTGCCTGTTTTAACCAAAATTGTTTTTACTTGTGCAGATAATCCTGCAATAATATCAGATACAGAATCTCCGACAAAATAAGATTTGGATAAATCTAAATTTAAATCTTTTGCGGCATCTAATATCATTTTGGGAGAAGGCTTTCTGCAAAGGCAATCTTCTTGGCTGCTAAAATCGGGATGGAATGGGCAATAATAAAATGCATCAATTTGTACATTAAATTCTAAAAGTCTTTGGTTCAATTCGTCATTAACAGAAATAACTTGTGCCTCTGTGATAATTCCTCTGGCTATTCCGGCTTGATTTGAAATCACCACTAGTTTGAATTGATATTTATTCTTAAGTGCAGCAAGTACTTTTCCGGTATCTGAAAATAATTTCAAATCTTTTGGATTGCCTATATAACCCGGATCATAATTTAATGTACCATCGCGATCTAAAAAAACAGCTTTACTTAACATCAATTAATCAGATGATAACATTGTCTTATAAAGTTCAATATATTTTTTAGCGGAAGAATCCCAGCTAAAATCTGATTTCATACCTGCCCGCATTATTTTCTGCCAGGTTTTCTTATCTTCAAAAATCTTTATTGCTCTTTTTAATTCCTTTAGCATATCATCAACATCATATTTCTTATAAACAAATCCATTTCCCTCTTCAGTTTTATCATTATATTTCGCAACAGTATCAGCTAAGCCGCCTGTTTCCCTAACAATCGGTACAGTTCCGTAAACAAGACTGTACATTTGATTCAAACCGCAAGGCTCATATTTAGACGGCATAAGGAACATGTCTGAACCAGCCTCAATTAGATGAGCAAGCTCATCATTAAAACCAAGATAACTCGCAAATTTTTTCGGATACTTTGATGCCATTTTATCAAAGAATGAATGATATTTCTGATCGCCTGTTCCAAGCAAAATTATCTGAACATTTAATTTTATCAAATCAGGAAATGCTTTTTGCACAAGGTCAATTCCTTTAGAATCATAAAGCCTTGAAATCAATCCGATGATTGGAATCTTTTCATCATACACTAAACCAAATCTTTCAGCAAGTTCTTTTTTGTTAACCATCTTCTCTTCGATATTTTTTGCTGAAAAATTTGCCGATATTAATTTGTCTTTTTCCGGATTCCAAACATTCTTATCAATTCCATTTACTATGCCGAATAATGAATCTTTTCTCTTAGCTAAAACTTCTTTTAATCCTTCGCCATACTCTTCTTTAGTTCTAATTTCGCTAGCGTATGTTTGGCTTACAGTATTTATTACATCGGCAAACATTAAACCGCTTTTCATAAAATTCATCTTGCCATTATGAATAATACCCTTAGAGGTTGATTCAAGTTCTTTTGGCAATCCTGTTTTTTTAAATGATGTTGTGGGAAACTCACCCTGATAAGCTAAATTATGAATTGTAAACAATGTCTTAAACTTATTAAATGATTCCTGATCTTTATAAATAGTTTTTAGATATGCAGGAATCAAACCACACTGCCAATCGTTTAAGTGAATAACATCTGGAATCCAACCAAGCTTAATAATTAATTCCATTACTGAACGGCTGAGCAGAATAAATCTTTCATCATTATCAGGATAATCTTTTCCTGTTTTAGGATCTACATACAAACTATTACGGCTGCCAAAGTATTCCTGATTATCCAAAAAATAAATTTGTACCCGAACTCTTGGACCAGGTAAGAAACAGGATTTTAATGAAAACGTAACATCCTTATCTCCAATTTTTACAATCAAATCTTTAAGTCTGACAATTTCGTGAATCTTAAACTTTCTGTCATCAACTGCACCGTATTTTGGTATAACAATTCTTACCTCATGACCTAATTCAGATAACATTTGCGGTAAGGCTGAAGAAACGTCAGCAAGTCCGCCTGTTTTTACAAAAGGTACTACTTCTGATGAAACGAATAATATTTTAAGTTTTTTTGCAGCCATTTTGGTTATTCTTTTTTTATGATGGTGCAAAAATACGAAAAAAAGCGCTGGTTCTCAAAAATTGACAGATATAATATTCACACAGATAATTTAAACTTTGGTAATTCAGACAATTTCTTAGCTTTATCAAAAAAGGTTATATTTGAGCCAATTCAATACAGAATAGTTATGAAAAAAGAATTCCTAATCACAAAATCGTTTTTATTAGTAATTGCATCGCTTTTAGTTTTTAATGCTTGCTCAGCATCTACAGGAAGCAGGTATGAAAAAAAAGATGATGTAAAGTCTGTAAATACTGAAACAAAAAGTGAGAGTACTAAAACTTCTACCCTTAATGAGGATTTTGATATTACACCTTATAAAACGGAAATAATCATTCCTGAAAAGAATATGAACACATCTAGCTCAAATCCAAATGTTTGGTTTAATTATGGATCTGCTGAAGACGAAACTAAAACAAAAACACTGGTTGGCACCAGCGATGGTTTTAGAGTTTTAATTTTAACTACCGATAATATTGAGGAAGCTAATCAAATTAAGGCTGATGTTTATTTTAGTAAAAACTCAAGTGATGTATATATAGATTTTGAGCCACCATTCTATAAAGTTAAAGCCGGCGATTTTGATACCCAGAAATCTGCCGATGATTTAAGATTTAAACTAAATCAGTTAGGTTATAAAGAAGCTAAAGTAATTAAGGATAAAATAAATCTTTATAAATAATGAAAAAGCTTTTCATAAATTCGTCTCAATTAGTAACCTGCAATTCAAATGGAAAAAACTACAAGCGTGGTAAAGAATTATCTGAGCTTGAAGTTTTAGAAAACCATTCTATCTTATGTGAAAATGGTATTATAAAAGATGTAATACCAAATTATTCTGCATATAAAATCGAAGTTGATGAAAGGATAGATTTATCCGATAAAGTTATTCTTCCAGGATTGATTGATTGCCACACACACACTGCCTTTGCTGGTTCTCGTGCAAAAGAGTTTAAAGAAAAAATATCCGGTGTACATTATGAAGAAATTGCAAAAAGAGGCGGCGGAATTAATACGACTGTTACTGCAGTAAGGAATTCTTCCCTAATTGATCTTGTTGAACTGATGAAACCACGGGTACACGAATTTATTGCACAGGGTGTTACTACTTTAGAAATAAAAAGTGGTTACGGTTTAGATTTTGAAAACGAAATAAAACTGCTTCACGCAATAAAAGTAATAAATGAAATTTTCCCAGTCGATATTGTGTCAACTTTTCTTGGTGCACATACTTTTCCACCGGAGTTTAAAGATAATCATCCGGGTTATGTTCATTTGATAGCTGATACAATGATTCCCCACATCGCAAAAAATAATCTTGCAGAGTTTTGCGATGGATTTTGTGAATCAACTGCATTTACTTTTTCTGAGATTGATAAAATATTTGAAGCAGCTTCATCATCCGGATTAAATTTAAAGCTGCACACAGAACAATTTAATAATGTTGGCGGATTGGATGTGGCATTAATGCATAAAGCAACAAGTGTGGATCATTTAGAGGTATTGCTTGCACAAGATTTTTCTAAGTTTTCAGATACCGAAACGGTTGCGGTGCTTCTTCCAGGTGTTTCACTATTTCTCGATTATCAATTTGCACCTGCAAGAAAACTGATTGACAATAATGCAATAGTTGCACTTGCTACTGATTACAATCCAGGTTCATCTCACATTTTAAATCTCCATCTAATTATGAGTCTGGCTGCGATAAAAATGAAAATGAGAATTGAAGAAATAATTAATGCGGTTACGATCAATGCTGCAAAAGCATTAAATCGTGAGCAGACTGTTGGAAGTATTGAGATAGGGAAAAAAGCAGACTTTGCTGTTTTTAACACTACTGATTATTCAGATATAGTCTATAATGTTGGAAGAAATCTTTTATCTCACACGATTAAAGATGGTGAGATTATTTTTCAAATATAATTGAGGTGTGATTTTACCTGGAATACCAAAAATCCGGCTGTCTATGTTGGTGTGCGATTGCATATATTATAATCAAATCATCTTGATAAGAATATATTATATTGTACGGAAAAGAATTTAGAACTGCTTTTCTGGTATTAAGGATATAAATTGGAAAACTTTCCGGATACTTTTTTATTATTTCTAAATATCGATCAATCTCTTCTATAAATTTCTTTCCTAAACCAATTTGTTGAATATTGTAATAATCAATCGCAGAATTATATTCCAGAAAGGCCGGGTAAAGAAACCTAACTTTCATTGTTCTTTAGAATTTCTTCATAAGAAATCGTTTTTATTTTGCCTTCGGAATACGCTTTAACTCTTGCTTCTACTTCTTTCTTCCATGCATTATCAATTTCAAGATCCGGTTCACTTAAGCTTTTAGATAGAGCTTCTAGAATTAAAATCCTTTCTGCAGGGCTTAGATTAAGAGCGTTTTGAATTATAGTTTTAGTATCCATTAATATCTCCAAATTTTCATCTAAATATTAGAAAAGCGTTGGTTCAAATTCAAGATCAATTTAAAACTTCAAGATTTATTTTATTCAAACACAATATTATAATCTGTAACGCTCCAGCGTGGACGAAGTTTTATTGTATCAGGAACAACATAAAACTCTTCTGAGTATCTAAAAGGCTCAGGATAACCTTTATCGAAAGTTCCGCTGCTATCCTTATCAGAATAGATCCACATCGAATATACTCCGGCAACGATTCTTTCAAATTTATAAGATGAGGTTTTATCAGGTACTGCGGTAAAAAACTTTTCAGCATCTTTTGAATCCTGTAAAACAACTATAACATTATTCTTTGCAGTAGTTACTTTTCCGGAAATTCCAGTAAACTCAACACCAGTTATTGTTTTAAATTTTAGGACATAGGTTGAATCAACTTTATTACCGGCAATATCGGAAAAATAATTTAAATCAAGAGTTACTTCATACTCTTTATCAGGCTTTAAATCTATTTCAGGCTTAAGTGAAAGAGTTGCATCATCAATAAAATTTAAATTAAAACCAATTTTATTTTTTGATGTATCAGAAAACTGGATGGCATTTTTAATTTCTTTATTAGCTATTGCTTCATCAAAGAATAAAAGTATTATAGGATTTTTAAAATCTGTCGAGCCATTTCTACCCGGTTCAGTTTTAACAAGTTTCATCACCGACGTATCCGGCTTTTCCGAAACGACAAAACTGCTGGATTCATTTTCATAAATATTGCCTTCCAAATCTTGTAATATTTTTGCAACCAAAAAGTAATTGTTCTCCGCATTCAATTTATTATTATGAACCAGAACAAATTCCTCTTTTTTCGATTTGTTGCGATAAGAAAAAATAATTGGGTAAACTTGATTCAAAGTTGAATCCACTATTTGAAAATTATTTGCTAGATAAGTTAATGAATCGCATTCTTCACTGAGAGTTATTACTAAATGATTTTGATCAGTCATTACAGTTCCCAGCAATCTTGGTTTTACTGTATCAACTTTCATTAAAAAGAAATTTAAACCTGTGTAGGATGAATCAGTATCAGTTAAAGAAATTTCTTTACTCGGTATTCCAATCAAATCCTGATCGGCTTGATAAAGAAAATCACGAAACTGATCTTTAACAGCAAACACACGATAAACAGATTCAGCCAATCCATTCAAATTGTATGTTCCATCTTTTCCAATCTGTGAAATATAATCAGGTTTCTTAGCAAGATATTTTGTTGCGTCATCAGAATATTTATATGCAAAAATTAAAGTACCTTCAACATCCTTACCATAAACTTTGCCGTTAATAGTTCGTTTGTCAATCTTATCTCCCGTTGTAAAAGAAAATGAATAAGAATTTGCCATTCTGTTTTTGTTGTTTACATCAACAACGTCAGTTCCGATTGTTACAACATAAGTTAAACTATCCTTTAAACCACCAGGAAAACCGATTTCAACAGATGTTCCGCTCCAGCTAATCTCTAGTTGTTCATCAATTGCTGGAGAAATAAATATCGCATCTCTAAAAGATCTTTTATCAACATATTCTGAAAATTCAAATTCTATATAATCATCATTAAAATTCGTTGTTCCATTTTCAGGATAAGAAAAAATAATCTCAGGCGGAACTAAATCAACCTCTCCCCCGCCAGGAGGTAATTGGTTTGCACAACCAATTAAAAATAAAAGGAACAATGACAGAAAATAAAACTTGCCACGAATCAATAGGCTATTCAATCTAAATGAATTGTTATTTCGAAGGAGTCCTCTGCCTTTGCATCCCTTTGGGAGACCGAGAAATCCTTTACTTTCAATAAAGACAGATTTCTCTCCCGATAAATCGGGATCGAAATGACATACATCTTTTTCATTAAACCCATTGTCACACTGAGCCTGTCGAAGTGTGACCATATAACAATTGTAGCATCCTTCGGCAAGCCTAGGATAACATTTGAATTTTTCTAATGTGCCTTTAGAAATCACTTGTTTTGTTCTTTTAACCATTTTCTATACTGCGCAACATTCTTTAAATGATCTGAATATGATTTGGCAAAATTATGTCCGCCATTTCCGTTGGCTACAAAATACAAATAATTATTCTTTTCCGGATACAGCGCTGCTAATATGGCATTCCTTCCAGGATTGTTGATTGGACCCGGCGGTAATCCAGAATATTTATATGTGTTGTATGGAGATTCAATTTTTAAATCCTCATAAGTTAATCTTCTCCAACCACCCGGCAGTAGATATTGAATAGTTGGGTCTGCTTGAAGGCGCATGCCAATTCTTAACCTGTTATGATAAACTCCGGATATTGTTGGCATTTCTTGTACAAGATCAGTTTCACCTTTAATAATTGAAGCAAATGTTAAAACCTGATGAACGGATAATCCAATTTCTTTTGCTCTCTGTTTTAATGAATCATTAAAAAATTCTTTGAAGCTACTATAAAATATTTTTATAGCTTCTTCGGGAGTAGAATTTTCATAAATCTTATATGTTTTTGAAAATAAATATCCTTCCAGCGATGATGTATTTAATCCTAAGGATTTTATAAAATCTTTATCCGTTGCAAGATTTACAAATGCTGCCGAATCGATTTTAACATCGCGTTTTACTTTTGCGCCGAGCCATTTTAGTGTTTGCCCATCATTTATTCTGATTGCTTTTAAATAATCTGCCGGTCCATTAACAAATAAATCAAGTAAATCTAAATAACTTAAATCGTTAGGAATTTTATACCTGGCAGCTTTTACTTTAGTTTGGGCTCCATATAAAAAACCTGCAACTTTAAAGTTAAACTTGCTTGGTATAATGGATTGCTCGTAAAGTCTTTCAGTTACGCTGGTAAATGATTCGCCATCTTTAATTTCAAAAGTAAATGGTGCAGGTTTATCAAAATGGTTGGATGTAAAAAATGTTATGTAACCAATTAAAACTATTGCAACAAAAACTGCGGTAATAATAGTCAACTGAACTTTACTTAATATGTTAGAAAGTTTAACTGCCAATACTTTTAAAAATAAATTGAAAAAAGTTTAATTACGGTTTGCAATATAAACGAGTTGATATAAAATTTTATGCTAAAGTCAGAAATGGGCTATGAAAATTTGGTTGAACATTTCCGAATTTGGCGAAAAACTAAATGTTTGATAATTCTAAAAAATGATTCTCACTTAATGCAGGAAAAGGTTTGCAGGTAAGTGTATCTCTAACTCCACTTTCAAAAAGTGATTTTGCTCTGAAAGCAATCATTGTAGAATAATCTTCAATGGATACTTCTATATTCATTCTGCAAACATTTCTTTTAACGCAGTTAATACTTTTATCTGAGTTGCCTTATTAAGGGTATCAACATTTTTAAATAATCTTATTTTATCCACAGTTCTAATTTGGTCTAAAACAATTTGTCCTTGCCTGCCTTCAACTTTACAGGGAATGCGAGTGGGATAGTTACGAAGTTTTGAAGTGATAGGAGCAATAATTACTGTTGAGATGTTAGAGTTCATTTCGTCAGGAGAGATAATTACGCAAGGTCTTGTCTTTTTAATTTCACTTCCAATAGTTGGATCCAGATTAACAAAATAAACACTGAAGCGAGAAAACATTTACCACTCCCACTCTTCTTTATCCCAACTTGTAGACTTATATAAAGATTGTGGCTCCATCAAAACATCATCTTTGTTTTTTGTCATTTTCTTAAAAGCGGAATCCCAATTTGCACGGTTAGCAGTAAGCGACTTAATGATTATTTGACCATCACCAATTTCAAGTTCAACATCATCAGTCAGCCCGCTATCCTTAATAACAGATTTTGGAATCCTGATTCCTCGTGAATTACCAATTTTTACAACTTTAGTTATCATTATAAACTTTCATATAATTTCGTGGGCACAATGTAATTACATTTAAAACGAGAATCAAGATATTTTTAAAATTCCAAAAAATGATTTTCACTTAATGCAGGAAAAGGTTTGCAGGTAAGTGTATGTCTAACTCCACTTTCAAAAAGTGATTTTGCTCTGAAAGCAATCATTGCTGCATTATCACCACAGAATTGAAGATCTGGAATAACAACATTCTTTTTATATTTTTCTGCAAGTTTTGTTATTTCTGATTTTAAATACGCATTCGCTGCAACTCCACCTACAACAGAAATTGTTTTAACTTCGTATAATTCTAAAGCACGTTTAACATTTCTTGCTAATGCTTTAACAGCTGCAACTTGAAATGATGCGGCAATATCATTTTTATCCTGCAAAGATAATTTATCAACCCCACCCTGAGATTGAACATAACGAAGCACCGCAGTTTTTAATCCGCTAAATGAAAAATTTAATTTTTGTTTTAAATCAGAAACAGGAAAATCAATTTTGGTTGCATCTCCTTGCGAGGCAGCATTTTGTATTTTGGGTCCACCGGGATAACCTAAACCTAAAAGCTTTGCCACTTTATCAAACGCCTCACCTGCCGCATCATCAACTGTACTGCCGAGTTTATAAATTTCTGTAAAACTTTTAACGAGCAATAAAAGTGTATGTCCACCTGAAACAACTAAACATAAAAATGGAAACTCAGGTTTCTGTGGCATCAAGAAACCTGAAAATATATGTCCTTCAATATGATTAACACCGATAAAAGGTTTATTCGATCCGAAGGCTAAACCTTTTGCATAAGTTAATCCAACAAGCAAAGCACCGATCAAACCTGGACCAGCAGTAGCGGCAATTAAATCAACATCATTTAATTCTATATTAGATTTTTTTAAAGCATCTTTGACTAATGGATTAACAATTTGCAAATGTGCACGGCTCGATAACTCTGGTACAACTCCACCATATTTTGTATGAAAATCCTGAGAAGCAATTAAATTAGCAGTTAACTCTTCATCCTTTATGATAGCAACAGAAGTTTCATCGCAGGAACTTTCAATTCCTAATACAATCATCTTTTTCCAAAAGTTAAAAAGCTCTTCGCAATGGTTCCAGCAACAGAAGGATTTTCTTTTAACCGTCTTACAGAATAAGCGTACCAATCTTTTCCAAATGGAACGTAAATTCTAATTTTATAACCATCTGCATTAATTTTATCACGCAAATCTTCTCTTACACCAAGCAGCATCTGAAATTCGAATCTTTCCTTCGGAATATTTTTCTCTTTTATTCTTGTATATGCAGCATCAATTAAAGGTTTATCGTGGGTAGCTATGCCAACATAATTACCATCTTTGAATATTTGATCAAGGATCTTTAAATAATTATCACGTACTTCCTGTTTGCCTTTGTAAGCAATAGCAGCCGGCTCAACATAAATACCTTTACACAATCTGTAATTCGTACCAATTTTATTTAATGCTATGACATCATCAAAAGAACGCTTCATATAAGCTTGAATAACTACCCCAACATTTTTATGATCAGCATAAATTCTTCTGTAAAGATTTAGCGTTTTATCCGTAAATGGTGAGTCCTCCATGTCAATGCGTACAAAATTTTTATACTGAGCAGCTTTTTTTACAATTTCTAGAATTTGTTCGTAAGCAAACTGCTCATCAATTGCTAAACCCATTTGTGTTGGTTTGATAGAAAGATTTGCCATCAATTTATTTTTCTCGATAGCTTCTAAAACTTCTAATGCTTCATTCTTACATTTTATTGATTCTGATTTATTCGCAACAGATTCGCCAAGCACATCCATTGTTGCATAAATACCTTTTGAGTTTAATTTTTTTACGAAATCAACTGCATCCTGAAGTGTTTCACCGGCAATATATTTTTTAGAAAAGAATCCAACTACTGGTTTTGGCATTAGTTGAACAATACGAACGATAAGATTATTTAAAGCGTCCACAACAAACTCCTATAAAATTGCTTTTCAAATTTAGTGTATTTTATTGTTGGAATAAAAAAGATTTTAAAATTGAGATAATTGCGAGTGAGTATTTTAACATCGCTATCCCTTTGGGAGAGCGAAGCAATTTCAAAATTACTTCATAAAAGCTTAAAAGATTTCTTCACCCCAAAAAACCTGTCTGCCGACAGGCAGGTCGGGGATTTACAATTACTAATTAATTCCGAGCGTAATAAGCAGCAAATTAAATTTTGATTTCAGATCTTCCACACTTCCGTCATTTGAAAAAATAAAATCTGCACGTTTCTTTTTTTCTATCTCAGGAATTTGATTTGATTCCCTTTTATTAAAATCTTCTTCGGTTATTCCGGATGATATTTTTCTTGCTAATCTTAAATCTTTGTGTGCAGCAATCAGAACCACATAGTCAAACATATCTTCCATATCAGCCTCATAAATTAAAGCAGCTTCTACAAAAACGATTTTGCTTTTTTCTTCTAGGATAATAATCGATCTATTAATTGATTCAATAACTCTTGGATGCAGGATTGATTCTATTATGGATAACTTTACGGGATCTGAAAATATTTCCGCTGCAAGATATCTCACATCAGGTTTACCCTTTACAAAAGATTGCTTACCGAATTTCTTAATGATTATCTCCTGAACTTCTTTATCAGTATTTAAGATATTTTTAGAGATTTCATCAGCTTTAAGTACAGGATATTTTGCATCTTCAGCAAACTTTGTAAATGTACTTTTACCAGAGCCAATATTTCCGGTTATTGCAATTTTCATATTCTACCAATCAATTATATCATCTTTAGCCTGCCAAAGGATGATCGTAAATAAAAAAGTCACACATCAAACAGGCTGAGTGTGACATTTATAAAAGAACGAAAATTAAATAAAACTTATTTTGCGTAACCTATTTTTCTGACTTCACGAATTACAACAACTTTTATTTGACCGGGGTAATCCATTTCCTCTTCAATCTTTTGCGCAATTTCTCTTGCTAATCTATCCGCACTTGCATCATCAACTTTATCGTGCTCAACAACAACTCTAACTTCCCTGCCCGCTTGTATAGCATAAGTTTTTGCAACACCCTCAAATGATTTTGCAAGTAATTCTAAATTCTCTAATCGTTTTACATAACTCTCTAGTGGTTCGCGTCTTGCACCAGGTCTTGCACCGCTAATCGCATCTGCGGATTGAACAAGTGCTGCAATCGGGTGCTCCATTTCAATATCTTCGTGATGCGATCCCACAGCGTTAACGACGATAGCGTGCTCTTTGTACCTTTTGGTTAAATCATAGCCAAGTAATGCGTGCGGACCTTCGATACTTTTATCAACCGTTTTTCCAACATCGTGAAGTAATCCAGCCCTTTTAGCCATAACCGGATCAAGACCCAACTCAGCTGCCATTATGCCGGTTAAGTATGCTACTTCAACGCTATGTTGCAAAAGATTTTGTCCATAACTAGAGCGATATCTCATTTTACCAATGTGTTTAACCAACTCTGCGTGCATATTGTGTAAACCAAGCTGCAAAATAGTATTTTCACCTTCACGCTGAATTTCTTCCTCAAGTTCCGTTGTAACTTTTTCTACAACTTCTTCAATTCTTGCGGGATGAATTCGCCCATCAGAAATTAATCGCTCTAAAGAAATTCTCGCAATTTCTCTTCTGAATTGATCAAACGAAGAAAGGATTACGGCTTCGGGTGTGTCGTCAACAATAACATCAACACCGGTGGCAGATTCAAAGGCACGGATATTTCGTCCCTCTTTCCCAATAATTCTGCCTTTCATTTCATCATTTTGAATTTGAACTACTGAAACAGTAGTTTCTATAGAATAATCAGCAGCGGTTCTTTGAATGGCTTGAACAATTATTTTTTGAGCCTCTTTTTTAGCATCAGCCTTTGCTCTATCGTGTATTTCCTTAATCGTTTGTGAAGCGTCTATCTTAGCCTGGTTAACCATATTTTCAGCAAGCATTTTTTTGGCTTCTTCAGATGTCAAACCGGAAATTTTTTCAAGTTTATCATTCTGCTCAACTTCAAGTTTTTTAATCTCGATAGATTTTTCATCTAGATTTACTTTTAAATCTTGAAGCTGCTTCTCAAGTTTTCTTAGTTCTTTTTCTTTTTGAAGAACTAAATCAAATTTCTTTTCGCTATTCTCTTCTCTCTGCTGAATTTGTTTTTCGAGATTAGAAAGTTTTTGTTTTTTCTGATTTACCTCTGTATCAAATTCAATCTTCTTTTTATACCATTCATCTTTTACTTCAAGAAGTTTCTCTCGTTTAAGGTTTCCCGCTTCTTTTTTTGCATCCTGAATTATCTGCTCTGATTTTTCAGCAGCAGCCGTTATGCTTTTTTTCCCGACCTTCGAATTGAACATCCATCCTAAATAAAAGAACAGAACAATAAGAACAACTACCATGGGTATAATTATTATCAAATCCATCATTTTCCTCCGTACTGTAATTAGAATTAAATACCGACACTGCCGCGGCTAATAGGAAAAACCCTATTAATGCACGGTGGGAACGCGCTCGAAAGCTTTTTACTTCCACTGTTCCAACAAAGTCAGAATCCCGATAAATCGGACTGAGGCCTGTAATACGCTTCGAAGGTCACACTCCCTATTTAATCAACTGTTAGTTTTTCATTAAAAAACGGCAGTGCGGTAAACTTTAAGATGGGTCAGACAATTCAGGTTCTTTAAGCAGAAGCTTTATTCTCTTAATTTTATCAGTAGCTTGTATTAGAAACTCACGGTTTTTATTTTTTTCTATAAATAAATCGTAGGCAATATTTAAACAAGCAATTATAGCAATAGTCTGAGAAGGCTGATCGGGCAATTCGTCTTTTGTTTCTTCCATTACTTTATTTACATAAATAGCCAGCTCTTTTGCTATCTCTTCATTTTCTACTAGCAGAGAATACTCTTTATCAAAGATTTTTATTTTTAGCTTCTTTTTATCAGTCATTGAATTATCTACACCATCAAACAAACATTTTATTAATAAGAACTATTTTTATGAACTTAAGTGAAAATCAATTTTAGAAATAATATCCTGCAATTTTAACTTTAAATTTTCCTTCTCCTTGGAATTTAATGTATTAAATATATTTCCCTCTTCATCCTGTTTGGATAACAAAATCTCCTGCTCTAACTCAATTATCTTTTTTTGTAATAGGGAATTATCCTGACGCAGTTTTGCAACTTGTATCTCTAATTCTGTTTTTCTCTCTTCAGTATCTTTAAGCTTATTGCCCACTGTAGCAATTTCAGCTTCGATTGCTGATAGATCGTGAATTATTGAATCATATTTTGCTAAATCAACCAATTACTTTCCTCTTAATTGAGCATTAAATTCTTTGGTTATAAGTGCAATTAAATTGCTAAAATCTTTTTCAACTTCATCTTCAGTAAGAGTTCTGTTTGCATCATAATATTCAAGGGTGAATGCTAAACTTTTTTTCTCTGTCCCTAACGATTCACTTTCAAAAACATCAAAAACAGAAACTTCTTTTAGAAGATTAGAACTTTTATTTTTAATAAATTCTTTAACATCAAGATATTTAACTGATTTATCTAATACAAAAGCAAAATCCCTTATAATTTTGGGATACTTTAACGGATCAGTATAAGTTTTTGCATTTGATTGAATTGAGTTGAATAACGTTAAATCAAATTCAAAACAGTAAACATCCTGATTGATATCAAATTGTTTAAGAACTTCATTATTTAATTTTCCGCCTCTACCTAACTCAACTTCTTTAAAGCTTTTTGTTAAGTAATAAGCGTAAATTTCATTTGCAGTCGAATAATATGAATCAATTAAAACATTGTCAAGGGATATTTTGTTTAAAAATGAATCAACCAAACCTTTAAGAAGATAAAAATCTGATTCTTTTTCCTCAGCATTCCATATTTTAACCTGCTCTTTACCGCTGAAAATAAATAGTAATCTTTGATTCTCCGTAAAATCATTAAATGATTTTATCTCACTTTCAGCGGTTTTGTTGAATGCATCTCCAATCTCAAAAAGTTTTATGTCTTTTACACCTTGTCTGATATTCTTGGAGATTGTAATAAGAGCTCCTGGTAATAAAGATGTTCTCAGACATTCCATATCAGCACTCAAAGGATTTGCTATCTTGATAGGATTCCCGGTTAACTTAGCATCAGGTTCAGACTGCAAAGGATTATTTATCATCTCAAAAAATCCGAGCGCTGTTGCAGTTTGTCGTATCTTTTCGTCAAATTCAGTTTCGTCTGTTTTTTTCTCTAATGTGATGTTGATTTTAGAAACAGTTGGAATATTATCATAGCCATTTATTCTAGCTATTTCTTCTATCAAATCAATTTCCCGTTCTATATCTGGACGAAATGTTGGAACTGAAACTAATAACTTATCTTCATCTAAAACTTTTATTGCCAAACCTAATCTTGAAAGAATATTTTTAATCTTTCCCGTTGAAACTTCATAACCTAAAATTCGTGTAGTGCGGGAAAACCTTAATTCAATTTCTTTTGGTTTGATAACTTTTGGATAAACATCAATAATCCCTGCAGCAATTTTACCATTGGCTAATTCTGCAACAAGCTGAGCACATCTTTCTGCAGCATACTTTGTAATGTTCGGGTCGGTTCCTCTTTCAAATCGATAAGAAGCATCAGTGCTTAATCCAAGTGCCTTAGAAGTTTTCCTTATGCTTGATGGATTGAAGTACGCACTCTCTATTAAAATATTTTTTGTCTCATTTGTAATCTCAGAATTCTCACCTCCCATTACTCCAGCAATTGCAACTTCACGATTTCCATCACAAATCATCAGAGTATTTAGAGGAAGTTTTCTTTCTTTGGAATCAAGTGTTGTAAAATTAGTTTCTGATTTTGTACTCTTAACAACTATTTTATGCTCGTTAAGTTTATCGAGATCAAATGCATGCAATGGCTGTCCACATTCGTGTAGAACTAAATTTGTAATATCAACAATATTATTTCTTGGTCTTAAGCCAATTTTCTCCAATCTATTTTTTAACCATTGTGGTGATTCTTTAATTTGAACATCTTTTACAACTTTAGCAATGTATCGAGGACAATTAACTTCATCTTCAATAACCATAGCTGCCAATTTATTAACTTCGTCTCCAATTTCGTTCAATTTGATTTCAGGAATCTTTAATTCTCTGTCAAACAAAGCAGCTATATCTCTGGCGACTCCAATATGAGATAAAGCATCCGGTCGATTTGGAGTGATAGCAATTTCTAATATTACATCGCTAAGATTTAAAGCATCAGTAATCGATTTTCCAGCCTCAAGTTTTTCATCTAAAACCATTATACCTGAGTGATCATTACTTAAGAGTAGTTCATCTTCGGCGCAAATCATTCCGTGTGATTCAACACCACGAATCTTTGCTTTCTTTATTATAAAATTACCATTTGGAATTTCAGTTCCGATAGGAGCGAAAACTACTTTTTGTCCTGACTGAACATTTGATGCTCCGCAGATTACTTGCAGATCATCTTTGCCATCAAACACTTTACAAATAGTTAGTTTATCTGCATTAGGATGTTTCGCGGTTTCCTTTACAAATCCAACAATAAAATTTCTGTAAAGATTAGATTGATCAACAACATCTTCTACTTCTAAACCCGACATCGTGAGTTTGGAAATAATTTCATCAGTGCTAATATCTTTTAGATCAACAAATTCTTTTATCCAACTAAGAGAGATTTTCATTTTCTTTTTTCCGCATTAAAACTGTTTTAAGAATCTCAAATCATTATCAAAGAATATTCTTATGTCTGTAATGCCATATTTTAATAAAGCGATTCTTTCTATTCCCATACCAAAAGCATAACCAGTATATTTTTCAGAATCATAATTAACATATTTAAAAACATTTGGATCAACCATCCCACAGCCAAGTATTTCTAACCAACCTGAGTTTTTACAAATCTTACAGCCTTTGCCGTGGCACAAATAGCAAGTTATATCCATTTCAGCACTTGGTTCTGTAAATGGGAAAAAACTTGGTCGAAATCTGTACTTTAAATCTGAGCCATAAAATTGTTTTGCAAAAGAAACCAAAGTCCCCTTCAACTCGGCAAATGTTACATCGGTATCAACATAAATTCCATCCACCTGATGAAACATACAATAACTGCGTGCACTTACAGCTTCATTCCTGTATACTCTTCCAGGCATTATTGCTCGCACCGGCGGAGCTTGTTTTTCCATTATTCTAATTTGAACAGGCGTTGTGTGAGTTCTCAATAAAAAATCTTTGCTGACAAAAAATGTATCCTGCATATCTCTTGCCGGATGATCAGCAGGAAAGTTTAGTGATTCAAAATTGTAATAATCAGATTCTAATTCAGGACCATTTGCAACAGAAAATCCTAGTCCTTTAAAGATAGATTTTATCTCATCAAGAGTCTGGGTAAGAATGTGTTTACTTCCAACAATATATTCTTTACCGGGTAGTGTTAGATCTATTTCATTTGATTTATTTGAAGTGCTGGAAGAAATTCTTTCTTTAACTTCCTCGAAGTAAGATGTAACTTCATTTCGCAAAAGATTTAATTTTTTTCCAAGGATGGGTTTTTCTTCCTTCACAACACCTTTAAGGTCTTCAAATAGTTGTGATACAAGACCGTTTCTACTAAAATATTTAATTCTGATTTCTTCAACATCTTTTATTGAAGAGACAGATTTTATATCTGTATAAAAACTTTCTTTTATTTCCGCAATATTTTTATCAAGCATAAGTTTTATTTAAATAGAAAATACCCTCGACGGATGTAAAAAAAACAAATCCGAAGAGGGTATAAAATTAGTTAATAGAAAATTTAACTACTTCAGAAAAAGCTGTTGGATTTTCAGCAGCTAAACTAGCAAGAACTTTTCTGTTGATATCAACACCTTTTTTATTAAGTGCATCAATCAAGCGGGAATAAGTTGTACCGTTAGTTCTTGCAGCAGCATTTATTCTCACTATCCAAAGTGATCTATAAACTCTCTTCTTAAGTTTTCTATCTCTGTAAGCGTGTCCTAATCCTTTGTCAATTGCATTTTTTGCAGCTGTTAGAACGTTACCTTGATTACCCCAATAACCTTTGGCAAGTTTTAATCTGTTTTTTCTTCTCCTGTGAGAAGCAACTTTATTTTTTGATCTTGGCATTTTTTATCCTTCTCTATTTTTGAACCATTATCCGTACACGTTTTTGTTCGGCATCACTTACAAGTGTACCTTTCCTTAAGCTTCTTTTTCTCTTTGTAGTTTTAGAAGTAAGAATATGACTTTTATAAGCTTTCTTCCTTTTAAAACTACCGGATGCTGTCTTCTTAAAAGTTTTTGAAGCACCACGATTACTTTTCATTTTTGGCATGTTTATTCCTGCTTATTTGTTTTCTTTGCTTTTTTTGATTGAGGCACTAAAATCATATTCATATTTCTTCCTTCTAATTTGATCGGAGACTCGACTTTAGAAACATCCTCAACTTTTTCAATGAATTTCTTTAATAACTCTTCACCTTTATCGGTATAAGCCATTTCACGCCCCTTAAACATTACGCTAACTTTAACTTTATTTCCTTCTTCAAGAAAATTGATTGCATGTTTAGCTTTAAATTCAAAATCGTGTACATCAGTACTTGGATGCATCCTAATTTCTTTAAGTATCGATACAACCTGATTTTTTTTCTGAATCTTGTCGCGTTTTTGTTGTTCGTATTTGAACTTTCCAAAATCTATGATTTTGCAAACAGGAGGTTCGGCTTGAGGAGCAATTTCTACAAGATCTTGTCCTCTCTCCTCAGATAATCTAATTGCATCTCTTACAGTGTAAACACCTAATTGCGTACCATCAACATCAATTACTCTAACTTTAGCAGCCTTTATCTCTTCATTTATCCTAACTTTTTGTTTACCAGCGATGCGAAACCTCTCTTAAATATTGTTAAATCTTATTTTTTATTTCAGTTGCAATTTTATCAATAAATTCTGATAAAGCCAAAGAACCCTGGTCACCTTCTTTGTGTTTTCTTACAGAAACCGCGCCTGATTCTTTTTCCTTTTCGCCAACAATCAGCATATAGCGAATTTTTTGTGTTTCCCAGTCTCTTATCTTATAACCAATCTTTTCATTTCTTTCATCAAGTTCATATCTGATTCCAGCACTTCTCAGCTCATCGGCAACTTTATTAGCATATTCCACAAAATTCTGAGAAACTGGAATAACAGCAACCTGAACAGGAGCCAGCCATAATGGAAATTCACCTGCAAAATGCTCGATCAGAACACCAATAAATCTCTCCAAAGAGCCAAATGGCGCACGATGAATGACAACGGGACGATGTTTCTGCCCATCACTGCCAATATATTCAAGATCAAATCTCTCTGGCATAACATAATCTATTTGAACTGTTCCAAGCTGCCATCTTCTACCAAGAGCATCTTTAACCATAAAATCTATTTTAGGTCCGTAAAATGCTGCTTCACCTTCCTCAATAGTGTATTTTAATTTCATTTCATCTGCAGCTTCTTGTATTTCCTTTTGAGCTCTTTCCCATAACGAAATATCACCACCGTACTTTTCTGCATTATCATCTCTAAATGAAAGCTGGGTAGTAAAATCCTCAAAACCCATTACTTTAAATACATATTGAATCAAATCAATTACGTTGCACAATTCATCCTTTAATTGATCCTGCCTTACGAACATATGTGAATCATCTACAGAAAAACATCTTACTCTGGTTAATCCGTTCAATTCACCTGACTGTTCATATCTATAAACTGTTCCAAACTCTGCATACCTAATTGGAAGATCTCTATAACTTCTTGGTTTGGAAGCATAGATTTGAAAATGATGGGGACAGTTCATTGGTTTTAACAGATACTCTTCATCCCTATCGCCAAATTTTATTGTAGGAAATTGACTATCACTGTAGTAAGGATAATGACCACTGGTTTTATATAGATTTATATTACCTATATGCGGAGTGATAACAGGTAAATAATTACGTTTAGTTTGTTCTTCTCTTAAAAATTTCTCTAATGTTTCTCTAAGTATTGCACCTTTTGGTAACCAAATTGGCAAACCAGAACCAACTTTTTGAGAAAAGAAAAATAGTTCAAGTTCTTTACCAAGTTTACGATGATCCCTTTTCTTTGCTTCCTCAAGCATAAAAAGATAATCATCCAGCATCTTCTTTTTAGGGAAAGTTATACCATAAATTCTTTGAAGCTGCTTATTCTTCTCATCACCTCGCCAGTAAGAACCAGAGATGTTGAGAAGTTTAACAAACTTTATCTTACCCGGATTAGGCAGATGAGGCCCACGACAGAGATCCGTAAAGGAACCTTCTTTATAAATACTAATCTTTTCCCTGGTCTCATCCATCTCGGAAAGGAGTTCTACTTTATATTGATCACCTTTCTTCTTAAAGAATTCAATCGCTTCTTGCTGCGATAATTCTTCCCTTTCAAATCTGCTATCAGATTTTGAAAGTTCAATCATCTTATCTTCAATCAGTTTAAGATGGTCTTCAGACAGCTGAGTATTGATGTCGATATCATAATAAAATCCTGCCTCTATTGCAGGTCCAACACCAAACTTAGCTTCAGGAAAAATATCCTGAACAGCATGCGCCATTAAATGAGATGAAGAATGCCAGTAAACTTCTTTGCCTTCAGTATCATCAAAAGTTAAAAACTTAACACTTCCATCTTCTGCGATAGGTCTATGCAGATCCATTATAGTATCATTAAACTTTACTGCAAGAACATCATCAGCTAATCTATTAGAAATAGATTGCGCAATTTGATAACCTGTAACACCGTTATCAAACTCTTTAACTGCACCATCAGGAAATGTAATTTTAATTTTACTCATAATATCTTTTCATAAAAAAAATCGGAGATAACTCCGATATCTGATTCGTGGATTCAAAACAGTCTTCCGAAGAGATCCCTTTGTGAGTACCTTTGACCTCTTCAACTTCACAATAAACTTTGGATATTGTGTGGGCTCTAAAGGAGTCGAACCTTTGACCTTCTGCACGTCAAGCAGACGCTCTAACCAACTGAGCTAAGAGCCCAGAAATTTTCTGATTAACTAATTCAGATTTAAATTAATACCTAACAAAACTTATGACCTCCCCGATTCAATCGGGGCGCTCTAACCAACTGAGCTAAGAGCCCAAGTTAATTAACAATTTAGAATTAAAAATGAACAATTACCAAATTGTTTATTAGTCATTAGTACCGAGAGCCGGAGTCGAACCGGCACGTCCCAAACGGGACACAGGATTTTAAGTCCTGTGCGTCTACCAATTCCGCCATCCCGGCATAATTAAATAGCATCAAGATTTTTAAGAAACTCTTTGCCAGAACCACTTTTCAAATGTTTTTCTTTATATCTGGCTTTTATCCTTGTATCAAATTCTTCCGAATAAATCAGCCTAAATGGCCTATAAGGCTTAGTTGTTTTATTCTTTCCGTCATTGTGTTCAGCAAATCTTCTTTCAAGATTATTTGATAACCCAACGTAAATATACTCACGAGTAATACTTTTTATAGCGTAAACTGTGAACATCAACCTCAAATCCTTTGCGTCTACCAACCTGCCTGCCGGTAGGCAGGTTCCGCCATCCCGGCATACCCACTTTAAGAAAAAATCTTTGGTAGAGTGATTTCTTCTAAATTTAGCGTGTAAAAATAGAGAAAATGATATTTTGTTGCAAGAATCTTCTAATAACTTTTTTCCTAAACCTTTAACACTAAAGAAAGAATGGTTAACTTTAAATGAGTGTCTTATTTCTCACAACTAAGAAAACCGAATATCTATTACCCTAAATAAGAATTGATTAACAATTGTCAAATTGATCTATTAACGTTAAACTCAATTTCCTAAAAATAATTGATAGTGGCATTAACTTTGCAAAAGTGCAGCGATTTGAATTATTTCACATTTATTAATTATCAAGAATAACTATAATGAATATTTCACACATTGAACACATAGGTATTGCAGTAAAAAACATTACTGAAGCAATTGAGTATTACGAAAGTGTGCTCGGTCTAAAATGTTATGCTGTTGAAGAAGTTGCTGATCAAAAAGTAAAGACTGCTTTCTTTATGGTTGGACAAACTAAAATTGAACTTCTCGAATCAACTTCACCAGATGGGCCAATAGGAAAGTTTATTGAAAAGAAGGGTGAAGGAATTCATCATCTTGCATTTGCTGTAACAGGATTACAACATTCATTAGATGAAGTAAAATCAAAAAATATAATGCTAATAGATGAAAAAGGACGAAAAGGTGCTGAAGGATTGAACATCGCTTTCCTGCATCCAAAATCTACATTTGGCGTTTTAACAGAACTTTGTGAAAAACCGGAATAAGATAATGTAAAGTCATAATATAATTATTTCTGTATCTCTACTAATAATTAGAGATGCTGAAACAATTTCTGAATGACAAAAAAAATAAAAATAAACAGGTATACAATATGGCAATGGAAGATAAAATTAAAGAGTTGATGGCGCTTCGTCAGCAGGCTAAGCTTGGCGGCGGAGAAAAACGCATCGCATCGCAACATAAAAAAGGAAAGCTTACTGCACGAGAAAGATTAGATCTTCTGCTTGATGAAGGCAGCTTTGAAGAGTTTGACATGTTTGTTTGTCATCGAAGTATTGATTTTGGTTTAGATAAAGAATCATACTTATCAGATGGAGTTGTAACCGGTTACGGAACAATCGATGGAAGATTAGTTTACGTGTTCTCACAAGACTTTACAGTTTTTGGCGGCTCATTATCAGAGATGTATGCAGAAAAAATTTGTAAGGTTATGGATAAAGCAATGAAAGTCGGCGCGCCTGTAATTGGAATAAATGATAGCGGCGGTGCAAGAATTCAAGAAGGCGTAAAATCACTCGGCGGATATGCGGATATTTTTCAAAGAAATATTTTAGCATCTGGAGTTATTCCACAAATATCAGCAGTGTTTGGACCGTGTGCTGGCGGTGCAGTTTACTCCCCTGCTTTAACTGATTTTATAGTTATGAATAAAAGTGCAAGCTACATGTTTGTTACGGGACCAAAAGTTGTAAAGACTGTAACGGGCGAATCTGTAACAGACGACGAGCTTGGAGGGGCAATGGTTCATGCGGCAAAATCCGGTGTTGCACACTTAGTTTCTGATGATGAAGAAGAAGGAATATCTTTAATTAGAAAATTACTAAGCTATTTACCTCAAAATAATTTGGAAGATCCACCGCTTCATCCTTGCGATGATCCGATAGATCGTTTAGAAGATGCTCTAAATTCAATAATACCCGAAGCAACAAATAAACCTTATGATGTTAAAGATGTTATTTATGCAGTTGTTGATACTCATGAATTTTTAGAACTCCAGAGACACTATGCACCGAACATAGTTACTGGATTTGGAAGATTTAACGGAATGCCTGTCGGTATTGTTGCTAATCAGCCAAGTTACTTAGCTGGTGTACTTGATATTAATTCTTCACGCAAGGCTGCACGCTTTGTTCGATTCTGTGATGCATTTAATATTCCAATCGTAACCTTTGTTGATGTGCCTGGATTTTTACCCGGAACGGCTCAAGAGTATGGCGGAATTATTATTCATGGAGCAAAGCTTTTATTCGCGTATGGAGAAGCCACTGTTCCTAAAGTAACAGTTATACTGCGCAAGGCATACGGGGGTGCTTACGATGTGATGAGTTCAAAACACTTACGCGGGGATATTAACTACGCCTGGCCTGGTGCTGAGATTGCTGTGATGGGTCCAAAAGGCGCAATTGAAGTTCTTCATCAAAAGGAGTTGCAGTTAATTAATGATCCGGAAGAAAGAATCAACTTCGTCAAACAGCAAGAAGATGATTATCGCAAAAAATTTGCTACACCTTATGTTGCAGCAAAGTATGGCTACATTGATGACGTTATAGAACCAAGAAATACGAGGTTCAGAGTAATTCGTGCATTGCAATCTCTTGCAACAAAAAAGGATGTTAATCCACCTAAAAAACATTCTAACCTACCATTATAAAAAGGACGCAAAATGTTTTTAGGATTTATTCAACAGATAGCATCAGATAGTACAGAAGCAACTGTAAATAAAAATTCACATCTATTCCTGCAAATAGATCCTTGGGGAATTGGAATGACAGTCATTGGATATGTTGTTGTGTTTTTAGCTTTACTGTTTTTATACATCGTTTTTTCAAATCTTACCAAATTGTTAAACTTCAATGTAAAACGATTGCTTAGACGTGAAGGTAAAATTGAAGAAGTCAAAGCGGATCTCTCAATTTCAGGTGAGGTTAATGCTGCGATTGCAATGGCAATTCATCTTTACTTTGCAGAGATACATGATAATGAAAACACGGTTTTAACAATAAACAAAGTATCAAGAACTTACTCACCGTGGAGTTCTAAAATTTATGGATTACGACAAAACCCAAGATAAACGAGAATTATTATGAAAAAATTTAAATTTACAATTCAAGGCAACAAATACGATGTTAATATTCTTAATGTAGAAGATAACATTGCTGAGATTGAGGTAAATGGAGCAGTATATCAGGTAGAGGTTGATAAAGTAATTGCGCAAAGCAAAACTCCAAAACTTGTCAGGTCGGTAGCTGTACCGACAACTGAATCAAGAAAAACAGAACAAAGAACAAGTGCACCATCGGCTCCAAAGGGAACTGGATATATTAAATCACCTTTGCCCGGTGTTATACTTGATGTTTTTGTAAAAGAGGGCGATACTGTTAAAGTTGGAACTAAACTTTTAATGCTCGAAGCGATGAAGATGGAAAACAACATTAACGCTGATAAAGATGGTGTGGTTAAATCTATTAAAGTTAAAACCGGTGATTCAGTTCTCGAAGGTGATGTACTTATCGAAATCGGAGCTTAAATATGGAACAGTTTTTTGAATTTATGGCTCACGGTTTCGATCAGTTTTTTAGGTACACAGCATTTCCCAATTTTACAATTGGACATGTCGTTATGCTTTCAATTGGTTTGATTTTTATCTATTTGGCGATTGCAAAAGAATATGAGCCTTTACTTTTAGTTCCTATTGGATTTGGAATTTTAGTCGGTAATATTCCGTTCTTACAAGGTGCAAATCTACAGATCGGAATTTATGAACCCGGAAGTGTAATGGGATATTTATACTTCGGTGTGCTCAAGGGCATTTATCCACCATTAATCTTTTTAGGCATTGGAGCTATGACTGATTTTTCAGCACTGCTATCAAATCCCAAATTAATGTTACTTGGTGCTGCTGCACAACTTGGTATTTTTGGCGCTTATATGATAGCATTGTTTCTTGGATTTTTGCCTGAACAAGCTGCAGCCATTGGAATAATTGGCGGAGCCGATGGACCGACTGCAATTTTTCTTTCATCTAAATTAGCTCCGGAACTTGTTGGTGCAATTGCAATATCAGCTTATTCTTATATGGCTCTCGTACCTGTCATTCAACCACCAATAATGAGATTGTTAACTACTAATAAAGAGCGTTTAATTAGAATGAAACCGCCGCGCGCAGTTTCAAAAACTGAGAAGATACTCTTCCCTATTATTGGTCTGATTCTTACAACTTTAATTGTGCCCAGTGCAATGCCTTTGCTTGGTATGTTATTCTTTGGAAATCTTCTTAAAGAAAGCGGTGTAACAAAACGTTTAGCAGATACTGCAAAAGGTGCACTAATAGATATCGTTACAATTCTTATAGGTTTAACTGTTGGGGCATCAACACAGGCAACAACCTTTTTAACATCCCAATCAGTTGGTATATTTATTCTTGGTGCCTTTTCATTTGTAATCGCAACATTGGGTGGAATCCTTTTTGTTAAGTTTATGAATTTATTTCTTAAAGAAGGAAACAAAATAAATCCTTTAATAGGCAATGCCGGGGTTTCTGCTGTACCCGATAGTGCTCGTGTTTCGCAAATTATTGGATTAGAATATGATAAAACAAATCATTTGCTTATGCATGCAATGGCACCAAATGTAGCGGGAGTTATTGGCAGCGCTGTTGCAGCGGGTATTCTTTTAAGCTTCTTTATGGGATGACACAGCAATGAATGGTTGTATGGATGCATGATTGCTTGCATCCATACAATTAATTTTTATTTTGTTGAATGATCTTCGTTAAACTTCTTCAATCTAAATTCTAAATCTTTAAACTGATTTCGTTGTACAAGCGATACACATGCACGGATACCTTCTAATCTTTCGCTTCCGGTAATCGCCAGAGAGATTGCACTAATTCCATAAAACAATAATTCGTGCAGCAATTCGTATCCTGAAAATCCCGGATATGAAAAAGTAAAATAAAAACCATCAGCAATGGGTTCATCTTCATCTTTATCATAAACAATCCTAAATCCGTTATCAGTAAAAAGTTTTTTCATAATCTTAGCTTTCTCACCGTATTCTTTTACAGCCTCCACAAAATTAAGATTACCATCGTTTGCGGCTTTAAATATTGCAGCAAGCGCATACTGAGCTGAATGTGAAATTCCTGCACTCATAGAGTAAATACTTCCATAAATCATAGAATGACCGAATAAATCCTTAGCGTAATAATTTTTTAAGTTAGGATAACTTCTATCATATAGATTATCTGAAATAATCATCATCCCAATCCTCTGACCGGCATAGCTGAATGCTTTAGAACTTGAAATTGTAAGGATATAATTTTCAGTATATTTTGCAACTGTAGGCTGATATGGGGGAACACCGGGCTTGGACATATCACGACGAAAATCCATCGCAAAGTATGCAAGATCTTCAATTGCAATAACATCATATTTATTACACAACTCACCAATTATCTTTAATTCTTTTTCAGTAAAGCAAATCCAGGATGGATTATTAGGATTTGAATAAAGCAAGCATGAAATATTCCCTTTGCTTAATATAGATTCAATTTTATCTTTTAATTTATTACCACGATAATTGTATACATCGAATGATTCAATTTTTTGTCCAAGCACTTTTAGCTGCTGGCGATGCACCGGAAAACCAGGATCAATTAAAAGCGAAGTATCTTTTACAGGATTGCATTTATTTAGAGTCATAAATGCTGCAAAACTTCCCATCATAGAGCCGCCTGTCGGTACGCATCCTTCAGGACTTACATCAATATCCATAAATAGTTTGACAAAGCGAGCAGTTTCAACTTTAAGCGGTTGGATTCCATAAATATCAGGATAGATAGCCGCGACTCCTCTCTGAAGTGCTTCAATTTCCGCATCAACACCAACTTTGGTGGGCGGCAGACCAGGGATACCCATTTCCATTCTAATAAATTTTTCGCCAGTAGATTTTTCAATCTCATCCACAAGTTTTTTTATTTCTCTTATGGTAGCTCCACCTACACTATCAAGTTTACTGTCCTTAACTTTCTGAGTAACAATATTGTAATCGATAGGAGTATTTTTGGATTGAAGATTCATAGATATGCCAATAAAAAATTAATAAAATTCTTTAGTTAAAATTAAGGAGCATAGATTGTGGAAACAAATTTATCATAGACAATCAGTCTTGATTTTAGTACAAATTTCTGAAATAGCATCACAATAAAATTAAATATAACCCTACCCCTTTTTCACTTTGTACCATTAGTTGAAGATTTGTCTCAATATTTTTACTAACTTTGAAGTAGAAATTAGAAATCTTTCGAAAATTAAAGATTAGTCTGGCTTAATTTATGAGCATATTAGACCGATCAAGTAGAGAATAACAATTCGATTAACAAATTCACAAAAGGACATTATGCACTATCAACTACTAAAGAAAATCGAAAATAAGACTGCTGTTATCGGAATAATCGGACTCGGTTATGTGGGTCTGCCATTAGCATTAGAGTATGCCGTGAGAGGATTTAAAACTATTGGCTTTGATATCGACGAAAGAAAAATTCCTATCCTTAACTCAGGGAAAAGCTACATAAAACATATTAAAACAGACAAGATTAAAAAGACTGTGGGTAATAAAAAATTCTTTGCAACTGCAGATTTTACCAGACTTCCTGAGGTTGATGCAATAATAATTTGTGTTCCCACCCCGCTTAATGAACACCGTGAACCGGATATGACTTATATTGAAAATTCCGGTAGGATGGTTGCACAGTATCTAAGAGAAGGACAATTCGTTTCTTTGGAATCTTCGACATATCCAGGTACCACAGAAGAAATATTATTGCCGATGTTTGAGAATGCGCCAATAAATCAAAAATTAAAGAGAAAAAAATTCGTTGCAGGTAAGGATTTCTTTTTAGCTTTTTCACCAGAACGTGAGGACCCTAACAATCCTAAATACTCAACAGCAACAATACCTAAAGTAGTCGGTGGTGTAACAGCAAATTGCTTAAAAGTAGCATTAGCAATTTATAATCAGGTTATCGTAAAAACTGTACCTGTATCATCCCCCAGAGCAGCAGAAGCAACAAAGCTGCTTGAAAACATTTATCGGTCTATAAATATTGCATTGGTTAACGAACTAAAAATGGTATTTGAGCGAATGAACATTGATATTTGGGAAGTGGTTGATGCTGCTGCAACAAAACCGTTTGGTTTCCAGGCGTTCTATCCGGGTCCTGGATTAGGAGGGCATTGTATTCCTATCGATCCATTCTACCTAACCTGGAAAGCTCGTGAGTTTGAAATAAGCACAAAGTTTATTGAATTAGCAGGTGAGATAAATACTTTTATGCCCTATTATGTTGTTGAAAAAGCAGGCGAAGTATTAAACAAGTTTAAGAAATCATTAAACGGATCTAAAGTGCTGATTCTCGGTGCATCTTATAAAAAGGATATTGATGATATGCGTGAATCTCCATCTCTTAAGTTGATTGAAATTTTAAGAGAGAAAGGCGCTAAAGTTGATTATAATGATCCTTACGTACCAAAACTTCCTAAGACCCGTAAATATGAATACGATATGGAATCGGTTGAGTTGAGTAAAAAGAATCTAACCAAATATGATTTGGTACTTTTAAGCACAGATCATTCTGACTATAATTATAAATTTATAACTGCAAATTCTAAACTAATACTTGATACAAGAAATGCATTTGAAAGAGCGGGCGTAAAATCAGAAAAAGTATTTAAAGGATAGGTGTGCATCAAATCAAAATGATTTTTTATACTATCTGCAATTACTTTTAAGAACATAACTTAACACAATTATATTATGAAAAACTTTGCAATTACAGGTGTGGCAGGATATATCGCACCAAGACATTTACAAGCTATTAAAGATACAGGTAATAACCTCGTTGCGGCTGTTGATCCGCATGATTCGGTTGGAATACTAGATCGTTATTTTCCTAAAACAAGTTTCTTTACGGAGTTTGAAAGATTTGACAGACATCTTGAAAAACTTAGAAGAACTCACTCTGAAGAAAAAGCTGATTATCTGTCAATTTGTTCGCCAAATAATTTACACGATGCTCATATTCGTTTAGCATTACGTGTCGGTGCCGATGCAATATGTGAAAAACCGTTAGTGCTCAATCCCTGGAATCTCGATCAACTGCAGGAAATTGAGGCTGAAACTGGAAAAAAAGTTTACACAGTTCTACAGCTACGAGTTCACCCAGCCTTAGTCACGATTAAAAAGGAACTGGAGAAAAAGAAGAATAATCATAAGCATGATGTTGTGCTAACTTATATTACTTCTCGTGGACCCTGGTATAATTATTCCTGGAAAGGAAGAGAAGATATTTCCGGGGGAGTTGCAACAAATATCGGAATACATTTTTTTGATATGTTGATGTGGATGTTTGGAAGTGTTCAGAAGAATCATCTTTTTTTAAGCGAACACAATAAAGCTGCTGGATTTATTGAATTACAGAACGCAAATGTAAAATGGTTTCTCTCAATTGATGGCAAGGATCTACCAAAAGAAAATATTGAGAAAAATAAATCAACTCATAGATCAATAACAATTGATGGAAATGAGCTTGAGTTTACAGAGGGATTTACTGATCTTCATACAAGAATTTATGAAGAGACAATTAACGGTAATGGTTTTGGAATAGAGACTGCAAGACCTTCAATTGAAGCTGCGTACAACATCAGACATTTACCCGTTACAAAAGTAAATGAATTGTTTCATCCGATGTTGTTCTAACCCAATTTATATCTTAACATAGTTGATACAGATTAAACTTATAAAACCGATATAAAAACTGAATTGGAGAAAAAAATGAGTGATATTAAAAATTATTATGTTAATGAATATGCCGTCGTTGATGAAAATGTTGAAATCGGTGAAGGAACAAAAGTATGGCACTTTTCACATATTCAAAGTGGCAGCAAGATTGGTAAGAAATGTGTGTTTGGTCAAAATGTAAATGTTGGTAACAATGTCATTATCGGAGACTATTGCAAGGTGCAGAATAATGTTTCAATTTATGAAGGAGTAACTTTAGAAAATTATGTTTTCTGTGGTCCATCAATGGTGTTTACAAATATTTTAGATCCAAAATGCAAATATCCTCAAGTGGGAGCACAATTTTATATTAAAACTCTTGTAAAAGAAGGTGCCTCAATCGGAGCAAACGCAACCATTGTATGCGGAAATACACTTGGGAAACATTGTATGATAGGAGCAGGCTCTGTTGTAACGAAAGATGTTCCGGATTATGCTCTGGTTGTTGGAACTCCGGGAAGAGTTGTTGGATGGGTTTCTGAGGCCGGCAAAAAACTTAAGTTTAATAATGAAGGAAAAGCTTATTGCGAGAAGTCTGGTAAAAACTACACACTTAAAGATGGAGTAGTTATTAGTGATTAACTAATAATCTTAAGTAATTACTTCATAAAAACTTAGTTGCTTTATTTGATCTTATAAATTTTAAGTATTCTTATTTTTCAAGACACAACACTGATTAATTCCCAATTCTAATTTCCCCGGTTTCAAGCCAGAAAATAAATTTAATTTGCAATCCTGCTTCGGACTATAATTTATTATTAGAAATAAGCCCTTGCTTCCGCACGAGCAGTGTGGACAATTCGACTTTCACCTTGAAGTCGACCATCGTAACTGATTGTTGTTTGAAGAAAAGTTAGAAGTTTGTAATCAAAATTTAAACGCCAATAATAATTTTTACCGATCTGGTTTCCATTTGTAAGCTCATAAGGGATGAAGTTTTGAGTCGTGTTTGATATTAATTCATTACGTTCAATTTCAATCCTCAATCTTCCTGTTCCTAAAAAAGAAAGATTAAATCTTAATAATTCAGAGTTTAAGTCTATTATAGTTGGAATCTCTGGATGGGAATCTTCACTTCTACCTACTTTAATGCGGAATCCAACTTCAATGTTTTTATCCGGGCGGTATGAGAATTCTGAGCTAATATTATTTGAACTTATTTGGCGAATTCTGTTTGAGTTTGCTGGTGCACTAACATTATCAATTTGGTTAATAATATCAGTTTGATTTGAAATTTCTTTGACCATTTTAAATTTAATTCTAAGACTTCGCTCCCGATTATAATAACTTTCGTAACCTGAACTAAATTGGCTTAGTGCAGTCCTCTGCGCAAATCTAAATCTAAAAGATAACTCCTGATCATTTTCAAAAAGAAAAAAATCCTGCTGGATATAATTTGACCCTCGAATTGTCGTATTTTCATTTTGAAAAGTAGATAGCTTAAGTAAATAAACATTTGAGTAAATAGAATCACGGCTATTCTCTTCAATTCTCCAAAAAGTTTCCGAAGAGAGAGGACTTACAATTTTGCCGAGTATTGTTTTAACATCCACAAGTTCAGCAAAGTTAATCTTCCACCTTGTGCTTGTTTTTAGATCTATGACAGGAAAAAGTTCATCAGTAGGTAAAGGTATTTGAATATAATCGCCGTCAAACAAAGTCGGCTCAAATTCATTCTCATCTGCAATTCCGTTATTGTTTAGATCACCTAAATAAATATAGTTTCCAGTCCCCTTCTCAACTAAGACAAAAACTTTCTGCAGTTTGGCGGATTTTTGAGTTGAGACTTCATAATAAAAATCACCATTTAACAACCTATCCCAAAAAATGAACTTAGTTCTTGAGCGAATAAGAATTGTTTCATTGTCCAGAAATCCTTTTTCTTTAAATACGTTCTCATAGGCTTTATTCCTAAAAGTAAAGACGAGATTTGTGTTTACTTCTTTTATCCCGGAATAATTTAAATCTACAGATAGCGATTTTGAAACTGACTCTTTAGTTAATAATCCGTTGTTTGGTAAATAATCATCACGTAAAGAAAACATTGTAAGCATTCTAAAACCGGAAACTTCCATTAACTCAAGATACGGCGAGTACTCAAAATATTTAAGACTGCCCGATAGAAGTGAATCATTTTGTAATTGTATATCTTGTTTATCCTCTGCAAGAAATTGAATTCCAGGTTTTACCAGCCAGAAAGTATAAAAAGCATTTCCCTTTTGCCTAAGCCAGTTACTTTTTATGGTAAGGTTAGTCGATTTAACATAATCAAGATTATATTCAACATTAAAAGTTTTAGAATCAGAAAATCTTAAAAGATTATTGTACCTGTCAGATGAAAAGTTGTCTTGTTTACTTAAAAATCCAGCGGTAGAATTAATTATTAATTCGTCTATGGGCTGAAGAATTACACCAATTTCTCTCAGCGATTCATCTTGAAATTCTGCTTCATTAGTTGTGTTGTAATTTCTTTTAAATTCCACTTCATTAAATCTATCAAGTGAAGTAAATTTCCCTTGAATGAATCTATCACGATAGGTTAAGCCTGCTTTCCCGAAATCAAGATCACCAATTTTGATTTGTGTTTGATCAATTTTTAAAAAAATGTTTCTTGCATATCCGTAGTTGTCTCTATCATCTAAAGAAGACAATCTATTTTTATCCCATAAACTTCCGGCATATTCTAAACTCAGCGTAACGTTTTCAAATGGATAAATATCAACAACTATATTGCCTAATTGTTTAATTTGAGGAAGCGGCAGAAAAATTATTGGAAGATATCCTCCATTACCAATTCCAACAAAATTATAATAGCCAAGACTTTGCCTTGCATAATCCCCTTTGCCTTCACCAACATAGCTAAAACTTATGGTATAAATTGAAAGAGAATCACCCGGATTATAAACGTAGTAAGCATATTCTTCAGAATTAATTAAAGTATCAACCTTTGTGTAAACACCTTTTATAACACCGAGTGAATCTGGTTCAGCAAGTTTTACTCCTGATTTTACAGCCTTATTTCTGTCATCACCAGCAAGCGATAAAATATATTTATCTGCTTCACTTAAAGAGATATCAATTGGTGCATCTTGATCATCCCCTTCTCGTAAATACTGAACTTTAATCTGCAGATCATCATTAAAAAATTTTGTTGATGTACCTGCTCCAAAAAAACTGCGTGAAAATTGTCGATCAGTGTATTCAAAATCTGCACTTATTCTGCTTGCAGATGTTATTAATCTATTTGGTGTAAAAGTAATTGAGGCATTTGAATATTCAATCGTGTAATCATTGTTTTCCCCGCGCCTCATCTCAACTCCATCAAGAAAAACTTTTTCTGTCCCGGCAATAATTACTATATCACGTTCATTGTTTATTCCGCTTAAACGGTAAGGACCTTGAACTCCATCAGATCCATTAAAATTATTTGAATTAAATTTACCTCTTGAGTTTGCAATGGATAAATACCCTTCAGCACCTTGAAAAGAAAACTCACCCATCAATCCCTGAAGTTTACGGTCTATAACCCCAAACTCACCAAATCGTTTCTTAACTTGATAATCTCCAAAAGTACCGATTACATTAGGGTGTTTAACCTGAATAAAAACTTTATCAATTTCTTCAAGCCGCTCGGTATTTCCTTCCGGCTGGATTGGTGTATTTTCATCTGTTAATGCTGCAACTATTTCAATATCCTCTGAAATTCTGCCGGAAAGTTGAAGTCGTAGACCACTATTTAGTGAAAAATCTTTTGTTGTTCCTACAGTAAACCCACGAACGATGGTTCCGCTTTTCTGCATATCAGAACCAAAGATTGCTTCAGGAGAAAATCCACTTGTTGATGTTAGGACACTGACAGTATCTCCAATTTTTTCATCATACTTTACAACAAGGCTTCTTCTTTTATATTCTTTTTTAAGTGACAGTTTTAATGATCTATAAGTTACAATCAGTGTATCAAAAATAGAGTATGGCAGCGAATCCGAAAGTGTAAAGTATGATTGCGAATATGTGAATGAATAATCGTTGGAAGTGAGCATTTTAGATTTTAAAAATATTATCTCGCTGCCGGGCATGATATTAACTGCAGAAATTGGATAATGATTTTGAAAATTTATCGCAATAGTATCTGTCACAATCTCAGAAGTATAATCATTCTGTGCAGTGGCTTTAGTCAGCCATAGACAAGAAATTAGTGATATGATATAGAGATATTTACTTGATTTCAAAAAGAAGTAGATTTTTTTTAGAAAACTAAATTAAGGTAAATGCTTAATCAAGGCTAAATTGATTATTTGATTGAAAGTATCAAATCCACCCAATCCATTATAAAAGAACATTTTAGATTTTAAGCAGAGTAGTATTTTAGATTAATATTTAATTTCTTTGTAATTTTGCAATGAATAGTTTTCTAATTAGCTTTAATTAACCCTTAGAAGTTAATTTTCAGAATCGAATAGGAATATGCAAAGTTCAAAAATAGATTTTATAGGTAAATACAACGAGTTAATTCAGACTTCAATCCAATCTTCAGCAGATTTTCCAAACAAGTTATGCGATTTTATTGCAACAGAATTTGAGTTGGATGCTGTTGCAGTTTTTAAGGTAAATAATGGAATTAACCTTGAACTGATTGGTAAATCTGCTGCAGTAAAAAAATCTTTAATAAGGGAAACTCAGTTAACCTGTCCTAATTGCAAAAATCTTCTTGATAAAAACCTGTCTAATCAATTTAACATTCAATCTAATTGTTCAATAAATATTACAGATCATGTTTTAAATGAAGGTTGCATTTTAATTAATGTTGCAGATGAACAAAGTGCTCTCATTAAATTTGCTAAGAAATCACCTTTTACTAAAAGTGAACAGGATAATATTGAACTTATTGGTGAAAGTATTAAAAACCTCTTAAAGTTGTGGATTGGGAGTAAAGGAAATCTTAATAACTCGCTTAGCAGTATAATTTCTAATATCGCACAGGAACTTAGGACTCCGACTAACAGTATTATGGGATTTGCCTCGCTCTTAAATGAAGAGAATCTTTCCCCATCTCAAACAGAATATGTTGGAACGTTAAAGGATAATGCTTTTGATCTTTTATCGATTATAAATGATTTGATTGACTTAAGTAAACTTGAAAGCGGCATTACAAAAGTAACTTTAACCTCTGTTAACTTTAAAGATTATTTGAATGAAATTATTTCATTATTCAGTTCCAAAATCGAAAAATCCAGAATAGAATTTGTTGTTGATATTGATGCAGGCATACCTGAAAGCGTTAAAATCGATACTCAAAAATTAAGATATATACTTCTTAACATCTTAACTAATTCTGTCAGGTTAACAGAAAGAGGAAAAATTTCAGTTTCGGTTGCAGCACCAAGCGGCAAAAAACTTGTTTTCAGAATTTCTGATACCAGTCAGGGTTTAAATGTTAAGAAAAGCACTGAATTCTTTCAGCCATTTGCTTTGAATGAATTACAAACTTCTAAGTTTGGTAACTTAACTGGTCTTGGACTTTCATTGACAAAGAAATATATCGAATATCTGCACGGTGATATAAATATTTCTACCGGAATTGGAAAAGGAATAACCTATACTTTTTCAATAACCGGAGAAATACATACATCTGTTGAGGGACAATTAGCCGGATTACCTAAACCAGTTGGAACAAAAAATAAAGTTCTGGTTGTTGAAGATGATTATGCAACATCAAAATTATTAAGTAATTATTTATCCAAATGGGGATACGAACCAACCATTGTAAACTCAGCTCAGCAAGCAATGAAGATAGTTGAAACTCAGCAATTTCTATCTGTAATAATGGATATCATTCTCCCGGATGCAAACGGATTTGAATTATTAAAACAGTTCAGAGAAAACCCAATCACAAAACATATGCCCGTAATTGTCTGCTCGGTTGAAGCAGAGCAGCAAAAAGCCTTTATGATGGGTGCGGTTGAGTATTTTGTTAAACCGATTAACTATAAATATCTTGTCGAAGTGCTAACAAGTTATAAACTTAAAAAAGATTCAAACATTCTTATTGTTGATGATGATATCCCAACATTAAACCTTATAAAAGAAGCAGTTCAGCAAGCTGGTTTTAATGCTGTTGCTGAGCACCAGTCATCTAAAGTAATGGGTATAATTGAAAATATGAGTCTTGACCTTGCTATTATTGATCTTGATATGCCTGTAGTTAACGGTTTTGATTTAATTAAAATGATAAAATCAAATAAGAGTTTTGCAAAACTTCCAATAATTATTTACACCGGTAAAGAATCGTATCAGGATGATCTGAAGAAAATTGATGGCTTGTTTACTGATCTATTACAAAAAAGCAGTACTAACATAGAAGATCTTGCAGAAACTGTAAATGCAATGATAAATAGATATGATGAGCCCGCAACTCCGGAGGCTGTAAAGGAAAGTAAGGATACAGTTAAAATTTTACTTGTAGAAGATTATAAACATTCTCAGATTATTGTTACACGTCTTCTAAAGAAAAATAATTTTGAATCTATTGTAGTTGTTGAAAATGGTTTACAAGCTTATGAACAAGTGCAGCAGCAGTATTATGATCTTATCTTAATGGATATGCAAATGCCTGTTATGAACGGATTTGAAGCTACTCAAAAAATCCGTGAACTTTCAGAATATAAAGAAACACCTATTATCGCACTTACAGCTTTTGCTATGAAAGGTGATCGGGAAAAATGTTTGGAAGCCGGCGCAACGGATTATATTCCAAAACCTATAGACAGCCAGGAGTTTATAGAAAAAGTTAAATATTACACTGAGAATAAAGCCGTTAAAAAGTAGTGCTTACATTTCTTCACTCTTCTCAATACATAAATACAAAATCGTTTTTGTATTTTTAATCATTCAATTTTAGGATTTCCGTAAATGATTAATGAAACACCGCGCGTTCGTTTTGCACCAAGCCCGACTGGTTATCTTCATGTCGGCGGCTTAAGAACTGCACTTTATAATTATCTGTTTGCAAAAAGAAATAACGGAACATTTGTTTTAAGAATAGAAGATACAGATCGAAATAGATTTGTTGAAGGCGCTGTTGAAAATTTAATAAATGCTCTTAAATGGGCAGGATTATACTTTGATGAAGGTCCCGAAACAGGCGGAAAATTTGGTCCGTACATGCAATCACAAAGATTGGATATTTATAAAAAGTATGCTGATGAACTGATTGAAAAAGGCAAAGCCTATTATTGTTTCTGCACTCCTGAGAGATTAAAAACTTTAAAGGAAGATCAGGAAAAACTAAAACTTCCTCAGGCAAAGTATGATAAACATTGTCTTCATCTCTCCAAAGAAGAGGTTCAAAAAAGCTTATCTGAAGGACTTCCAAGAGTAGTAAGATTAAACGTTGAGCAAAATCATACAATTAAGTTTAATGATATAATTCGTGAGCACGTAGAGTTTGATAGTAATAATGTTGATGATCAGGTTCTGATCAAAAGTGATGGATATCCAACATATCATCTTGCAAATGTTGTTGATGATCATCTAATGAAAATTACTCATGTTATCCGTGGTGAAGAATGGCTTTCATCAACACCAAAACATGTTTTACTATACGATGCATTTGGCTGGGAGCGACCAATATTTGCACATCTTCCTCTTTTACTTAATCCAGATCGTTCTAAACTTAGTAAAAGGCAAGGTGATGTTGCTGTTGAAGATTACCGCGACAAAGGATTTTTAAAAGATGCACTGGTAAATTTTGTGGCATTACTCGGCTGGAATGCAGGAGATGACAGAGAGTTTTATTATATGAATGAACTAATTCATTCTTTTTCTTTAGAAAGAGTTAATAAAGCAGGTGCTGTTTTTGATTTGCAAAAACTAAATTGGTTAAATGCAGAACACCTTAGAAAAAAATCTAATCAAGAATTATTATTACTTCTTAAAGATGAGATACAGAAATCAAAGTTTAAAGATCGTATATATTCAGATGACTTTTTATCTATGATAATTGATGCGATGAAAGAAAGAGTTTCATTTGTAAAAGAATTTATTGATAACTGCACTTACTTCTACGAGGCACCAACTGAGTATGAAGCAAAATCTATTGAGAAAAACTGGAAACCCGAAACCCCTGAACATTTACAAAAACTTAAAGAAGCATTTGCTTCCTTAAACAATCCGGCTAAAGAAGACTATGAACACTCTCTTACAAAAGTTTCCGAAGAAGTAAATGCGGGTAAAGGAAAACTTATTCATCCATTAAGATTGGCCGTTTCGGGGCAAAGTACAGGACCGGGAATGTTTGATTTACTTTTTATTCTTGGTAAAGAAGAAGTTATAAAAAGAATTGAAAGCGCCATTGAAAGAATTAAGTAATCTATAAAGCCGCTGTCACACTTTAAAATTAAGTGTGACAGTGTAATTTAATTAGTGAAAATTACTTCTTCCCGCCCGTTTTAGACCAAGTATCTTTTAAAGTTACGGTACGATTAAAAACTATTTTTTCGCTTGTTGAATATTTTGTATCAACACAAAAATATCCTTGTCTTTCAAACTGAAAACGATCACCCGGTTTTGCAGATTTTACAAAGGGTTCAAGTTTAGCATTAGGAATAATTTCTAATGATTTTGGATTTATTAAATCTTTATAATCTTTATCCTTCTCACTTGCAGGATCCTCAACAGTTAGCAGCCTGTCATACAATCTAACTTCACAATCAATTGCATCCTTTGCAGAAACCCAATGTATTGTACCTTTAACTTTCTTAGTGCTTGTTCCGGTCCCGCTTTTTGTATCAATATCGTAACTGCAATTAAGTTGTACCACTTCCCCATTTTCATTCTTAACAACTTCATCGCATTTGATAATATAAGCGTAGCGCAATCTAACTTCACCGCCAGGGATCAATCTATGAAATCCTTTGGGCGGATTTTCTATAAAATCACTTTTCTCGATATAAATTTCTTTTGAGAATGGAACTTTACGATGACCCATTTCAGCATCTTCCGGATTGTTCACAGCTTCAAGTTCTTCTGCACCTTCATAATTTGTAAGAACAACTTTCAATGGATCAAGAACAGCCATCACCCTTTGAGCTTTTTTATTCAAATCTTCTCTGATTGCATGTTCAAGAACCGCAACCTCGGTCATAGCATCACGTTTAGCTACGCCAATTGTTTCTGCAAAATTCTGAATTGCTTCGGGAGTATAACCTCTTCTTCGGAATGCAGAAATTGTCGGCATTCTTGGATCATCCCAGCCATCAACAAATTTCTGTCCTACGAGTTCCAGTAATTTTCTTTTACTCATTACCGTGTAAGTTAAATTCAAACGTGCAAATTCAATCTGCTGCGGATGATGTATTCCAAGTTCGTTTAAGAACCAATCATATAGCGGTCTGTGAACTTCAAACTCAAGCGTACAAATAGAATGCGTTATACCTTCAATAGAATCTTCAAGACCGTGTGCCCAATCATAAGTTGGATATATACACCATTTGTTTCCAGTGCGATGATGCTCAGAGTGAATTATACGATACATTACCGGATCTCTTAAAAGCATATTTGGTGATGACATATCAATCTTTGCACGAAGGACTTTTTCACCATTCTTAAATTCACCATTTTTCATTCGTTCAAACAGATTGAGATTTTCATCAGCAGAACGATTTCGATTTGGACTTTCAGTACCAGCCTCAGTTACTGTTCCGCGCAAACCGCGCATAGTTTCAGGATCGGAATCATCAACATAAGCTTTACCTTTTTTAATAAGCTGAACAGCCCATTCATACATTTTATCAAAATAATCTGACGCAAAAAATATTCTATTCTCTCCCGAAGGAATGGATTCCCAAAAATCACCTACAACCCATTTAACATCGTCTATTATTGAATCGACATATTCCTGATCTTCTTTAGTTGGATTTGTATCATCAAATCTTAAATTAAATTTGCCTTTATAATCCCTTGCAATTCCATAATTAAGACAGATAGATTTAGCGTGTCCGATATGAAGATAGCCATTTGGTTCGGGGGGAAACCTGGTATGAACTTTTCCATTCCATTTATTGGTTTTTAAATCTTCATCAATTATTTCATAGATAAAGTTTTTAGATTTTTCTTTAAATGAATCGTTACTATTAGGTGTATTGTTTTCCATAATTCCAGTATTTGTTGTGAGGTGTAAAAATACGGAAAGATGTTTTAAAGCGTAAGTGTGTTTTGGGAATTAAATGGCGCAGCTTATTGGTAAGCTATGATAGTTAAGAGTAGTTAAAGGACGAGTGAGGTTAAAGGTTTAAACTCGTCCTGAAACTTTATAAATATTCAACATCTGAAGAAAATATTCAATCTTATTTCTGTCTAATAAATTGGGTATTCTTTTAAAGTTTGAATAAACTTTAGTTATACCGGTAAATCTTCCAAACTCATTAACCATTCGCTGGATAATTTTACCATCATCTTCAATGTCGTAATGTCCGTCCTGACCGATATATGTTTTGCTCATTTTTTGTCCCGGATTGATTAATCAAAAATTAAATTATCTGGTTTGTCCATTACCTCGATATAAGAAATTTCAGGAATATTATTTTCATCCAGAAGATCTTCAATTTCTTCTTCGCTGTAATTATCTACATTCTCCCAATTGCTAACCAACATAAAAACATCTTTTACTTCCTGATGTTTTTTTGTTTTTGCTCTGTAACTTTTTTTCATTGTGACTCCTTTATTAGTTTAGGCATATTAAACAATGATTGTGCCAAAATTTTGTACCGCAATTTCAAATACGAATGGAATATTTATTAGAATAGTAAAATCAAATTCTCGCTTTGATTCATCTGCTTATTGGTTAGTTGAGCGAAGTTTTTTATCTTTTGCGCAGAAATATTTGAATGTTCGCCGAAATGGCAGAACCTGCTTGCAGGCAGGTTGGTAGACGAAGAGCTGAAAAATATATCTGTAGTTTATGCAATTAAAAGTCTGAAGCGTGAATATATTTATGTCGGTCTTTCAAACAATCTGGATAGAAGATTAGCCAAATATTATTGTTGTAAGAATAAAAGTTTCTTTTTTTGATCAAGAACTAATGCCGAAATGGCGGAATTGGTAGACGCGCTGGACTCAAAATCCAGTGGGGCTTACACCTCGTGCCGGTTCGAGTCCGGCTTTCGGTACTCCCTCTCTAAAGCCTTGTATTACAAGGCTTTATCTTTACGATGAATAAAAAAAAATGACCAAATCGTGCCAATTTTGTATATTATGATCAGGAATTACTAGGAATTTTTATGAATATACCGAGAGTAGAATTAAAACCGATTAGAAGAAAAAATGGTACTTCGTATCAATTAAGTTATAGACTTAATGGAAAAAGAATCAGAGATATAGTAGCGCATAATAAAAAAGATGCTCAAATAATTCTTGCAGAAAAACAGCACGAACTAACATATGGCATACACGGCATTAGACCCTTTAACTCTAGAATCATCTCGCTAAAGGAATTACTTTCCAGTTTTTTATTATCTAAAAATGGCACGGTAAGAGACTCCACCTACAAGCGATATGTAAACTATTTTACCGTTTTCGAAAGATTTATGTATAAATATTTTACAGATGCTTGCTCAGAGATTGGTAGAATTATAAGTCTTTAAATTAAAACTACATAACTGTACCTAGCTATTTATCAATTATGAATCTTCGCGGCATATAGATTATCACTCTGCCTGATTCTATGGTAATAAGCCTGCCCCTTTCCCTAATTTTCAATTTCCAAAACTTTCTGTAACTATTTTTAATAAATAACTGTAAAACTTACCTTTTAATGTAATGCAGCCGTAAAAATAAGTACTTTTTTCGGTCTGAAAATTGTTTAACTTTATAATAATTATACTGTAAAAATGGAAAATGGAATTGAAAAATATAACGCTTTTATTATTACTTACTCTCATATTATTTAATACAAATTATTTAATTGCCCAGGAAGAAGAAGAACCGATATTATACTACCAGATGGAACCTCTGGATGATAGTCTGTTTATTCTAATCCAGGAGGAGATGTTTATTGACCCGCCCGACCCCAAAGCTGAAATTGTTGTTGATCTGCGAAACGCTACAGATCAAACAATATCTATTAAAGGAAGTTTGTATCCTCTATTAGCATTAAAACCTGAAACACGTGCAAGAATAATAACCTATCCATTTAAACTTAATTTAGAAGAAACAATTAATTATGGAAGTCTTTTTACCAGAGTGATTGAAAAATTAAGATTTAACAATATCCTTAATCCACCAACCGTATTTCAGATATCCCCTACACTAGGATATATAAATCCTTATTTCCAGATAATGGGCGGAGAAAGATTTGGAATACCTCTTAAAAAAGACATCGGTCTTTCAATAGGATTTGGTACACCATATTCTGGTGCACTTGAAACCAACTATACAGACTTCAGTTTTCACATACTCGGATTCAAAGCAGGGATATTTACATCGGTAGATGCGATGGTAGAATTAAAAGATTCAGAAAATCATAATAATTTATTTGTAACTGATGGTATACAACTATCATACACAATACCTTTCGGCAACTTCTTCGAGATTGGTTACCTAAGTACTTCAAGTGAATTTTCGGAATCACTAATAAGAAAATATACTGAGAACACAGTTAATAAAGATAATATCGTTTATAATCCAGATGGAACAATAAAATACCAGCCATATTTATTGGATGGCGGATTTATAAATTGGGAATTGCGGTATCCCATAAAAATTATGGGTTCGACTCGTGGTAAGTTTTACTTTGCAAATTTTATTGATGAACTACACGCGGGGTTTACGGGTAGAGAATTAACATTGGCGGGAAGTGTTTTTGATTTGAGAATGGATTATATGTTTAACAGTCCCGTTAGAAATAACCAGTTTGTTATGGATATAAGCGTCCAAAAAATATTTGATTACTGGGCATACAGTGCAATAGCTATCGGACCCAGTGTAATTATCAGCAATCTTAAAAGCGGAAGCTTAGGTGTTACATCTATTTTTGTAAATGTAAGAATTAAAGTAGGAAGCTCATTGTAGATTGTTCATCCCGTAGCGCGAAGCTGCTTATGGCTCGATTAAATTATGCTGCTTCAAAGTCTCCATCAGGTGTAAAATATACTTTAATCATTCCTCAATATTCAGTTTGCATTCCACAATAAGAGAAATTCCGGTCTCGCCACTCTCATCTGAATGGCTACTTCATAAGATCTACAGGGGTTTAAAATAAGTGAAACAGAATTTTTGTACCAATCAGCACGACCTCATTGTTCTCATATACGATCCTATCTGGAAAAATAATCTTTTGATTTAACGCATAATTTATCTCACTTCACTTCAGCTGTAACCATTAGTTTACTTTTGTGACAGCCTATGATGTAATAATTTTATTGATTCACAAACTGGCTTTATCAATCCCTAAATTTTGCAGGGTTGTTTAAGAAATTTTTAATTCGCAAAAAATCTCAGGACGGATTCGCCCCGGCGAACCGCGTTACAGAATTTTATTTTTGCAGGAACGGGTTCACCCGACGGACAGGCAGCGCCACCGAGTTCCTTTTTTCGGACGATTTAGAAATTAGATTCTACCAAGTAGCCGCAACCTCCAGGTTACGATTATAATTTAATTTCGCAGACTAAAATCTGCGGCTTCGAAGTTTTAATTTATTACGTTAAAGACAGTAAATATAAATTCAATTTATTTTATTAAGTTTAGTTGTCATTTAATTTAACTAAACTAATTAACCAAATATTTTTTTCACATTTAGTGATTGGAAAAATATAATGGAAGAATCAATTCATCTGCAGAATTCATTTCTTACAGAAACTGTTCTTAGCACCACAATTAACGAACTAAAAAAATTAAACTTATCCTCTAAAGATTACATTAATCTGGCTAATTCTATTTTAGATATTGCTATCAATGGTAATAAAGTTAATCAGGTTGAAGAAGTAGATTATTTGATTGATGAAAAAATAGATTTTCCCATTACTTATGAAGATATAGTTATCATTCCTTTTGAAAACAAGAAGCATAAGAAATTACTAACTGAATGGACAAGTAGTGAATCTGGTAAAGAGTTTTTACTTTCACGCATCGATAATATTGAAAGAAATTTAGATGAACTAATCAATGACAAAGGAAATATTTTTGGAATAATCCAAAAAAAGGATAAAACACCGATAGGAGTTATGGGTTATCTGCATTATGATAGATTGAATAACAAAGCTGAACTTAGAAAGCTTATCGGCAACAGAGAATATTCTGGTAAGGGTTTTGGTAAAAAGGCTACAAAAGCCTGGATAACATTCGGGCTTAACAGACTTAAACTTAGAAAAATATTTATCTATACGTACGATACTAATTTGAGAAATATTCGTATCAACAGAGATGTTGGGTTTAATTTAGAGGGCGTTTTTAAAGCAGAAAATTTAGATAAAGATGTACCTAAAGATATCCTTCGTATGGCACTTATAAGAAGCTGATTTTTACTCCGCAATCGACAGTATGGGTTCAATTGATTTTCTTAGCGCTCCTCGACCATTTGGGAGTATCCTTTCCTGCAGTCTAAACAATACTTTTAACGCAATGGGACGCTGATGTCCGCGGGACATACACTGATAAAACTGATTTCCACGGATTTTTTGAATATCGAACAAGTCCCGAAGGGATGAATACTCAGAATGTTTAATATATAATTTTGAATTTCTTATCAACCCCAGAGGGGTGATATGTTAGTTTGACAGATAAGAGCAAGGTGCAGAGTGTGGAACAGATAACAATTCAAATCTCATCAAGTGGTTGATGACAGCAAGATAATATGAGACGACTCAGCGAGTCGTCTTTACTGTATGTGATGCTATTTATTGTAGAGTCGTAGCGTGCTACGTCTTTACGGTATTAATTTTTTGAGATGATCTAGCGAGTCGTCTTTACAGTAAAAACGCAGCGTGCAGTTTTATCCGGCTGCCGTCCACCATTTACTGGCAGGTGGGGATTGTTTTTCGTTAATGTCATCAAGTGGCTGATGACAAACCGGGGACATACAGTTATTTGTAGGGAACTGACTCCCGTCTGTTCCGCTTTTTGCAGATGAATTGTAAGATGCAGCGGATCGATCGGGAGATCGATCCCTACAGAATTGAAAAAAAAACATGCAGGACGGATCCACCGCGGCGAACCGCGCTACGAAGGAATTATTCTACCATCTCACCTGTTGCGATGGGATTTTTCCACTACACCCTTTTTCCTATCCCCAACTCCCTTTTATCCCTTATGCTTTATCTTTAATTTAATTCTGTTATCCAGAAGAGACAATTCATTTGTCCTTACCATATTTAATATAGTGTCGATCAAAATAATTCTTTCCTCCTATATAAATTTGATTAGGAAAAGTCTTAATTTTGAAACGATAACTATTTTTATTAAATGATTAGAGCCAGTTACAATATTTAAACGCAATGAAGAAATTAAACATTTACCCAGGATATGCTGATTCTACTGGAATTGAACTGAATGA
>JBGAWM010000130.1:0-5609 GCA_044227615.1 Ignavibacteriaceae bacterium
TTGAAAATATTGTACTTGGAATAAGTCTTTTAAATCCAATTGATTTAGCAAGAATATTTTTTATACTGGATTTCAATATATCAGCATTGATGGGATACACAGGAGCATTGTTCAACAAATTCTTCGGCAGCGCACTTGGAATTGTACTATCAGTTGCTATGATGATTGTTTGGTTTGTAGTGCCAATGTTATTTGGATTAAAAAGTTTTTACAAAAAAGATTTCTGAGTTTTTATGAGTAGTTTCTTTTCAAAAAAATGCGAATACGGCTTGCAGGCAGTTTTATATTTAGCTGCTCAGGATAAAGAATCGTTGTGTTCTGCTGAAGAAATAGCCGGAAAATTAAATATTCCAAAAGAATTCACATCTAAAATATTACAAGATCTAACTGAAAAGGGAATAATAACTTCGCGCAAAGGAAGAGTAGGCGGATTTAAACTTTCAGCAGATGCATCGGAGCTTAAACTTATTGATATAGTTGAAGCAATTGATGGATTAGATATTTTCAAAAATTGCATAATGGGATATCAGAATTGTAATGGAGATAAAAAATGTCCAGTTCACAACGAGTGGATGAAAGTTGTTTCCAATGCGTACCAGATGTTAAATAAAGAATGCATCAACGAATCAAAGTTTTCTTTCATAGAGTAACCTTCAACTAGTCTTTGCTCTATAAGATTAATTAGTTCTTATCCAATTTTTAATAAACCATATTGTTTATCCTCTGTATGATCGATATTTTTAATCAAAAGCAAATTATTAAAATTGAATAATCGAATTATAAAACTTCTTTTTATTTTAACACTTCTTCAGAGTTCAGATATATTTACGCAGGTTTACCATTTCAAAAAATACACCACTTCAGATGGTTTGGTACAGGGAACTATCAGAGATATTTACCAGGATTCAAAAGGCAGAATGTGGTTTGGCACTGTAGATGGGCTTAGCATCTATGATGGTACATCTTTCTACAATTACCGGGAAGAAGAAGGACTAAAAGTTCCTGTCATAAGCAGCTTTCTCGAAATATCAGAAGGCGTTATGCTTGTTGGAACGCTTGGCAATGGGATTGAAGTGTTTATTAAACATCCCTACGAAAAGGATTCTATCGTATATACAATAAAAGATAAAAAGTTTTTAATTGATCCTCGGGTAAATCAAATCAAAAGAGATAAAGATGGAAATATCTGGATTTGTACTGATGCAGGAATTACAAAATGGATTTTTAAAGATGATTCCTTTAAAGATATTATTCACGAAAGCAGCTTTAATGGATTGGGAGAATTAAGTGTCTACAGTGTTGTTTTTGGTAATGATGATAAGATTTATTTTACAACCAACAAAGGATTAATCAGTTACTATAATAATAAATATGAATTAATATTTAATGAGTCGGACAGAAGTTATGAACAAATAGTATTTGCCTATGCGGATAAACAGAACACTATCTGGTTTTCATCCTTAAAACAGCTTTACCAACTTAAAGATGGAAATGTGAATGCAGTTAAAATCTATAAGAAGGGCGAGAGTTATGCCGTAAATTCAATTATAGAAAATAATTCCGGCGAACTTATAATTGGTGGTTTGGGAAAACTAATCGTTGTTTCGAAAGAGGGAACAAGAACAATTGATCAATCAAACGGATTTATGGAAAAAGCTGTTTTGTCATTATTCTATGACAATGAAGATAATCTCTGGATCGGTTCTCTCGAAGGACTAAGTAAGCTCAGCAAGAGTAATTTTCGTTTTGTGGAAAAAAGTAATGTGGAATTAAATTCTCCACATCTTATTAAAGCAAATAACAAATTATTTCTTGGCAATGGTGATGGTATTTATCTTATTAATAATTTCAAGTTAGAAAAACCCGCTGAGTTTATTAGAAGCTTCTCCAAAAGAGTGTTGGATTATTTTGTTGATAAAGATGAAGAATGGCTTGCAACCGATGACGGCGTTATTCAACACAGAAAAGGAATTACAAAATATTTCAAAGAGACTGATGGATTACCGCATAATTTTGTTTACAGTATTTCAAAAGATTTATCAGGCGTTGTATGGCTGCTTACTCAGGGTGGTCTGGCTTATATCAGAAACGGAAGGCTTTATAACTTTAATGATAAGCCTGAAAAAGAATGGATATTTTCTGATCCTAAAATCAAAAATATTTTGTCTGCAACAAGCATCAGGCAGGCTGTTGTTGATTCTCAAAATACAAAGTGGATTACAACCTGGCGTGATGGATTAATAAAAATCAGAAACGACTCTGTTTATTGTTTTACAGAAAAAGATGGATTAAAAGATTTGCGTGTTCGCAGTCTTTATTTAGATTCTAAAAATAATCTATGGATTGGAACAAGGTTCAGCGGTGTCTTTAAATATGATGGAAAAAATTTTTCTAATTATTCGACCAAAGATGGATTAAACAGCAACTGGGTATTTTCCATTACAGAAGATCAGTATGGTAATTTCTGGTTCTGCACATCAAAAGGAATTAATAAGTACAATGGCAGCAAATGGATAAGCTTTGGTGCAGCTGACGGCATATATGGCGGAGAAATACTTAGTACTTTTCTTTATAAGAATATTGTTTGGTTTAATTCCTGGGATCAGGTGTTTTGTTACACACCCGACTCATTGAACTATCAACAAGTAAAACCAAAGATTTATTTTTCACAAATAAGTTTATTAGAAAATAAACTGCCTTTTGAAAATAATTTTAACTTTAGTGACAACTTTAGTTTAAATGATTTGTTGAAAGACCACACTTCACCTCCTCCGGTTGAAATTGATTATGGAAACAATACTGTCATTCTGGATTTTGCAGGAACAAGTTATCGTGGCGAAAATCAAATAAGATATAATTATATACTGGAAGGCTTTGATAAAAAATGGATTGAGAATTCGAATAGAAATTTTGTAACATATACTCATCTTCCCCCGGGCGATTATAAATTTGTTGTTCATGCAGTAAATCGCGAAAGTGTAACAAGTGAATTTCCCGCAACTTTTTCGTTTACAGTCCTATCACCCTTCTGGCAGAAATGGTGGTTTATTTCCTCCGCTGTTTTGTTCTTTATCTTAATTGTATCGCTTATAAACTATATTATTTACCAGTATAAAATCAGGCAGGCGCTTAAAATTGAAAAACTTCGCTCAAAAATATCCAGCGACCTTCACGATGAAATCGGTACGAGTCTGTCCAGTATCGCCATTTTTGCTGAGCTGATAAAAAGGGAGAAGAAATCAACTGACAACAGATTTTCTGATAAGCTCGAAAGAATTGAAAATACCTCCAGAGAACTGGTTGATAAAATGAGTGATATTGTATGGATGGTTAATCCCGGAAACGATAAATTTGAAGATGCATTGCTGAAGCTTAAAGATTATGCGTTAACAATTCTTGAATCGAAAAATATTGATGTGGTATTTAATGTGGATGAAGTTGATAAAGATTTAGTTTTACCGATGGATGTAAGAAGAAATCTGCTTTTAATATATAAAGAGCTTGTAACTAATGCGGCAAAGTATTCCAATGCCTCAAGAGTATTAATCGAATTAAGAGTAGAAGACAATCATCACAAAAAAATAATTTTAATTGTTGAAGATGACGGAATTGGTTTTGATTATAACAAAATTAGAATAGGTAACGGATTAAAAAATATAAGAAGAAGGTCAGAAGAACTTGACGGTAGTTTTAATATCATTACAAAGTCAGGATACGGAACAAAAGCAGCAATAGAGATTCCGCTTAAATAAATCACATCTATATGTGATTGTATTTTCCATTGTGCTTACTGACATTAAACCGGAAAATTTATTTTAATAGATGAGTGTAAAAGAAATATCAGTCGTCATTGTTGAAGATGACGAGCAAATCAGAGAGGGAATATCAGCTCTCATAAAAAGCTCTGAAGGATTTATACTGAAGGGTGCATTCGGTGAATGCCAATCATTGCTTGAAGTTATTGATGATATTCTGCCGGATGTTTTTTTAATGGATATTTCAATGCCCGGTATATCAGGAATTGAATGTGCAAAAAAGATAAAAGAAATCTATCCCTTAGTTAATATAATTATGCTTACCGTTTATGATGATGATGAGCGTATATTTGAATCCTTTCGTGCTGGCGCATCTGGTTACATTTTAAAAAGAACTTCGTTAGACCAGATACTGGAAGCGATAAAGGATGTAAATAGTGGCGGCGCACCAATGACCCCCAGCATTGCAAGAAGAGTTCTGAATCATTTTAATGAGTCCGCTAAAGGGAAAAATGATTTTAATTTAACAAAGAGAGAAGGCGATATTTTACAGGAATTGGTAAATGGACTGAGCTATAAAAAAATTTCAGATAAATTATTTATCAGCCTTGATACAGTGCGTTCACACATAAAAAACATTTATCAAAAACTTCATGTTAATTCAAAATCGGAAGCCATTCTTAAAACATTAAAAAAGTAATTTAACCCTTCATTTCGCAAATTCACATCTTTATGTGATTGCCACTCTTGCTCTGCCAGCATATTTTCAAATAAAAAATTTCTAATAAAATCTGAGTATCAAATGAAATTCACAATTATGCTTTCCTTTTTGCTTTTATCTGTGTTGATAACGGTCGGCTGCGGTGAAAACAAAACCAAAGCTGGTGACGAATCTTCAACCAACATTTCTTCTATGCCAGATAAAAAAATGTGCGAGCTTTTGACGAAAGAAATGATGAGCACAATCACGGGAATAGCATTTAATGAAGCGATGGAAACATTACATCAAACTGACGAGAGTGCGGGAAAGTATGTGTCACAGTGCGGCTATTCTTCGGACGGGGCTCATATTGCTGTATTGGTCAGAAGATTTGGGAATACAAGCTTTCCAAAGACCAAGGAAAAATTAATCGGAGGACCAGAGACAGGTGATAAAGATTTGGATGCTATGATCTATAAGGCTATCGAAACAAGCAAAGCCGTTGATGGGCTTGGAGATGCAGCATTCTTTTATGATCTGGGCGGAATCAATAATCTGATTGTTGTCTTTGATGATCATTATCAGGCTCATATTACAAGTTACGGTAAAGAGTTCGGTTTTGATGATAAGACTTTAGAAGTTTCAAAAAAGGTGGCTGAAAAAGTTATTTCAATTTTTAAGTAAAAATATATTTTAATGATTTCCTCTAACATATACACAATGTACAATTTTCATCTTTATTTGATTGAACACTGTGGAAGTTTGCTCTATTTTCTCATTAACATATTTAACGGGTAACTGATCATTATTTTATTTACTTTAAAATTCAGGAGAAAAATTTAAAAAGGATATCATTGGTAAGAACTCTTTTAAATCAAGAGCAATTTGAAGGATCTTACCCAGTTAGATGGAATGGAAAAGATAATGATAGTAACCCTGTATCTTCTGGCGTTTATTTCTATCAATTGCAGGTCTGTAATAAAACTGATGCGAAAAAGATGATTATGCTCAATTGAATTGAATCATAGTTTTATTAATGAAGATGATATCTATTTAGTACTTCTTGAATGTATTTATGGTATAAATTAATTCTTAGTTGAAAATTTTTTAATGTAAAAAAGGAAGAGACTCCAAATAATTAATAATTTTGTAGT
>JBGAWM010000131.1:0-5380 GCA_044227615.1 Ignavibacteriaceae bacterium
CAATGAAACTCGCTGATTTAATAGGAATTGAAGTTCCAATTAGCGGAATGATTTATTCGTCTGATGGGAAATTCACTTACTTCATTAAAAGATTTGATAGATACGGAAGAAATAAAAAATTATCTTTAGAAGATTTTGCACAGCTTGCTGGTAAAAGCAGAGAAACAAAGTATGATTACAGTATGGAAAAACTAGTTACACTTATTGATACTTTTTGCACATTTCCTGCAATTGAGAAAGTAAAGTTATTTCGATTAACAATCTTTAATTTTCTTATTGGTAATGAGGATATGCACTTAAAAAATTTCTCCTTAATTACTCGCGATAATAAAGTAGAACTTTCACCTGCTTATGATTTATTAAATACAACTATTGTAGTTCCCAAATCGCAGGAAGAAATTGCTCTACCAATAGCCGGCAAGAAAAGAAATTTAAGTGCTAAAATTTTAATTGATTATTTTGCAAAAGAAAAATTAAAACTAAACGACACAATAATTTCTCAAGTGCTAAATAAAATTTATTCGGAATGGAACAATTGGGAAAAGATAATAAACATTAGTTTTCTTTCTAATGAGATGAAAGAAAACTATTTGGGTCTGATGAGAAAAAGAAAAGCAGTAGTACTCTAGAAAATATAAACTTTTATAAGATCTGTTTTTTCAATTTACACCATAATCAGCCAAACCTTACACCACTTACATCTTAAGGCTTTAACGCTGATTGGTTTACCGCAGTGAGGACAAGGTTTTGTTTTTGGTTTTTTTGTTATCACTAATAATTTCATAATATACTCTCCGGTCCCCCAAGCCGGAGAAAAAGAATATTGGGGGACGACCCGTTATCCTTATAAATTTAATTTTGGTTGCAAAGAAAAGGATTAAGGGTTAACAGAAAGGTTATTAAACGGGTTAATTTTGGGTTAATTTCAGAAAATTCTTAGGATTTGATTATTTCTTCAAAAGATAGCGGATAATTTTCATCGTACAATCGTTTATACTCGACAACAAATAAGCCGTATGTACTTTTGGCAATGTGAAGTTTTCCCTGGGAGTTTAATGTTTTAATTTTAAATTTTATTGCATCTGTATCTACGGAATCAAAAGCTAAGATAACATCACAAAGTTTTAAGAGAATTTCATTATTGTTTCCAGTTTTTTCTCTATCACAATATTGTTTTAAATATTCAATTACTTCATTATTAATTGAAAACTTTATCGAATCCAGCCACTCGTAGCTAATACCTTTTAAGAATTCTCCACCACTACAAATATCCATTATTGCAGATATCGAATCTTTAATAATTTCATTTCCATTTTTATGAGTGCTGTAAAATTTTAAATAATCGGCATAATCGCAGCTTAATCCATTATTCATTTTAACAAGCCAAAGTTTATCTGAAAATTCAAGATCTACCCCATCAACAGCAGATAAAATTTTTCTGAGTTTATTAATTGCAACGCCTCTGTTTGATTTAACACTTTCAGGAGATGCATCTGGCCAAATAATCGAAGACAGTTCTTCAGATGTAATTCCGCTTTGATGATTGTTCACGCTTCTGATCAGAATTAATAAAAATATTTCTTTTAACATAGGTGAAAGTGTTTGGGAAATCTCTTTGCCATCTCTGTCGTAAATTCGGAAACCGCCAAACAACTTTATAGAGTTTTTGGTAAGAGTTATTGCAGTTTCGGTTTCTTTGCCAGTAAAACTATTTGCTTCTCCATTTCTTGCTAATTTAACTTTTCTTTTTCTATAATAAATCAGCACAGCGGCTACTGAGATAAAACCAGCGACAGCAATTAATAACATTGATGAATAATTCTTATCAATATTTAGGTTTGCTAAGTATGTTTTTTGCGATCCAGAAATTGGCGGATAATTAATTGAAAATAACTCAACTTTTGTGGAATCAAATATTACAGAAATAAATTCATTAATTGCTTTATTGTAATGCAGATATGAATACATCCACTTATTGGCACTTCTTTCCCAGATTTTATTTCCAACAGGTGTAACTTTTCCAGTTTTTAAATCTAATTGATTTAAAGATATACTTATTCCTTTTCCTTGTTCATTTTGAGATAAGAAGTAAAATAACGAATCTTCTTTTTCAAGATATGCGTTATTAAATAACATGGCATAATTAAATTTATGTTCCGGTAATTTTAATTTGGTAATAGTTGAATCTTTCATATTCAACAAGTACAGATCGTAGTTAGATTTAAAACCAAGTTCTTGATTTCCCGAATCGTTTCCGAATCCTCCAGAAATAAGATACTCACGATCACTAAATCCTTTACCAAATGAAAACCAGGCACGCGGCGTCATCTCATTCTTTTTTAACTTTACTTCCTGCCATTCTTTTTTTACAAAGTCATAATTAAATAAATCATTTTTTGCCTTATACCAGCCATAACCACCAAGCAAAAAAAGATCATCATCATTTGGACAGCTAAATTTGGCACTACCAAAGTAATGGCCATTAGTATTTGTTGATCCATCTTTTACTATCCATTCATTTTTCTTAAGATCATAAACCGAAACTTTGCCAAGCCCGGTGAAGTAAGAGTAAAGAAGCTGTTTGTTATCGTCATAAAATAAATCATTCCAATATGCCGGACTTTTTGATTTATATTTTATTATTGAATCTTTTCCTGTAACCAGATCATAAATCAGTAGATCGTCCTTCCGATCTATAAAGAGCCGGTAATTTGTTGAATCGAAAGCGACACCGAGGTTTGATATCGATGTGTTTGAAATATTAAAATCACTAATCTTTTTCCATTTCTGATGTTCTTTATAAATCCAAATTGGATTAACAGCTATGATTTTTGAGTTACTGATATTATCTATTAAAGGATTTTCATTAAACGGATTCAATTCCCAAAAATATTTTGCCTCATTATCTTCGCTGATAATAATATTTCTTACAGATATTGCAGGAACATCAAAATCATTAGAATTCATTCTTTCATTTATACCAAAAGCAAACTTGTAATAATTTTTATTGATAGACTTATAATCAATTGAACTTATCCACGAATCATTAAAATATGCTTTAATTTTTTTACTGCTTTTATCAAAAGTTAATTTAAGATTAAACCAATTATTTCTGATTAGATTTCTTTTGGGGAGTTTTAAAGCAATAGATTTATTATCAAAGGGCTTAATTAATTCAATTAGAGAAGTATCCCGATCCTTGAATGGACTGTAAACAACACGAACTTCGTTTCCATCATCATCTCGTATTCGCAGTATCGGTCCGAATTCTTTATAATCCCAAAATGAAATATCAAATGAGATTGAAAATGAACCATCCAATTCTATAAAATTATTTTCGTTAAGAAAGAGAGATGTTTTTTGGCTTCGCTCTACGTTTTGGGAATTGAACTTTATCCCAGAAATGTTATTAACCTGCGGATAGGTAAATTGGGAAAAGAATAAGATCAATAAAGTTAACAGAATAATTTGCATCGTTTATTTTAGTTAAAAGTAAATTATTTACGCTTAAAAAACAGAATAACTTTTTTCAACAATTCATTAACCTTATTCATTAGATCACTAAACCAATCTCTAAATCGTTAATTTGTTTTTTAACTTTAACTTCACATTTATTATAAAGCAAATTTTACTTTTTAAAGTTTGATAATTTTTTACTTTCCGGCTCTTTAAGGTAGTTCTTCTTCGAAACAACAGAGTGCCCCAATCTTTTTTCCAATTGCTTTCTTGCGTCCCCAGCGATTTTGCCGCCGGCATTTGCATCTGCTTTTAGTTTAGGTACACCTTTTGAGTCTTCTGTACGATGAATTTCTGTAGTCGATCGTTCGCCAAGCATGGTAAATATTAGCTCAAAGTCATTCATATGGTCACGAAGATTTTCTCTTTTCAATTTCTTTAGTTTTTTATATTGAGCGGGAGTTACTCCAAAAGTGGCTTTAGATATTTCTGCAGTTAATATTTCATAATCTTTATTTTCCTTTGCTCCGCGCTTTTGCCATTCATCTGTTAGTTCTTCACGGATTGCAATTCCTCGCATCCGTTTTTCAATCCAATCTTCAGAGTAACCTTTAAGTTTGTAAAGCATCCTGGTTCTTTTAGATGCTAATTCAGGATTCTCAATTTCCTGTACTCTTTCATATCCAACCTTTGCCAACCACCTTTTAAATGGCTCAGCTTTAGGAGATGGAATTGATTGGATTAGTCTAAAAGTACCTTCGGTATTCCAGCAATACATTTTCTGTGAACCGCCAGTAGTTTCAACTTTTAATTGAAGGGGTGGTACAAATTGTACCGCTCCTTTATTAATTAGATTTGCAAGCTCAGGATCTCGCTGTTTCAATCTTTTAAAGTATTGTGCTGGGTCCGTGGAATCAGTTAAGGATTTTATAACATCATTAATAACAAACCACCATTCACCTGAATGAAATACTTTCCTAATTTGCTGATTTTTAAATATTACAATCTTTGTTTCGTCCATAATTTCTCTAAGGTATTAATTTATACTCAACAGCTCCTTAACCTTATTTATCAACTCGCTCAAGTCAACATCAAATCGTTCGCCGGTTTTTCTGACTTTAACTTCGCATTTGTTTTCCTTTAACTTCTTCTCGCCAACTACAACCTGAATCGGCATTCCAAGTAAGTCTGCATCGTTAAATTTAAATCCTGCCGTAACATCGCGATCATCAAATAAAACTTCAAAGCCTTGCCCATTCAAATCAGCATAGATTTTTTCGCAAGCATCAACAATTTCCTGCTTCTTCAAATTCAAGCCAAGCAAGTGTACTTGAAATGGAGCTAGTAGTTTATTCCAGACAATTCCATTTGAATCGTGATTTTGTTCGATGTAACAAGCCATAACACGCTCAACACCAATTCCGTAGCTTCCCATAATGATTGGATTTTCTTTCCCGTTTTCATCAAGAAAATTCGCACCCATTGCTTCAGAATATTTAGTTCCCAGTTTAAATATATGCCCAAGTTCTATTGCAGGAAATACTTCAAGATGTTTTTCACATCGAGGGCAGCCTTCACCTGATTTTACTGTCCTAAAATCCGCATACTCAATTGTTGGAACATCACGTTTAAAATCTATTCCGCCAATGTGATAATCATTTTTATTAGCACCACTAAACATATTGTTAGCATCTTTCAAACGATTATCTGCAATTATTCTTCCGTTTGGCTTGCCATCCCTATGGGAAAATCCAATCGGACCAATTGAACCGGCATCGGCACCGGAAATATCTTTTAATTCTTCGGGATGAGCAGGACGAACAGCTCCGCCCAAAACTTTTTCTAATTTAGTTTCATTCACCTCATCATTACCAAGCATTAAAATTAAAACTGGTTTATCGTTATGGATATAAATTCTTGATTT
>JBGAWM010000132.1:0-5341 GCA_044227615.1 Ignavibacteriaceae bacterium
GGGACATCTTTAACAGTAATTTCCTGGTAAGATATTCTGTCTTTTCCGGGAAGTTTAATATCAACAATCGGTTCAACAGCGCAGTAACCAATACAGCCTGTTCCTTCAATGATCGCTTCGATGTTTAATTTTTTAAGTTCAGCTTCAATTGCTTCTTTAACTTTGGCTGCGCCGGAAGCAAGTCCGCAAGTTCCCATTCCAATTATTATTATTGGCAAATCATGTTCTTCATATTTTAAACGTTTACGCAGTGAAGTGATCTCGTGTTCGCATTTATCATCGTGGTGGCAAAGCGGACCCTCTGTGCAGCATTGAATAAAATGTTCGCAAGGTTTATCTGTTGTGCGCCAGCATTTTTCGCAGCACAGTTGATTAAAATCTTTCATTTAGTTGCCTCAGCAGTCTCAGTTTTTTTAGCTGTCTGGTATTTTTTCAGAATCTTTGGAATATCTTTTACGGTTATTCTTCCGTGGTAATCATCGTTAACCAAGATAACAGGAGCAATTGAACAGGCACCGATACAGTTAACAACTTCAAGAGTAAATTTTTTATCCCGAGTTGTTTGTCCTGCCTTTACTCCTAATTCAGATTCAAGTGCGAAAAGGATTGTGGCAGAATTCTTTACGTGGCAGGCGGTTCCTCTGCAAACACGAATTATATTTTCACCAAGCGGCATTAACCGGAATTGATTATAAAAAGTTGCTACTCCGTATACACGGCTAAGCGGAACTTTTACAAAATCGGAAATATCTCTTAAAGCATTTTCCGGCAGATAACCGTAAATGGTTTGTACTTCCTGTAGAAGGGGAATTAATGTGCTTCTGTCATTCGGTTGGTAATTTTCAAATATTTTATTGTGCATTTTTTCCTCAAGTAATTCGATATAGTCGCATCACTTGTGCATGCAAAATGCCAGATTACTATAATCAAAAAGCGCTTTTAAGTAAAAAATTCAAGACAATAAATAATAATTAGCAATTAACTTTTCTTGCTTTTGAGAAGTGATTTATTGAAAGATGGAAAGGGTTTGTGCGATAGAGCAATCTATTTTGTAAATATTATTTTGGTCATGCTGAACTTGATTCAGCATCTTCAATAATTATTAGAAAGACCCTGAAACGAGTTCAGGGTGACTAATTTATTTCTAACCTTTTCCCCATTCAGAAAAAGCATCTGTAAAAGGGACAAGTGCACGCGGTATTGCGCCGAGCATAAATGATGTTATAACTCCGTATGTTACTACAGGAACATCCATCAATCGTGCTTCATTAATTCTTGTCTGCATTGCACGGTGCGTTAACAAACAACCCCCGCAATGAACTACAAGCTTATAATCAGATAAATTATCCGGTAGTTCGTTACCGTGAATAATATCGATATGCAATTCTTTTTTAGTATAGCTGCGCAGCCACTTGGGAATATTTACTGTGCCAATATCATCTTCCTGCGTGTGATGCGAACAGACTTCAGCAATTAAAACTTTATCACCGTTTTTAAGTCCGTCTATTTTTCGCAAACCTTTAATGAATAAAGGAAGATCACCTCTGTGCCGAGCAATTATAAGTGAATAAGTAGTCAGCCTGATTTTAGCAGGAATATCTTCTGCAATTCGTGTTACTGAATTACTATCAACGATGACAAGATCTGGATAAGCTTTTAAATTATTTAGAGTTGAAGCAAGTTCTTTCTCACGACAAACAGTTATAACAGCATTCTCATCAAGTGCTTCACGAATCATATGGACTTGAGTAAGAATTAATTTTCTATTCGGCAGCGTATAATCAGTGGGAATGACCATTATAACAACATCCCCCTGCTTTACAATATCTTTTACTAACGGCGGTTCATCATCCTCCGGAAGCAGGCGGATCATTCTTCTTTTAAGCTCTTCAATTCCTGCTTTCTCTTTACACGATACTTCAAAATGTGTCATTCTAAGTTCTTTAAGTTCTTCAAGCAAAACAGGATTAACACCAAACTCAATTTTATTAACTGCTACGATGTAATTAATTTGAAGTTTATCAAGATAAGCAAACAACTCTAGTTCCTTGCTTTGCAAAGTTTCGCGCGCATCAAGCACAACAAGAGCAAAATCTGATGAAGATAATATTTTTATCGTTTCGGTAATACGTTGTCTTCCAAGTTCACCCTCATCATCAATACCCGCAGTATCTACAATTACAACAGGACCATAAGGCAAAAGCTCATACCTGGTTTTAACTGCATCGGTGGTTGTTCCTGCAATATCAGAAACCAAAGAAACATTCTGTTCGAGTAGAGAATTTACAAGCAAAGATTTGCCTACATTTCTTCTTCCCACAACGGCTATATGCGGACGGCTTGAATCAACAATCATAATGATTTTAAACTTTCTACAACTTCTAAACCTGATAAGAGGCTACACGAGTAATCTCATCCGCTTTGTCATTCCCACGAAAGTGGGAATCCATTTTGCTAGAGATGTTTGGATTCCCGCTTACGCGAGAATGACAATTGAATATTAATATAACCTCATACACTTCCCTGAAAATGTTAAAGTTCAAAAAATGTTCCATAGAACAAAACTGCTTTTATGATTGATATGTTTGTTTTTATGAATGAATATTATTTCACAATTGTGTAGTAATACCAAGATCAAAAAATCTATTTCTCTGAATCAAGAAACTCTTAAGCTTGACATTACAAGATTATTTCCCCTTTTTTAAAGTGTTCTTATTTAATAATTTTTTTCAGGGGCTTTTTATGAAAAAGATAGTTTTTGTTTTCGCTTTCCTTTTCTCAATTTCTTTTCAGATAAATGCACAGTGGTATATCCAATCAAGTGAGACTAATAATAACTTGAATGATATAAAATTTATTAATCAAAATATTGGTTGGATTGTTGGATATAATGAAACCATTGTAATGACCACTAATGGAGGTGAGAATTGGGAATTACAATCTAGCGGAATATCAGCTAATTTAGAATCAATATTTTTTATAAATGATACAATTGGTTGGATAGTAGGATGGGGGAATGGAACAATCTTGAAAACCTTAAACGGAGGGGCAACGTGGAACAGCCAAGTAGTCAATATATCAAATTATCTTATGTCAGTTTATTTTATAAATAAAGACATTGGTTGGATTGCAGGTGACGAAGGAATTTTAATGACTACAAATGGAGGAGCTAATTGGAATGTTCCTCTAAGTGGACCAACCAGTTATTTATATTCTGTTAAATTCATTGATAATAATATTGGTTGGGCAGTAGGTGGTGGAGGATTGATCCAAAAATCCACAGACGGAGGGAATCATTGGTTTAATCAACTGACTGGAACGGGACAAAATTTAAGATCAATACATTTTAATAATGCAGACACTGTTTGGACTGTCGGCGCAAATGGTACTATTTATAAAACAATAAATGGAGGTTTAAACTGGGAATTGCAATTTAGTGGGACAACTGCTTGGCTGGAATCAATTTTTTTCGTCAATGATTCAATAGGTTGGATTACAGGATGGTTTGGTACAATACTGAAGACAACGAACGGAGGAACAAATTGGACTTTGCAATCAAGTGGAACATCTGATGATCTCAATGGCATATTTTTTAACAATGAAAATAACGGGACAATTGTTGGTAATAGTGGGATAATTATCCACACAACCAACGGTGGTGTTACTTTTATAGAAGATGAAAACAACTCAACTCAACAACAAGAATTTTTATTACAGCAAAACTACCCAAACCCGTTTAACCCAAGTACAAAAATCAGTTGGCAGTCTCCGGTAAGCGGCTGGCAAACATTAAAGGTTTATGATATACTTGGTAATGAAGTTGCAACTTTAGTTAATGAGTATAGAGATGCAGGAAGTTATGAAGTGGATTTTAATCCAGTATCAAGCATCAAGAATCTAGCATCAGGAATTTATTTCTACAAACTTCAGGCTGGGGACTTTGTTGAAACTAAGAAGATGTTACTTTTAAAATAAACTTCGAGAGCTTTGTGCCACCTTCGTGCTCTTTGTGGTTAAAAGACTTAACCACAAAGGACACAAAGATAAATTTTACTAAGAACGCAAAGCAAGAAATATGTGTTAACTACTTCAAATATTTCTCAAACCAGTTTTTTCTCATTTCATCAACTTCTTTACGATGAGATTTTAAGAAATGATCTCCGCCTTCAAGCATTACTAATCGATATGGAATCTTTAAATCCAAAAGTTTATAAGAAAGATCGAGTGAATCGTGCGGTAAAACTCTGTTATCTGCATTACCATGAACTATCAGCATTGGAGTTGTTTTAGAAAGTTTTTCTGGAAAGTTTACAATTGATCTTGTCTCACATCTGCTTTTAAATTCGGATTCTTCATATCTGCCCATTGTGTGCTCATAAAGTCTTCGCATAAATTTACTTTCATCAGAATTGCACCGAAGATTTGCAATTCCACCCAACACAACTGCAGCTTTAAATATATTGGTTTTGGTTAGAGTAAGATATGTCATCATTCCGCCACGACTCCATCCTTCAATTCCCCAAACATCTTTATTTGCCTGTGGAATTTCATCGGCTAGTGGAATGAGATTTAGAACATCATTTAAATCATCACCGCCAAAATCATCGTGTCCTTCACCGCCATCATTTCCGCGATATTGAGAAGCAAAAACGCAATAGCCCCAGCTTGCAAGCTGTCCATAAATTCCGCGTGCAGTAAAATTATCAATCGCACCGGCATTCCCGATTCCGCCTCTGCACCAAATTATACAGGGATACTTTTTTGAATAATCCTTAGGATAAGCGATATAACCTGATACTTTCAATCCATCGGAAAGATAAGTTATTTTTTCAACAACTGATTTATCAAGCGCATCACTTCCCCATCCACTGACAATCATTTTTTGCTGTTGTACGGATAGTTCAATTACGTCGCGACTTATTATGTTACTCATTTACTTCTCTGTTTTTTATATATTTGCTCCGCACAAATATCGGAAAAAGCATAATGGCTAAAAAGCAGATTAAACAATCAGAACAAAAATCATCAAAAGAAAAAAGTAAAATATCTTTACAAAAAATTGTAATTGCGGTGTTAGCACTTGCAGTAATAGGATTTTTTATTGTTAATAACTTCATAACAAATGAGCCTAAAGTGGAATACTATACTTTCACAAAAGAAGGTGAATTAACGTTTACAGATTCACTTGGAATATTAAAAGCAAAGATAGATCTTGAAATTGCCGATACTGAATACGAACGACAGCTCGGTTTAATGAATCGCAAAGAAATGAAGGAAACTGAAGGGATGCTTTTTGTTTTTCCAAGACAGGATTATCAATCATTCTGGATGCGAAATACTT
>JBGAWM010000133.1:0-4934 GCA_044227615.1 Ignavibacteriaceae bacterium
AAATCAGCCTCACCCCCAACCCCTCTACAAAGGATAGGGTAGTTGATGGAATTGAATATCTAATTTTTGTTGTCGGATTAAAAGGGTTAGGATAATTCTGCTCTAGCTTATATTCAGTTGGTGCTGCATATCTTAAAATAAATTGCCTGGTTTGATAAACACTTTTGTTATCAGTTATTAGAAATTCAATCGTATCTGCCTCTGCTTTTCCGATATTGTAATCAACATCAAAATTAAACGTAACCTCTGTTTCTGAATCTTGAGTTATATTCTCAATCATTTTTTCTGTTTGATTGAAGGTCAAGTTTTTAGAATCTTGAAGAAGCTTCACTTCAATATTATTTGCCGATTCTGTAGTTGATATATTTGAAAGTTGGAGTACTATCTGATTGTTTTTTACTCCTGGCTGAATATCATAAATATTTTGTGCTGCTATTATTGAGGATAGCAGAACTACTGTTAATAATATTTTCATTTTATCTCCGAGTTATTTGATTTTTATGATTGTTTATGATCTTAACAAATCAGTCTGATCAGTGTACCATTGCTTTTATAATTGCTACAAAGATTTAGAAAAAAAAATCCACAATACAAAGTGTTTAAATCAAATTTGAAATCCCTTCCCTTTTGGCTAAATTTGGCTTCATTTTTCAATAAATATCAAATAAAAAATGCGTTATCCTTTTTCAGAAATAGAATCTAAATGGCAAAAGTTTTGGGAAGAAAATAAAACGTACAAAACTGATTTATCCAAAACAGATAAAAAACTTTACACACTTGTTATGTTTATTTATCCTTCGGGTGCAAAACTTCATATCGGGCACTGGTACAATTACGGACCAACTGATAGCTGGGCACGATTTAAAAAACTTCAGGGTTACAATGTTTTTGAACCGATTGGCTATGATGCTTTTGGTTTGCCCGCAGAAGGTTATGCAATTAAAACCGGTATTCATCCACAAGACAGCACATTAAAAAATATTGAAGATATTCGTGAGCAGCTTAAGAAAATGGGCTGTATGTATGATTGGGATGCAGAGTTAATGACCTGCGCTCCCGAATATTACAAATGGAATCAGTGGATCTTCCTTCAGATGTACAAACGCGGATTAGCTTACAGAAAAAATGCTCCTGTAAACTGGTGTCCGAATGATCAAACTGTTCTTGCTAATGAACAAGTTGTTGATGGCTGCTGCGAGCGCTGCGGAACAACTGTCATTCAGAGAAATCTTTATCAATGGTTTTTTAAGATTACTGATTATGCCGAGCAACTTCTCGACGGACATAATAAAATCGATTGGCCAGATGAAACAATCTTGAAACAAAAAAACTGGATTGGAAAAAGCGAAGGTGCAGAAGTTACTTTTAAAATAGTCGATAACGATGAAGATGAAATAAAAGTTTTTACAACTCGACCCGATACATTGTTTGGTGTTACCTATGTTGTGCTTGCACCAGAGCATACTCTGGTTGATAACATTACAAAACCAGAATTTAAAGCTGGTGTTGATGAGTATCGTGAATCAACAAAAAAATTAACTGAGATTGAACGTACTTCAACTGTAAAAGAAAAAACTGGAGTTCCAACAGGGGCATTTGCAATCAATCCGGTTAATGGAGAAAAAATACCAGTTTGGATTGCTGATTATGCTCTTATCACATACGGAACCGGCTGTGTTATGGCTGTTCCTGCTCACGATGAAAGAGATTTTGAGTTTGCTAAAAAGTTTAATCTTCCTATCCGCAAAGTTATTTTGCAGGATGGAACGAGTGAAGTTGATGAATTAAAATCTGCTTTTACAGAAGTTGGTACGATGGTAAATTCAGCACAATTTAATGGGATTAGATCTGATGATGGAATCACAAAAGTTATAAAGTATCTAGAAGAAAATAATTTTGGTAAAGGAAAAATAAATTATCGTTTGCGTGATTGGTTAATTTCTCGCCAGCGTTATTGGGGAACTCCGATCCCAATAATCCATTGCCCAACTTGTGGCGAAGTTCCAGTAGACGAAAGCGAGTTGCCAATTACACTTCCTTATGATGTTGATTTTAAACTTGGCGGCGAATCTCCACTTGCAAGAAATGAAAAGTACATAAATGTAAAATGTCCAAAGTGCGGAACGGATGCTAAACGCGATCCTGATACTATGGATACGTTTGTAGATTCATCCTGGTATTATTTACGTTTTCTTGATCCCAAAATTTCTACATCTGCATTTAACATAGAACTTGCAAATAAATGGGCGCCGGTTGATATGTATGTTGGCGGTAAAGAACATTCGGTTATGCATCTTTTATATGCACGATTCTTTCACAAGTTTTTGCGAGATATTGGTCTTGTTAATAGCGACGAACCATTTGCAAAACTGGTTCATCAAGGTGTTATCACTAAAGATGGTGCTAAGATGTCTAAGTCCAAAGGAAATGTTGTAAATCCGGATGAGTTTACTTCAAAATACGGAACAGATGTTTTTAGAATGTATTTAATGTTTATGGGTCCGTATGATCAAGGTGGTGATTGGAGTGATAAAGGAATTTCTGGTGTTGAGCGTTTTGTAATTCGTAGTTATGAATTGTTTAATCAGTATTCTGATATTATCAAACAATCTTCTGCAAAAGATAAATATGATGTTTCTACTTTATCAGAAAACGAGAAAAAAGTTTACAGGAAAGTAAATCAAACACTTAACAAGTTTAATGAAGAGATTGAACACTTCAGATTTAACACAGCAATTGCTTCTTTAATGGAATTAATAAACGAGCTAAAGGTTTTAGAAAACTGTGGTAAAGAGATTCATACTTATGTATTGCAAAGATTTGCATCAATGCTTGCACCGGTTGCTCCGCATCTTGGTGAAGAATGCTGGCAGATAATTGGAAATGAAAAATCTATCTTCCAGAATCCGGTAGTATTTGAAGTTGATAAAGATGCATTGATTGAAGATACCGTAAACATTGCAGTTCAGGTTAATGGTAAATTACGTTCAACAATTGAAGTTCTAATGAATAGCGAACAAGAAGCAGTTAGATATGCTTCATTTGCTGATGTAAAAGTAACCAAGTTTACTGATGGCAAAACAATCATAAAAGAAATATTCGTAAAAAATAAAATTTATAACATAGTAGTAAAGTAAAATCGCAATGGTACGCAGATTACTCTGATTATCCTGATCTGCGCTGATCTGCTAAATCTGTGTAATCAGCGTTCTATTTTTTTAATTTAGGAAGTAATAAATGCTAGACATAAAACTTATTCGTGAATTATTTGTCGGCAGTGCAAAAAGCTAATGAGTCGTTTGGAAAATATTGTAATCGCTGATTTATTAATAAAGATTAAACAAATTATTAATGCTTCCCGCAGTAAACTGGCTCAAACCATAAATAACGAATTGATTCAAACTTATTGGCAAATTGGAAAAGCAATTGTTGAAAAAGAAAAGACAAATAATTATGATGACAAATCCAGTCGTCAAATTATTTTAGATTTGTCCAAACAATTATCCAGAGAATTAGGGAAAGGATTTTCACGTTCAAATCTTTTTTATATGAGAAATTTTTACCTCTATTTCCCCGATGTCCAGACGCTGTCTGGACAATTAACATGGTCACACTATTGCGAACTGTTGTCTGTTTCTGATGATAACAAACGTTCATTCTATGAAAAAGAAACCATAAATTGTGGTTGGTCTGTTCGTGATTTAAAAAGACAAATCGCAAGTTCTTTATTTGAACGTCTTCTCCTTTCCGAAGGAAAACCAAATAAAGAAAAGGTTTTGAGATTAGCAAAAGAAGGTCAGGTTATTCTTAATCCATCAGACATTCTAAAAGACCCGTACGTATTTGAGTTTTTAGGGATTCCCGAGAACAAACCGATCTTAGAAAAGGACTTAGAATTAAAACTGATCCGACACATTGAGGATTTTCTTTTGGAACTTGGGAAAGGTTTTATGTTTGTTGGCTCACAGTTTCGGATTACCTTAAACAATGTTCACCATTTTATCGATTTGGTTTTTTACAATAAAATTTTAAAAGCATACATTTTGATTGACCTAAAATCTGCAAAGTTTCAGCCTGATAATGTTGGTCAAATGAACATGTATCTCAACTATTTCAAAACTGAAATTAATCAAGAAGAAGATATTGAACCAATTGGAATTATTTTGTGCACCGATAAAGATGAAGTGGTTGCAGAATATGCCCTTGGCGGGTTAACAAACCAAATTTTTGCATCAAAGTACGTTTATTATTTGCCCGATAAAGAAATATTGATTAGAGAAGTTGAAAGATTTTTAATAGAAGATAAATTAACAAAACAATAACCACTTAGGTTTAAAAATCATAATCATCAAAGTCCGTTGGTTAACGGATTAGTTTATAATTGACTTAAAAAAACTTTAGAAAGTATATTAAATGTTAGACATAAAACTTATTCGTGAAAATCCTGAAAAGGTAAAACAAGGCATTGCAAACAAGAACGAGAAGAACAGGATTGATGAACTTCTTGAGCTCGATAAACAGCGTAGAGATATTATTGCTCACGCTGATGAATTGAAATCAAAACGCAACTCCGTTTCCCAGCAAGTTGGACAAATGAAAAAATCCGGACAGGATGCAACAGAAATTATTGCAGAGATGAAACGAGTTGGTGATGAGATTGCTGAATATGATGGAAAGCTAAGAACAATTGAAGAAGAGATTGATACAATTTTAAGATTCATTCCAAATCTGCCGCACTCATCTGTTCCTGTTGGAAAAAGTGCTGAAGAAAATGTTGAAGTAAGACGCTGGCTACCAGAAGGATTTAAATTTGAAAATGATTTTAAACCAATGGATCATGTTGAACTTGGTAAAAAACTAAACATACTTGATTTTGAACGCGGTGCAAAAATAAGCGGTTCTGGTTTTCCTGTTTACAAAGGCAAAGGCGCAAC
>JBGAWM010000134.1:0-4717 GCA_044227615.1 Ignavibacteriaceae bacterium
AAGCGAATGTTTAAATACGCTGTTGAAGCAGAAGATGTTCATGCACGGCTTTACAAGCTTGCGCTTGAGGCTGCAGAAGCAGGGAAAGATATAGATGTAACAGATTTTTATCTGTGCCCTGTTTGCGGACATATTGAATTTGGAAAGCCGGAAGAAAATTGTCCAATTTGCGGAACGCTTGCTTCTAAATACATAAAGGTAGCTTGAAAATTTTTAGAGTGATAAACTTAAAATTTAATTACAATATTTAAACAATTTAAGGTGCATAAAATGAAAAAGCAGTATTTCGTTTTTTTCTTAGTACTTACGATTGGATTTACACAAAACACACAAGCACAATTTTTTGATAAGATCAAAAAGGACGTTGAAAAAACAATAAAAAAAGAAACACAAAAACAACCAGAAGTAAAAAAGGAAGAACAAAAAACCGAAGAAGCACAAACCAATGATGAATCAAAGAATTCAGAGGCTTCTGATAATACAGATGAAGAAAAGACTTCACAAAAACCTCAGGAAGATCCAAAATTTTCCAGCTCAACACAATATGATTTTGTTCCCGGCGATAATGTAATCTTGTTTGATGATTTCAGTCAGGATGCGGTTGGAGATTTTCCTGCTCTTTGGACGACTAATTCCGCCGGTGAAATAAATACTATAAGCATCGCTCCGGGAAACTGGTTTAATCTAAACAGCACAGACGGAAATTACTTTTATTTAAATGATATCGAATTTCCAAAAAACTTTATAATTGAATTTGATATTGTTCCTAAAACAAAGGGCGGTCGTATTGCCGCAGGACTTTTGCTTTATGGCGAATCCAAAAGAAAAGAAATGGATAACAATCCACAGCCCGGCAATGGGGGCATAATGATCTCTATCGAAAAAGGATATTGGAATACGTGGGGATATAAATCTGGTGAAAGCGAAAAAATAACAGGTAGATCTGATGTTAAGCCTGTTATTGCAGAAAAAGTAAATCACGTAATTATCTGGGTTCAGGGAAGAAGATTAAGAATTTATCATCAAGAAGCTAAGGTGCTTGATATGCCAACAAATCTTTATGCTGATGTTAAGCTTAGCAGGCTTTGTTTTAGATTAAGTCGTGGTGCTTCTTCTGGTTCATACATTTCTAATTTAAGAATTACAGATGCTGCCCCAGATATGCGAAGCAAATTAATTACCGAAGGCAAGCTTGTGAGCTATGGAATTTATTTTGATGTAAACAAAGACGTTGTCAAGTCTGAGTCTTACGGCACAATAAAAGAAGTCGCAAAAGTTCTTACGGACAACCCAACTGTTAAAATTAAAATTGTTGGTCATACAGATTCAGATGGCGATGATAAATCAAATTTAGATTTATCTAAACGAAGATCTGCCGCTGTTAAAAATGTTTTGGTAAAAGAGTTTAGCATAGATGCTGCACGAATTGAAACCGATGGAAAGGGCGAGGGAGAACCTGTTGCAAAGAATGATTCGGTTGTAAATAAAGCACTTAACAGAAGAGTTGAGTTTATAAAGCTTTAGACTAAATATTTATTCTTATTAACAGGGATACAAAATGAAAAGGATTTTAATTGCAGTAATGTGCTTCCTTTCTGTGCAAATTTATTCACAAACGGGGATATACTTTTATAATAGATTACCTGAACTGCCTGGTGCTGTTTGTGAGGTGGATACCTCGTTCAAGGGTCAATTTATGCGCCAATTGGGCGATATAGGCCAGCAGGTGGATGAGGTGTATTCTAAGAAAAAGAAAGAAGTTGAGAAAGAGGCAGAAAACTTAAAGCCTGAAATGGAAAAGAAATTAGCCAAGGATTCTGGCTTGTCTGATGCCGACATTCAAAAACTTAAAGATAAAAAACTAAGCAAGGAAGAGAAAAAAAAGATTGCCGACAAAATGCTTCAGAATACAGCAAATATTTCAATGGGAGAAATTGAGCGGCTGAAAAAAATGAGCAAGGAAGGAAAAGAAGCTTGGGCAGAAGCATACAACACAGAAATGATGGCAACTATGCAAAGCGGGGATTCTGTTAAAACAGAAGAACAGATTAAAATGGAAAAAGAGCTTCAGAAAAATTCTAAGCTTAATGAACTTGTTAAAGAGCAAAAACAAATACTTGACAGAATTCATGCTGTTGATATTAAGTATGCAAACAAAATGACTGAATTTAGGAAAGAAGATTCTATTCAAACTGTTATACTGGAGGAAAAATTAAAGCCGCTAAGAAAACAGTTGGAAAATTATCCATCAAAGGAGGAGCAAAAAGCTATTTATAAATCAATGTTTGGACATTATTTAACCTATTGTAATAAGCTGTCTCCAATGAATATCAATATTATTGCAGATGTAAAGAATTCCCTGGCGCCATTGCTGCCCGAATATGATAGATTGGAGGAAGTCAATACCGAGATTAACAAAATTATGTTTGGCGCTAAAGATGGATTGAACTCCCCCGGTTTGATGCAGCTTGGTGCTGTTAAATCATTAATCGATATTATGGCTGGCGCATATAGCTATACGATTCCACAAGACATAGCATTAAGGGTTAATGAGTAAACCATACTATATAGGATTTTTATGAAATATTTTTTATTTGTTTGGGCTTTACTGTTTGCAGTATCTGCGTTTTCACAGGATATGGACGCCTCTCAAATCAAAAAGAGGATGGCTGAAATAAGAAAGACAACTGACTGGGATGATCCTGCCGCGGCTAAAAAAGCAAATGATGAAATAAAAGATCTCTCTAAAAAACTTATGCTTTCCGGAAAAAATCAAAACCCAACGAACGAAAGTGATTCATTAAATCTCGAACAAGAAAAAGAAAATATTGATTATAAACTAAAGCTGCTTGGACAAATTAATGAATCAGTAAAGCAGGGAGAGAACGCATATATCTTGCTTGGTAAACCCATAAGGGAAGAGATTGTAGAGGAGTTTAAAAACGATGAGTCGCCTATAATAAAAAACCCAGAATATTTTGAAGAAATGACATTGCTTGTAATTGATATGTCGCTTAAAACCGTTCAACGCACAATCGATCAGATGGAAAAATTTAAATCAATTAAGACATTAGTAATAACCGGTGGACAATTTGGAACCGCTGTAAATTTAGACGATTTACTTAAGAAGGCAAAAAACTATCCACTGGAGGAATTATACATAATAAACTTTAAAATATTTGTTAATTCAATTCCAACACAGATAAAGAAATTCAAAAACTTGAAGTTGCTTTCGGTCCTTAACAATAATGTTAACAATTTTCCGGTAGAACTCGGAAGCCTTACTTCGTTACAAACTCTTTATGTTGATATTAATCCTATTTCAACATTATTGCCAACGATTGGAAAGCTTAAACATCTTGAAAAACTTGGAGTAGGAAAAACAGGCATTAGTGAATCTGAAATTGCCCAAATTAAAAAACTTCTACCAAATTGCGAGGTGTTGTTACAATGAAAAAATATTTTTTATTGATTATACTCATATCTCTATTAGCAGGAACCATGCAAATGGAGGCTGCTCCGATAAAAGTATTTATTCAAAAGAAGTCTTTTGATGACAAGGGTGGATTTCGTGCTGATGCGGTAATTCATGCGGTTGATATATTTTTGGTTCAAAGACTTAAAAAGGAATATCCTTGCATAGAGTATTTAGACACCGATGGGTTAACTGCATTGCTCGGTGTGGAGCGGCAGCGTCAACTATTGGGAACCGGTGATGAGAACGCTTTGCAGAATCTGGCTGCTGCTTTAGGTTGCAAATACCTAATTTCAATTAATGTAAAAGTTATGCAAGATCAGGCAATTATTTCCCTTCTGTTTATGGATAACACAAAAGCCAAAACCTTGTCGCGTGCAGTTGAAACTGCACAATATGGCGATCTGGCAATTAATGCTGCTGAGAAAGTTTCTAATAATTTATTTGATGTTTTAAAAGCATATGAAATCTGTCCATTTAAAGGAGAAATTAATATCAAGATAACTAGCTCTAATAAAGATGATCAAACCGAGCAATATCCGGTTTATTGTAATGAACGTGATGGCATTTTTAGGAAGACCATAAAGCTAGATAAATATTCTGAAAATGAATGGACTTTGTATAAAAAAAGTTTTAACGCTTCTACCGGAAATGTTAAGTTTAATCTATCCGAAGAGCTTACAATTGACGAATCTAATCCTTGTTACGATTGCGCACCTAATAAACAAGGACCGCGAAATTATAATGAAAAAATTACAACATATGCCAGCCTTCAAAAATTATCAAATGAAAGTGAAAGCGAAGGAGTTAAGGTCGATGATGCAAGAGCATATCTAACTTTTCTTGATGATGGTACTTATACATTAAAAATAAAAGCATCCTCAACCCAGGGAGAGAAAAAAACGGTAAAAGAAGTTACCGCTCAGGGTGTTTGTGAAAATTCTAATGAGCCTCCGAAAAAAACAACAAGCAAAATTGACGAAGGAATTCTTGAGGTTTTTGGTCCGTTCACCGGAACAGCTCAAGATAAATCTCTTTCTCACAGCGAAACAATAACAAGAACAAATCCAACATCTGGAGAAGAAGAGACAATTACTTACGAGTTTAATTTAACAAGAGATTGATCTTTTAAATAATGCAGCCATTATTGAAAAATATTTATAAGCATATTTTCTGGTGGTTTGCTTTTCAGTTTATTGCAATATTTAACGCAGCCTTGCGCGAGTTTATTTATAAAAAGCC
>JBGAWM010000135.1:0-4716 GCA_044227615.1 Ignavibacteriaceae bacterium
AAAAAAAACTTAGCCTGGAAGAAAAGCTGAAATTATTCAGAGAGGTTTGTACTGCAGTACAATACGCACATCAAAATTTAATAATTCATCGTGATCTTAAACCGGGGAATATTTTAGTTACTAAAGATGGAATTCCAAAACTTTTGGATTTTGGTATTGCAAAACTTATTGATGAAGAGTTAGTCGATAACAACGAAGATTTAACTCGCACAGGAGTTTGGCATCTTACACCTGAGTATGCAAGTCCAGAACAGATTAAAGGTGAAAAGATTACAACTGCCAGTGATATATATTCACTGGGAGTTTTGCTTTATCAGATTTTAACAGGATACCAGCCTTATAAAATCTCCAATAACTCTCCTGCAGCAATTAGTAAGATCATAACTGAAGAAATAATTCAAAAGCCAAGTGAAAAAGTAAAAGACAAGTCAAGAGAACATGCTGAATCAAATCTTTTTCTAAATGATAAAATTTCTAATCAGCTTAAAGGGGATTTAGATAACATTGTTTTAAAAGCTATGCATAAAGATCCCGCAAGAAGATATGTTTCCGTTGAACAGTTTTCTGAAGATATAAGAAGGCACCTTTCTGGTCTTCCTGTAATTGCACAAAAGGATACTGCAGGTTACCGTTTATCTAAATTTATTCAGCGGCATAAAGTTGGGTTTATTTCATCTGTTGGGTTCATTGTTTTTTTAATAATAAATCTTATTGCAATAATTTGGCAAGCGAATATTGCAGCAAATGAAAGAGATAAAGCAAAACTTGAAGCGCAGAAAGTTGAAACAGTAAATAAATTTTTACTGGATATGCTTTCATCGGTTGACCCAACGGAAATTGGGAGAGATGTAAAAGTTTATGATGTGCTTCGTAAATCGGCTCTAGGAGTTGAAAAAAGTTTTAAAGATCAACCTGGAATAGAAGCATCAATTCAAAAAACAATTGGTAAAACTCTAACAAGTCTTGGTGAATATGATGAGGCGAAACCTCATCTTTTAAGATCGCTTTTACTAAATGAAAGGGTTTATGGAAAACAAAGTAATCAAGCCTCTGAAAGTAATTACGAGTTAGCTTTATATTATCATTGGATTGGTGAGTTAAAAACAGCGGACTCACTTTATAAAAAAAGTTTACAGATTTTTAAAAGAAATTCAGATGTATCTAAAAGATCATTAGCTAGTACACTAAATGATTATGGTATTTTGAAAAGTGATTTTGCTGAATTTGATGAATCCAAAAAAATGTATGAGGAATCACTCAATATCCTCTTAGAAAATTATGGTGAAAAAGATAGGGATGTGGCTAGCTTGTATAACAACCTTGCAATTGTGATGCAGGCACAAAAAGATATAGATGGTGCTGAAAAATATTTTAACAAAGCATTACTATTAAATATTAAACTACTGGGTGAAAATCGCCCTGAAGTATCTGCCAACTATAACAACCTGGCATATATCTACATTGATAAAGGAGACTTTACTAAGGCTGAAGAATATTTCAAGAAATCTCTGGATCTGAAAACAAAGTATTATGGAGCTGATCATTCAATTGTAGGATTTGCATCTGTAAATCTTGGTGCATTAGAGTTTAGAATCGGCAAATTAAATGAATCTGAAAAGTATATCCTTGATGCAATTAAAAATCTAAAAAAATCGGTAAATGAAGATCATATCTGGCTTGGATTGGCGTATTACTGGTATGGTAAGATATTAATTGAAAAATCTAAATACTCGGAAGCGGAAACATATCTTAGAAAATCTTTAACAATAAACAAAAAAAATTATCCTAAAGACCATCCTAACATTATTTCCAGCAGTGCAGAACTTGGGGTTGTATCGTTCCATCTTGGCAAATTTGCTGAAGCTGAAAAATTATTAGTATATGGTTATAACGGGGTAAAAAGTCTAAAAGGTGAAAAAGATCATAACACAATTCGCTTTTTAGATTATCTTGTACAACTCTATCAAACGACAAAAAGCCCCACAAAACTTGCTTATTACACTGATTTACTGAACCAAACAAAAATTTAGTCCTTTCCTTTTTAATTAATGAGCCAATTGGCAATCTCATTACGCATGTTAGTGTATATCCAAATTCAGAGTTTTAAGCAAAAAGGAGACACATATGAAAAGAGTGATATTATTTTTCATTTTAATTGAGATTCAACTATGTACTTTAACAAATTTTGCACAGGTATCACAACAGGAATGGATATCAATCTATAACGGTCCCGGAAATAATTATGATGAGGCTCATTCAATCGCAGTAGACGGCTTGGGGAATGTGTATGTAACCGGTGCAAGCAAAACTGGAATAGCCGCTGGGTCAGAAGACTTTACCACAATAAAGTACGATGCAGCAGGAGTAGAACAATGGATATCAAGATATAACGGACCAGGAAATGGTTATGATGAAGCATTTGACATCGCAGTGGATGATTCAGGTAATGTGTATGTGACTGGCTTTAGTTTAGGAACCGGGACCGGCTATGACTATGCTACTGTAAAATATAATTCCGCCGGCGTGCAGCAATGGGCTTCCAGATATAACGGGACGGGAAATAATGAGGATAAGGCAGCTTCTCTCGTCATTGATTATATCGGCAACGTGTATGTAACTGGTTATAGTAGAAATGGTTCTACCACAGCAACTCAAGATTATGCCACAGTGAAATACAATACTTATGGTGTGGAGCAGTGGGCGGTTAGATATGAGGGACCTGGAAATGAGTTGGATCAGGCTTCTTCAATTGCAGTTGACGACTTGGGCAATGTGTATGTAACTGGATGGAGTACATTAAGCGGTACAAATTGGGACTATGCGACTATAAAATATAATTCATCAGGAGTTCAACAATGGGTAGAAAGATACAATGGATCGGGCAATGGTAACGATCAAGCCCATTCAATCGTGGTTAATGATTCTGGTAATGTGTATGTTACAGGTGAGAGCTGGGGCGGCGGAACCCACTTTGACTACGCTACCATCAAATACGATTCTTTAGGTTCAGAGAAATGGGTATCGAGATACAACGGATCAGGGAATAATGAGGATAGGGCATATGACCTTGCCATTGACGGCTTGGGTAATGTTTATATAACAGGTTATAGTTATGGAGCCGGTCTAACATATTTGGATTATGCAACTGTAAAATATAATACATTAGGGTTCGAGCAGTGGGTCGCAAGATATAACGGACCCGGAGATAATTGGGATCAAGCATATTCAATCGCAGTTGACGGCTCGGGCAATGTGTATGTGACAGGTTTGAGTTATGGAAGCGGAACGGCAAGAGATTATGCTACAATAAAATACAACTCTATCGGCTCAGAACAGTGGGTTCAAAGATACAACGGACCAGGGATGGATACTGATTTGGCTAATTCACTAGCCATAGATGGTTCGGACAATGTATATGTAACAGGCAGGAGTATTGGGGATGGTGCAAATTATGATTATGCTACTATAAAATATTCACAAACACCTACAAATGTTTATCAGGCAACAACCGATCTGCCGGAGAACTATTCCTTGCTGCAGAACTATCCCAATCCATTTAATCCTTCTACAAAAATTTCTTTTGTCATTCCGAGTGGAGCGAGGAATCTTGTAACATTAAAGGTTTTCGATTTACTTGGCAATGAAATCGCTACTCTTGTTGATAAATATAAAGATGCAGGAAGCTATGAGGTTGAATTTGATGCAAGAAATCATTCATCAGGAATTTATTTATATAAACTCAAAGCAGGTGATTTTATTCAAACTAGAAAAATGATTTACTTAAAGTGAAAGAGGAAAAATGAAAAATTCAAATATTACAATTTTAATTTTTTTGTTAGCAATTAAGTTATCTGCACAATGGTCAAATGACCCCAATGTAAACATAGCCCTTTCCGATACAATTACTTTAGCTTCCGCACTTAATCCAGTTTCCGTTTCGGACGGAAATGGTGGAGCCATTATTTTGTGGAGTCGAATACAAATATATGGCCAGAGAGTTGGTTCAAGCGGTCATAAATTGTGGAACCCCAATGGAACAATCGTTGGTCAGACTAATGATCCTGTACATTTGGCTTTTTGCATTAATCCTATAGCAATATCTGACGATAGTGGCAGAACTATAATTGCTTATGGTGAATATCAAAGCAGTCGCATAATAGCTGCATCAATGGTTAACCCTGATGGATCTATAGTCTGGGATAAACTAATTTGTTTCTCTTCAACTGGTACGCGAAAGAACCCTTCCATCTGCTCAGATGGTGAAGGCGGTGCAATCATAACCTGGGAAGATACTCGTAATGGATCAACAAATTCCGATATTTACGCACAGCGCATTAATGCATCAGGTACAGAAATGTGGGCTTCAAATGGGGTAATATTGTGTGATGCTGTAAAAAATCAAACTGTTCCAAAGATTGCTTCTGATGGTATGGGTGGAGCATTCATTACTTGGTCAGATGATCGTGCTGCCAGTTCTCGTATCTATGCCCAAAGAATAAATGCACTCGGGATTTTACAATGGGGCTCAACTGGAATGCTGGTCTGTACAGCAGGTAATGAGCCTGCAGCAAATCCCAGAATTGTTGCAACCTCGATGGGCGAGGCAATTATTACCTGGACACACGGTGCCGGCGGCACCTGGGATGTGTATGCTCAGAAAGTTAATCTGGATACTACTCAATGGAATACGAACGGGGTTTCTATTTGTAATGAAAT
>JBGAWM010000136.1:0-4674 GCA_044227615.1 Ignavibacteriaceae bacterium
GATTTACTTTCATTACAGCCTACTATGATAAAGGTTATAACAAATAAGGTATATGTAATACTTAAGATCTTTTTCATTTCCATCTCCAATTTATTCTTCTCTGTGGTTTTCAGTTTGCACTCAGTGATCCTCTGTAAAAGAATTAAAATCCATTACACGAAGAACCGCAGAGTTTTTCACGGAGCAACACAGAGTGCGATTTATTTTTTCAATAGCTTGAATGCGTGCATCCATCTGTTTTCTAAAAATCCCGGAATGCACCACAAAATGCAAAGCGGCTCGATTGCACGTGCGGCTTCAGCCTTTCCCATATCTTCAACTTCCCAGCCAAAATTATCCAGAATTTTTTTTACTACATTTTTAGAATCATCATCATTACCGGCAACAAACATCGTTGGCTTTTGTCCTCCAAAATCGGGATTAACCATCAGGGCGTTTCCAACACAACTAAATGCTTTAACAAAGTTAGCTTGCGGATATTTGCTTTGCAGTTCTTCCATCAATGAAGAGTTTTGATTTGTAAAAAACTTCAATACTCCATTTACCGGTGGAACTTCTTCAATTGGGTTTGTTGCATCAATAATTGTTTTGCCTGCCAGATAATTACTGCCTGCTTTTTCTAAAACTTTAAGTGCAGCTGTTCCTTTTACAGCAAGAACAATTATCTCGCCAAAACTTGCCGCTTCTGCAAAAGAGCCAACCGAAGCATTTGAACCGGCACTTTTTAACCAATCGTTTAATTTGTTTGAATTGCCAGTTCCTATCTTAACCTGGTGACCATATTTTAAAAATCCAGTGCCAAGCGTTTGCCCTACTATTCCGGATCCTAATATTCCAACTTTCATTTTGCCTCCTAAAAACATTTACGACTATTTATGATCTAAAGATTTGCCAAACTTTTTTTACTATCATAAACATATAACAATAAAGCAATAAGATAAATTCACTTTATTTTCTTTTTTGATTTTATGATAATTATCACAATTGATTAGGATAAAACCGTGTTGTTAAAGCAAAAACAAATTTATAGATTCATAAGAGAATCTTAATAAAACATTTATTTCCTCATCAAAAGGTACTTGTGGGCAAAAAAATCGCAATTGCTGTCCCTAAAGGCGGAGTTGGAAAAACAACAACCGCAGTAAATCTTGCTGCTGCATTTGCCATTGCAGAAAAGAAAACTCTGCTTATTGATTTTGATCCTTCCGGTGCATGCTCGGTTTCACTTGGTTTTGAAAATGAAGTTTTACGCGGCGATATTTTTCAGGTGGTAAGTTTTGTTAAACATATAGATTCTGTAATTCATAAAACAGAATTACCAACCTTGGATTTTATTCCCTGCAGTATCAACTCAGGAGAAATTGAAGAACGAATAAACAGGCTAACCAGAAACATTTATTTGTTCGAAAATATTCTTAATCAATACGCACTTGAACAATACGATTATATTATTATTGATTGCCCGCCATATCTAAAAGGATTAACAACAGTTGCACTAACAGCCGTAGATTCTGTTTTGGTTCCTATTCGTGCCGGACAATTTTCTATATCCGCACTTAAAAAAATGTACAATCATATTTTGTGGGTAAAAGAAAATTTAAACTCAAAATTATTTGTTGAGGGAATTTTACTTACAATGTTTGAGCCCAATACAAAAGCATGGGGTTTAACCAAACAGGCACTGTTTGAAAATTTCGGCAGCGATATGCTTAAGACAGTTATACCCAAAAGTACTACAATCACTGAAGCTGAATTTTACGGTAAACCAACAATGCTGTTTGATGTTAAATCGAGTGGCTCTGTTGCATATTTGCAATTGGCGAATGAACTGATGAATAATGGTTTGCATATATAGAAATGATTTTACACTTATTGTAGCTGCAAAAAAGCCCCGAAAAATATCGGGGCTTTTATTAACCAAGAATTTATATTCTAATCTTAACTCTGTGCAGAAGACGGTTCTGTCGGAGTCTTTTTCTTTTTAAGTATAAATATTAGTGCAATAATAAATACTATTGCTAATCCAACTACCGCATAAAGCCAGGTATAATCCTGCGGCGATACTATTGATTTCCACTCAGATAACTTCTTTTCTATAGCATCTTTCTGTTCAACTGCCAGCATTTTATTATCAAGCAAATAAGGCATCCACTCTGCTGAAACTATTTTAAACCACACACTATCTGCAAATAAACTATATGCGGTTTCAGAATCTGCTTTACTTTTTATACCATAGTTTTTTATTTCACTATCGATATACTGCGAGACAACATTTGTAAATTCACTGCCGTTGTTAAAGTTTTGAAGATTGATGTTATTAAGTGAAAACTCCTCGCTAATAGATTCCCAGGCTTCCTTGTCAATTCTATTAGACCAAACAGTAAAAAGATTATCAATCTCTTTTAATTCATTCGATTTATCTTTTTTGTTTGCATAAACATCAACAAGCTTTGGACCAACTTTGCGCCACATTGTAACAAAGTTTTGTTGTTCTTTTTTTACTTCGCCAAGATCGTTTGCTTTGAGTGATGTTACTTCAAGAAATCTGCTGTTATCTCTTAATGATTTTTTAACCACAACAAGTAAGTTGTTTCTTTCAACCTGTGAGTAAACCTGTTCTTTATCCTGCTGCGTCATTGTAGATATATCACCAGCCAGCTTGGGCGTTAAACTATCTACAATACTAAAAATCAGTTGATCACGTTTTAGGATAGTAGCTCTTAAATCTGCAACTAATTTTTCAAGTTTTTCTATTGTTGCGGCATCTTTTTTCCTTTGTGATTCCAGAACCGTTATCTGGTTTATCAATTCATTATTTCTGCGGTTTAAAAGATCTACTTCCGATTTTAATTCTACAACTTCGGTTTGCAAAACTGTTATTGATGTAAAATCTTCTTTCCTTAAATCAAGCGAAGTGTTTAAGTTTTCAAAAGAGGAACTAAAATTTTCCGGATACAGGCTTTGATCCAAAATAACTCTCTTACCTGAAAAATCTCTTCTAAGATTGTCTATTTCTTCTGATAAAACATTAATATCTTCTAAGCTCTTAGCAGATTTAATACCATCTGATATTTTTTGATATCTTTCTTTAAAACTTTGCACCATCTCATAATCCGACTGTGCAAATGAATTTATTGTTGTAAATAGAAATATAACAAGCAGCAGGTTATTTAAAATTAATCTTTTCATTTTGTACCTTCCTCTATTCCCTCAGAAGTAAGTTTGTAGGCTTTTCCATCATCAAGAAGTTCGATATAAGGACTTCTTTGATTGAAAGCAGGATTTGATAGTCCTGTTGTCTCGCTTATTAAAATTTTTGTTTTAAGGTTAAAAGCATTTTTATCAACAGAAAAAACATAAACATTTTTAAAGTTTGTAGACGTCATAAAATAATAACCTTCGTTATTTCTGATAAGGCGAATCGTTTTTCCTAAGTAGGATAAAGAGTCCTGCGTTTCGTCAAGGAACAGCGCTTTTGTGTTAAAGTTCATTGAGTGCCTTTCTTCCTTAACAAATCCCTCATCATCAACTTTAAGCACTGACTCGAGTGGCCAGTTAAATTGAGCGGGTTCCAGTTTCAAAGAAGAACATGCGGCAAGTAAGGATACCGATGTTAATATTAATAATAATTTTATTTGATTCATTTTCTCTCTCTTATAAAATTGTGAGTTTAAACTTAAGAAATACATTTGCATCTGGAAAGACCAAAATTGTTAAAAAATGTTCTAAATTGTCAAGTTTATTCGGTATTGTGGAAAGAATTTTGCCGAGCTATCACTAATTGATAGGGTTTTTTAAATCAGGTTCGGTATTATCATTTTCAGGCGATGGATTGTTAACGCTCATCCTGCCAGATCTTTTCAAAGCATCTGTTAATAGAAATTCTATTTCTGCATTAATACTACGCAAATCATCAGCCGCCCATTTTTCAAGGGCGGCATAAACACTACTATCAATTCTTAATAAAAATTTTTTCTTTTCAGCCATAATAAAATCTTAAAATTTTTTTGCGTCTCGGGTACTAATTATTATTTCTGTTCCGTTGAAGTATCTGATACCAGATCATCATTATTACCCAGGGATTTTCATCAATTAATGAAGAAGACTTTTGAATTGACACAATATTTTGTTGTTTAAGTGAAAACCTGTTTTGGAATAACAAAAGCAATTCTTCTGATTCTGAGAAAACCTGACAGGATTTTTTGAAAACACCAAATTTAAGATTGAGTTTTCTTCCGTTCTGTAAATCGATAAAACCCTTTGTCCTAAAAAAATTTATTGTTAAAGATGCAAAGGTCATATCATAACCAAACTTGCGAATAGCAATATCATTTTTCCAGAAACTTGGTCTTATAATTTCATACTTATCATTAAAATCTTCTACAACAGCAGTTAGACTAAAGAAACTTGGAAAGTACATCTTTGCCAGAAGTCCATCTGAAGATCTGAATTCATATTCTCTCTTAAAAAAAGACGGTTGAATCAGAAGAAGATCTTCGCCAATATAATTTGAAAGTGGTTTCATTTTTTCTTTAATTTTATGCAGATGACATTCTTTCAAAAAATGTCATCTGTGTATTTTAATTTTATTGATACAATGTACCAGTATTAATAACCGGCATAGCCTCGTGGTCTGCAACTAATGCAACCATCAGGTTATTAACCATCTGAGCT
>JBGAWM010000137.1:0-4576 GCA_044227615.1 Ignavibacteriaceae bacterium
ACACACTTACCGCAGGCAGTTATACTGAAACTAAAAAGATGATGATGGTGAAATAGATATATTATTTTTTCTATTACACTAAATAATTCTAATCCCGCTCCGGCGGGATTTTTATTTGTTTAATGTGCCCACCAATTTTATTTTTAAAAAATATTACTTGTAAAAATTTATTACAGAATATTTGGCGATTGTGGGATTTTGAGGAAAAATCGATGGGAATGGCGGGGAGGAAATTTCTTTTTTATTATAGTGTTTGGAGAGATAAGTCAAAAGTGAAGTCATTTATCTTAAATAAATTTCCGGGTGAAAAATCATAACTGAATTTCAGATTTTTTTTATTAGAAACACTGTTTATTTTGAATCTTGATATGTAGTGGGATAAGGTAAATCTGTTATCGAGTGCAATAAGGGAAAATATATTAACAGCGGTAATAAGGATCGTACAACAAAAATCCACTTTGACACGAGACACTATCCATTTATACTTTGGAATAACAGTAAGGGGGAGGAACTTATGAAGAATTACGAGTTTAAATTTAAGCAACTATTGGGATGGGGTCTTTAAAAATCTAAAAATGAATACAACTTGGGGATTATCCTACATATTTTACACCGATTCTACCACATAATAGAGTTATTGTAGGCCCATATTAGTTGATACCACAAAAAAATTAGGAATAAAGCCTTGGGCTTATTACGATCAGATAGGTAGTATAAACAACACCGAAGAAAAAAAGTAAAATCAATCATTATTCATCCAATCAATGTTTAGAACATGTAGTTGTATTCCTCTTCCATAAACGAAGCGTGCCAGGTGCGTTGAATTTTATTATAAAAAATTTTTTACTCTTAATTGTTTATTTAACACAACTTTAATAAGTTAACCAGAGTAATCTCTTACTTATTGAAGATTATCAGGGGATCGCAAAATGTTCCTAGTATCATTAATAATTTCATTTACTGAAATAAATACCTTAAGAGGATATTATGAATTCAACTGAAATTGATCCTATTCTTAAAAGTCATTTCCTAAATCTCTATTTCATCGCTTTATCCGATCTTGAAGTTGATACAACTGAATTAGAATTGTTATATAAATTAGGTGAGAATAGAGGTATTAAAAAAGATGAAATCAATGATATTATTATCAATCCTGATCATGCAAAAATTAGAATTCCTGAGAGTTTGGATGTTAAAATTGAATACCTTTACGATTTTGCCTTAATGATCCAGGCTGATAATAAAATAGATGAATTTGAACGAATCGCATTAAAACGATTTTGTAAAATTTTTGGATTCCTCGATGAAAATATTAACGAAATAACTGATTACATATTAAATGAAGTGAAAAAAGGAATCAGCAAAGGTGATTTAATCAATATAATAAATAAAAATAAAGGGAATTAGTATGGCAAAGATCCCGATTTTTAAATTAAAAGAGGAACCAAAAAAAATTATTGCGAATGATTTAGTTGATATTAAAGACCCTGAAAAAATGTTTGGCTGGGGTCTTGATAGAGCTAAAGCACATGATGGTGGTGAGACAGGCCTCCTTGTCTGTACAAAAACTATATACGAAAGACATAAAGAAGACATTAAAAGAGATTTACATGAACAGCAAGAACTTAAAAAGCCCTTTCAAGTGAAGTATCAGGATTATATTAAAACAAACGAGAATTACCAGAGACGTATCGATAAACTCAAAGATGAAGATATTCCAAAAATTAATAATCGATGTAAAGAAATCAGCCAAGAGATAATAGATATAAAAAAAAATCCAGAAGATCATGCTGAAGGTGAATCTGGAAAAGCAAGTTTTGTAATAGGTATTATTATACTTTCATTTTTAACACTCTACTTATTTATTTTTTACAGTTCAGCAACTTATTCTTCTTTCTTTAAAGAATTTAAACTAACAGAGCTAGGAGTTGCGAATTCGATCTTTGATGGTCATGCATTTACTAAAGCATATAATGATGGTATGACTGAGTTATTATTGTTATTGACTATCCCATTCGTGTTTCTTGGTCTGGGTTATTTAATACATAAATTTCAGGAACAAAAATCTGGAAAAAAATATTTTAAAATTGCTTTACTTATAATGGTTACATTTATTTTCGATACTATTCTTGCATATGAAATTACTGAGAAGATATACAATATAAAGGTTGAAAACAGTTTTCAAGAATTGCCTTCTTATACTCTTGCTATGGCATTTCAGTCTATGAGTTTTTGGATGATCATATTTGCTGGTTTTATAGTATATCTGATATGGGGATTTGTTTTCGACTTTGTCATGGACTCGCATTCTAAGCTTGATAAAATCAATTCCTTAATAAAAGCTAAGAAGGAAGAATTATTTAATAATAAAAGTCAAATTGATGACTGTGAGAAAGAAATAAATAAATTAGAATATCTAGTGGGTAAAAATAATACGGAGGCCGAAAAACTTAAAACAATTCTTGATAATTCTATCATTATAAAACCAAAAGACTTGGAACATGCAATCCATCGATTTCTTGATGGCTGGCTACAGTGGATGACTGCAGATAGGAGAAGCAATGAAGATAAAGACAAAGCACATTCTTTGGTTAAGGCATTTATAGAAACAAATATTCATGGGCAGGAATTGCTGTTAAAAGGGTCCATCAATGAAGATTAAAATAATTTTGTTTTTGCTGTCATTACTTTTTATTAATTCTTGTGACAAAAATAATAATGAGACAGAGAGTAAACAAGAAGCTATTTCTCTCCCAAAAATAAATTCTCAAAAACAATTAAATATCAGCATACTGATAGACCTATCAGACCGACTTGTTCAGCAGGTAATACCCACAGCTAAAGATCGAGATATTGCGATAATGCAAACTATCACTCAATTGTTTAGCCAAAATATGGAAGCTAAGGGTGTATTCAGAAGTAAAGATAAAATAAAAATACTTTTTAACCCTGTGCCAGAGGATCCGCAAATTAATAAGATCGCACAGGCTTTGAACATTGATTTATCCACTCTGGACTCTAAACAAAAAAAATTAGTTCATGATAACATTAAAACTTCATTTAATAGCAATCTTGATAATATATACAATCTTACACTTGAAAGTAGAAAATGGGTGGGGTCCGATATCTGGAGATTTTTCAAAAATGATGTGAAGGATTACTGTATCGATACTAACCCTGACTATCGAAATATTTTAGTTATTCTTACTGATGGATATATTTATCACGAACAATCAAAAGACAAAATAAAAAACAGAACTTCTTTTATAACAGGTGGTTATTTGGAACAAGAAGGATTCAGAAATAATAATAATTGGCAGAAAAAATTTGAAAATGGTGATTATGGATTAATTAGCCATGCTCAAGATTTGAAGAGTCTGGAAGTATTAATCTTGGAAGTAAATCCGTCCGCTAGTCATAAAAATGATGAAGATATTATAAAAGCATTTTTAACAAAGTGGTTTAGAGAGATGAATGTTCTTAAATTCCAAATCTATAACACTGATTTACCGTCTAACACAACTCAGAGGATAGTAAATTTTTTCAATAATTAAAGGTACCACAATTATTGGGGCACACATCTAGTTGCAAAACAAATATTCATAGGTATTTCAATATTAATAATCTTGTAATTGATTTGCTTATTAGATTTACCATACGGTTATTATATACTGATTCGAATTATCGCTACAACCTCATTTAACATCATTGACTATCATTTCTATACTGCAGGCAAAATTCATTATTCAATAATTAACTTCTGTCTGGCATTTCTCTTCCAACTATTATTTAAAATAACTCTAGGTCGCAGCATCTGAAATTTTGTAGATCTTATCACAGTTATATGATTACTCTATTTTATTCAGGTTATTAGGAAAACGTAAATTACTGGCAGATGGCCATGAAGGAATTACAATTCATATTAAACCTCTTCGATCCAAACATAATCCGTCCAATCTTGTTGCCAATTTTATATACGGTATCTATACAATCAGAACAGCCTTGAACAAATTTGTCTGTCGGAGTATCTCTTAAGCATATCAGTAGCATTTATTTTAGAAGTCAAATCTTCTATTCTGAATTCTATTTAAATATTAAGTGGGTACAGGTAAAAATTATTATTTGTAAAAATTTATTACAGAAAATTTGATGATTGTGGGTTTTTAGCGAAAATTCGGGGGGATGGTGTGTAGGAAATTAGATATAGTACAAAGAATATTGAGGAAATTTAAAAGAATTGCAAAAATCTTCAATAAAATCAGACCAATCATTAAGTCAGCTTACGCAAGTAATTACAAAACCTCCGAGGTTTTTTAACTTATAAATTCTTAAAGTTGTTTTTATCTCTTAATTGAAAATGTTTTTATAAAACTATTCATTGAAACCTCGGAGGTTTGCCATTGTGCCTAACATGAGTTATTAATCCGTTTCTTTTTCCATCTCTCTAATTATCTTCATCGTCTCCACACTTACAGTTGTAACTTTTTTAAGTAGTTCAATAACCTGATCTTTATAATCTGCAAATTTGTAAGTGTTAAATTTCTCTGCGATGGTTGGGTCTGATGGTTTCTTTTCT
>JBGAWM010000138.1:0-4569 GCA_044227615.1 Ignavibacteriaceae bacterium
GGGACGACTCCATTTCATTGCGTCGAAAGTCCTGCGAGACCTTGAGCAGCCCCGCCTCCTTGCGGGGTCAATTCTATTATAGTTCGATTAAAAGCTGGGAACAAAAAAACGTAAAGGAAAACTTTGCAAGTAGTCTCAATTCTATTATAGTTCGATTAAAAGGTTACTCAAACCAACCAAAGTAGAAAAATGTATTGGGTCTCAATTCTATTATAGTTCGATTAAAAGGACACTTGGTGTGTCTCAAATCAGTCAGAAACCAAGGTCTCAATTCTATAATAGTTCGATTAAAAGCAGATATTTATATTGAGAAATGCAACCGTTCAGGTGTCTCAATTCTATTATAGTTCGATTATCCCGCTGATGCGGGACGACTTCATTTCATTGCGTCGAAAGTCCTGCGAGACCTTGAGCAGCCCCGCCTCCTTGCGGGGTCAATTCTATTATAGTTCGATTAAAACGTTCGGGCAAAACTTATGCTTCTTGTTATAAGGCTTTATTTCAATTCTATAATAGTTCGATTAAAACACTAAAACAAATACCTTCAATAGCGGATTTACGTTGATTTCAATTCTATAATAGTTCGATTAAAACTCAATATCACTAAAAAGATAATTGACAGTTTAGCAGATTTCAATTCTATAATAGTTCGATTAAAACGTCAAATCAAAGATACGTCTGATTATCAAAGGATGAATTTCAATTCTATAATAGTTCGATTAAAACGAACCCGGACTTAGACGAAGAAGAACTTAAAACAAATTTCAATTCTATAATAGTTCGATTAAAACCTCAAACGCCTTCTTTTTACACGATAACATTCGATGATTTCAATTCTATAATAGTTCGATTAAAACGCGGTGATCGAATCCGGGCGGGAGTTGATAGAAAAATTTCAATTCTATAATAGTTCGATTAAAACTTTGCAAAGCTTATGCTCACAAAAGGTGAAGATTATATTTCAATTCTATAATAGTTCGATTAAAACAGTCTCTAATACATGTAGGTTCGCTAAGTATACTCCATTTCAATTCTATAATAGTTCGATTAAAACATAGGTTATCGCATAGAATACCTTCATCCAATCAGATTTCAATTCTATAATAGTTCGATTAAAACTTTAAGCTGTTTTTCGCTTACCGGGTAGCATCTCTATTTCAATTCTATAATAGTTCGATTAAAACAGACAGAATTAAACTTATACTCTTCTGCCTTTTCAGATTTCAATTCTATAATAGTTCGATTAAAACATACGAGTTCAGGTAGTGCTGATTATGTAGAAGGCGCATTTCAATTCTATAATAGTTCGATTAAAACACTCCCAGAAGTTGATGAAAGAGTTTTAGTATATGTAGATTTCAATTCTATAATAGTTCGATTAAAACTGATAACCGCTATCCTTTCGTCCATACAGCTTTTTGATTTCAATTCTATAATAGTTCGATTAAAACCCGGCAAGCGAATCTGAATACAATTCATTCAATGAAATTTCAATTCTATAATAGTTCGATTAAAACTCCCCTATCTTTTGCATCATTTCCTCGATGATTCTTCATTTCAATTCTATAATAGTTCGATTAAAACGTTTATCGCAAACGCTATGGATAGATTAATACAAAGATTTCAATTCTATAATAGTTCGATTAAAACATTTTTATCGAAAGCTCAAAGCAATCCTGCTTTCAAATTTCAATTCTATAATAGTTCGATTAAAACCAAAAGGAATAATCCCAACCCCGTTGCCATCCTTAAAATTTCAATTCTATAATAGTTCGATTAAAACAGAAAATTGAGTCATTACAAGCATTAAAAAAGTTTGATTTCAATTCTATAATAGTTCGATTAAAACTGAGCGCAGTTCTTTGCCGGGATTCTTCATTAACGGATTTCAATTCTATAATAGTTCGATTAAAACCTGGTTATACTGCTAAGTTTCAAGTTAAGCCTTCCGGATTTCAATTCTATAATAGTTCGATTAAAACTCGAAGATGTCATTCATTCCTCTACCAACTTTATTATTTCAATTCTATAATAGTTCGATTAAAACGAGTGTATCGATACGTTTAACTACTAAGAAAATCTCATTTCAATTCTATAATAGTTCGATTAAAACAATGTAACCTTTAATGATCAAGGGGTTAGTTATTTATTTCAATTCTATAATAGTTCGATTAAAACTGAAACAACCTTTATCGCAGATGTTTCCTTTATCTCATTTCAATTCTATAATAGTTCGATTAAAACCGACACGCCGAACATAGGTACAGGAGAGGGGTGATATATTTCAATTCTATAATAGTTCGATTAAAACTAGCCAACCTGTTTCCAGCCCCTGCCTCTTGGCGGATTTCAATTCTATAATAGTTCGATTAAAACGAGATTGTAGAGTAAAGCTCGTTAATCCAAAAGCATTTCAATTCTATAATAGTTCGATTAAAACATTGCAAGTGATATTAATGATGCTGCCTTTTGTACCATTTCAATTCTATAATAGTTCGATTAAAACTCTTTACAAAATTCGCATTCGTAATAAGTATCTTCATTTCAATTCTATAATAGTTCGATTAAAACTGACCCAACACAGAAATATGACTTTATTAATCGTGGATTTCAATTCTATAATAGTTCGATTAAAACTCAAGTCCTCTTGGTTTTATATCTGAAAAATCATCATTTCAATTCTATAATAGTTCGATTAAAACGCTGATGAAATTGAAGTTATGAAGGAGATAGTTAATTTCAATTCTATAATAGTTCGATTAAAACTCTTTTACAGCAGCCAATACAGCTTCTTTTTCGACATTTCAATTCTATAATAGTTCGATTAAAACGTAAGCAGAAATTTGAGAAGCATTACCAACATAAATATTTCAATTCTATAATAGTTCGATTAAAACCGATCTTCCTTTTGGATGTCGATCAAATGTTTTACAATTTCAATTCTATAATAGTTCGATTAAAACCTACAATAACATCGCTCAAGTTACCAGCTCCTTCTTAAATTTCAATTCTATAATAGTTCGATTAAAACTCCATAATAGCTGCAATTACAGCCTCTTTCTCAACATTTCAATTCTATAATAGTTCGATTAAAACCAAGTTTCCCTTCGTCACCTAAGTCCATTGCTACCATTTCAATTCTATAATAGTTCGATTAAAACATATTTTCCAACTCCCCACCCCACATAAACAATATTATTTCAATTCTATAATAGTTCGATTAAAACCTTGCTTGCACAGATACTATTAAACTTCCTTTCAAATTTCAATTCTATAATAGTTCGATTAAAACACCGGAAGAAAAATTATTGCCGTAAACTTCATATCGATTTCAATTCTATAATAGTTCGATTAAAACTATCGGCGCCGGGACGGTTTCGATTCTCGATAACGAATTTCAATTCTATAATAGTTCGATTAAAACACGCTTTGCGGGTTAGTTGATAGTTATGCTTATTTGTATTTCAATTCTATAATAGTTCGATTAAAACAGGAACAACCCCCCATCCACCCGGATTAAAGAACATTTCAATTCTATAATAGTTCGATTAAAACGATGTTAGCTACTATAATCTATACAAGCATATTCACATTTCAATTCTATAATAGTTCGATTAAAACCCAGTCAGCGAGAACCCCTTTTTCAATTTTGACGTTATTTCAATTCTATAATAGTTCGATTAAAACGGGGGCTCGGTTTAGTGATGAGTTCTGACAATCCCGGATTTCAATTCTATAATAGTTCGATTAAAACGCCTAGCGGGGGAGGTACACCGGTTGAGTTGACTGTATTTCAATTCTATAATAGTTCGATTAAAACAAGATATGTCCGGTCGTTTGACTAACACTTTAACAAAATTTCAATTCTATAATAGTTCGATTAAAACTAAAAGACAAGCACGTGACTTATCAGCTAAACACATTTCAATTCTATAATAGTTCGATTAAAACGTTAAATATCCTATATTATACTCTTGTAAGAGTTAAATTTCAATTCTATAATAGTTCGATTAAAACCATTATTCGAAAAGCTCGATCAGCTTGAATTTAAGATATTTCAATTCTATAATAGTTCGATTAAAACACAGGTATAAGCTCTACTCTTGGAACTTTTACCAAATTTCAATTCTATAATAGTTCGATTAAAACAAAAAACAGAAACGGCTTCAATGCTTATCACTTCGACATTTCAATTCTATAATAGTTCGATTAAAACGCAAATCATCAACCTTAACAGGTATAAGCTCTACTCTATTTCAATTCTATAATAGTTCGATTAAAACCTGACAAACAGCCTGATACTATCAAGACCATTGATGATTTCAATTCTATAATAGTTCGATTAAAACGGGGTGATAAATCTTTATGTAAATAACGTATTAGAATTTCAATTCTATAATAGTTCGATTAAAACCCAATTATTAAAACAGTTTGGAACATTGATAATGTTAATTTCAATTCTATAATAGTTCGATTAAAACCGCCCCAAAATAAGCCTTTTTAGACCATATTCAAAGCATTTCTTTTACTTAGCGTTGTCGATGTGTAATTGTGTAAAAACATCGGGAC
>JBGAWM010000139.1:0-4375 GCA_044227615.1 Ignavibacteriaceae bacterium
AGAGTTATCCATAATCCGTTATTGATATTGAGCTTAGCATATACAATGATAATTGGTGCCTGGATAATCATTAACGGAAAGAAAGAAGAATCAGATAAAAACGAATTTCAAAAAATTATGCTTGCACATACATTCACTTGGATTGCATTCCAGAGTATGTTTGTGATGTCTGGATTTTTTATCGATAAACAGATCATTCCTAATCTTGATCTTACAAATGTATTTGCAAATAAATTTGCTGAGTTTTTAACTGGTGTTATGCAAACAAAAGATACCACAACAGGTAATATTGTTTCACTGGGATTTTTAATACTTAATGCTGTTGGTGCTGTTTTCCCTGCAGTGCTCTCAATCGTGGCAAAGAAAATTGGAAGAGTTAGGACATACACAATCGCATTAGCCTTTAGTGCTGTTGGATATTTCTATATTGCATTCTTTGGGATTTATGAAGCAAACTTTTATATCGGAATGTTCCTCACAGGTATTGGCTGGTCCGCAGTAATTTCAATCGTCTTTTCTATTGTCACTGAGAGAGTCAACCAGGCAAAGATGGGATTATTTATGGGGATATTTAATCTCGCAGTTGTTTTGCCTCAAATGATGAGTCAGGGTGTTGCAAATATTATCTCCGAAACTCAGAACTTTCAATTACTCTATATTCTTTGCGGAGTATTTATTTGTTTCTCAGTTTTCTTCTGGTTCTTTGTAAAGGAACCAAGATCAACTGCTTTGGAAAGTGCAGCTGCACCAAAAGGCGGGCATTAATTACATTACTTTTTCTAATCAATAATTTTTGCAAGAGACTGTCTAAAAAGGAAAAATACGGAACTGTCATTCCCACGAAAGTGGGAATCCATAATTTGCTAAAGGTTTTGGATTCCCGTTTGCATGGGAATGACATTAAGATATGTTACTCTCAGACTTTAAATTTTATTATACTTTAATTTCAATAAACCAATCGGAAAAAATATTAAATGCTTTTTTTAATTCTGGCTATGATATGTTCAAGCAGCCTGGCATTAATTCTTAAGCACGGGCACGTAAAAAATAATAATACGGTTTTATTAATTAATGGAAATTATGCCACAGCATCTTTATTCTCATTAGCATTTATAATATTTAAATATGGATACAATTTTTCGATTGAAGTAGTGGTGTTCGGATCATTACTTGGAATTCTATTTGCCGGAACTTTTGTTTTATACTCAAAAGCCATAAGTTTAGCCGGAACTGCTTTAGCAACTGTTAGTGCCCGATTATCTGTTTTAATTCCTGTTTTAGCCGCAATAATATTTTATGGTGAATCACCAAACATTAAAATGCTTTTAGGATTTGGTCTTGCTCTCATAACTCTATATTTGTTCTATCTCTCGCTTAAGAATCACGGAACCGTTGAGGGAAGAAAAGGGAAGTATATTTATTTACTTTCACTTTTAGTTGGAATTGGCTTTGTTGATTTATCTATGAAAATGTTTGAACAGAATTTTCCTATTTCTGAAAAGGGAGTATTTGTTTTTACAATTTTCTTTTCTGCTTTCATTTACACTTCTCTTTATCTGATAATTAAAAAAATTAATTTTGATAAAGGAACTTTTAATTTAGGCTTAATACTTGGAGTTCCTAATGTACTTGCGATTAATTTCCTGTTAGCAGCCTTGAATGAATTGCCTGCAATTGTTGTCTTTCCCGTTATGAATATTGGAGTTATTGTTATTACAGCAGTAGCAGCATATTTGATTTGGAAAGAACAAATAAATCTTTATGGAAAAATTGCACTAGCATTTGGTGTGGCGGCCATAATATTGCTAAAACTGTAGGGATCGATCTCCCGATCGATCCGATTAGGGAATGAAGTAAAAAAGGATATCATTTAATTAAAAGATTTCGGTAAAAAAGAAATTATTCGGAACTGACGGGAGTCCGTTCCCTACAAAACATTTATTTTAGTCCACATCATCTACAATTAGAGTAAACAATCCAGCAATTATCATCGATGTTCCACCAAGAAGTAGGGCATAAATTGCTTCTCCACCAACAATGTTTTTTACAAAGAAACCAAGTATAGCTGCTGCTGTTATCTGTGGTATTACAATAAAGAAATTAAATATTCCCATATACACTCCCATCTTTTCTGGTGGAAGTGAGCCTGCAAGAATTGCATAAGGCATTGCGAGTATTGAAGCCCACGCCAAACCAATTCCAAGTTCAGAAACTAAAAGTAAGTTTGGATCTTTTATAAAATAGAAAGATGCGAATGAAATCCCACCGATTATTAATGAAATCATATGAACAGTTTTTCGGTTTGTAAGTTTTGCAATCCACATAATGAAAAAAGCCATAATGGCAGCAAAGCCATTGTATACAGCCATTAGAACTCCAACCCAATCTGCACCTTTATTGTAAAGTTCGGATGAAGGATCAGTTGCACCATAAATATGATGTGTTACTGCGGGAGTTGTGTAAATCCACATTGCAAATAAAGCAAACCAGGAAAAAAATTGAACCACTGCAAGCTGCTTCATCGTCTTTGGCATTTTGTAAAGATCATTTAAGATAGAAACTAATCCGCCAGTAGTTTTATTATGATTTGTAAAAAATTCGGCAGCTAATTGTAATAATCCAAAAATTATTGAGCCTACAAATAAAACGTAAAGTCCAAAATCATTTTCGTGCAGAACAAAGTGAAGAATTGAAGAACCAAGTAATCCAACAAAAATCCAAATCGATCCATTTTTATAAAAAGCAGATGCCGAAATTAAATTTGAGACTGAAGTTTTTGATTGAGATAATTTCTTTTCATCATCAGAAAACTTTTTTAATTCTTCAGGCGAATATTCCTTTGTAGAAAAAACTGTATAAAGAACGGCAAGTAAAAAAACTGCTCCACCAATGTAGAAAGAAAATTTAACTGAATCAGGAATCTCACCCGCATCAGCAGTATTAGAAATCCCAAACCAGTTTGTCATCATATAAGGTAAAGCAGATGCAACAATTGCTCCAATTCCTATGAAAAAACTTTGCATTGAAAATCCAACTGTGCGCTGTTCAGATGGAAGCATATCACCAACAAAAGCTCGGAAAGGTTCCATCGAAATATTAATTGATGCATCCATAATCCAAAGCATTCCTGCAGCAACCCAAAGGGCGGGGGAGTTTGGCATAAAAATAATTGCGGTTGATGCGAGAATTGCTCCCACAAGAAAAAATGGTCTTCGTCTCCCAAGTTTATTCCAGGTTTTATCACTCCAATGTCCGATTATTGGCTGAATAATTAAACCTGTAACAGGCGCTGCTATCCAAAGAATTGGTATATCTTCAATCTTTGCGCCAAGTGTTTCGAAAATTCTGCTTACATTTGAATTCTGAAGTGCGAATCCGAATTGAATACCAAGAAATCCGAAACTCATATTCCAGATTTGCCAGAAGGAAAGACGAGGTTTGCTCATAAATGTACTCGAGTATTATTAAATTAACGTTGTTGAAAAATAACAAATGATTTTTAATTTAGATAATCCATTAAACAGCTGAGGATGCAATAAAAGTAAATAATAATTATTTAATTGGTTACAATAAATAAATCGTCGCAAGGAACGGACAGGAGTCCGTTCCCTACAAATATGCAAATACAAGAAATCATAAATAAAGTTTTATCCACTCCGCACTCTGCTTTCTTCTACACTCCGCCAATCTATGGTAAGAGTGATTCTTATCTTTTTTTAAAACCAAAAGAAATTGTTACGATAAAATCTTTAAGAAATCTGGATGAAAAATTAAATCGGATTGATGATCTTTTTGCTGATGGTTTTGTTGGTTACTCGTTGATGAATTATGAAGTTGGATATTTATTTGAAAAAACACTGAACAAGTTTTTGCCAAAGAATGAAAATCTAATTCAATTCTATTTTTATGATAAAAAAGATGTTCAAACAATTAAATCAAATAAAATATTGTTTGATTCATTTGAAAAGTTTAAGATTAAAAACTTCAAACTAAACACTTCAAAAAATGAATTCATAAAGTCAATCAGCAAAATTAAATCTTACATTGAAGAAGGAGACACATACCAGGTTAATTTTACAGTAAAAGGTAAATTTGATTTTGAAGGCTCATACTCATCGTTATTCAATAATCTCGTTTTCAATCAGTCAGCGCAATACATTGCAGTAATTAATAATGATGACAAAATTATAATTTCACTTTCTCCGGAATTGTTCTTTGAAGTTAAAGGAAGAAAAATCAGATCTAAACCTATGAAAGGTACTGCACGAAGAGGAATTGATCATTCAAATGATGAGTTAATTAAATATGAGTTGGAAAGAAGTGAAAAGAATCGTGCTGAAAATGTAATGATTGTTGATTTGATTCGAAATGATTT
>JBGAWM010000013.1:0-70066 GCA_044227615.1 Ignavibacteriaceae bacterium
TTTTGGACTAAAGTCCAGGATTTTATTCTATTTATTCTTCCCCCGCCATAAATGACGGGGCTATTGAAAGACAAATATCACTAAGCTGACGCCTATGCAACGGGTCGGGATCGCAATGACATCTCTAAATTACTGCGGTGCATCAGCAGTGTATTTTAACTTAACCGCTTCCGCTGTTTCAATATCCTTTACACCTGAAATTCTTTGCGCTAAAGATTTTCCATCAAGTTGATGAAACTCTAAAACTTCAAGTGGCGTTCCGCATTCCGGATATTCTTTCAATCCAAAGTTTGTAAATTCTTTTCCAGCAATTAAATTTGTTTCAACTAAAGCATTGAGAATCCTATCTCCAAGTCCACCAATTGCTGAATGATCTTCTAAAACAAAAATTCTTTTTTGATCTTGAACTAATTCTTTTAACCAATCATTATCAATCTTATTCAACCAGGGCATATTTACAACTTTTAATCTAAATCCTATTTTCTTTAAATAATCAGCAGCGACTAATGCTTCATGCAGCATTACAGGACCGTAACCAAAAAGTATTGCATCATTTCCTTTTGTTAGTTCTGCTCCAATACCAATTTTAAATTTGTAATCTTCAGGAAGTTCAATTCTTTCTGGTGATGGACCAATAACTAATCTTAGCATGCAGTTATCTTTAGCTTTATTAACACAATATTCTGTCGCCCATTTTGTTTCATCACCATTGCAAGGTTGTATGATAGTAAGATTTGGTAGTGCGCCAAACAAAGAAATATCCCGAACACTTTGATGCGATTTCCCAGGTCCGGCGGGAATCATTCCTGAAAAATGACAAGTGTAAATTACTTTAGTTTTTTCTCCGGCATTATTATAAATCTGTTCGTTAGCTCTTGCTGCAAGAAAACTTGCAAAAGTATTTACAACAGGAATTAATCCCATTCGTGCTAATCCGCCAGCCATTGAAACCATATCCTGCTCAGCAATTCCATTTTCAATAAATCTATCAGGATAAGTTTTCTCAAAATTACGGAGTTTGCAATCAGCAGAAAGATCGCCATCAAGCAAAACTAATTTTTTATTCGTCTTTGCAATTTCAACTAATGCCTCACCATAAGCCTCTGTTACAAATTCTTTGTCGAGCTTGGTAATAGATTTTCCTTCAGATTTATTTTCAGGAATCTGAATTTTATCAATGCCAAGTTTATGAGAGAGTTTATTAATTGTTAATGTCAATTCGGCTAAACCTTTTTCATAACTTACATCATCAGGTGCGCCGGAGTGCCATTTATAAAGTGTTTTCCCTTGAAAAGTTTCAGTGAGAGGTTTTTCCATAAAAGAAACTCCCTTGCCCTTAATCGTATCAGCAATAATCATCTTTGGTTTATCCGTAACTTTTTTCAGTTCCTCAAAAGTTTTTTTCAAAACATTGAAGTCGTGTCCGTCTATTCTTACAACATGCCATCCGAAAGCAGAAACTTTTGTAACTACATCTTCAATGTTATTCACATCAGCAACAAGCATATCCGTTTGATATTTATTGTGATCCATAATTGCAGTGATATTACTTACTTTTTGATGTGCGGTTGCTTGGAGTGATTCGTAGATTTGTCCTTCCTGAAATTCTCCATCACCGGTGAGAACATAAACGTGACCCTCATTATGCTGGTAAGATTTCGCCCAGGCAAATCCCTTCCCCTTTGAAATTCCCATTCCCAATGAGCCAGTACTGGTTTCAATTCCATTTTGCCTTACTTCCGGATGACCATCGAGTCCGTGCAATCTTCTTAACATTAATAATTTTTCTTCAGGAATAATTCCAAGTGCATAAAACAACGAATACAACCCTGGAACATCATGACCCTTTGAGGAAAAATAAATATCACGATCAGGTGAATCAAATCCAACCTCAAACACATTCATTTCGTTTAGGTAAAGATAAGTTGTAATGTCTATCGCACTTAAACTTGATCCGAGATGACCTGAACCCGCTTTCTTAACAGCAACAAGAGTGTTGTATCTGCACATATCTGCAAACAGCTCCATTTTAGTTGCCCAATTACCGCCATATGATCTTACTTTATCAAACTCTGATTTTTTAATAAGATTAAAATGCATCATAACTCCAAAGTTTAAATTTCTATTTATAAAATTGAATACTTGAAAAATATTACATAAGCAGGAGAAAAAGTAATTAAGTAAATGTTAAGTGATTTAAAACATCATTCTAAATCTACGATAAGCTTGCTCGTATTTTTAATTTAATTAACTATATTTTCAATAGATTTTTGGATAAAATATTTTATGAGCTACTACGAAATACTAATACTTGGAATTATAATTTTATCTTTAGTTGGAATTGCCTTAGGCAGTTATCCAACTTTTAGAATGAATCGTTCAACAATTGCTTTAGTTGGTGCAACAGCATTAATGATAATAGGGGCTTTAACTGTTGAGGATGCTTTCAAAGCGATTGATATTCAAACTATAATTTTACTTTTTTCCATGATGGTTTTGAATATCAACTTACGACTCTCAGGATTTTTTAAAATCATTACATCAAAAATTATTTCATTTGCAAAAACTCCAAAACAACTTTTAGCACTTATTATTTTTTCTTCAGGATTGCTATCAGCATTATTTCTGAACGATACGATTGTAATAATGTTTACTCCTCTGATTCTCAGTGTAGTCTTATCATTAAAAAGAAATCCTATTCCTTATCTTGTAGCACTTGCAACCTCAGCAAATGTTGGATCCGTTGCAACAATTGTTGGAAATCCACAGAACATGATAATCGGAATATTTTCTAAAATATCTTTTACACAATTTGCAATCAAACTTACACCTATAGCACTAATTGGTCTTACAATAATTTGGGTAGTAATCGTTCTGATTTATAAATCTGAATTCCGAAACGAAAAACTTTCTACAGAAATTGAAGAAGATTATAAAGTATTCCGTCCGCTGCTTATTAAGAGTTCGATTGTTTTAGCTCTAATGTTAATAGCTTTCAATCTTGGGTTTCCAATCGCATTGTCAGCACTTGGCGGAGCTTCGCTATTATTGATTACAAGAAGAATAAAACCTGAAAGAGTTTTTATTGAATTGGATTGGTCTTTATTAGTTTTCTTTTCTGGTCTATTTATAATTACACATACTTTAAACGAATTCTTTATTTCAAAATATTTTCAGATAAGCCAAAGTCTAATAAGCGGAAATATTGTTTTTGATCTTTCAATAGTCTCTGCGGTGTTGAGTAATCTTGTTTCCAATGTTCCTGCGGTGCTGTTAATTAGTCCAGCACTTTTAAAATTTAGTAATGCAGAAAATCTTTGGTTAGCACTTGCGATGTCATCAACTTTTGCCGGAAATCTAACTCTGCTTGGATCGGTTGCAAATTTAATTGTTGCGGAATCTGCAAAAAGACAGGGTGTTAAACTTGAATTTATGGAATACCTAAAGGCAGGCATTCCAATTACAATTCTCACTTTGATTATAGGTATTGTTTGGTTAAATGTTCTTTAATCAGAATCGCTTTTAAAATAAAGAACCCGGTAACCGAAGCTACCGGGCTTGTCCTAACAAAAGGTCTGGGGGTTAACCTTCTGCTAGCGACGCTGTAAAAATAAAACAAGTATTTTGCGAATGCAAGAGTTTTTTCAATGCCGAAAAAATAAATTAGCTGCATCCGAGATGATATTTTTTTAGCATCAATTAGTAAAAGAAAAATTACACATTTATGAATAATAATTTGGCAGAAGAAAAAGCTGATGGATATTTTAACCTAATCAAAATCGCTCTGCTTCTCAGTCTCATCACAATTATTTACAATATTGTGGAAGGGTTAGTTTCAATATTCTTTGGATTAAAAGATGAAACTTTAGCATTGTTTGGCTTTGGTGCCGACAGTTTTGTTGAGGTTATTTCAGGCTTAGGAATTTTCCATATGATCATTCGAATGAAGAATGGAACTGTTGAGCAAAGAGATGGATTTGAAAGAACTGCTCTCCGAATTACAGGATTTAGTTTTTATATATTAACTGCAGGATTAGTTTTAGGTGCGGCAATGAATCTAGTCCTAGGGAATAAACCCGAAACTACTTTTGCTGGAATAATAATTTCTGCCGTTTCAATATTAACTATGTATTTCTTGATGAGATCTAAATTAAAAGTCGGTAAAAAATTAAATTCTGATGCAATAGTTGCAGATGCAAATTGTACTAAAACTTGTTTTTATCTTTCCTTCATATTATTGGTATCAAGTTTAAGTTATGAAATTGTTAAAATCAGTTACCTTGATATTGCAGGATCTATTGGCATAGCTGTGTTTGCTTTTAGAGAAGGCAAAGAATCATTTGAAAAATCAAGAAGTGAAAAACTTTCTTGTTCTTGTGATGATGAAAGTCATTAACCTTTTCTTATCAATTCAAACATTTCAGCAACTGCTTGTTTTAATCCAACAAAAACTGCACGAGCAATAATTGAATGCCCGATACTAACTTCATCAATATCGGTTAACTCTCTAAAAACTTTTATGTTTTGATAATTTAATCCATGACCGGCGTTTACTCCTAGTCCTAATTTTTTGGCATGCTTTACTGCAATTCTGATCTTATCTAATTCATCAAACTGTTCTTCCTCAGAAAGTGCATTGGCAAAAACTCCGGTATGAATTTCTATGTAATCACTTTTAATTTCTGCAGCAGCATCTATTTGCCTGATATCGGGTTCGATAAATAGTGAAACTTCAATATCATGCTTATGCAGTTCTTCAATTGTACTTTTCATCAATGTAATATTGTCTATAACATTAATACCGCCTTCAGTAGTAAGCTCTTGTCTCTTTTCCGGAACGATTGTCGCAAGCTCCGGACCAATATCGCATGCAATTTTAATTATCTCGTCAGCAGCAGCCATTTCTAAATCCAGCTTTGTGGTTATTAGTTCGCGAAGAAGTCTAACATCTCTTTCATTAATATGTCTTCTATCCTCCCGAAGATGAACAACAATTCCATCAATACCAGCTTGCTCAGCAATCAGAGCTGCGGTTACAGGATCCGGTTGTGTTTCGTTGCGGGCATTTCGCAATGTTGCAATGTGATCTATATTTAATGATAATTTCATTATAAACCTCAGAAAATTTGCTTTAATAAATTTATTACAGATGTAAAACCTATAGCATAATCATCTGTACGAAAACGAAGTGTGGAGATAAAATCAATGGAGTACATTACACCTATATGAACAATAATACAATAATAAATCGAACGGGTTCTTAATGCAAGAACACCAAGAGCTATTCCTCCAAATATTGCTCCAAAGGTTTCCAGAAAAGGTTTTCCATTGTGAAGAATAAGAAACGGGATCATTTGCATTAATACCGAGTAATATCCAAACTTTTTTTCCAGACCGAACAACATAAATCCACGCCACATAAATTCCCAGGCAAACATATAAAGAAGCATTCCTGCTTCATAAATGAGAAGAGTATTCCAATCAGATTTTGCACTGGATAAGTGTGGATACTTTTCTGCAAACGCCGGAGTAGCTGAAACGAACCAAACCAGAATTATCATCACAAAAAGGAATAGAAGTGAAAAAGACAAACCGGTTTTTAAATCCCCAAATCGTAATCCAAAATCTCTCAGCTTCTCTTTTAATCCTAGTTTAATTATGACAACTCCTAGAATAAAAAAGGTAAAGAAATCCCCAATAAACCAGTACAAATATTCAAGTAAATAAGGATCTGAATGATCCTGAAATTGCTCAAAAAGATTTGCACGGAAAAATCGTCTTGAAGTAAAATAGAACGAGAAGGTTTGAAGTATCGCAACGGATAGAAAAATTACCACAACTTTTCTATCTAAACTCTTAATAATCTCGAGTAGGGCTTTTAGCTCTGTTTTTAAATTAAAGTTTTTCAATTCTTAAAAAGATTTATTTTTTGTTCAAAATTAAGCAATTTATATCACATCCAAAGAGCAATTTCTTGACAAATTTTTAATTCAGGTGTATATTAGCACTCGTCTTTTAAGAGTGCTAATCAAAAAATTAATAACAAAATAAAAGGAGCTATTATGAGCGAAATCAAATTAAAACCACTTGGTGACAGAGTTGTTGTAAAACCTGCCGCTGCTGAAGAAAAAACCGCTGGTGGTATTATTCTGCCTGATACAGTAAAAGAAAAACCTGTTGAAGGAACTGTAGTTGCTGCTGGTCCCGGCAAAGTTGCTGACGATGGTAAAGCAATCAAGATGGAAGTTAAGGTTGGCGACAAAGTACTTTATGGAAAATACAGTGGTACTGAAGTTACAATTAACGGTGAAGAATATCTCATTATGCGTGAGAGTGATATCTTCGGAATATTAGGCAAGTAATTATTAAACAGAAATTATAAAGGAAAAAAATATGGCAAAATTAATTGTATATAATACTGATGCCCGTGCCGGACTTAAAGCTGGTGTGGACAAATTAGCAAATGCAGTTAAGGTTACTTTAGGTCCTAAAGGACGTAACGTAATTTTAGAAAAGAAATTTGGTGCACCAACAGTTACAAAAGATGGTGTTTCAGTTGCAAAAGAAATCGAACTTGATGACCCTATTGAAAATATGGGTGCTCAGATGGTTCGGGAAGTTGCTTCAAAAACCAGCGATGTTGCGGGTGATGGAACAACAACAGCTACAGTTTTAGCTCAGGCTATTTACCGCGAAGGATTAAAAAATGTTACCGCAGGTGCAAATCCTATGGATTTAAAACGCGGTATTGATTTAGCAGTTGGTAAGGTTATTGAACATTTAAAATCAGTTAGCAAAGAAGTTGAAGGTAGAAATGAAATTGCTCAGGTTGGTTCAATCTCTGCAAATAATGACAAGACAATTGGTGATTTAATTGCAGATGCGATGGAAAAAGTTGGTAAAGATGGTGTTATCACTGTTGAAGAAAGTAAATCAGCCGATACTGTGCTTGAAGTTGTTGAAGGAATGCAATTCGATCGCGGATATATTTCTCCTTATTTTGTAACTGATACTGAATCAATGGAAGCTGTATTAGAGGATCCATTCATTCTTATCCACGATAAAAAAATCTCAGCTATGAAAGATCTTTTACCTGTATTAGAAAAAGTTGCACAACAAGGTAAATCTATGTTGATCATATCTGAAGATCTTGAAGGTGAAGCTCTAGCTACCTTAGTTGTAAATAAGATTCGCGGCACACTAAAAGTTGCGGCTGTTAAAGCTCCTGGCTTTGGTGATAGAAGAAAAGCAATGCTCGAAGATATTGCAGTTCTTACAAACGGAACTGTAATTTCAGAAGAACAAGGTTACAAATTAGAGAACGCAACTTTAGAATATTTAGGTAAAGCTAAGAAAGTTGTAATTGATAAAGACAACAGTACTATCGTTGAAGGTGCCGGAAAAACTGATAATATCAAGAAAAGAATAAATGAAATCAAAGCTCAGATTGATAAATCAACTTCAGATTATGATAAAGAAAAATTGCAGGAAAGATTAGCTAAATTATCTGGTGGAGTTGCAGTTCTTAAAATTGGTGCTTCTACAGAAGTTGAAATGAAAGAAAAGAAAGCTCGTGTTGAAGATGCTTTACACGCAACCCGCGCAGCTGTTGAAGAAGGTATAGTTGCTGGTGGTGGTGTTTCTTTAGTTAGAGCATCAAACGTACTTGATAAACTTACAGGTGAAAATCTTGACCAAACAACCGGAATAAAGATTGTTCAAAAAGCTCTTGAAGAACCTTTAAAACAAATCGTTGAAAATGCCGGTCTCGAAGGATCAGTTGTGTTATGGAAAGTTAAAGAAGGTAAAGATGATTTTGGATTTAATGCTGCTACTGAGAAATATGAAAATCTCATCAAAGCCGGTGTTATAGATCCTACAAAGGTAACAAGAACTGCTCTTGAAAATGCTGCTTCTGTATCATCTTTATTGCTTACAACTGAAGCCGTTGTTTACGAGAAAAAAGAAAAAGAACACTCTATGCCAGCAATGCCTCCTGGAGGTATGGGTGGTATGGACGGAATGTATTAATGGAATAGCTATCACGATGTGATAGAAATTTATTCTGTTATTTTTACAAGGCGAGGTTTTTTCCTCGCCTTTTTTGTTTTTAATCAGATGATTTTGATGGCAGGGTATTTGAATAATTCCATAAAAATGATTTTTGTCATTCTTATTGGAACTTAATAAATGAAATCAAATATGCCGAATGATTTGAAATCTAAAGAATTACTCACAAGGGGAGTTAAATCTTCAGAAATCTTAGTTAAAAATTCAAATCAATTCCGATCGAGAAGTGGAAATTACTTCCTAAATCCAAGTAAATTTGAAATTCTCTCCGTAAACATGTTTAATCTTGAAGAAAGCCTTCGATCACAAAAGCGGACGTATCTACTCCAGTTTGATCAAGTAAGAACAAGTTATATTGCGGCTGAAATAATAATTAAAAATCCAAGTTTTAATAATGACTCTGTTTTAAGAGGTTTAACCATTTGGTACCTTGACGATGAAGAAGTTGGTAGAAATAATTTTAATCTTGAAATAAAAAGAGAATGGGAAATTATTGAGTTTATTCAAAGTTGGGGAACACCTATGCCTGGTTTTTGGAAACAAGGTGAAGGCAGAATAGAAGTTCTTCTGGAAAATAATGTTGTTCTTAAACACTTTTTTGGAATAGGAAATTCTGAGATTTTTGATTTTGCCGGTAATGAAAATAGTATTACCGATATCTCAAATAAACAAATCACACAGCAGCCAAAAGCGATTGAAAACTTTAAAAAGACTTTTATAGATAATTCTTCTCTTGCCTCCCTATTTGATGAGTTTGATAATTATGTGGGATTGAAAAATTTAAAACAGTCGTTAAAAGATTTTATAACATATTTTGATTTTATTAATGAAAGAAAAAAGAGAGGTATTGAAACAGAAGAAAGTATATCTGCTAACTGTATATTTTTAGGCAACCCGGGTACGGGGAAAACATCTATTGCAAGATTGCTCGGTAAGTTTTTTAAAGCGATTGGATTACTTGAGAATGGACACGTTATCGAAGTTGATCGTGCTGATCTTGTGGGTGAATATATTGGTGAGACTGCAAAGAAAACTGATAAAATCGTAAATCAGGCTTTAGGTGGAATACTTTTTATAGATGAGGCATACTCACTTAAAAAAGATAGTAGTGGACAGGATTTCGGTCAGGAAGCTATTGATATTATCTTAAAGAGAATGGAAGATTATAAAGGTAAATTCTTTGTAATCGCTGCGGGCTACCCTGCTTTAATGCAGAATTTCTTAGAATCAAATCCGGTATTAAAATCTAGATTTACACACTACTTTACATTTGATAATTATACTGCTGACGAACTTACATCTATTTACAAGTTATTTGCGGCAAGAGATAAATATTTAGTTCAGAAAGAAGCAGAGATATCTCTATTAGGAAAATTAGAAATTATTTGTTCCAACGCTAATGATTCTTTTGGAAATGCTCGATATGTAAGAAATCTCTATAATCAAACTAAAGTAGAGCTTAGTAAACGGTATCAACTTCTTAAAGAAAATGAAAAAAATTTTTCCGCATTAAATACTTTGACAAAAGAAGATGTTCAAGCAGCATTAATAATTCTTGAAAGCAGAGCTAGCAATAATAATTTAAGGGAATTAAAACTAGATAAATATATAGCAGAAGTTAATAATCTTGTAGGACTTGATGATGTAAAAATTGTCTTTAATAAAATTCTTACCTCAGTAAAAGTTGATAAACTTAAAAAAGAAAGATCAATTACTTCTATTTACAGAAACTTAAATTCAATTTTTATATCAGAACATGGCTCCGGAACATCCACGATAGCAAGATTGTATGCAAAGAGTTTGAAGGAATCAGATCGTTTAACCAAAGGTCAATTGATTGAGATTGATAGCTCAACATTTTATGGGTTAAGTAAGCTTGACGCTTATCTTATGATTGATGAGCTTTTTAAGAAACTGCTGGGCAATGTAATACTTGTTAATGATGTGACTGCAGCTTTGCAATGCACGAATGATTTTAGTGATTCATTGCTGCAATACTTTTTAAAAAAACTTTATTTAATAAATGATGATGTTGTAGCAATCCTATCGGGAACTGCAGAGGAAATTGATACTCTGATTAATAATTTTCCAGTTTTAGAGAATCAGTTTCCCAACATCTTTAATTTTGAGCCTTACTCAATTAGGCAACTTCTCGAAATCGCTTTAAGCATCAGTCAGAAAAATAATTATCAGCTTGATGAAGGCGCGTGGCAGCAAATGCTTGAGTTGATAATAGAGTTAAAAAAAGAAACGCGTAAAAATTTTTACAACGCAAGAACTCTGAAAGAAATAATAAATAAAGCTATTTCTTATCAGGAAGATAGAATTTTAGCAGCTAAAGATATTCAAGAAAATGATTTGATGATGATAACCTATGAAGACTTAACTGCGCTTCGCTCGGCAGGGATTTAATATTTAGTGTTATCGTATCTATATTTCTTAAAACTAATTTTAATATTTTATTTGATTTATAATGCTCGATATAAAAAACGTAACAAAAAAGTTTGGTTCATTTACAGCAGTCAATAATCTGAATCTTAACGTTAAATCAGGAGATTTTTTTGGATTTCTTGGACAAAACGGAGCAGGTAAAACTACGACTATAAAAATGATTTCCGGTTTGTACAACGCAACTTCCGGCAGCATACTTATAGATGGATATGATATTTATAAAGAGCCAATAAAAGCTAAATCTTTAATCGGATACATTCCCGATCAGCCGTTTATCTATGAAAAACTTACAGGACGGGAATTTCTCTATTTCAGCGGCGGATTATATTCAATCGAAAAAAGAAAATTAAAAATTATAATCGATGAGATTATTGACAAATTAGAAATTGGTGATTGGGTTGATAAACGAACTGAAGAATATTCACAAGGAATGAAGCAAAGAATAACAATCGCTTCTGCCTTGCTTCACAATCCGAAATTATTGGTTGTAGATGAGCCAATGGTCGGCTTAGATCCTCAAAGTGCGTTAATAGTTAAAAATATTCTTAAAGAAAAAGCTAATAGTGGAGCAGCAGTTTTTATGTCAACCCACAGTTTAAATGTTGCTGAAGAAATTTGTACGAGAATTGGAATAATTAAAGACGGCACTATGATATTTTCTGATACAACTGAAGTTCTGGAAACAATTAAAGGATCAGATCATCATAATTTAGAATCACTTTTTATACATCTTACAAAATAATGAATGGTGTTTTACACATACTTTATTACAAGATTCTTATTTTCTTAAAAGTAAACTCCCCTTTTAATTTTTCAGCAGTCTTAAAAAGCTTAGGGTCAGGAGTTGTATACTCGATTTTTGCGTACGGCTGCTTTGTAATGACTTCTAATACTATCGAGTATCTGCTTATTAATGTAAAAATAGGATCATTTCTATTGCACCGTTTTGTACTTGTTGTACTTTTTATTTTTTTTATAGCAATAAACGTCGGCAACATGGTGGTTTCATTTTCAACACTTTACAAATCAAAAGAGGTCTTCCACTTAATCACAAAACCTATTTCATTTACTAAATTATTTCTGATAAAATTTCTGGATAACTTCTTTTATAGTTCAACAACGCTGCTGCTTATAATTACCGCAGTACTGCTCGGTTATGGATTTTATTTTAATCTGAGTTTTTGGTTTTATCCTTTTGCATTATTTTTTCTGGTACTGCCATTTATGTTTACAGCCGGTTCCGCTGGCGTAATTATTCTTCTAATTATATTACGATTTGCGGGTAAATGGGGAATCAAAAAAGTTCTCACTCTTGTAGGATTATTTTATATAACAAGTGTTATATCATTTTATTTTGTTAGTAATCCAATACAACTGGTTGAGAAGGTTTTTGATTATTATCCACATATCAATCAGTACTTTGGTTTTTTAGAAAGCGGTTTAGTAAAATTTTTACCAAATTATTGGATAGCAGAATCCCTTTACTGGATTTCTGAAAATAGAATAGAAAGAGCCATTCCGTTTATTTACGCAAATCTGGTCACATCAATTTTTATTTTTGCCATCGCTCTTTTTGCAGCAAAGAAATGGTACTATGACACCTGGTTAACTTCATTAAAAATAAATGCAGAGTTAAAAAATAATGGGAAGAAGAGAAATCAAATTTTTGGATTTCACAAAAATTCTTATTTAAATGAATTTGATGAATCAATTGTGAAACGCGAATTCCTATTATTCTTCAGAGAACCAAGTCAATGGCTTCACCTTTTGGTAATGCTTTTTTTGATTACCATTTTTATTTCAAGTATTTCCGGAATAGATATTATTATTTTAAAAGCATACAATGAATACTTAAAGACCTTAGTTTATTTAATTGTTTCTTTATTCAATGTGTTTCTTGTTGCGTCTTTATCACTAAGATTTGTTTTCCCTTTAATTAGTCTGGAAGGCGAAGCATTATGGAAGATAAGAAGTGCGCCAATAAATTTTAATGATCTGCTTTTAAAGCGGCTGATAATATACTTTGTTTTGATATTCTTTATCGGACAGTTGATAAGCTTTTTTTCAAACTATCAGTTTCCGGTTATGCTTTCAATCGTTGCTCAGATAAATGCCGCAATTACCACAATAACTTTAATTAGCCTAAACTTTGGAATGGGAGGAATCTTTGCAAACTATAAAGAGAAGAATGCAATAAGATTAGCATCATCACAGGGGGCTTCAATTACATTTTTATTTACACTTTTATATCTTGTTATAATTATAGTAATACTATTCATTCCCGTTTCAAATTATTTTTATGCGATGGGGCGTGGAATTAATATTTCTATATGGAATCTGCTTAGCACAAGCTTGGCTCTATTGGCGATTGCGATCATCATTTCAACAGTATCAATCAAGTATGGATTAAAATCTTTTACAAAGGATTTTTAGTAATTGATTTTACCAGGTAATCGATAACAATTCTCTAAATCGTAAAACACATTTAGATCTGTTTTCCAGAATGGGTATAAAAAAAAGTTCATCCCATATAAATGGAATGAACTTTTAATGATATTATGTTAAACAATTTTTTTACTTCATTAAAGTAAATTTCTTTGTTGATGTAAAATTAACCGTTGTTAATTGATAAAAATAAACACCACTGCTTAAGCCGCTTGCATTAAAATTAATTGAATAATTTCCTGCACTTTTTGTCTCATTAACTAGTACAGCAACTTCTTTTCCAAGAATGTTGAATATTTTTAGCGAAACATTACCGGTTGCAGGAATTGTAAAACTTATTGTCGTTGATGGATTAAAAGGGTTCGGATAATTTTGATTTAATTTAAATTCAGAGATTCCATTAAAATCATCCTCAACATCTGTAATTAAATTGGGGAAACCTCTTGTTATAGAATTGGTTAACTGCCAGCCTGAAATTCCGTCTGGATACCTGCAATAAGACTGTGTAGAATCCATGGCTGGAAAAGTGACATCATCAATTATTAATCCACTTTCATTTTCTAACCAAACTTCTTCACCAAGACTTGATAATCCAAAACTACTTGCTGAACCATCCGAAGTCACTATAACAAAATAACCATTGGCTGCAATTATTGAACCTGATGGGAATTCTTTTTTTGGTGTTGATCCTAATTGTCCATTCGCGTCATAAATTTTATAACCCGTAAGAGCAATATCAGTTGCGGAAGGATTATATATCTCAATCCAATCAGGGTCGAGAGCTGTACCGCGTGAATAAATTTCGTTAATTACTACACTTGTTGGATTCGAATATATATTCGCTGTGCCCCGAGTAATGGAATGAGTAACTATCCATGATTGTCCATCTGGAAATCGACTAAATGATTCAGAAACTTGAAGTGCCGGAAAAACAACTGAATCAACTAAAATTCCTATTGGATCCTCGATCCAAACATTTTCACCATTGCTTGAAAGACCGAATCCACTTGCTGTAGTATCATCTGGAATGATAACCAAAAAATCATTTGCTGGAATTATTGAACCAGTCGGGAAGATTTTTTTGGGTTTTAATCCTATCAATCCACCCTCATCATAAATTTTGTAACCAGAAATATCTAAATCAGATGAAGACAAGTTAAATAATTCAATCCAATCAGGATCAGATACAGATCCCCTGGAATATATTTCATTCAGTACAATATTAGTTTGAGATCTGAATTCACCAACAAAAAGGATGAAGGTTATTATTATAAAAAGTTTTAAAAAATATTTTTTCATTATGATACCAATCAAAGTTTCAGATTAATGATTAAAAAGTTTTTCTCGCCACAATGAATATTTATCGTTTAGCTATTAGGTTTATTAAAAACGTACATTTTAGCATTCGAATCACGCACGACATAAATTTTATCATTTACTAGTGTTATACCCTCCCCTTTTGAAAATGGAATTTGCCACTCTGAAATTACAGAACCAGACTTTGTTAATTTGATAATTTTTTCTGATTCATCACTAATTATCCACAGACAATCAAGAATTGAATCATAAGCAACATCTGATAAATCATTTGCGTTGGTAATTTCATACCTACCAATCTCAATTTCGTTTCGAAGTTTAACTAAAATTCTCGGTAATTTTTCATTCAATACATAAATATAATTATTTGCATCAACTGTTATTCCTTCAAGTCCATTTGTAGAATTAGTGGAAACATTTACGCTAAATGATTTGATTTTTGTTCCATTCAACAAAAATGATGTAACTAGATTATCGGATTCTTCTACAACATAAATAGTATCCCGATTTATACTTAATGTTATTCCTTCAAGATCATTTGCATTTACTTGTATTGATCTTAATAAATTTCCAGCTAGATCTATCTCAAATATTTTAGGGAGTGTGTCTGAAACAATATAAAATGAATTATTAACAAAGTTGTAAACAATACCAGAGGGTTCGGATAAAATATTCGATAAATCAATTTCAGCAATCGGCTCCAATAATTTCACTTCCGAAATTGTTTGAGAATCGGAAGAACAACCAGATAAGCAAATAATCGCGTATATAATTATTATAATAAATCTAATTTTTCTATATCTATTTATCATTCTTATTGGTCATCTCTTGATTTTTAGTGAATTATATTTTTTAACAACATTAATTATTCAGTTTTATTATGGGGAACAACTCTAAATACATCTTCAATAATAATTTTCTTTCCCTTAATATTTTTATCTCTGAGTTTATCCCCATTCAATTTCCATCGAATATCACCAGAGAAAACAGCAGCATCAAAATCTATTTTATGGCTGAACGATTTTCCATGAAGTTTTTTTAATCGCTGAATTTGATCAGAAGAAAACTGATCATGTGATAATGATTTAATTACGATCATCGAATCAATTTTAAAACTGTCAATTAAAGCATAATGAAAAATGGAATACAGTTGTTCCGAATTGTAAGGATATCTTTTTAATAATTCATATCTGAAAATTTTATTTTGTAAAAATCTTTTATTAACTAAATCTGAAATTTTTTCCGTTTCTATTCCGCTTTGCTCCAATTGCTCTAATACGGATTCCGATATTTCATAAGGAACCTGTTTAATTACTTTTTGTTCAAATACGTTTTGTACAAAAAATAATAATACGTACGCCAATATTCCCGCAGTTATTGGAGCTACTACCCATCCAACTCCAATTTTTCCAAAAATTTTAAAGTTTATTGATTGCGGATCTTTTGCAAGACCTACGCCTATTACTGCTCCAATAAAAGATTGGGTTGCTGAAAGCGGAACCAGTGGAATAGAAGGTAATCCATTTTCTAAGAGAAAAGTCTCTAGAGACTGTGAAGTAAAAAGCCACAAAACAAGTGCGCCGGCAAGAACTATTACAAAGCCTGTAATTGGTGAAATCTTATAAAGATCAGTTCCAACTGTTTTCATTACTTTATTTCCATAAGTAAAAATACCAATCGCTATTGATAATCCGCCTAATAAAAATAGCTGCTGAATACTGCTTATAGAATAAAACTCAACAATTTCTATTTCTTTAAAAGGTGATGCGGGCGCAAACATACCCATAACATTAGCAATATTATTAGCGCCCATCGAGTATGATGCCATCGCACCAACAATTATCAATCCTGCTCTTGTATAGCTATCTATTTCGAGCATATGGATTTTCCATTTAAGAATTGTGTTTTTCACAAATTTAAAAATGATGAACCCGAATAATCCTGCTATAATTGGACTTACAATCCAGCTTGATACAATCTTTGTCAAAGAATTTATATCAGTGGGAGAACCAGTAAATATATTCCATCCTATAATTGCACCAACCACAGCCTGAGAAGTTGAAACAGGTAAGCTTGCTCGCGTCATCCAGGTAACAGAAATAGCTACTGCCAGCGCAACAGTAAAACTGCCTGCAATGGCATTTATTCCACCAAGATCAGTTAAAGTTGATGTTGTTCCAGCGCCGCTTATAAATGAACCAAGTACAACAAATATTCCACCAATAATTGCAGCCGTTTTAAATTTTATCATCTTTGATGTAACAGCAGTACCAAATAGTGAAACCGCATTGTTAGCACCAAGCGACCATCCAAGAAATAGACCACTGCTTATAAAAAACCAAACTGAAATATCCAATGTTACTCAAACCTTTTTATCGTGGCGATTGATAGCCTGTCACAAACATCTTCTGATTCTTCGGCAATTCTTTCGATGTGAAAAGTAAAATAGCGAATGTGAATTTTGAAACTAAGTTCTTTATCTGTTCGAAAGATCGTTCTCTTAATTCTTTCTGCAGTCTTATTTGTTTCTTTTTTATAAAATTGAACTTTAGTGACATAATCGCGAACAGCATCAACATTCCTGAAGTACGCTCTTATAGCGCTGACTGTATTTTCTAAACACGAAATCGAGCTTTCTGCTATCTCGATGAACTCATTTTTCAGTTCGGGCAGCAATTTTGGTATTTCAACAGAAAATTCAAGCAATGTTTCGGCAGTAATATTAAGTACTTTATCGCAGCTTTCCATCAAACCTAACACATCACCTCGCGATTCTGGAATTAGAGTACGGGTATATAGTTTAATTTCAATATTTCTTCTTAAGTCATCAGCGGTTTCTTCAATCTTGCGTAGGTCTTTTAAGTGTCCTTCAAATGCATCCATTTGATGATCTAAGTAGCATTTAATTCCGAGTTTGAATATTAGTCCGCCTTTGATAACTAAATCAAGATACTCATCAATTTGTGTTTCAAGTTTTTTGGTTTTCTTTAAAAACATAAAACTAATATCCTTTTAAATATAATTTTTTGATTTATTGAATTTGAAAAATGAACAGATATGATAACTATTGCTTTTAGATTTTCGACTTTTGTCATATCAATCTTAATGACCTAAAAATATTTAGGTTGGATTATTCATTTTCTACCACGTAGTAAATGGATTCTTGGTCAGCATAGAATTATAATACTTCATATCCCCAGTTACTTCTTCACCAATCCAGTTTGGTATATAAATTTTTTGATTTTCATTTTCCAATTCAACTTCTGCTATGACCAATCCTTCATTCTCATCTATAAATTCATCCACTTCCCAGGTAAAATTGTTTAATTCAATTTTTGTGCGATATTTTTTAATGAGAGGTTTTTCACATAGCGTTTCCTGAATCACTCTGGCTTCTTCTACCGGTATTTCATATTCAAATTCACTTCTGCTAATCCCATTAGCAGGTCCTTTAATAGTTATAAATCCTTTATCATTAATTGTTCTAATTCTAATCGTTCGCTTTTTATCAATCAATAAATATCCTTGCTGATAAAAGATTCTGTTACCTAACGATTTCCATTCATCAGATTTAACTAAAAATTTTCTTTCAATTTCTATTCCCAAGAATTATCCTTCTTATAAATCATAAGTCCAATTCCGATTTACATCATCAATCACTGTTTTTTCTTCTATAGTTTCTATTAATTTATTTTGTTCTATAATTGCAGCAGTAAGTTTGTTGTTACCGAACGCAGTTGTATCAATATAAAGTGCGTTAGAATCTTTATCAAATAATACTTCTTTGCGATGGGTATGCCCTACTACCTGAAGTTTGCCTATGTTTAATAAATTACCGCGAGCCCAGATTATGCTATTCTGATTTAATAGATCATTGTTTAATATTTCTTTTAAGGCGGCATCATCTGAAAGAAAATTCTCAGGTAGTTTATCTTTTAATGAAATAGAGATTCCCGCGTGTGAGATAAAGCAGTCATCAAGATTATAAAATAAAGGAGCATTAATAATAATATCTAGATGCTCATCCATCTTGTTAAGCCGGTCTTTGTATGATGCTATGGTTGTCTCTGCACCATTATAATTCCAGGATTTCGCCATCAAACTGAATGGCTCTCGCATATTTGAATAGAACATAAAATCATGATTGCCCAGTGTGAATTTGATATTTTCAGCGATAACAAACTCAACTACCTCAAAACTATTATTTCCCCTGTCAACAAGATCACCAACACAATAAATTTTAATATCAGGAAATTTATTTTTTATCTTCTCTACAAGAGCTTTTAAAGTTTTATAACAGCCATGAACATCTCCAATTACTGCAACCATAGTATTAAATTTTAAATGTTTCTTGTGCGTACTTAGTCAACTCATCTCTAAAATTTGGATGAGCAATACTAATCAATGCTTTGGCTCTTTCCTGAATAGTTTTTCCCCAGAGATTTACAGCTCCATATTCCGTAACAATATAATCAACATCGCCCCTGGAAGTAACTACGCCTGCGCCAGGTTTAAGTGTAGGAACGATTCGAGAGATTGTATCGTTTTTTGTAGTGGCAGGTAAAGCAATGATAGGTTTACCGCCTTCAGATTTTGATGCACCTCTTATAAAATCAACCTGTCCGCCGATACCGGAGTAAAACCTTGTCCCTATTGAATCTGCACAAACCTGCCCGGTTAAATCGACTTCCAACGCAGAGTTGATTGCAACCATTTTATTGTTTTTTGCAATTATAAAAGGATCATTAACATACTCCTGTGGATGAAATTCAAAAATCGGATTGTTATCAATAAAATTATAAACTCTTTTTGTGCCTAAAACAAATCCCGCAATAATTTTTCCGGGATGCAGAGTTTTTTTCTCCCCATTGATAACACCTGCCTCTACTAAATCAATCATTCCATCTGAAAACATTTCCGTATGAACGCCTAAATCTTTTTTATCATATAAATATTTCATAACAGAATCTGGAATTGCGCCAATACCCATTTGAAGAGTGGAACCATCTTCAATTAAATCAGCCACGTTTCTTCCTATCTTATCGAACACTGCAAGAATTTCTGGTGTTGTATCAGGATCAACTTGCGGTAACTCCTTAATCTCCTCATCACACTCAACTATAAAATTAATTTTATTTATATGGATAAAGCAGTCACCCAATGTTCTTGGCTGATATTTATTTACCTGTGCAATAATAATTTTTGATTTTTCAGCAGGTGTTTTAATTGTACCAACATCAACACCATAACTGCAAAAACCATGCTCATCAGGTGGAGAAACATTTAACAAAGCAACATCAGTATTTATTCTGCCAAGTTTAAATAACAATGGAACTTCGGATAAAAATATCGGGATAAATTCTGAACGTCCTTCGTTTACAGCTTTTCTTGCATTCGCACCGATAAAAAACGCTTTATGCTTAAAGTGCTTTTCCATTCCAGGCTGCAGGTAAGGAAGATCACCAACAATAAGAATGTGATATAACGTTACATTCTCAAGTTCATCTTTTCTGCGAACCATAGCTCTGATTAATTCTGATGGAGCAGCACAACCGGGTTGTACAATTACACTGTCACCTGACTTGATATGCTTAACAGCTTCATCAGAACTAACTAATTTTTGATTATAAATTCTTAATAAATTAGTGGGGATAGGATTTTTTACTGGTATTTCTTCTGTGGACGTCATCTTAAATTCTCATTTCTAAATTTCAATTCAACTTCAAAATATGATAAACTACTAATTGCTTGCGAAAATATGTAATCGCCTATATTCTACATTAAAAGTATGCGCAATAGATTCATTGCAGCAATAACCGTTATAAGTACAAACTCCTTTTGATAATCCGATATCACCGAGCAGTGCATTTGATAAACCATTTTCAGCAATATTCTGGATATAACCAAGTGAAGCATTATTTAATCCATAACTTGCAGTACGCGAAACAATAGCAGGCATATTTGGTACGCAATAATGTATTACGTCGTGCATTCTGTAAACGGGATCTGATTGAGTAGTAATATGGCTTGTCTCTATGCATCCACCCTGATCAATGGAAACATCAACAATCACAGAACCTTTTTTCATTTCCTTTACCATCGATTCTGTAACAAGATGAGGTGCTTTCTCTCCCTTAATTAAAACAGCACCAATTAAAACGTCAGCAAATTTTACTCCGCGAGAGATCGTATAAGGATTAGCCATAACGGTAGTAACTTTTTTTCTAAAATTCATGTCTATAGAACGCAATCGATGCAAATCTTTGTCGATAACTATTACCTGAGCGCCGCGACCAAGCGCAGCACGTGCGGCTGTAACGCCGACTACACCTGCTCCAAGAATTACAACTGCGGCAGGTGCAACGCCAGTAATTCCACCTAAAAGAATCCCTCTGCCGCCTTCACTAAAGCTTTCAAGATATCTTTCAGCAACTTGTATAGAAAGCTGCCCGGCAATTTCACTCATAGAATGCAAAACAGGAAGTCTATCTTCTTCCTCTATCAACTCATAACCGATTGCTGTTATCTTTTTCTTTAAAAGCTGATCAATAATTTTTCTTTTACCAATGGCAAGATGAAGAAAAGAAAAGAGTGTTTGATTTTCCTGAAGTAGATCTGCCTCAGTTTCTGAAAGCGGTGCAACTTTCACAACCACTTCTGCTCTGGCAAAAGCTTCCTCTGCACTGTAAACAATTTGTGCTCCTGTTGCGCGATACTCTTCGTCGCTAAAATGGCTTCCAACACCCGCACCACTTTGAAAATAAACAGTGTGACCGGATCTGACTAATGCATCAACGCCTGCCGGGGCTAATGCAACCCTTCTTTCTTCATAAAGAGTTTCTTTTGGTATTCCAAATCTCATTTAATTTTCTCTTTTTTTATTTCAAAATTACGATTGGTAAATCTGATTAGCAATCAATTTGGTGGAAATTAAATTGGAGTTACCGCTCTTTTCCCTGAAAGAACAGCAATTACATTTTTGGCGGCAAGTAATGACATATTATTTCGCGCTTCATTTGTCGCACTGCCAATATGCGGAAGTAAAACAACGTTCCTTAATTTGAGAAATTCTGGTTTAAGTAAAGGCTCATTTTCATAAACATCAAATCCGGCAGCCGCTATTTTGTTTTGCTTTAACATTGAAAGAAGAAATTTTTCATCAATAATTTCTCCTCGTGCAGTGTTTATAACAATTGCAGATTTCTTAAGCAAGGTTAGATTACTTTGATTGAGCAGCTTAAAACTTTTATTATTAAGTGGCAGGTGGATAGAAAGTATATCCGATCGTTTAAGAACTGAATTAAGTGATAATTTTTTTGCTCCATGTTCCTTTTCAAGAAAAGAATTTTTTGAATTGGAGAAGTAAAGTATCTTACATCCAAAAGCATGAGCTCTTTTTGCAACTGCAGTTCCGATTCTGCCCGCACCGAGAATTCCAAAATATTTATCTTTTAATTCAACACCCAGAAATAATTTAGGTTTCCATCCAGCAAATTTTTTAGCTCTTACAAATTGTTCTGATTGTGTTAATTTTCGTGCACAAGATAAAACAAGAGCCATTGTTAAATCAGCAGTTGAATCGGTAAGCACATCCGGAGTATTTGTAACAATCATTCGCTTTCTTTTTGCATATTCAACATCAATGTTATTAAAACCAACAGCGTAGTTTGCTATTACTTTACAATTCTTCATTTGATCTATTACTTCTTTATCAATTTTATCAGTTAATAAAGAAATAAGTCCGTCACAATTTTTTACTTGTTCAAGAAATTCTTTTTGTGGGATTGGCTGATCTTTTTTATAAACGGAGACTTTAAATCCTTTTTTCTTTAATAAAAGTATTCCTGCTTCTGGAATTTCTCGGGTGATGAAAATTTTCATAAATATATATTACGTAATGCGGACTTTAGTTTGCAAAAAAGTTTTAATGCAAAATGAATTTATTATTCACTTACCAAACACATAACTTAAAGGCACAGTCACAAACTGATTCGTGACAGCCTAATAATTTCATTTCCAAACTTTTCATACACGATTAGAGCGTTGAAAATAAAATTTGTTCATCTCTGCCGCGAATCCTGCCAAATTAATTTTTCATCTGTACGATTGGTAAAGAAATCTGTAATTCTGCCATCTCCTGATCCACTAAATCCACCGTCAGGGGCACCGATTATATTCCCTTCTTCATCGTAAAGTGTACTGAACTGATCACAGCACTGCGCTGGTACATAATATACGATTTTACCATTGTAATTGTATCGCCAAATTGATTGCGGCGGATTGCCGACTGGCTCGCTTTTGAACTGTACAATCAAATTTTCAACCCAATCCGGATTATCAGGCGTGGTGGACTGTGAGCAACCAATAATAAAAAAATAAAGTCCGAGCAAAACAAATAATCTGGTTTTCATTTTGCACCTCTTTAATTATCTGTCTGATTTAAAAGTTTGCTAATCGATTCTTCAGCCAATTGCTTTGATGAAATGAATGAATCACTTCTCTGATTTTTTATCCAACCATAAACACCTACTTTTTTCATTTCAAAGTGGTATTCCTCAACATCTAAAATATTAAGTTCGCCGGATAAACCTTCACGCTTTTGTATTTCAAAGTAAAGCGGTGAATCCATTAACAGATTGCTACTCTTGGATTGAAGGTAAAACCTGATTGAAAAGTTTGCATAGCTGAGAATATAATTTCGCTCATCTTTTTTAATAGTCAAGTTAATATTTTTATCAGTCTCGGTAATTCTTTTCTTTTCATTTTCCAGCGCATTAAATAATTTTTTTAATTCAAGTTCTGCAATTTCAAGTCCGCTGACTGCTTCAAGAAATTTTGATTTTTCAACTTCAAAGTTCGGTTCAATTTTAGCTTCGGTCTCCAAAATAATTGGCATGTCTTCTTTTATTCCACCACCTAATGACAGAACAAGTTCTTCAATTACATTTGCAGCACCTCTTACACCACTCTTTGAAATATCTTTCCATAACCTGGATTGAGGCAGAAATTTGGGAATAGCATCTGTTTCATCCAATTGAATAAAAAGTACAAAATCAAAACCTTGTTCGGAAGCTCTATTTCTAATTGTTTTTTCCTCTATCGCTGTCCAGGGTGTGGTTCCCCATTTATTTCTATATAAAACAACAACGCCTCGGGATTGCCTACCAAAAGCATCGGAAAATTTTATTTCAAGATCTGCATCAGTTAAATTTTCCTGCTTTTTTGAATACAGGAAAGTACTGAACCTATCTTTTATCAAATAATTGATTTGATATGCTAAAGGTTCATCTCTTTGCAAAAACGCAAACGCAACATCATATTTATAAAATGTGTTTTTCATACTTTTTCTGCTTTAAGGCAACCTTGTTTGAATGCCAATTATTTTATGATATAGATTACTTTATTTGAATCGTCCATTACAGACGATCAATAAAGAATTTTAAATTAGAAGCAATAATTACATAGGCAACTTAAACCTGATACCTTTCAGATTCAAGAAATTATTCTAGAAATAAAAAAGGGCATCGTGGTGATGCCCTTAATTACACGGTAGTCACGGTCGTACCGTGACTGATGGTGCTGTCACGGAATCGTCCGTGACAGCCAAGAGTTGCTTACTTCAAATCGAAACGATCAAGGTTCATAACCTTGTTCCAGGCTGCAACAAAATCTTTAACGAATTTTTGTTTCGCATCATCCTGTGCATAGACTTCTGCAAGCGCACGAAGCTGTGAGTTTGAACCGAAGATCAAATCCACTCTCGTACCTGTCCACTTTAGTTTATTTGTCTTACGGTCGCGTCCTTCAAATGTATCTCCCTTTTCAGAAGTTGGTTTCCATTTAGTTCCCATATCCAAAAGATTTACAAAGAAATCGTTTGTTAGTTTACCAACCTGGTTTGTAAAAACTCCGTGTTTAGACTGAGCGTAGTTTGCACCAAGCACACGTAATCCGCCAACAAGCACGGTCATCTCAGGTGCACTTAATGTAAGCAGCTGTGCTTTATCCACCAACATTTCCTCTGCTGAGACTGTGTAAGCAGTTTTTTGATAGTTGCGGAATCCATCAGCTTCAGGTTCAAGTACTTCGAATGATTCTACATCCGTCTGAGCTTGTGAGGCGTCCATACGTCCCGGAGTAAATGGCACTTCAATCTTATAGCCGGCATCTTTAGCCGCTGCTTCAACTGCAGCACATCCAGCAAGTAAGATTAAATCTGCAAGAGAAACTTTCTTACTATCCTTACGAGCATTGAATTCTTTCTGAATACTCTTTAGAACTTTTAAAACCTTTTCCAGTTGTTCAGGCTGATTTACTTCCCAATTCTTTTGCGGCTCTAAACGAATGCGAGCACCGTTAGCTCCTCCACGCATGTCGGAACCGCGGAAAGTAGATGCAGAAGACCACGCTGTATAAACCAATTCAGATATTGATAATCCTGAGTCCAGAATTTTCTTTTTAAGACTTGTGATATCGTTTTTATTGATAAGCTTATGATTGACAGCAGGAATTGGATCCTGCCAGATCAGATCTGCTTTTGGCACTTCCGGTCCGAGATAACGAGCTTTTGGTCCCATATCACGGTGAGTAAGTTTAAACCACGCTCTTGCAAATGCATCGGCAAATGCTTTTGGATCTTTGTGAAATCTACGTGAAATAGGTTCGTAGATCGGATCGAATCGTAATGATAAATCAGCTGTTGTCATCGTTGGAGGATGTTTCTTTGATGGATCGTGAGCATCGGGGATCATATGTTCAGGTTTAACATCTTTAGCTTGGTACTGCCAGGCACCAGCAGGACTTTTAACTAGTTCCCACTCGTAACCGAAAAGCATATCAAAATATCCCATATCCCATTTTGTTGGATTAGGTTTCCATGCACCCTCTAAACCGCTGGTTGTGGCATCTTTACCTTTACCTGTTCCAAATTTGTTGATCCATCCTAAGCCTTGCTCTTCAATTGGTGCGGCTTCCGGTTCCGGACCAACTAATTTTGGATCACCCGCACCATGCATTTTACCAAATGTATGTCCGCCGGCCGTAAGTGCTACAGTCTCTTCATCATTCATAGCCATTCGTTTAAAGGTTTCGCGAACATCACGACCTGAAGCAACAGGGTCGGGATTTCCATTCGGACCTTCAGGGTTAACATAGATAAGACCCATCTGAACTGCGGCTAAAGGATTCTCAAGCTCACGGTCACCACTGTATCGTTTATCACCCAGCCATGTTTTTTCCATTCCCCAATAAATATCTTCTTCTGGTTGGTAGATGTCTTCGCGTCCGCCGCCAAAACCAAAAGTTTTAAAACCCATTGACTCCAATGCACAGTTACCAGCTAAGATAAAAAGATCAGCCCATGAAATTTTGTTTCCATATTTCTGTTTGATGGGCCAGAGTAAGCGACGTGCTTTGTCTAAGTTGCCGTTATCTGGCCAGCTATTTACAGGGGCAAATCGTTGATTACCGGTTCCGCCGCCGCCGCGACCATCAGCAGTTCGATATGTTCCTGCACTGTGCCATGCCATTCGAATAAACAAGCCGCCATAATGACCCCAATCTGCCGGCCACCAATCCTGAGAATTTGTCATCACCTCATAAAGATCTTTCTTCAAAGCTTTATAATCAAGCTTGCCAAATTCTTTTGCATAATTGAATTTAGATCCCAACGGGTTTGAAGACGGATGGTGCTGGTGAAGAATACCAAGATTTAATTGGTTTGGCCACCATTCTCTGTTTGTTGTGCCTCTGCCTGAAGCCAATGGGTTAGCTCCGTGCGGCACAGGGCATTTACTTTCATCACTCATATTATTTCTCCTGATGTTTTATTGTTAATAGTTATTTAATTAATTTTTTTTATTCTTAAATGTTCCAATTATCTGAAGCTTAATATCTTTTACTTTAAAGTTGGGAATTTTCTTTTTCTCAAAATATTTTTCCAGCATATCATTTAGTTCATTATCAAAAAAATCTTCAATCCGTTCTGTATCTTCACAATACAGATGATGATGATTCTCAAGTATAGCATCATACCTCATCACATCTTTTTCAGTTTTAACTTTTCTAACTAATCCCTTTTCAACAAATGTTTCCAGGGTTTTATAGATTGTACCAACAGCAATGTTAGGATGATTCTTTACCACATACTCTTTGATTTTATCAGCGGTAGGATGGTTCTTTAAATTAGTTAACGCTTCAAGAACCGCTACTCTCTGAGGAGTTACTTTTAAATGGCTGTCTTTTAGGTCAATACCGTGTTTTTCTGTTTTCATATATAAAAATTATTAGATAAGAATTGTTCTTACTTAAGATATATATTTATTTGTCAGATTTCAAGTTTAATTGCAATGATATAAATTGATATTGGATAGTCTTTAAAAGGATTGAAAAGTAAATAGATTGTAAAGACGATAAAAGGAGTATTAAATTGAATGCGCTCTAACGATTATTGAGAATTATCAAAAATTTACGAGATAATAACCCTTTCTTATTCAACATTTTCATAAAGAAATTAATTCTAGTTTGGGTAATTAATTCTTGGAGAATTCTCACAACTTAAAAAAAGTACTGTATCTAAAACCTCAATTTCAATCGTGTATTTGCCTTCTTCAACTGTTATTTTTTCGGTTCCGCACCAGTAACCTCTGTAATGATTGGTTGCGATAATTCCATTTACTTCTGCGCTTGCATCTTCATCGGGTATACCTGTATCAAAAGTAAAACTATCGAATGAAAAATATTTTGATGATGATTGGCTTGTTAAATTTCCAATCGCATTATCCGAAACGACAAGACTGTTTAACTGAGAGGTCGAATTATTCTTAAAACTTATCTGCACATTTGAAACTTGTTGCTCAGTTGGATTACTGCAACTGAGAAAAAGCAATAAAGACAAAAAGAGAATTAATTTATAAAGTTTCATAGTACTATAACTTTTATTAACGGCGTTGAGGCGCGGGTTATAAAGTTTAATGGTTACTTAACTTTATACTTACTGTACAATTCTTCTTTTTCTATTTCAATTTTTTCTCGCCATGCTTTTCCGTGTGTTCTATCTAAGTAATCCATTATTATGGAATTGTATTTGTCCCAATGAAATGAGTTGGGATCGCAGCTTCCATCAAACTCATATTGGAACCCATACTTATTGGCAATTTTGTTTATCTCGTAAAGTGGTGCTTTAAAGATTGGCCAACCATCCAAGTATATTTTTAGATCATTGTTTTGAATATCAATTAACGCTTGTTTCGATCTCGATTCCTCCTCATCTAGAAGTTCGATAGTAATCGTTTTCGATTCATTGGATGACAATATTACAGTATCGATAAATGATGGGAAATAGGCATACTTACAATTCAATATGTATTTACCAGGAAGCAAATTATTAAATATAAAATACCCTTCAATATCTGAAACAATGGTGTCTCCCATATTTTGCAAGTAGAGGTCAGCACCCATAACAGATTCTTTTGATTTATAATCAATTACTTTTCCCTTAATAACTGCACAACTATCACAATGACTATTTAAAGAAATCTGTGAAAATGAATAATCATTTAATAATAATAAACAAACTAACCATGGATTAAATCTCATAAGATTTTATAACTTTATAACTATTACTTATACTGCACATATTTATTGCTTGTGGTACTTAGATATGCGTGCAGATGCGTATCTATCATCCAAACAAAAGCTTAACTATAAAAAGTGCACCAAGCATTCCTGCTGCATCTGCAAGCAGTCCCGCTGGTAATGCGTGACGTGTGTTTTTAACATTAACTGCACCAAAGTAAACTGCCAGAACATAAAATGTTGTTTCGGTGCTTCCAAAGAATGTTGAAACCAAAATACCGATATATGAGTCAGGACCGTGAACGGCCATTGTTTCTGCCATAATTCCCAGTGAGCCGCTGCCGGAAAGAGGACGCATCAACGCCATCGGTAATGCTTCTGCAGGAAAACCAATCGGATCGGTTATAATTCGTAAAATTGGAATTAACCAGTTATCCATCGCTCCGCCAGCTCTAAAAATTCCAATCGCGACTAACATCGCAACAAGATAAGGAATTATTCTAACTGCAATATTAAATCCTTCTTTTGCGCCTTCCACAAACTGCTCATACACTTTAACTTTTTTTAATGCACCGTATCCAATAAAAACAAAAATCAAAAGCGGGATTGCAAGTATCGATACAGCTTGAATAACAGATTTGAAAACATCGGCGAAAGAGCCACTAAAGAATGAACCTAAAAATTGGCCCACACCTGAAAGTGTTACCAAAGCAACGAGTGCCAAAAAAGAAAAGATAAAATAAAAAAATCTTCTGTTCTGCTTTAACCATTCAGGAAACTGTCCTTTTGGAATTGGAAATCTTTCAAACAATTTGGCTGCTGTTAAACCAACAGTAACGGCACAAAATGCACCGAAGATAGATGTTCCAATAATTACCGTAGGGTTAGCACTTCCGGATGCGGCACGGACTGCAATTGCTGTTGCAGGGATCAAAGTCATTCCCGCAGTGTTAATTGCAAGAAAAGTTACCATTGAGTTTGTTGCAGTTCCTTTGTTGGGATTTAGCTTATCAAGTTCTTCCATTGCTTTTAGTCCAAATGGAGTAGCTGCATTTCCAAGCCCAAGCATATTCGCAGAAATATTCATAACCATAGAACCAATTGCTGGATGATCGTGCGGTACTTCGGGAAATAATCTTTTAGTAATTGGCTTTAATGAACCGGCAATAATTTTAATCAGTCCTGCTTCTTCAGCAACTTTCATAACTCCAAGCCAAAGAGCCATAATTCCGATTAAGCCAAGTGCAAGCTCAACCGCTGTAGAAGCAACTTTCATTGCATCATTAGTTACTTTTTTAAGCCACACAAAACTTATTTCTTCAAAATATAACTGAGCAGGATAAGAATTTTCATCAGTCTCCTTCTTTAATACAATTCTTCCTGCAATATCATTATCCTTGCCAGCTAATGGAGCAATTTTTTTCCATATCGCGGGTGAATTTTCAGAAACATTAATAATGAATTGCCTCTTTCCATCTTTATCCTTCGGGGAAAGGATTACCTCTGTTTCTAAATCTTCAGATAATTCTGTTTGATAAAAAGAGGAAAAAGATTTGGATTCAATTTTTAAATGAGCGGTTGATTTCTCTGCACCACCAGTATCACTTTTATCAAAAGAAATTACTGCGTTAAGTGGCTTATTATTATTGTACTTGTTTGATGAGAAATCGGATATGTCAAGATATGTTGCAGAAACTATTCCCAAAAAAAGAAGGGCAAGCCAGACGTAATTTAACAAGCTAAACTCCTTGGTTTAATTTGAAGAAAAGCTATTGGATGAAATTAAATCCCTTCTTCCACCAATGCTTTTATTTCGTGTGTATCAAGAATTATTGGTTTTAGATTTTCAATTACTACGTAATCTTCAGACTTTGCAGCTGGCGAATACTTAGAACGGTAAAGCTCTTTTACTTGTTCAGCAAGTTTCGGATCGTCTACTTCTTTTATCTCACCGTTTATTGTAATGTAAGATAACTTGTAAGTGAACTCTTTTGATTTGTCAGTTAGTTTATCACTCGACGAAACTGAAAAACTTCCGGCAGAACCATATTTAACGTGTTCATAATTTTCATCAGTGCTGTCAATATATGTGTAGATATTTTTATCAAGATAAACAAAATTGCAGGCAAATTGCATCAACTTTTCATTTGCAAGATGAATGCAAAGCACACCTGATAAAGCCTGACTCAGCTGTTTTTCAATTTCCTTTATATCTCTTATTTGTGTTAATTCTTTTTTCATACTTTTAAACTTCTCAGTCTCCCCTTAGTTGATAATGCATTTATTTGTTAATCCGGAAAAGGCACAAACTTTACAGTGTTTAATATTCTTCTCCGAATTTTTCATTCTAATTGATTTGATAATATTTGTTATTTCGTCTTCAAGATGTTTTAATTGATTTCTATCGTAGTTAAGTGTAACAAAAGCGTCAGGATGCTTTACAAAAACCAAACTACCCTCAAAACTGTCAAACTCAGTAAATAACTTACTTGCAATATATAAATAAAATTTCAATTGCATTAAATAATATTCGGAGTGTTTTTTAATTTCTTTCTTTTCAATATCATCAGTTTTATAATCATAAATCAATATTTTCTTTTCATTAAATATTATTTTGTCGATTATTCCGTGCAGATAATAGTCTCTGTCAGCAACATAGATCTCAAATTCATTTTTGTACTTTTCTGCGGATGAAAGAATTGAATATAATTTAGATTTAGAAAAATTCAGCAAATCATTTTGCAATCTCTGGATAAGTATTTCAGATATTCTTTCATCTTTTTTATCCGCTCCAAACTCATCGGCAATAAACTGTTCTATCTCAGTTGGATTTATAGATTTTTCCATAGCTTTATGAAAAAGTCTTCCATATAAAGCTGAATCATAATCTTTAACTTCATTTTCTAATGATTCAAACCTTTCATCATCATTTTCAATATCATGTTCTGCATCATAATCCAAATAAGAATTTCTATTTTTCTGTTTATCTGTAAACTTAAAATTCAAATAATCAGAATTAAATCTCCCAAAACCATATTCATAAGTAAGAAGATATTTTAACGGACACTGGCTGTAAATAGAAACCTTTGAAGCGGAGATAATTTCACCTTTTCCCTGAGAATGCAATGAAGCAATAATTATTTCTGCTTTATCAGCATCACGAATATCTTCTTCCCGGTCACTTATTTCTATTTCAATATTAGTTGTAATTGGAATGTTGAGATTAATTTGCTTTCGCTTATTTACAAAACTTCCATTTTCAAATTTTAAGATTTCAAGTTCATTGTTTATGATAATTTCATCAGTTGAAAAATTATTTTTTAATCCTGCTGCCAATAGATTAATAAAAGAATCCTTATTAAAACTTTCATCTTTTTTAATAGTGGAAGTAATATAAAGTTCATCTTTAGCTCGTGTTACTGCAACGTACAATAATCTTTTCAGTTCGGCATTATTTTTCTTTTCCTCAAAATAATTATACATCAATGCAATTGGAGCGATATGATATTCATCAAAATAATTTTGATTAATTGGAACTTTAGTTAACAGTCCAAACTTTTTATCAACTTTAACTTCTCCGGTTTTAATAAAGTTTGAAATTCCTGCCTCATCCGTTTTGTATAAAAACACAACAGGAAATTCCAATCCTTTTGATAGATGAATCGTCATCATCTGAACCGCGTTTGCATTCGATGCAATCGAGGCTTGAGATTCATCAGCCAAACTGGTGATTGAATCTTTTATGAACGCAAGAAAGTCATAAAGATTCCGAAATCCTACGGCATTAAAATTCCTGGCAATACTTATAAGCTTATTTAAATTGGCAATTTCCTGATCGCTGTCTTTTCGGGATGAAAGAACTGATAAAAAATTTCTTTCAGTTATTATTTTATAAATCAAATCAGGCAAACTAACAGAACTGCTCATTGAAATATTTTCATTCAGCAATTCACTAATCCTTATAATCTCATAATCATCTTTAACAAGATTGAGTTTTCTCCAAAAACTTCTTCCTTTATTTAATGAGATCTCAAAAAGTTTTGAGTCGGATACATTAAAGAAAGGTGATCGCAATAATCCAACTAAGGCTGTGCTGTTATTTTCATCAGCAAGGAAAGACAGATAATTAAAAACATCAGAAATTGTTTGTCTTTGATAAAAACCTCTTCCGCCGACTATCGTGAATGGTATACTGTATTTAAGAAATACTTTTTCAAGATCAGCAAAATATTTTCTTTTTCTTACAAGGATAGAAAAGTCTTTGTAAGTGTAACCATTATTTTTAGAAAGAAATAAAATTTTCTTCGCAACTAATTCTGCCTCTGAATCTGTATTATTTTCATCCTCTGCTCTGGAAACCAAGAATTCAACGTGCCCAATTTTATCATCAACCCGCGCACAAACCAAATCAATTGCAGGAACCTCACCCAAATTTTCATCTGGTTCACTAAAAAGATTATTAAAAACATAATTACAAAAAGCACAAATTGTCGGAGTCATTCTAAAACTATCGGGAAGAATTAAAAGATTTTTTTCACCAACAAAATTCTTAATGTCACTTCTGGTCAGATTAAATATTTCAATTTCTGCATCGCGAAATTTGTAGATACTCTGTTTCTCATCACCAACAATAAATAATTTACCGCCTTTTAAGTAATCTAGGATTGGCAGAAATATCTGATATTGAATTTCATTCGTATCCTGAAATTCATCAACCATAATAAAGTTGTATTTTTCAGAAAGTGACTTTTGAACATCTTTATTTTCTAATAATAACTTCGTATGCAGAAGAATATCTTCGTAATCAATGAATCCTTCATTTTTCTTTTTGCCTTCATAAATACTAAGTGCATAATCAAAAAAGTTTATAAGTTTTTTACCGAATCTTGCTAATTCAAGCTCAATTTCTTTATGATTTTCCGGCAGATAAAAACTGCTAAAGCTTTTGATCAATTCTATAGCTGAAATTATCTCACCGGTTAGTGTTTGCGGTATTTCTCCCTTAAGATATCCTTGTTTTCGGATTCCATACTCTTTAGTAAAAACTAGTGATCTTAATTCAGCTATTTGGTTTAATATTAAAATCAAATCGACTTCAATAAGTAACAACTTAAGTTTGGAATCTATTTCGTTCGCCCTTACGTTTTTAGAATCTATTTCTAAAACGGCTGAGTTAATTGCGTTTAGATTTTTAATAAATACACTTTTACTCTTATTCCAGATGGTTAAGAAGTTTTTAGAAAATTCATCAAAGAAAAAGTTTGAAATATCTTTTTCTTCCAAAGAATAAATTTTTTCTTTTATAGTAAAAACATTTTTACGATTTTTAATCAGTTTTACAATTTGATTCTGCAGTTTAATTTTAGATGAGAATATTCTTATCAGATATTTTAGGTCTTCATTAACTAATTCATTCTCAAATGAAGCTCGTATCATCTCTTCGACAGAAAGTTCTATTAGTTCTTCAGATAAATTTTCATCGATGGGAATAAATCGTGCGTCCAGTTCCGCCTCAACAGAATATTCACGTAAAATACTGATACAAAAGGAATGTATAGTTGAAATGTTAGCTGAAACTAATTGCCTGCGAATTCTTTCAAGTTTCTTTTTTTCAGATACCTGACTGCTTTCCTTAATTCTTTCATCAATCAGGATTGAAATTTTATTATATAATTCACTCGCAGCTTTTTCTGTAAAAGTTATTGCAGCAACGCTGGATATTTCCAGATTTTCTTTTGTTAGTGCATCAAGATATTTTCTGGCAAGGACAAATGTCTTACCGGATCCGGCATTAGCCGTTAAAGCCATATGCCCTTGGGTGGCTAATGCAATTTCCTGGTGCGGAGTCAGTTTATTCATTTATTAGTTTTATTAGGCTTGCTGTTTGCGCTGAAATATTATTTCAAAAGTCGTTCCCTCCGATGAGCTTGACTTCAAATTAATTTCGCCATTGATACTTGTCATAAATCTTTTTGCAAGACTTAATCCCAAACCCATTCCCTGCTTTTTAGTTGTAAAATGTTCATCAAATACTTTATCTTTTTCTGAATCATTAATCCCTTTTCCATTATCAGAAAAAAGCAATACAAATTTATTTTCATCTGCACTAAGATCAATTTTAATGGTTGTAGCATCTGCCTGCATTGCATTTCTAATAAGATTAATAAACATTCTTCTTAACTGACTAAGATCAGCCTCAATAATAGCTTGATTTAAATCAGTAATTATATTGATTGATATTTTTTCGCGTAGGTACATATTCAAGGTATCATTTAAAACAAAAAGCATGTCGAGTGTTTCAATTTTGAGGCTCGGCATTTTTGCAAATCGTGAAAATTCTGAAGCAATCTGATTAAGATTATCAATTTGATTTAACACTGTGTGAGAAACTTTTTCAAAGAGTTTGTCAAAATCTTTACTCTTATCTTTATAGGAAATAATAAGCTGCTGAAGCGCTAATTTCATAGGAGTAAGCGGGTTTTTAATTTCGTGAGCAACTTGCTTAGCCATTTCTTTCCACGCGGCTTCTCTTTCCATTTCCGCAAGTTCAATCTGATTCTTCTTCAACTCGGATGTCATTTGATTAAATCCATCTAAAAGATCTTTAAGCTCTCCTCTTTCTCTGTGCTCAATTTGAATATTTAAATCACCTTTACTAACAGCTTCTGTAGCTTCAGTTAGTCTTTGTATAGGTTGTGATATTTGATTTGCAAAAAGTGTGCTTATTATGATTATAATAATTACGGCAAATGAATAAATGCCAAATATTACAACATTGATTTCTGTTGTTGAGAATATGATTTTTATTTTATTAAACGCATCATTAACAGATAAAATATACTCATTATCTCCAGCTTTGATGATACGGTAATAGGAATCAAATTTGTAATTATTAAGCTTTTCAGAGGAAACATATTCTTTGTAACGCAAATAATTTAAATGATAATAAGCTTGAGGATTTAATTTTGTGTCAAATAAACCTATTCTATTATAAATACTTTTTGAATTATATATCTGGTCTGTTGATACGTAAAGTGCGAATGAAATTCCTAATTCTCTTGCTGCATTTTCAGATACTGTTATAATATCCCGATTTTTGTTCTTTTCAAGTTGACTGGTAAGGTGCTTCTCAATATAATTTGCTCTTTGACTTAGCTCATTAAATATCCCTTCTTGCGCACGCTCACTAACAATTTTAGTATTGTACAATGCAAGAACAACAACAGGAATAATAGAAATGACTAAAAACGCAAACAATAATTTGGATTTAAAACTTAAATTTATTTTTCCTACTCGACTAAGCAGGATAATTATAAACGCAACAACTATAAACAATGAATGAATAATGAATATCTTAAAGAAATTAAAAAGATTCCAGGAGAAAGCTTTTTCTTCTAAAGAAACTGTTGTTGTAATATCAGAACCGTTATATTGATTTCTTAGTAAGTAAGTTTCAAATGTTTCTGTATCAAACCTTATTTTTAACCATGCTTCGTTGTAAAGGCTGTCAACCTCTGTTTGAAGTATTTGCTTTATTTGATCTCGTGATGGATACACATCTCCGTAAACCTCAGTTAATTGTTGATCATAAAATTGAAAAATCTTAAGTTTTTTTATATCGATAACTCTATTTAGTATCGATAGATTAGATTCAACAAAATCCGGAAAATTTAATGCGCCGATTGATTTTATATCAAAACTAACGAAAGCAGAAACGTATCCCTTTGTTATTCCTCTTTCTTCAATTTTAATTACGCCTGCATAATACTTCCCTGTACCAACTTCTTTATTTTCAATTTCAACAATATTTATTTCATCACTACTACTGAGGTATTTAAATACTTTCTTATCAGGATTTAATCCCACACTATATTCACCAATAACATTTTGAGATTTATCGTAAAATCTTATTCCTGAATTAAACGATTCACGCTGCATTGCACTATTTCCCCATATTTTAAAAGCAAGAGCATCGTAATTGGCATAACGATCACCAAACATTTTTACAATATCATTTCTATTTCTAATATCTGATAAAGTTTCTTCCAGCATAAATGAAAGAAGATTTGAATCGGCTCTGTTTATTTCAAATGCTGTAGTTTTAAGTGATTCCCTTTCCAACTTTGTATTAAAATAATTTAATAGTGATATGGAGATTATCGATCCAATTAACAGGATAAATAAATAATTATATGCTGAGTTTATATTTTTAAATGTGATCTGATAGAAAAGTATAAATAAGAGTAATACAAATATTAGCAGCATAACCGGATTTATTAACGGATCTTTACTAAAATAAAATGAAAGAAATATTATTACAGCCATGGAAATTAGAACAGTAAACAGCATACTTTTTTTCAGTCTGTTAATATCAAGACCTGCAAACTTAATACTCAAATTTATTATGCCCGTAATTGCAAGAACACAAGCAAATGACAATAGTAGCATATTAAGGTTCATTGCAAGAGAAGGTAAATCCGGTAGAATATTTGGCTCTTTAAAGTATCTTATCGTCGAATCAAAAATTATGCTTTTGATCGAAGCACTCAATCCCCTTATAATCAAAAAGATAATTATTGAAAAAATAATTAAACCAAAGTAACCAGCATATTTGAACTTAATACTCTTTGCAGACTGAATATATTTTTGGGTGTATCTGTAAAATTGAACTGCAATAACCACTACAAAAAGTATGGTGGTAAAAAATTCAATGGGGGATTTTACTATTCCCCATCCAAACGGTGATGAGAAGTAAGATGGATCAGAAAGAGGACCTTTTATAAAACTGGTAGGAAAATCAAAAAGAAAAATAAGTGCTCGTAAAATGGTGAAGTAGATTACGATTAAAATAAATCGAAACAGATATGAATCTAATTTTCTAAAATCACCATTCAGTCCAAACCCGGCAAATAAGAAAGCAATCATAACCAGTAATGATTGAACTTTTGTTGCTGTTTCTTTCAGTTGATTTATTGAACTACTTAACAATGGTTTTTGAAATGAAACCATCCCTATTTTGTTCGCTTTGGAATTTAGAAGTGCAAATGAAAACTTTCTTCCATCTTTGGATTTTTCTGCATAGGGAGAATATTCTAATGCTAGATCAATTTGGTATTTAGTGGTTAGTTCTTTTTGAAAACTTATATTTTTAGAATACTGATTATTAATTTTGAATTTTTCTTCAATTGGGGTTGAGATGGCAATGTAGAAGATATCTGATTCAAGATGGGTTGTATCTATTATTGATAAATATTCAAGCAGGTCTTTGGAAAGAAAATAAGTTTCGCTCAACGGAAAACTTAACGGAAATAATTCATCCTGATCAACAGCAATTATCTGATTCCATGCAATTAACTTTCCATTCGGAGCAAATATTTCAATTGAGTAATCATCAAAAACTTCATCATTAATTAACTTTACTATTTCTTTATAGGACTCATTTTCGGGTGTAAGGGATTTTCTTAGATCCTGACGAACTAAGTTTAATTTATCTGATATATCTTTTTGTTTTTTATCAAAATCATTCTTAATTGATTCTTGTAGATTAGAAATTTTATCAATCAGAATACTATTCCAATTTTCTTTGTTTCTATTAATAACTGAATCTGTAACTATGCCCGATACAACAAGCATAATTAAAATAAAAAAGACGATAGAGAAATATTTTCTATCGCCTTTAAACTTTTCAGTTATCTTTTTAAACATCAGTTAATAGTAAATTGAGTAATAATCCAATTATTGCCGATTTTCTTTAATGAAATATAAACCTGTGCTGTACTTCTCTGCCCTTTATTATCATAATTATAAGTGCCTGTTGCATGAGAATTAGTTTTATCAACTTTTACATAATCAAATTTAAAAGAAGTAACCTTATAGAGATTAAAAAAATCCTCTAAAACATAAAATGCTTGATTGCTGCTATAGTAACCATTTATACCGGTTGAAAAGCTGAAGTAAGTTTGCTGACCAAAATATTTAGAAATTTTTGAAACTTTAGCTCCTTTTATTCCCGATTCAATTTCTTTAAAAATCAATTCTTCAGGTTGGGTTTGTTTTTTGGTCTCTGTTCTCTTGGTAGTATCGGAAGTCTGTGGATAGGACACCGAGAAAAAGAAGAAGCAAATAATTATGTAAAAATATTTATTCATATTAATAAGATAAGTCGTGAACCCATATTTGTAAACTTCAAATACAAGTTCACGACAAAAGTAATAAAATCTTAATTATCTCGCCAACTCTAATTTATCCAACTTACGTTCTCCACCTTTTACAACAGGTTTCAATTGTGGTTCACCTTCAACTAACTGGAATGCCCAATCAAAAACTACTCTGTCAGCGGTAATGTTATTTACTCTGATCTTAGCAAAGTGGTTATCCCAAGTCCAGATTACATAAGTGTGCCCAACTATCGCAATTTCTTCTTTGTTAACAGCCCATCCGCTGTTTGGGGCGTAAGGAATATCATAAATATCATTTGTTTGCCCCATATCCCGAATATCAGTATCATCATAAACTCTTAAATAACCTGTCCCTTGATACATTTCAAAAAAGAAATCTACATCCTGAGCATCATAAGGAACAGTAGAATAAGTTGTAAATGTATAACCTGAATTATTTGGGAATCTTATATAATCAAAAATAGCTTGATTAAATCCTTCAGGTCTTGGTGTAGAGTAGATTACATCATAACTAAGTTCACTTTCGTTACCGTTATAATCGTAAGCTGCAACAGCATAGTAATATTTATTTCCATTAACAGCTTCTAAATCTGCAAAATAAGTTCCCGAAGTTGATCCAATCAAAGTATACTTTCCTTCATAAGTGTAGTTGTAATATACATTGTATCCGGCAACATCAGATTCTCTGTTTTGATTCCAATATATATCAACTCGACTATCGCCATTTAAAACTTGGATTCCAGATGGCGGAGATGGAGGTGTATAGTCCTGATAATATGAATCGTTTACATCACAAGAACTCAATATTAGAGCTGCGAGGATTAAGAATGCGGAGATTGATAGCTTTTTCATTTTGATCACCTTTACTGTGTTTTCCATTTCTGCTTTAATTAGCCAAAATGAATGCCATGTAAAAACCCTGTTATTAGTGATTAAACGAAGAATTTTAAGCGGATATGTATATTTAATTGAACAATTAGTGAACAATTACATACTTCTAGATGTATTTAGATTTTAGTAAAGTTTCCGTCCATAAACATCAACCCTTTATTTATAACGCCGATCGATTTTCCAGTAAGCAAGCGTTTGTCAAAAGGTGTGTTTGAAGATTTTGAATGGAATTTTTTCTTATCAACGGTCCAAACTGCATCAATATCTAAGATTGTCAGGTTCGCAATCTCACCCTCTTTTATTTCTGGTACAAGTAGATTAAGAATTTTTCTAGGATTGATTGAAAGTTTTTCAATTATCTGCTCAAGTGATAAGATTTTTTTATGATACAATTCTGTAAATGTTAATCCAATCTGAGTTTCTAAACCAATTATTCCATTTGGTGCATATTCAAATTCCATTTCTTTTTCTTCTAAAGAATGCGGTGCGTGATCAGAGGCAATGCAATCAATGGTTCCATCTTTTAATCCTCTTATTATTTCATCAACATCTGATTTCGTTCTTAGTGGCGGATTCATTTTTACATTTGTATCATAAGTTTTAACCGCATCATCTGTTAATGTAAAATGGTGTGGAGCAACTTCTGCTGTAACTTTTATCCCTTTTTTCTTTGCATCACGAACCATCTCAACAGATTTTTTGCTGCTGATATGTGCTATATGTACTTTTGCATCTGTATACTCAGCCATTAAAATATCTCGCATTACAATCAGATCTTCAGCTACAGATGGAATCGGAGGAAGTCCAAGTAGTGTTGAGTTAACACTTTCATTCATTGCACCACCGGCAAGCGATTCATCCTCACAATGTTCGATGATTGGCAGATCAAACATCTTAGCATACTCTAGTGAACGTTTTAGAATTGAAGCGGTTTTAATTGCAATTCCATCATCAGAAAATCCAACCACACCAGCATCCTTTAGTTCAGCCATCGGGGAAAGTACTTCACCTTTTCTTCCAATTGTTGCGGCCCCAACTGGATAAACATCAACCAAATGATTTGCAGATTGCTTTTTTATTAATGTTACAACTTCAGCAGAATCAATTGCCGGATCAGTATTTGGCATACAGGCTATTCCAGTAAAACCTCCATTCGCTGCTGCGTTACAACCTGTTATAACGGTTTCTTCATCTTCCCTGCCGGGTTCTCGTAAATGAACGTGCATATCAAAAAATCCGGGAACTATAAATTTTCCGTCTAATTCAAAAACCTTTGCATCTTTAATTTCAGCATCAGTTAGTTTTCCAATTTTTTTGAACTTGCCTTCTTCAATCAAAACATTAACATTTTTTTCATTAAGTTTTTGATGCGGGTGTACAATGTTTACGTTTTTTAATACTACTTTCATTTTCAAAACCTTCTAATTAAGTGTTCCGAGTAAATAGAGTACTGCCATTCTTACAGCAACACCATTTGTAACTTGTTGTAAAATTATTTGGGAGTTTCCATCAGCAACATCTGAAGATATCTCAACTCCTCTGTTTATAGGGCCTGGATGAAGTATCAAAATATCTTTACCATTTTTTTCTAATCGCTCTTTATCAATTCCAAAATATTTTGAGTACTCCCTGATTGATGGAAAATATTCACGTGCTTTTCTTTCGAGTTGAATTCTTAAAACATTCAGTACATCATTTTCCTGTATTGCTTCATCTATATTATGTATCACATCAACACCAAGTTCATCAAGATATTTTGGGATCATAGTAGATGGACCGCAAACGGAAACTTTAGCCCCCATCGTCTTCAATCCATAAATGTTTGAAAGAGCCACGCGGCTATGAGCAACATCCCCAACAATACAAACTTTTAATCCTTCTAGTTTTCCCAGCTTTTCACGAATTGAATACATATCCAGCAAACCCTGGGTTGGGTGTTCATGTATTCCATCTCCGGCATTAATTACATTTGAATCTGAAATTTTTGTTAACATTAGCGGAACACCTGCACAAGCATGCCGAACGACAATCATATCAACTTTCATAGCTTCGATATTTTTTACAGTATCTTTTAATGTTTCACCTTTGCTAACACTACTGCCAGAAACCGCAAAGTTTATCGAATCAGCAGATAATCTTTTTTCTGCCAGCTCAAAAGAAATTCTTGTTCTTGTTGAACTTTCGTAAAAAAGATTAACAACTGTTTTACCTTGAAGCGTAGGAACTTTTTTAATCGGTCTCTCAAGTATTTCGCGAAAAGTTGTTGCAGTATCTAAAATTAGTTGGATATCTTCTTTGGGGACATCCTTTAGACCTAATAAATGCCGGCTTGATAATGACATGTTTCTTTATTTCTTTTCTGATTCTATAATATAGATGGCGTCTTCACCATCGTGTTCTTTAATTTTAACTTTTATTTCTTCGTTTTGGGAGGTGGGAATATTTTTCCCAACATAGTCAGCACGTATTGGTAATTCTCGGTGCCCTCTATCAATCATAATACAAAGCTGGATTGAGCTCGGTCTTCCCATATCCATAATTGCGTTTAATGCTGAACGAACTGTTCTTCCTGTGAACAAAACATCATCAACGAGAATTATATCCTTTTCATTTATATCAAACGTGATGTTGGAAACAGAAACTTCCGGCTGTTTTAATCTTGTTCTAAAATCATCCCGATAAAGTGTAACATCAAGCACTCCAAAAGGAATTTCAGTGTTATCTATCTGGCGAATTTTCTCAGCAATTCGTTTCCCTAGAAACTCCCCTCGGGTTCTCATACCCATTAAAACAAGATTGTGCGAACCTTTGTTTTTTTCAAGAATTTCGTGAGCCATTCTTGTAAGGATTCGGTCAAATCCTTCCGCATCTATTATTTTTGATTTTACATCCATATACAAAAAAGCCTCTTCGGATTAATTATCCTCAGAGGTTTACCTTCTTCTTATTTTAATTGATTTTTTCATCCTTTTCCATCTCTCTGGATAGAGTTAAAGGTTAATTTTATTTGAACCAAACTTAAGGGTATTAATTTTTAAAGTAAAGGTTAAATCAGTATTCATTAGAAATTATTTTTTATATTTGGAGTATAAATAAACACCTTTTCGGGGTGTAGCGCAGCCCGGTAGCGCGCTTCGTTCGGGACGAAGAGGCCGTAGGTTCGAATCCTATCACCCCGACTATTTGAAATAATTTAACGATGAGGTTGTAGGTTCTCACATATTGATGGCTTTGCCAGAATCCTATCACCCCGACCAACTAATTTTGGTTTAAAATGGCACAAAATCATTCATTCGATATAGTTTCTGAAATTGATTTTCAGGAAGCAGATAATGCTGTTAACCAGGCATTAAAAGAAATTCATCAGCGTTATGATCTTAAGGATTCTAATACTCAAGTCGAGCTTAATAAAAAAGATAAGCTCATCACCATCAACACAAAGGATGATTACTCTCGTAAATCTTCTGTTGATATTTTAGAAACAAAGTTCATCCGCAGAAACATATCTATTAAAGCTCTAAGGTATAACGAACCTGAAGCCGCATCCGGCGGAAGACTTAAGCAAGTTATTAATCTTCAAAGCGGAATCTCAAAAGAAAATGCCAAGATTATTACCAAGTTGATTAAAGAATCTAAACTAAAGGTTAGTGCACAAATACAGGATGAGCAGGTTAGAGTTACAGGTGCAAAGATTGATGACCTTCAAGCAGTTATTGCATTGGTTAAAGAAGCTGAATTGGACTTCCCCACCCAGTTTGTGAATATGAAGTAGTTCTCAACGCATTGAAACCTAATGGTAGAATTTATTTTTCAATAATTGTTATTGCATCAATTCTGATTGCAACATTAATCAAACTTTATTTCAGACCATATTATTCAGGTAATAATCATTTTTATAAATTATTATTAGGTAGCCTTCCTAATTTTTTTTATGTCTTGGGTTTTTCATTCATCTATCCACTATTTAAAGGTTCAATTTCATTTAAGCAACACGTTATTGCAGTTCTTTTTATTACTCTTGGAACTATCGCATATGAAATTGAACAACTTTGGACTGAAAGAACTTTCGATTATTTAGATATTATTGCCTCATTTACCTCAGCAATAGTATCCATTCTGATTTATAGAAATACACTTTTAAAATCTAAAATTTAATAATAATTTTACATGGTAGGCGCAAGCATCAGCTTTCGAAATATGCTATTTAAATAAGAATCTTGAAAAATATTAGATTATCAACTTTCAAAACACTTTCCTCAACCTAAAGGTTGAGGCTACCTTTATGAAAATAATTAGAGAGAAAAAACATAGACTTGATGAAGAAATTTATATTGGAGAAAGACCTATCTCTTTTACTTTATGCATTAAAGATAGAAAACAATGCTTTACAAATAATTCTTTCTTCCAAGTTTTTGAACAAATGCTATTAGCTGAATTGAAAACTTTTGATTGCTTCGCTTTTGTTTATTTGTTTATGCCAGATCATATACATTTAGTTTTAGGTGGAAACAATTCTAATTCTAATGTCAAAAAGTGTTTAGAAATGTTTAAACAGAAATCAGGATATTATTTAAATAAAAACACTGCCGATATTAAATGGCAAAAAGACTATTATGATCATATTCTTAGAAGCGAAGAAAATTTGGAAATACATTTGAAGTATATCCTTAATAATCCTGTACGTGCTGTTATTACAGACTATTGGAAGCAATATCCATACAAAGGTTCAACTATTTATAATTTAAGTGAATGGGATTAGGGGGTTTTTTATTCCGGTAGCCGCAAGCTTCAGCTTGCGAAGTATGCTATACCAATAAGAATCTTAAAAAATGTTAGATTATTAGCTCTCAAAACACTTTCCTCAACCTGAAGGTTGAGGCTACCAAATCATTTTCAACTCGCATAAGCCAATCGTAACTTCTCTTTATCAATTCCTTCAAGAAGCATAAAATCCTCTTCGCTTATCTTTTCTACATCACCAAAATATTTGTTGTCAACGCTGTCTTTTTGGTCCGCAACTTTTACTGATGAAACAGACAACACACTAAGTTTACTTACAACAACATTTGTGGCATCCTTTTCATCAACCTTTCCATCAATAATGTATGGACCCATAGACATTGTGTGCTCAGCAAATTTCTCATACTCACGCGGAAAGATTACTGCTTCAAAAGTTCCGGTTGTATCTTCAAGCGAAAGAAATTTCATTATATCGCCTTTGCGCGTTTTTATTCTTTTTGATGTCATATACCATCCAACTAACCTTACGTTTTTGCCGCGATGTTTATTCAAATCCCTTGCTTTAACGATTGAGGAATGCTCGGTAAAACTCCGGTAAAAATAAAGCGGGTGACGTGTAACCATATAATCAAAAGTTTCATATTCTGTTTTGCATATTTCTTCGACACTAAAGTTTATGTCTGTTTTTATTTGGTTCTCCATCGCAAATGTTTCGTGCAAGAAAAGATCATTATAATTTTCATCAAAAATTTTTCTTTTGTGGATGTAAATATCCAGCAGGCGCAAAAGCTCAGGTCTTGTTTTCTTAAAACATCCCATCGCGCCGCATTTTATAAGAATTGATGTTTCTTCAAACCCAAGTTTTGTGCGGATGAGAAAATCTGCCAGCGAATGATACTCGCCATCTTTTTTTCTTTCATCCAATATTTTTTGAATGGAGTTACGTGAGAGATTTTTTATCGCCATCAAACCAATTCGAATTTCATCTTTCTTTCCCGTGTATTCATCATTACTTTTATTGATACAAGGAAGATGCATCTTCAATCCTAATCGTTTGCATTCCCACACATAAACAGCAGCGGAATAAAATCCACCCATGTTGCTTAAAACGCTTGCCATAAACTCCGCAGGATAGTGTGATTTAAGAAATGCAACCTGATAAGAAAGCAGCGCAAACGAAGCACTGTGAGCTTTACAAAATGCGTACCCCGCAAAGGATTCTATTTGCCGCCACAACTCTTTGGCTTGTGTATCCGTAAGTCCTTTATTCTTACAAGATGAAAAATATTTATCAACTATTTTTTGCATCGCAGAATGGGAACGCATTTTACCGCTCATTGCACGACGAAGAATATCTGATTCTTCCAAAGATAATCCCGCAACGTGATGCGCAACTTTTATAACATCTTCCTGGTAAATCATAACACCGTACGTATCACCAAGAACATCTTTCATAGCGGGAACGAGATATTTTCTTCTACCCGGGTCTTTATGGCGCGCAATAAACTCCTGCATCATTCCGCTTTCTGCAACACCAGGACGAATAATTGAGCTTGCCGCAGTAAGAAGTTCAAAATCGTGTACATCAAGTTTGCGAAGAAGAGAACGCATACCCGGCGACTCGATGTAAAAACATCCTATCGTTTGCCCTGTGCGGATAAGATTATTTGTAGGCTCGTCATTAAAGAGCATTTCAAAATCGTAAATATCAAAATCAACCGCATCGGTATTTCTTGGTATTGGCGGATAAAGCGAAAGCACTTTTGTACTTTCTCGCCATTCCTTGGGAATTTGATATGTTAGTTCTTCGTTTTCCACTTTATAATTATACTATCAAATAAAAAATATTTCGTCCCGATGGGACTTTTTTCGAATCCTGCTCAATGTTTACCAATATCTTGTTCCTAACGGAACATTGGTCATTACCCATTTTTTCTGTCCCATAGGGACAAAACATTGTTAACCTTTAGTTCACGTTAACACAAGAGAGTTCCGTAGGAACGAAATAGCTACGCTTTTACAAATCAATAAAAATAGTGAACACTTGAGCACTATATAAAATATTTAAAGATCAGAAGCAATACTGCAAAAGGATTGATTTTAAACAATTTAAATGCCTTATTACCGGTGTAAATTTTTTGTGTGAGGACAAAATGCAAACAGATGATACTTTAAACTGGGTTTGCCAATATTGCGGCGTAGAGAACTCTGTGTGGGTTGATCTTACAATTGAAGGTAAGCAGGATTTTGTGGAAGACTGCCGTGTTTGCTGCAGACCGAACCGAGTTATTGTTGTACAGGATTATGATGAAAATGTTATGATAGAATCACGGCTGATTGACGAATAGAAATCTAACAGATTAGAAAAGTAAAAGATAAATTAACCCTGCTGCACTAATCGCCCCATAGATGATGGAAAGGTAAACTATAAGCTTACCTTTAGAAATAATAATTTTATCTAATTGTGAGTTGTATTCTAAGTTACCAATCAGATCTTTTCCAATCTCATCCGTAGAGAGAATATTCTCACACTCAGAATCTGAATGACGATCACTCATAAATCCTCTCTTACAGTTATTAAAATACCTATCTCATAAAATCGTAATGCTGGACTGTTTCAGCATCTTAATTCTATGAAATCGTAGATTCCGATCCCGATGAATCGGGACAGAATGACTTAAAATAAAACTGATGACTTAGTCCATAATCATTCTTAAGAATGATGAGCTATCGTCATCATTAGAATCATCCTTTTTCTCGTTCCTTTCTTTTGCCCATGAAAATCTAGAATTTTCAACAGTAAATCCGCTTGGAGTATTTTTCTCTTCATCATCTTCAATCGGTGTTTTTGGGCTTTTCATTCTTATAATAGTTGGGATTTCAAGATTATTAGAATCAACATTATCCTGCTCAAATAAATTAAAACCAGCACCTCGAAGATTTTCTGTAAGACTTGGTGTATTTTTTTTAGCAGTTATAGTTTTACTGCCATAATTGTTTCCTCTTGCACTATCGAATCCAGTTGCAATTACAGTGTAAGAAATGTAATCATTCATTTCATCTTTTTTAACAACACCAAAAATTACGTTGGCTTCCTCGCCGGCAGCTTCAAAGATAACATTGTTACCTTCATCAATTTCCTGCATTGTCATACTGCTTGATCCGGTAACATTAACAAGCACACTTTTTGCGCCTTTGATATTTACTCCCTCAAGTAATGGACTTGAAATAGCTTTTTGAGCTGCTTCAATTGCACGATTTTCACCACTTGCAATTCCGCATCCCATCAATGCTTCGCCGCTAGAGTTCATCACGGCGCGAACATCTGCAAAATCAACATTGATTAATCCCTCAATTGTAATGATGTCTGCAATACCACGAGTTGCTTCGTAAAGAACTTCATTAGGTTTATCAAAAGCTGCAAATGCATTTGTGGCTTTATCTAAAATGTTAAGCAATCTTTCGTTTGGAATTACGATTAAACTATCAACGTGCTGGCGTAATTCCATTATACCTTTTTCGGCATTCATCATTCTTGTTTTTCCTTCCCATCGGAAAGGTTTAGTAACGATACCAACAACCAGAGCACCTATACTCTTTGCAATTGATGCAATTACGGGTGCAGCACCAGTTCCGGTTCCGCCGCCCATTCCAGCAGTTATAAAAACCATATCACTTCCCGAAAGAACTTCAGCAAGTTGATCACGATCTTCTTCCGCAGATTTTCTTCCGATGTTTGGATCAGCACCGGCTCCTAAACCGCGAGTGATTGAACCACCGCACTGAACTTTATGTGTAGCAGTACTGCTTCTTAGAACTTGTGAATCGGTATTAACGGCAATGTATTCAACACCGCTTAACCCGCGAGCAATCATACTTTCGATGGCATTACAGCCGCCGCCACCAACACCAACAACTTTTAATACTGCTGACATCGGTTTTTCTTTATCGATGGTTGCAAATCGCGACATAGGTCCTCCTATAATGTGTTTATAATTCGTTAAAAAAATCTTGCACTTTTTTTATGATCTTGCCAAGTTGATTAGCAGATTTTTCTTTTTGCTTCTTAATCAAAACCTGATACTCACTCGACTTTCCGCCCGGTATTCCTCTTATCAAACCAGCAACGGTTGCAAATTCAGGACTCTCAATTTCATTTGATAATCCTGCGCCCAACTCCTGCGGTACACCAATTCTTGTTGGCAAACCAAAAACTTCTTCGGCTAATTCTGTTACACCTCTTAATAATGATCCGCCGCCTGTTAGAACAATACCTGCTTTAAGTTTTGATTTGAATCCTGCTGTTCTCAATTCATTATCAACAAGCGTAAACAGTTCTTTCATTCTTAAACTTATAATTTGTGTAAGTAACGAAATTGGAATTTTTGCATTCCCTCTTGCGCCAACACCTTTGATCAAAATATCTTCATCTTTTATGATAGCACTTTCACTTGCATAGCCATATTCCTTCTTCAATCTCTCAGCTTCATCAGTCATAACACCAAGTGATTCACGAATATCATTTGTAACTTGATTTCCTGCTACTCCAATTACTCGCGTGTGCTTGATTGCTTTTTTATGATAGATTGCTATATCGGTAGTGCCTCCGCCAATATCTATTAAAGCTACACCTAAATCTTTTTCGCTTTCTTCCAAAACTGATGCGCTTGATGCAATCGGCTGAAGAATATAATCCTGAACCTGAAAGCCCGCCCGCTCAACTGATTTTCTGATATTTTCCATTGCCGGAATTGATGCGAGTACAACGTGATTGCTTGCTTCTAATCTTGAACCCGACATACCAATTGGATTTTCAATTCCACCTTGATGATCAATAGAATACTCTTCCGGAATTATATGAAGAATTTGTCTGTCACTCGGTATATGTATTGTGCGTACATCAGCTTCTAATCGATCAAGATCTTCTTTAGTAATTTCTTTTTCTTCTCGATTGATTGTAACATAATTTCTATGACGGATACTTGTAATATGTTCACCTGCAACACCGACGTTTACCACCGTAACTTCAAATCCAGCTCTGTTGGATGCAATAGACATTGCTGTTTTAATTGCCTCTGCAGTCTTACCAATGTTTGCAACTAAACCTTTGTGCAACCCTTCAGACGGCGCAACACCAAAACCAAGCACATCAATCCTGTTTTGTTCGGGAATCTTTTCAGCGATTACCGCACAAACTTTTGTTGTTCCTAAATCTAATCCGACTAAAATTTCTTTTTTCATTAAATCAAGCCTGTATTTTCTTTACTACCGATATATGCTTCATTGTTAAATCGTAAATCAATGTATTCTGTTTGCTGAAATGTTGCTTTCAAATTATTAATTCTCTCCCAGACCAAACTTAGATAAATCATTTTTTTTGATTCATTCCCTCTTCCAAACACAATAGGATAATTAACTCCTGAAAAGGTCAGCACAACATCACCACCGCTTTTAAGATTTATTTCTGATAGTTTTTTTGCAAGCTCCACATCAGTAATCTTTGCAGCATCAATTATTCTGAAAGCTTCAACAATATCATCATTCTTGTAAACTTTTGACGGTAATAGTTTATCTGAAACTCTGAAATTACTTATGACCGGAATACTTGAGTAAGTTGTAAATTCATGGATTTTCAGTAATTCAAAATCATTTGTTAAAAAGTATGGTTCAGTTTTACTTAACAGCACAGCATAAATATCTTTTTCAATTATTTTCACATCAACATTACCGCGACCATCAGATTTTACTTCAGTCTTTGAAACGTATGGATGTTCTTCAATTCTTTTTTTAATGATATTAAGATTCAAATCATCATAAACAGATGATTGATCCAAATCAGCAAATCGAAGATAAATCTCTTTGCTAAGTAAACTGTTTCCATGAATATTTATCATTTTGATTTCCTCTTTTCCCTTTTCGTTATATTTAAAAAGAGACAGGTACAAAATTGAAATTATAATTAATGTCAATAGAACAATACCAAATATTTTTCCAAAGTCTTTTTTCATTTTTACTAATTAAGCATCGCAACAAATTGCTCACCATATTTCCAGATATCACCAGCACCCATTGTAACAATTATATCGCCGTCTTTTTTAATTCCTTTTAATAAAGCAGGAACATCTTTCTTATCCGCAACGTAATGAACGTTTTTATGTCCAAACTTTTTTGTAGTTGATGCAATTAAATCACCGGTAATACCTTCAATTGGTAATTCTCTTGCCGGATAAATATCGGTACAAATAAAAATATCCGAATTAAGAAACGCTCGTCCAAAATCCTGATAGAAATCTCTTGTACGTGAATAAAGATGAGGTTGAAAAACAACAATTAATCTTCTATCCCAGCCATCTCTTATTCCCTTTAAAGTAGCCGCAGATTCTGTTGGATGATGTGCATAATCATCAACGACTAATATTTCTTTATTGTACTTTATTTCAAATCTTCTAAACACGCCCGAGAAGGATTCTAATGCTGATTTAATCACTTTAAAATCAACACCAAGTTCTTTACCAATAACAACTGCAACAAGAGAATTATTAATATTGTGATTACCTGGAATTTTTAATGTTATCTCTCCAAGTTCTTCACCAAAATATTTTACTTTATAAGTGCTTGTAAATCCACTATGTGTAATATCAATTGCACGAACATCAGCCTGAGAGTTTAAACCATAAGTTATAATTTTTTTATTGATGTGAGGCATTATATCCTGCAAAGCCGGTTCATCTAAACACAAAGTAACAAACCCGTAAAACGGAACTTTATTTGCAAACTCAATAAATGCAGATTTTATATCATTCAGATCTTTATAAGTATCAAGATGTTCACTCTCTAAAGTTGTAAGCGCTGCGATAGTTGGTGTTAGCTTTAAAAATGTTCTGTCAAATTCGTCAGCTTCTACAACAATAAATTCTCCGTTACCCAATCTTGCATTAGTTCCACCAAGTCCACTTAATTTTCCTCCAACTATAATTGTGGGATCAATTCCGCCTTCTGTTAAAGTTAATCCAACCATAGATGTTGTGGTTGTTTTACCATGAGTTCCTGCAATACCTATTCCATATTTCATTCGCATTGTTTCGGCAAGCATTTCAGCACGTTTAATTATAGGAATTTTTCTATCGATTGCCGCCTGCACTTCCGGATTATCAAGATGTACTGCCGAAGAATAAACAAGAACATCTGCATCCTTCAAATTTTCAGGTGAATGACCTTCATAAACTTTTATTCCAAGACTTTCCAGCCTATCAGTAACTTCACTTTTAGATTTATCAGAACCAGAAATTTCAAAACCCTGACTCAAAAGAATTTCAGCGATGCCGCTCATACCTATTCCACCAATACCAACGAAGTGAACTTTTTTAATATTCTTAAACATTTATGTTTTTTCTACTTCAAGTTTAAGTTGATGAAATTTTTTAAGTAATTCAGTTTCATTTTCATAATCATTAGGTCTAATAACAAAAGGTCTGATTCTGGATTTAATTTTTATTCTTACCAACTTTAATGGATTTGATTTATCATACCTTCTGTCTTTACCAAGTTTAATTTCTTTGATTTCATTTTTGTGAATAAGTTTTGATCCGAATCTATCGCTAAAAATTATTCCCTCGCTGCTAAACTCTATGTACCTATTGCGATATAAATTGAAGAACAATGCAGCCAATGAAACAACTACAATGAAAGCCAATAAATAAATTATAGGGTCACGGGTAATCAATGTGTAAGAGCTTTCAACAAACTGTCCTCTAATCAAAAGGTATATTGCAAATGCAACAAAGTATATTATCGTTGATTGATAATAAAACGACATATTGTATTTGAATTTACTTTTTTGTTTTAATTGGTCATCTGTCATATTGTTAACGCAAATTTGATTGCGCTCTTTGCTATTACATTTGCTGCATCAGGTTTAGAAATTCTTTTTGCATTTTCACTTAAACTCTTCAATAGGTTCTTATCAGATGCAACTTCTAAGATTTTATTCTTCAAGACATCATTTACGTCAGAATCATTAATTAACACTGCAGCATTATTATCTGCAAGTGATTTAGCATTGAAATATTGATGATTCTCCGCAACGTGGGGCGAAGGAATTAATATTGAAGGAATTCCAAGAACTGTTAACTCAGCAATTGTGGTTGCACCAGCCCTCGCAACTAGAAGATCGCAAGCCGAGTAAGCTTTGTTCATGTCTTCAATAAAATCCAGAATTTTTACGGAATCTAAATTAATGCTTTTATAGCTATGATAATAATTTTTCCCTGTTTGCCAGATAATTTGTAAAGATTTTTTTTCTAACTCCTCAATACAATTTGCAACAGAATTATTAATTGATGCAGCACCTAAACTTCCACCAAGAACAAGAATGGTAACTTTGTTTTCATCAAGACCAAAAAATTTTTTCGCCTCGGCTTTGGTTGATGTTCCAAGTTCACTTCTTACAGGATTACCTGTTAATTTTATTTTATCAGGTTTTCTTAAATACTTTCTCGAATCCTCAAATGAAATATGAACTTCATCTGCATAGCGTTCTAATAATCTTGTTGTTACACCGGGATAACTGTTTGATTCCATCAAAATAACTTTTGCTCCAAGTACTGATGCTCCCCAGATTGCGGGACCTGCAACGTATCCACCAGATCCAATAGCTACTCTTGGTTTAAATCTAATTGAAATAAATAATGATTGAACAAGTGAGATAAATAGTTTTACAGGAAATAATAAATTTTCCAAATTAAATTTTCTAGCAAAACCTTTTATCCAGATCGATTTAAATCCATAACCAAGTTTTGGAATTATTCTTCCTTCAATTTTAGATTTTGTTCCAACAAATATTATTTCTGATTCCGGTTTTAATCTTTTTATTTCATCAGCAACAGCAATTGCCGGATATAAATGACCGCCAGTGCCGCCGCCTGCAAAGAGAAAACGATATGGAGTATTAAGATTTTTCATCTTTTAACTTCCTGAAAAGCGAAAGCAGTTTTCTTTAATACTTCAGCATCACTTTGTTTTTGTTTAGCTATTTCCTTCTCAGTCTGATAATTGTATATGGCAATGTTCATTAATATTCCGATGGAAGCGCTGAGAAAAATTATTGAAGTTCCGCCATAGCTGATAAATGGAAGCGCTAAGCCTGTTGTCGGGAGCAGCCCTGTAGCAACAGCCGCATTAACAAAAGCATAAATGATAATTGAAAATGAAATTCCAAATGCAAGCATTTGTCCAAATTTATCTTTTGCCTTTTTGGCGATTAAAATTCCGGCAACAAATAAAACCATATAGAAAAGTAAAACTACGACAACGCCGAGGAAACCTGTTTCTTCACCAAGTATAGCAAAGATAAAATCACCGTATGCTTCAGGTAGAAATAAATTACTTTGCCTGCTGTTTCCAATTCCAACACCGAATATTCCACCGCTGCCAAGACTTAACATACCTTGTTTAAGTTGATGATTAAGTTCACCTCCATCGCCAAAAGAACTTATGAAGCCTAAAATTCTTTTTCTTGAGTGGGGTAATATCATTGCAAAAGATCCCGCCGCTAATATCAAACTAAGTGAAGAAAGAAATATATGTTTTAACCTCGCTCCACCTACATATAACATAGTTAATGATATAATTACGAGAAGTGCAGCAGTGCTTACATTAGGTTGAATGAATATCAAACCTGCAATCATTATAACCCAGATAAACAAAAACATAAAACCATTTTTAAAATCCAGGATGTCTTCTCTTTTCTTTTCCAACAAGTAAGCTATGTGAATTATAAGTACTAATTTTGCTATGTCTGCTGGTTGAATAGTAATAAAACCAAGATTCAACCATCTACCGGCTCCCTTTACTTGCGGGGCAAAGATTAGTGTGAGAATCAGAACAACAACCATACTCATAATGGCTGGCTTACTAATCTTCTTATACCATTCATAAGGAATAAAACTAAAAACCGCCATCATTAGCAGACCAAATACAACCCTTGAAAGATGCGAGTTAAATAAATGGAATGAGCTATCAAACTTAGAAGCACTGTATGTGCTGCTTGCACTCATCACAATTATCAGTCCAATAAGGATTAAACTGAATGATGTAAAGAAAACTATGATAGCTAATTTTTTCATTTACTGTTTACTATTTGTTTAAATACTCTGCCGCGATGTTCATAGTTATCGAACATATCGAAACTTGCGCAAGCAGGAGATAATAAGACCACATCACCATCTCTTGCTTCACTTATTGCCGTGTTGATTACTTCATCAAAATCTTTTTTAATTTCTGTTTTTACTTTTTGATGGAAGTAATTAAAAACTTTTTCAGCTGATGAACCGATGGCATAAATCTTTTTAACTTTTTCGACAACTAAATCTTCAATCATTGAATAATCGTTACCCTTATCCTGCCCGCCTAAAATTAAAAATATTGGTTCTTCAAAACTTTTAAGCGCAACAATAACCGAATCAACATTAGTGGCTTTAGAGTCATTGATAAACTTAACACCTTCAATTTCTCTAACTAATTCTAATCTGTGTTCAACTCCTTTAAATGATTTTAAAGCCTCAACAATTTTTCCATTATCCAGATTAAAAATCTTTGCTGCAATTATAACAGCCATTGCGTTCTGGATATTATGTTCACCTTTTATAAAGATGTCTGAAACTTTACAAGAAAATTCTATCACATTATTTCTAACAAATCTTACTACATCATTTTCTAAATAGCAGCCATTAGTAACTTTTTTCTTTGTAGAGAGAAATAAGATGTTACTTTTTGCTTTTTTGAAATATTGATTAAGTAAATCACTGTCTTTATTTAATATCAGATAATCTTCTGCATCCTGATTTTCAATAATTCTTAACTTTGATAATGCATATTTCTCAATACTATTTTCGTATCTGTTTAAGTGATCTGGAGTAATATTCAATATCATCGCAACTTTTGGTTTAAAGTTGTCAATCAGATCTAATTGAAAGCTTGATATCTCAAGTGATACGAATTCATTTTCTTTTACTTCTGCTGCGATTTCAGAAAATGCCAACCCAATATTTCCTGCACCGTAAGATTTTTTACCGCACTGATTAAAAAGATAATCACATAAACTGGTTACAGTTGTTTTACCATTTGTTCCTGTAATACCAATTATATTTCCTTTGCAGAAAGATGATGCAAACTCAAGCTCGCTAATAATTTTTATTTTTCTGCTCACTGCATTTTTGATCACATCAGCGTTTGAAGGTACACCTGGACTTACTACCATTAAATCACATTCATATACTTTTTCAGAATGCTTGCCAGTTTCAAAGTCTATCTTTTCACTCTTTAAAAATTCAATCGATGATTTTAATTTTTCTTCCGATCCGGCATCACTAACAAATGGAATTGCTCCAAGTTTTTTTGCCAGCTTTGCAGCAGCAAGTCCGCTTCTAACAGCACCAATTATTGATATTTTTTTATTCTTAATTTCTAACATTTTATCTAATCTTAAATGAAACTAAAGTTACAATTGCAAGAATGATTGCAATTATGTATGCACGTACAACGATTTTAGGTTCAGGCCATCCAACCATTTCAAAATGATGATGCATCGGTGCCATTTTAAATACTCTTTTACCTTCGCCATATTTTTTCTTGGTGTATTTGAAATACAATCTTTGAATAATTACCGAGATCGTTTCCATAAAAAATATTCCGCCGAGAATCGGAATAAATAATTCCTTCTTTATCAGAACTGCAATAATTCCGAAGGCGCCGCCAAGTGCAAGCGAGCCCGTATCACCCATAAATACTTGCGCGGGATAAGAGTTGAACCACAAAAATCCCAAACCAGCACCTACAAGCGCTGCGATAAAAACGGTAAGTTCACCAGCACCAGGCATATACATTATATCAAGATACTTTGCAAAAATAGCATTACCGCTAAAGTACGAAAGTAATGCAAGTGCAATCATTACGATGACGATTACACCAGTTGCTAAACCGTCTAAACCATCTGTTAAGTTAACTGCATTTGATGTTGCTGTAATTATAAATACCACTGCTGGTATATAGAGTATTGAAAAATCTAAATTAACATTCTTTAAAAATGGAACTGTTGTGAGAGATCTAAATCCTTCAAACTCGGGCGAAAAATAAATTACGGAACCAACTACTAAGCCAATTAAGACCTGCCCTAATAATTTATATCGGGCAATTAATCCATTTGGATATTTTTTTATTACTTTCAGGTAATCATCTAAAAAACCTACAGCACTTAACCAAAGAGTTCCAGCAAGAATTAATATTATATAAGTACTCTTTAAATCACCCCAAAGTAAAACAGGAATTGTTACTGATAAAACGATTATTAAACCGCCCATCGTTGGTGTACCAGCTTTTGACCAATGAAATTTTGGACCATCAGCTTTCTTTGCTTCACCAATTTGATGTGCCTGCAGCTTCTTGATAATCTTTGGTCCCAGATAAAATGAAAGAAACAATCCTGTTATCGCAGCAAGCGCCGAACGGAACGTTAAAAATCTAAAGATGTCAAATCCCGGTGGATTGAATGTTTTATTTATGTAATCAAATAAATAATAAAGCATTTAATTTTTTGCTGATTCAATAATTGAAACAAATTCTTCCATCTTCATTCCGCGTGAACCTTTAACAAGCACAACAGAATTATTAATATTAAAGGACTGCAAATATTTTTTTAATAACTCCCGATTACTAAAGTGTTGATGAATTTTTGTTTTTCCATTTAATGCCTTATTCATCAGCTTCATCATTCTACCAATAGAATAAACTTCATCAACTTTTATTTTGTTTATTACATTAGCTAATTCAAGGTGTTTTCTTTTTGATTCATTACCCAGTTCAAACATATCGCCAAGAATAGCAATTTTTCTTTTTTGGGATTCAATCTTGCTAAGGATATCAAAAGATGATTTCATCGAATCAGGATTTGCGTTATAAGTATCATTAATTAAAGTAAAGTTTTTATGATTTTTAATTTCTAATCTTTTACTGTATGATTTTATTTTCTTTACGGCTTTTTGCATTTGAGTATTTGATAAACCTAACTCACTTGCAATAGCATAGGCAGCAGTAAAGTTTATAACATTTTTTTCTCCGCTAATCGGTAATGTTGATTTAAAGATTTTGTCTTTAGATTTTATTTCGATTTGCGGTCTAGCAAGTTTATCATATCCCTTAATTGAGGCTTTATAATCAGCTTTTTCATTTAAGGCATAAGTGATTTTATTTTTAATTGTCTTACCAAAATCTTTTAAAATTTTATCATCGTTATTGATAAAGACTTTTCCACCACGCTTAATCGTTTCTTTTAACAACGCTGATTTTTCCGTAAAGACGCCTTTGCGATTTTTAAGAAACTCTAAGTGTGAATCACCGATGTTAGTTATCAAAGCAAAATCCGGACTTACAATTGAAGCGGTGTAAGCTAATTCACCAAAATGATTTGTTCCGAGTTCAGCTACTAAAGCATTATGTTTTTCATTTGTGCTTAAAATTGTTAACGGAACGCCAATGTGATTATTATTATTCGCAATTGTCTTATTTACTTTTAGCTTTTCAGAAAGTAAAGCTGCAAGAATTTCTTTTGTGGTAGTCTTACCTGCACTGCCTGTAATTCCAATTATTTTAGTTTTAAGTTTTGATCGCCACAACCTGGCAGCATCACCCAATGCAGTTGTTGTATCTTTAACTGTAATAACTGGTATTTCATAATCTTTAATTTTCTTAAAGTTCTTTTCATTGATTAAAACCGCTGCTGCACCTTTTTTTACTACTTCATCAATAAAATCGTGTCCATCATATCGTTCTCCTTTAATTGCAATGAACAAAGTATTTTTTTTGATGTCTCTTGAATCGATAGAAATATGATAAATCGATTTCAACAGATCAGGATTAAATATAACCGCTGTTGGAATATTGAAGATGTCTTGTATGTTCAGATGTATTTTCTTCATTCAGCTAAATACTTTAGTGCAATTTCCTGATCAGAAAAATGATTTCTAATTCCATTTATCTCCTGATAATTTTCATGCCCTTTACCAGCAATCAATATTACAGCATCATCATTTGAACTTTGAATGGCTTTTGCAATTGCTTCTTCTCTGTTCTCTTCAATTTCATAATTATTTTTTGAAATTCCCTTAATGATATCTTTAATTATATCATAGGGATTTTCAGTCCTTGGATTATCTGAGCTAACAAATACTTTATCACTCATATCGCTGGCAACTTTACCCATGATCGGACGTTTTGTTTTATCTCTATCACCACCACAGCCAAAAACAGTCACGATCTGATTTTTATCTTTTACAATTTCTCTAATAGCCTGCAATGCTTTTTCCAAACTATCTGCAGTATGAGAATAATCAACAATTACTTTTTTCTTACCTTTACCAATAACTTCAAATCTTCCAGGAACTTGTGGAGAAGATTTTATGCCTTCAATTATTTTATTCGCATTAACTCCTAAACTATGAGCAGTTGCAAAAGCAGAAGCTGCATTGTATGCGTTAAACGTTCCGATTAAGGAAGTATTAATACTGTATTCAATTTTATTATTTGAAATTGTAAAATCTGTTCCATTCAAATCATATTTAATATTTTTTATCTGATAATCTGAGTTATCAGATATTCCATAAGTAATAACTTTAGCTTTGGAATCTTTTACAATCTCATTAGCACTTACATCATCAGAATTAATGATCGCGAACGAATTAGAACTCAATCCATCAAATAAAATTTTCTTTGCTTTCAAGTATTCATCAAATGTATTATGAAAATCTAGATGATCTGAAGTTATATTTGAAAATATTGCAGCTGAAAAATCCAAACCATAAACTCTATTTAAGATCAATGAATGAGATGATACTTCCATAATAGCATGTGAACAACCTGCACTAATCATATCATAAAACATTCTATTTAAATCATTTGATTCAGGAGTAGTCAATTTAGAATCAATTTTCTGATCACCAACATAATTAGCTATGGTTCCAACCAGTCCTGTTTTATAACCTGCCGTTTGCAGAATATTTTTTAAAATAAATGTTGATGTAGTTTTACCGTTAGTTCCTGTAATTCCAATCAATTTTAATTTATTTGTTGGATCTTTATAAAATCCTCTTGATAACTCGGCCAATGCTTTTCTGCAATCTTTAACAACTATTTTTGCAATTTGTGCGTGTGCAACAAATTCATCAGGAATTGAATTTTCATTTTCTACAACAACTGCAACAGCGCCTTTATTTATAGCATCTTGAAGAAACTTGTGTCCATCAGTTTTGTAACCCTTAATAGCAACAAACACAGAATTTTTTTGCACTTTCCTGGAATCATAAACAATATCAGCAGCATCTCTCCTCTGAACTTCTCCAGTAACTTGAATAGCGTGTACACTGTTTAATAGCTGCGTCAATTCCATTTAGAACGATGCTCCTCTAATTTGATATTCTGAGCATTCAATCAAGCAGACTTCATTTCCCTTTAACTTTTCTCCCGGACTAATACTTTGGGAAGTAATTACACCTGTGCCCTTAATTTTATACTTAATACCAAGTTTTGTTAAAGCGTAGATAGCATCTTTAACCTGGCAATTTATAAGATCAGGCATTTTATTATTAGAAGATAATTTTACTTCTTTTACGCTTATAGGTTTAATCTGAGTTTTATTCTGATATTCAGCACCGGAATTATCTTCAGCAAATTTTAAATTTTTCATCAAATCAGGATTCATATATTGTTGATATTTTTCATAGTCAGCCTGAACAATTCTTTCAGCTACATTTTTAAATATTGGAGCTGCGACTAAACCACCATATTTCCCCAAATCTGGAGAATTTAATAATATCAAACAAACTACCTGAGGATTCTCAACTGGGAAAAATCCGACGAAAGAAGAATTGTAATGTTCTTTAGAATATCTTCCATCCACTAACTTCTGCGAGGTTCCTGTTTTTCCGCCAATAGAAATTAATTCTGAAGCAGCTTTTTTACCTGTTCCGTTTTTAACAACACCACCCAGTAAATCTCTCATTACATCTGAGGTTTCTGACGATATTACTCTTCGAATTTCTTTGGGTGAAAACTCGTAAACTAAATTTCCGTCTTTTGATATCTGACGCTGCACTAATTGTGGTTCGTACAGGACGCCACCATTAATCAATGCACAATAACCGGCTGCAATCTGAACAGGTGTCACTGAAATTTCATATCCAAATGAAAGATAAGTCTTGGATACTTTTGACCATTCATTCGGTTTTCTCAGTCGTCCCGCAGTTTCTCCTGGCAATGTTAGTGACGTTGAATTTCCGAATCCAAATCCTCTTAGGTACTTAAAATATTTTTCATCATCAATTCTTTGAACAAGCTTTGCAACACCGATGTTACTTGATTGTTCTAATATTCCGACAACATCCAAATTTTTCATCGGATGAGAATCTTTTATTCGTACATTTTGAAATTTATAAGTGCCATTTTCAAGATTTAATTTTTCGTTCAGCCTGCACAATTTCTGATCAATCAATGATGCAATTGTAAATGATTTAAAAGTTGATCCCGGCTCATACGTATCAGTTATAGCACGGTTTCTTCTTTGAAAATCATTATACTTCCAATATTCGTTTGGATTAAAATCATCAATGTTGGCAAGTGCAAGAACTTCACCCGTGTTTGGATCCATTATAACGCCGGTACCGGAGGCTGCACCATATTCATCAACACCTTTTTTCAACTCATCTTCAAGAATTGATTGATAACTTTTATCAATAGTTAAGTAAAAATCATCTCCCGGAATTGCAGGGTTTATTTCTTCATCATCGACACTAACAATTTCACCAACAGCATTTTTATTAATGATTCTTGATCCATCTTCACCATTTAAAGCATCTTCATAATATTCGGAAATGCCCATCACCCCTTTGCCTTCATTATCCAGATATCCAAGAATATGAGCAGCAAGGTTATTATAATGAAATACCCGGGTGGGTTCGTCTCTATAAAAAAATCCTGAAAGTTTTATATTCTTTAAAGATGATGCAAGTTCAGAAGGCGCTTTCTTTTCAATGCAAATAGTTTTCTTTGAACCTTTCATAAGGTTCATATAATAAATTTTACTCTTCTTAAATTTTTTTGCAAAAATCTGTGCAATTTCATTTTTATGATTTTGCTTAATCATTCTTAAATCAACATAAAAAGAAACATCTGAACGATTATAAACTAATAAAACATTATTACGATCATAGATCAATCCCCGCTCAGCTTCTATTTTTTCTAAGCCGGTTTGTTGTCTTTGGGCATAAAAAGAATACTCTTCTGCACGCACTATCTGAATATCAACAAGCTTAATCACCAATGCGATGAAAAAAATAATTATTGATATTATAACTAATAATGCGCGAGAGTTAATCATACTTTTCTTCTAATATCTCGTTTATTTCTTCAAGTTTATTTTTATCATATTTTATTAATAATGCTGGTTCAACATTTCTTATAAGTCCGAGGTCTGACTTAGCTACAGCAACAACCCTTTCTTCAGTAGTTTCTGTTTGATACTCTGCAGTCAGTTTAATTTTTCTTTGACTTTCTGACTTGAATATTTTTTCAGCCTTGTCTTTCTGTAAAAGAAACTGCTCATACTTTAACTTTGTGCCAATGCTGAAAAGAGCAAACACGGTTACGATTAGTAAAAGTGTTATGACTAAAAAAATTGCAGGCTTAGAACTTTTTTTCATATTCTTTCAGCCGCTCTAAGTTTTGCACTTCTTGCTCGATAGTTATTTTTAATCTCTTCTTCACTTGGCAAAAGTGGTTTTCTAGTAATCAACTTTAACCGTGCTTCTTTTTTAATTAATCCAAGTGGATCCTCTTTTGGAGATAAACTCACAATCGTTTCAGCTTTAAAAAAATCTTTAACAATTCTGTCCTCAAGCGAATGATAAGATATTACAACTATTCGTCCACCCTTTTTTAATACTTTAAGTGAATTCTCAAGAAATAATTTAAGATTACCTAACTCATCATTTACATATATACGTAGCGCCTGGAAAATTCTTGATAAAGTTTTTCGTTGAAAGTTTTGTGGAACCAGATCATTAATTATTGAAACCAATTGTCCTGTAGTTTCAATTTTATTTACTACGCGTTTTTCTACAATTGCTCTGGATATCTTTCTTGAATTTTTCTCTTCACCGTATTCATAGAAAACATTTGCAAGATCTTCTTCTGAAAATGTATTTATAATATCCGCAGCGTTTATCTTTTTGGTCTTGTCCATTCGTAAGTCTAGAAACGCATCACTACGGTATGTAAAACCGGAATCCGGATTATCTAATTGAAATGATGATACTCCTAAATCTGCAAGTACACCATTATAGTTTTCTATTGATTCTATTTTTGCAATCACATCTATAAAAGAGTAATTAAAATTGTATAAACTAACTCCAGATTCTTCTGCGAATTTATTTTTTGAAAATTCAAATGCATCCGTATCAACATCCGATGCAATAAGACGACCATCATTATTTATTCTTTTCAGGATTTCACTTGAATGCCCGCCAAAACCTAATGTTGCATCAAAGTAAATTCCAGAACGATCAGTAATTAAAAGATCCAAACTTTCTTTAAGCATCACAGGAACATGATGCTCACTCATTTAGTAGCCATAACTTTTGCCGCAATCTCCTCATAAGTTTGCGGTGACTGTAATAAGTACTCTTCATAAACCTTTGGATTCCAAACTTCTATTTTTTTGAGAGCACCAAGTATCAAAACTTCTTTTTCAATCTTTGCATATGTAATTAAAGTAGATGGAATCATAATTCTTGACTGACCATCCATAACATCTTCAGCAGCAAACTGAACAAACATTCTAATAAATCTTGCATCATCTGGCTGAAAAGAATTTAGATTTAAAAGTGATTCCTCGATCTTCTGCCATTCATCCAGCGGGTACAAATCGATACAATTGGATAGACCTCTGGTCATCACAAACGTTTCGTTTGCATCAGCAGAAATATGCTTTCTAAGTTTAGCCGGTATAGCAATCCGACCTTTAGAATCTATTGAATATGTAAATTGACCTCTAAACATTTCTTTCTTATTTGGGATAATTCCACATTTTTCCCCACTACAACCCAAAATAATGGAAAAATTTAGCTAAAGTCAAGAAAAACTTAAAAAATAATTTAAAAAAATTAGACTGCTTAGGATAGTAAACAGGACAGAATCCGTGTAATGGTTAGTTGGAATTGAAAATCATCATTTAATTTAATCGCAATTCTAAAATGAGTAGAGAATTTAAAAATTAAATCTTATCCATTGTGTTTAACAAAATCATAATTGATAATGTAATTATTGAATAACTCAATAAAAAAAATCTATCACATTTTATATTATCAAAAAAAGTACGAGTTATAAAAAGTAAAATGCAATGTTTTTATTTAATTCTATAAATTTAATGCAGCCATTGCTTTACTAAACTGTTCAGTTCTTATATATATAATATATCCAAAGCCACCCTCGCCATCTGTAACCGCAGTGGATGCAACAATATTAACTCCGTAATCAAATAACTTTTTATGAACTTCAGTAAGCGCGCCTAATTCATCAGTCCCCTGTACCATTAATGCTGGAACGGGTCCATGAATTAATAACGAAGCTTTTTTAGCTTCAACTTTAAGTTTATCGGAGTCCTCCGGGAATAATGTGAATTGAGTGTTTAACAATCCACTTGGCACCGCTGTAAAAGCGAGAAGATTAACTCCAACTTCCGCTAATAGTGTTAGCAGTTTGTAAGATTCACCTGGCTGATCTTCAACTGTGCAATAGAAGTAATCGACTTTTCTAACTTTGTTTGTCATGATTGTCTCCTTTTGCTTCAAAAGATATTTAATTCTAAATATAAATTTAATTTCAACATTTACTATGATAAGAAATTATAAATAAATCTTAGATTTAATTGTTTAACTTAAGTCTTTTAAAGATTACGTAATGTTCACCATAACTTAATGGCTTTGTAAAATCTCCTTCTTTTAACTTACTTAATTCAAAACTTATGTCTTCAGGAAAATATTTAATGTTTACATTTCCAATAAATCCATTATTAGCCTTAGAATTACTTGTAGAGTAAGCTAAGACAAGGGTAGTAAAGTCGGCACCATTTAGGAGCGCTTGATAAACTGAATCTGCATCTTCAAGATTATCAATTTGGATTTCTGCTAATGATAATAATTTTGGTTCTGTAAATACTACTCTGATTTTTCTGCGCACAACCAGATTTATTGGATGCCCATCATAAATTGCAGGACTGTATTTCCATTTAATTAGTGAAAGTACTGCAAGTGAATCCCAAACTGCATCACCACTTTTCGTTAATAGCTTTGCTCTTTCAACATCACCATCTTTATTGATTTGCATTTCACAAAAGAATTCGAAATAATTATTAAAAGTTGATTCTTTAAGCGGGGGTAACTCAGATTGCTTTAACAGTTTTGGCTGGATAAGAGCCTTTTCATCGGGTTGAAAGACTGTGCAGCCCGAGTTAATTAAAAAGAGACAAATGAAAATAATCTTTTTCATTTAGTACCTCTTACCATTTTAATTTCAAAACAATTCTAAATAATTACAGATCTTTTCTTAACCAGTTTTCTGTTTCCGAGTAGAATGCATCCATCGCGGCTATTAAAGTGGTTTGTTTAGAAATATTAAGTTTACTTAAGATCTTGTAATGAAGTTCAAAATTATTCTTATCTAACTTTTGGATAAATGATTTGGCTTTTCTGGATAATGTTAAATTTAAACAGCGCCAATCATTACGATTAGACTCTCTTGTAATATAACCTTTGTCCACAAGCCCATCAATTATTCTTGTTAATCTGCTTTGGCTTAAATTCATTCGGTCGGCAATTTTTTTATTGCTTAGTCCTTTATCTGTTCCGATCAGACGAAGACATTTGAATTCTGAATCGGTTAATCCTAGCTCTACCGCCAATCTTGCATACTTTTCGTTATAAGCATCCATTAACCGAATGCTAAGACCAGCTAAATATTCTGCTGCTTTTTTTTTATTCATAGTTGTTTTTGCCATAGTTAATCCAAATTATTTGTAAAACTTGAAATCCTTAAAATAAATTTGCATATTATATTTAACAGAAGCAATCAATACTTAACCATTAGCAACCGATAATAATAATTAGAAAAGACCTAATTTTTTTGCATGGAGCTAATCATAAATAAGATATGATAAAGTTATTAGTGGAATAAACCACAGTAATTAGTATTTTAACATAAAAATAAAATTTTCTCATTATTCTTAATGCTATATGAAATCACAATCAATTTTTGATTCAGAATATTTTAAAGTTGAATTTAATAACGACATATCACTTCTCAATATCAAAATACCAAGAGCTACTTTCAAAGAGGCGGATGAATTCAAAGAAGTTTTACAATCGATAGTATTAACAAAACACAATAAAATTATTGTTGATTTTAGCGATTGCCAGTACGCGGATTCGATGATTATTGGAATAATGGTGAATATTGTAAAGTCGATTAGGCAAAAAAACGGAGATATTTTTGTTATCACACCAAAGAGCAGTATAAAAGTTATGTTCGCACGAACAGGACTTTATAAAATATTTAAACAATTTTGGACAAAAGAAGAAGCAATTGAGGCTTTTTCTAGTATGTAAGATTTGTCTGGAGCCAACTGCCGGAATCCTCCATTAGAGAACCTATGTGAGAACCAGTGACACTCTCGATCAAATCGGGATGCTCTAAAAAATAACTGTTTTCTGAGCCAACTGCCGGAATCGAACCGGCGACCTACTCATTACGAAGGCTTTGCAGTAGGCTTATTTTATGCGTTTTCAACCAATTTTAATCCCTTTTTAAAATTGGTGCCCAAAAGAGTGCCCATATTTGTCTTGTTACTTATCTCATTTCCCATCCTTCTAAGATCTGCTCTCGAGTAATGTCGCAGTGTTGTTTCAATGTTTCTATGTCGTGCTAATGTCATAACATCATACACACTCATACCACTATTAATAAGCTTTGTAATAAAAGTTTTTCTTAACGTATGGAAAGAATATTTTTCATAACCTTCGCGTTTTCGAAATCGCTCAAAGAATTTCATCGAATGAATAGATTTATAATTAAACAATAATCCAGTGTAATCTTTCCACTCATATCTAATGAATTCCATCAACTCAGGATAAATAGGAAGCAAATCTTCACGATTTTTTTTGAAATTTTTTACCTTCAAGATCTCTTCTCTAAAATCAATATTCTCTTCAAAAGTCAACCCTATCAATTCTCCAACCCGAAGCCCGGTAAGCAGTAAAAACATTATAACTTTATAATGCTCTCTATTATCCTTTTTTAGTTTTGAAAGTATATCATCTAATTCCTTATCGGGGATTGTTACAACAGGTTTGAACTTCATCGGCTGTGCAGGAAAAGGATTGTCAGCAATATATTTCTGCTTAACAAAATAATTAAAAATAATTCTTAGTTTATTTAAATAACTGATGATAGTTATTTCTTTAAGTAATTTTTCCTTATAGATTTTTTTCTCAGAATTTATACGAGGATTTTTTTTACCCGTAATATTCGCCTGATATTTATCTGTGCCTAATTTTTGTCTTACCTCTCTCACAAGTTCAGGGGTTATTCTTTTTATAGCAATGTTACCAGAATATTTTATGAGTTTGTTCATAGCATTTCTGTAACCAACGACAGTTTTTTGATTCAGGTCCTCTTTTGATTTTAGAAATTCATCTAATCCCCTTATTAAACTCATTTCTTTTTTATCCAACCTTTTTAATCTCTCTGCATGAAGCCCGGTGGATACCTCATACTCAATCTGTTTTCTTATTACCTCCGCTTTTTTTCTGTTTTCTCTGCTGTCTTTTAATTTTGTGGAAACTCTTTTCCTCTTACCATTAACTCGGTAATCAATAAGCAGCTTCCCGCCTTTCGATCTTACACTTGCCATACTTCCTCCCTACTTCTGAAATTTGTTTTTATTTCTTTCCTGTTGGTTTACCTAATAATGCCGAATAACGTTCAAGCAAGTTGCTCTGATGTTCAATCACATTGTCTTTATCTTTTAGTATACTTTCAAGAACGATAATTCTTTCCTGCAATCCTTTTAATTTATCGCGAAGATCTTTATTCGAACCCTTTGCCCCGCTGCCTTCTAATGTCTCAAGCTTAAGTCCTATCTTTTTTAACTTAGCCATAAACTTTGGTGATTGATTTCTTATCCCCTTGGATAATCGAGCATCATCAAGCCCGATCTTTCTGGCAAGACTTGCCTGGCTGCCGAATTGCAAATTTATTAATTCTTGAAGCTCTTCTACCGGAATTTTCTCTGACATATTAACTCCTGGATAAGTTATAGATTGTTATTTGTTGTCTTTAATTTACGAACATTTCAGCATTTGTTCAAGTTTATTTTAACAATAGCAATAAAAAAGGCGATTCAATGAATCGCCTGCTGTAAACTGTTTTTTGTCAAATTTTTATTTATTTATCATTTTATCAAATTTCTTCCAATGCTTACCTAATCTTCTCCATACGTCATCAAAATCTGGAACATCCCGAATTTGATTTACCAAATTTTCTTCCCACTGTCTTTTGAATCTCTCTTTCTTGTTCTGTACTGCTTCAGTTAGTCCCCCTGGATTCAATTTCTTAAACTCAGCTTTCTTTTTAAAATTAAATAGGTATCGTTCAATATCATTATTCTCAATTTCAAATAAATAAAAAATATCATATAAATCCCTAGGCATTGTTCGCTGCATTAAAGATCGCATTTTTTCTGTGATGATTTCATCAAGTGTATAACTCAGAACTTTGAACTCCTCATTCAAATCTGTGTATTCATTGTTAACAATCTTTTCAACAGTATCATCACATAGTATTTCATCATTTGCAATATCTACTTTCAAACTTTTATTAGTTCCAATCCCTCCTAAAGGACCGGTATAACCTAAATAAAAATTATAGTTACCAGTCTGATGTACAACTTCGTTCTGTATATTTATTGTAATTCGCGCTTCTACTTTAATCCATTCGATCAGTTGTTCGAAATGTTTTTTAATTTCTTCTGCATTAAAGTCCTCTCCTTTAAATGTAAAATCTAGATCCTCTGATAATCTGTAATCCGGAAAATATATTTTTCTTAAAGATGTCCCGCCTTTAAAGATTAATCTTTCCTTTAAATATGTATTGATTGAAATCCCTCGCAGTACCCAGCCTATCACATAGTCTTTTTCTATCTGGGTGTCACGGATCCCAAGTCTGTTTGCAATTTTCTGTATTTCACCTGGCTTAAGCATTTTATGTTCCGATTGATTTTAATGCTGATTCTATTCCAACATTGTCCACTATTTTCCATTCGGAATAATGTTTTCCGTCTTTTGGCAAAGATGGATCAAGCAATGCATATGAACTACTCAACTTTGATTTAATCTCTTTATTCAGATCTGAAAGGATATCAAGATGCTTCAATAAAAATCCTAATCTTTTATACACAACCTGGGCATCAAACTTTTCAAGATGCAGATGCATTTTATCAGCATTAATTTTTTCTCTGCTCTTATAGATTGCTTTTATAATTTCCGTTATACCATTGGCATAGTTTGGTTTGTATAAGCAATCAACTATAGTTTTCTCAAGATCGCTGCAATAGATTTTATTAAAATCATCAATCCATTTTTTATCATAACCAAAGAATCTTTTTTCATTTAAAGTGATAAACTCGAATTTTACTTTCTTCACGATATGATATTTAGGAGTAATCTGCTTTACAGTAACAATTTGCTCCTTTAATGATGGCTGGGTTATTAGTCCGTGAATATCCAATGCACTGTAAAAACCAATGTAAAATTTTTCAGACTGCATAATTGCCTCTGCAGCTAAATGCCAGTTTGGAAAATATTCTTCGCTATTCCTTTCATAGGGAATAATATTATATAACCCATCTTTAATACGAAGGATCAATCCTCTATTAGCCATATCTGCGAGTAATTTTCGTACTGCATCTGGTTCACTTAATACCAATATTTTCATCGCTTCCTGCAGAGTAAAAAAATTCTTATCCTCTTGGTTAAGCGTATTTAATAACTCTGCAGATCTATATGAGATATTTTTTTTCATATTTGAAATGTGAGTTCTTAACTCACAATACTCCTATCAAACCGTATAAAACAACGGGAAAATCATTAATCATATTGATATTGTGAGCTTTAGCCTCACAATATCAATATATAACATCATAAATATAAATTTTGTTTTAATAATATACAAGTTCGTGCGGTGTATCGAAGACAAATCAATCTGAGTTTCTATTGCGAAGAGTAGCGCTTTACGCTAACTATTGCAAACGATCACTCAAAAAATATCTAATCCGAACAATATATTTAGATAAAATCTACTTCCTTTAATTATAACTATTTATAATTAAGGTACCTTAATTATAGCACCACCCTGTTAATCGGATTCATTGATTTCATTTTAATACAAAATCATCGGTACTTATTATCTAAAAATAATAAAATTAGTCATTGAACCTTTAACATTCACTTTTTAAACTTTTTGTTCTTGACCTTTTCTTGTCTTTTATATACTTTTCTTGCCATAATTAAATAACATTTGTAAATATTTACTAAAGTATGTCAGAACAAATAAACCCAAGTAATACACTAGCACAAAACCGGGAACTTCTTTCAATCAAAAAAGCCTCTCAGCTTCTGGGTTTCTCCCCAAGTTATATATCTCATTTAATCGAGTTCGGTCACCTGGACTATGTTCTACCTCCGGGTCATTCCCATAAAAAAATTTCGCGTAAAGCAATTCAAGATTTCATAAACAACAATACATTCAATAACAGTCAGGACTACTATGAAAACAAAAGTATCAGCAGCCTCATTAAAATCTAATAAAATTATTAGGGACAAGATTATTCATATAAGCACACCGGCACACAAGAAATTAAAAATCTTTTGCGCAACACTTGATATCGATCTAGGTCAAACTGCAGAAAAAGCTATAACAGATTACATCACAAAAAACAGTTAATAATTAAAATTAAAACTGACATAAAAAATTTTGCGTTAATAAAATGATTGAACGAAGCGTTAAGAAAGAAAATCTGTTTGAGCGAGTCCTCGAGTGAGCCTGCCTGTCCGGTAGGCAGGTCATTTTCTTTTAGCGAAGTGAAAATCATTTTTAGCAAAAGTTTTTCAGTCTTGAACTTTTGCTTCTTTTCTTTCAAGAGAAAAGAAGGGTAAGAAAGAAATTATGAAACTAGAAACCATCTTTAATGTTATTCCTTCAGATAATTATTTAATAATCGAAGCCTGGAATAAACACTGTAAAAT
>JBGAWM010000140.1:0-4040 GCA_044227615.1 Ignavibacteriaceae bacterium
ATAAGTTTAATGTCACACTTCGACTTCGCTCAGTGTGACGTCATATTTCTATTCAGGTACAACTTTCCAGAATGGATTTGCTTTAGCTTTATAGATAAATGCATAATGCAAAAAGTGTTTTATCCAATGTCCTGCTAAACCAATTTCTCCAGAAGTATATTTTAATTCTCTGCCAGTATCCGGATATTTTTTAAAATCAGGAATAATCGGAAACATCGTCATCGAAACAGCGGTGCCGTTAAAAAATCCCGCACCAGCAGAAGCAATACAAGCTGCACCCATATTTGCAAGTGAAGCTTTTCTTGTTGGTACAGTTGCTTTTCCATTCATCATATCGGCAATGTTATGAGCAGCTTGCCTTGCCATAACACCTGAAGGCATTCCCGTTCTTGGTGGAGTTGGAAAGATTGGTGTTCCATTTGGACTTGTCATCGGTTTTGAGATTGCATGCGGTGGGGCGAATGCAATTCCTACAGCAAAAATATTTTTATACTTTGGTGATTGATAAGTTGAAGGCCAATCAGCAGGGCTCCAATCATCATAAGATTTTTTTGAGTAATCAGCATCAACAATCATAAATCCATTTGCAGCAAACATATCATTTGTAATGTCATCGCCAGCTTTATTAAAAGCTTTCATCCCAACACCGGAAAATGGAGGTAGCAACATTGCAAAATCGAAATCAAGAGTTTTTTCTTCACCTGCAAGGTTCTCATATATTAATTTATTTTTCTCAACTTCTTTTACGTGCGCACGAGTTATCCAAGTAATTCCTCTTTCAGTGTAAAGTGATTCTGTAAAAACTCGTGAGTGTGTAACATATCCCCCGCGTGAAATGTGCATTCCGCCAATCCCAAAATCACCAAGCTCTTGTTCGTTGGATATCCAAACAATATTTGCTTTGTCTCTTACATTTCTTCGTCGCAATTCATATTCAACATTAAAAATATATTCAAATGCTGCCCCCTGACAGGTGCAATTTCCATGTCCTGTACCAATAACCAAAGTTTTCTTTTCGCCTTTTTTCATTTGTTCTGTTAGTTCATCCAATGCTTTTGATGTTTGTGATGCATGATCAAATGTGCAAACAGAATAACTATTAAGATGTGGGCCTAATCCTTTGGTAGCTTCAAATTTTAATTTTGGTCCCGTTGCATTTATAAGATAATCGTAAGTTATTTTTTCTTGCTGACCAGCTTTTTCTGGATTGGTAAATTCAATCGTTACAAATGGAGTTGATGAAGTTGAATCACCTTCCGGATGAATACTTAGGGCTTTTGCCTGATGAAAGGTTATTCCTGTTTTTTTATAAACCGGTGCGAGTGGAAAAGTTACCTGTTCTGGTTTCATCTTGCCAACGCCAACCCAGATATTTGATGGAATCCAATTCCATTTACTGTTAGGCGAGACAACTACAACTTCGTGTTTGCTGCCAAGTTTATTTTTTGCATGAAGTGCTGCGGTTTGTCCTGCAATACCAGCGCCGAGTATAAGTAAGCGTGCCATTGTTACTCCTAAGGATTATTTTTAGGAACACAAAACAATTACGGCATAAACTTAAATAATACTTTGATTAAATGTTGCGGGGCAGAATAAAATATTTTAAATAATTATGAGAATCTGTGAATAGAATAATGATTCCAAGTAAAGAGAACTATTTCCACACAAAATTTTCATTAAAGCTTAAACCAATTACGTCTTTTACGGCAAGTTTATCTCCGATTGAAAGTTCATCATATGTCATTTCAGAGGTATGATCAGAAGAAATGTATGGATACATCAAATCATTTTCGCTTTCACTATGCCCAAGTCCCAAAGCGTGTCCTAATTCGTGAATAATAGTTGCTTTTATTTCACCAGCAGAAATTTTTTCATTTCCATTTTTAATTAAACTAACTTGAACTTTTGAAAACTCTATTTGCTTATTTCTATTAGTATCGTAATTAGTTAATCCGAGATAATTTTCTTCATACTTATCACCAAGATTTTCTACAAACACCACAGCTATGTCAGCATCAGCAGAGTTCTTTACAAATTTATATTGAATTCTATCATCAGCTTTTCTCCAAACATCCATAGCATACTTAACATAATCTTTATAAACTGATTTGTAATATCGGGAAGAGGTTTCTTTTACATAAATGTTCAACGGAAAGTTTGATTGTTCCCAATGTTTTCCATCCCATAAACTATTTCCAGATTCATCTATCCTGAAATAATTTTCGGAATTTGCGCTCTCATATTTATTATAATTACTTTCTCTATTTCTATGATTGTCAGATTTTATTCTTTTATTCGATTTGTAATTATTTGAATAATATTTATCGCGCTGGTTGTTTTTACGGTAGTCAATATTTACAGCAGAGCTTTTGGAGGAAGAACTTTTATCGTAATCGTAAGAATAATTTCTTTTAGATTTTTTATTTTCATAAGATCTTTTTTGAGCAAAGGCATCATTTAAAAAAGAAAAATTGAAAATAATTAAAACAAAAATCAGAATTAAAAATGGTTTTAGTTTTTCCATCTTAAAGTCATCCAATAAAATGATATTGAAATAGTTTAGTTAGAGTCTACTAAAATTATCAATTATTATTCCATCGATTTTGATTGGAAAATCAACGGAAAAACAAATCTTTAGATAAGGACTGTCTTATTTAGAATTCATTTTAATCACGAAATTCTAAAATGATAATCAAGCCCTAATGATACTGATGTGTACTTCCTCCAATAAATTCACGAAGCACACTATCTCCCGGAACAGAAGATTCATCTTCGACGGGTGTAACGGTTTTCAGAACATCGTAAACTCTTGTTGATCTTTCAAGAGCATCTGCTTTAAGTGGATCTCCTTTATATTTTTCTTTCCATCCTTCAAAAAGTTTTAACATTCTGTTTGCATAGATTGGAACTTCGTACGGCATTCCGCTGCTAATAATAAAATCTGCGGTATTAGAATAAGGAATAATATTTCTTAATTCACTGCCGCGTACATAATGCCAGTGTTCTAAAGTTTGCTGCGGGTTGTAAGCACGGAATACAGAATCGCGTAACATTCTCCTAATTAATCTTAAATCTGTCCATCGAATGTATCTTCCATCTTTGCCTTTCATCTGAAGTAATGGTTCAAGATAAAGTTTAAACTTCACTTCAATAGAAATGTCTTTACTGAATGCAGGATAAAGACCATGCAGGCTATCTATTAAAAGCAGTTCATCTTTTGCAAGTTTCATCGGAGTTGAATTTAGTTTGCGTGTGCCGGTTTTAAAATCATAAAACGGAATCATAACTTCTTCGCCATTGCTTAATCTGACAAGGTGTTCGTTTATTAATTCTAAATCCAATGCTTGCGGAGTTTCAAAATCATAATCTCCGAATTCATCTTTTGGATGAAACTCTAAATCAAAAAAGTAGTGATCAACATTAAGTGCCTTAAACTTGAATCCCTTTTTAATCAGCTTCTGCTCAAGTTTGATTGTAGTTGTAGTCTTACCGGATGAAGATGGTCCACTGATCATAACCATTCTTAGCGAATCAAGCCTTTCAATAATTAAGTTTGCCGCCAGGTTAACATCGTCTTCATAAAGAGCTTCAGATTCGTGGACAATGTGTGGAAAATCTCCGTTGGCAATTCTTTCATTTAAATGATCAACCGTGTGAAGATTATGAGTTACAGCCCAATCCAAATTGCGCCATATTTTTTGCCACGGAACATTTTCATTTATCTTTGATGCGTATTTTCCTTCGACATCTCTTCTGTTAGCAGCTTCCTCACGATAAATGATATATTCCTTTGCAACTTTAGCGTGCCCGTTTTCAATCAAAACTTTTTCAACTACATCCTGCACATCTTCTATATGTGGGGTTGTACCTTCAGGAAATTTTTGATTCAGTAATTCAACAACCTGCTCAGATAAACTTTGCGCAGTTGATTTATCTCTGCCGCCAACGGCTACTGCCGCGCGATAAATTGCATTTGCAATTCGCTCCTGATTGAATGGAACAATTGCACCGGTACGCTTTATAACTTGCTTGATATGTGT
>JBGAWM010000141.1:0-3984 GCA_044227615.1 Ignavibacteriaceae bacterium
CTCTGTTGTTGCACGATCTAGATCCTCAACCGCACCAATTTGAGCTTGAATTAAGTGATCACAATGAACAGTAGATGGAACAGCGGTTGTTTTTCTTCCGGCAGACATAAATTGTAAAAGTGCCATTTGTGCAGTAGCATCCTGCATCGCAACACGATCGGGTGCTAAATCAACATAATCTTTTCCACCGATAAATTCTTTAGTTGCTTTATCGTAAAGATGAGTGTATAAAACTTTTTCTGCATAAGTTAATGGACGATTAACAACTTTTCGTACTTCACTTAATTTGCTTTTATAGTTGGTATAAACTTTTTTGATCATATCATAATTTGCCGTCATAATTTTTCCTTAAGTGATAATTAATTTTATTTTTAGTGAACAAAGATAAGAAAATAGGATTTTAATAGTTATAACTCTTATCTTCTATTGAATAAGGCGTTAAATTTGTCGCTTAAAAGTTTATATTTTGGCAGGATTTAAGTAAAAAATTCATTGAATCGGTAAAGTTTTTACAAGCTTGTTATATCAACTATCGAATTTTGATAAATAAAACGGTATTTGAGTGTCAATCAGAAAAAATTATTTGTACGAAAGTTGATTATCAAATAGCAAAAAAATCAAAGTTAAGTTCTTTAAACTTTTCAGGAATAATCATTTCTTACTTATTTATATTTAAGGAGAATAAGAGGCATTTGTTTTGAAAGAATCAATTTTATTAGTAGATGATGAATTATCCTATCTGGAATTGCTAAAAAGCATCCTTCAACAGGAAGGTTATACTAATGTTATTACAGAATCCAACCCGTTAAACGTTCCGGATATACTTAGAACACAAAAGATAGATCTTATCCTGCTTGATATTTATATGCCCCAAATGAACGGGCTGCAGCTCCTTGAACAAATTACACCTGAGTATCCAAACATTCCGGTAATTATTGTAACCGCTGTCGATGATAAAGAAATTGCTCTTGAAGCGATTAAATTTGGCGCATATGAATTTATTATAAAGCCGCCTGATACAGATAGATTGCTTCTTACAATACGCAGAGCAATTGGTTATAAACTACTTGAAAAAGAAAGAGATGTTCTCCGATCAGAAAGCGAAATTGTAAAAACTCACGAGAATAAGTTTGAAAATATAATTTCAGATTCTGAAGCGATGCACAGAGTTTTCAATCTTGTAGAAATCTTTGCTCCAACCAACGAAACCATTATTATAGTTGGTGAAACTGGAACAGGAAAAGATCTTATTGCAAAAAAAATTCACGAATTATCTCCAAGAAGATTAAATCCATATGTTGCTGTTAATCTTGCATCAATATCTCCTTCACTTTTTGAAAGTGAGCTATTCGGATCGGCAAAAGGAAAATCCGCTGATTTCCCTGATGAAAGACAGGGTTATTTTGAAGCCGCAAATGGCGGAACAATTTTTCTTGATGAGATTGGGGAGTTACCGAAAGAGCTGCAGGGAAAACTTCTGCGAGCAATTCAGTATAACGAAATTTTTAGAAGTGGTAGCTCAATTCCAATTAAACTTGATGTTAGAATTATCGCGGCAACAAATAAAAATCTTGTTGAGGATGTAAACAAAGGCAATTTCCGTGCAGATCTTTACTATAGACTTAACAGAGGTCACATCAGTTTACCCCCACTTCGCAAAAGAGGCAATGATGTTGTGCTGTTAGCAAATCACATTATAAAAATTGCCAACAGAATATATAACAAAAACATATTAGGTTTAACCCGCGAAGCTATTGCCCAGTTAAGAAATTATACATTTCCGGGTAATGTACGTGAGTTAGAAAATATTATTTATAATTCAGTTGTCCAATCCGATGATAACCAAAGGCTATCCGCAGTTGATATACCAAGAGTAAATGACAGCAGAGAAATTGAACTTAAAAAATCGGAAGTGCTTATTTCCTTCGAAGAAGCGGAAAAAAAACATATCATAAATGTAATGGGAGCCTTAAATAATAATGTTAGAAAAGCAGCCTCAGTGCTTGGTGTTAGTGAAAGGACTCTTCAAAGAAGACTTAAAAAAATCCGCGAGGATTAGTTACATCAGATACAAAAGCGATTAATTAGGCGCTAAAATTGGCGGGCAATATTTACCCTACCTGCTTATTGCGAAATTTTTACCGACTTTATTTTAATTACAAACTTTTTTCCACCTCACATTTTCAGCACAATATTTGTTAAACCTAAATCAGTTCTATTATCCTGAAGTTAAGTGATAAGGGATAATAAGGTTGGAAACTTAAACCATTATAAGCGGAAAATGATATGAAGGCTTTAATAAACAATTCAAATTTGATATCTGATTTTAATTATGGAAATGTGTTTGCAGTTGAAAAGAAAAATGATTTTTCAATTATAATGAAACTCGTAATTGCTTCATCATTTTTATTTGCTGTAGCAGTTTTGATCTTTTAATAATCAGATTGCAAAATCATCATTCCTGATAAGTAATAAAATTGCAGAGTTCGGTACGATTAAAAATTTCTCTTTTTCAAATTCTATTTCAAAAGCCTCTTTCCTTAAAAATATTGCCAAGTCACCGTTTTTTGCCTGAAGCGGAATATATTTGACCGGATCAGTTTCTTTCCAAGGTTCATCTTCGTTTTGTGCAGATGTTGCATAACCAGGACCAACTTTAATAACATAACCACTTTGAATTTTCTCTTTTTCGGATACACCTACTGGCAAATATAATCCGCTATTAGTTTTGCTTTGATCTTCTTGCGGTCTGATTAATACTCTATCGCCAACTACAATAAACTTTTGAAGATTTTTAATATTTACATTCATGACTTTTCCAAGTTAAATAATTGATTCAAGACAAATATAGAAAAATACTTTATGCTGTTTTATTACTTCTCGTAAACTTTATTAAGTATGGCAAGATAGCCGGATATTTCTTCGCAAAACTAAAGCCGACGATTCTAGAGATTCGGTTTAAAATAATTCTTTGAATAATTTTCGCGGTCATTAATCTTTTATTAAATATTTTTTCATATTGTTTTTTATAGTTTAAAATGATTTCATTAAGATTAGCAATATTATATTCGCTGATAATGGAATAAAGAAGTTTCGCTGATTCCATTGCCATCCCGATTCCATCGCCAGCCAACGGAGAAATTACACGAGCTGCATCACCAACCATAATAATTCCGTTTTCTACCACTTCCCTTTTTCCGAAAAATAAATTACCAGTCCCATAAATGTTTGTTGTTTTTATATAATCAATCGCTTCTTCCTTGAATACTTTTTGAAAATTTTTATTTGATTTTATTACTTCAATTAATCTTTCACGTGATGGAATTTTAGACAGTTTTCTATTCTCCAAAAAACAAACTGTCATTTCAGTGTCGCTAACCTGATTCATTCCACAATAAAGTTCTTCATCCGTATAAATTCTAATCTCATCACTAAAAGCATCATTTAAAAGATTAATTGGCAGATGAAATTTAACTCCGTTTAAATTTGATTTAGTATTTACAAATCCTCTCTCCAATTTTTTATCTAAAATATTCTGTTTGCCATAAGCCGCGATTATTAACTTAGCATCGATTTGAAGTTTATTATCAGTTCCTTCAATTATTTCAGAAATAAAACAAGAATTATCTTTAGTGAGAGATATAACTTCAGCAGGTTGAATAACTTTAACATTTCTTGACTTTGCTTTTTCCAACAAAAAAGAATCAAATATAGAACGCTTCATTGAGTATGCATCAAAGTTAAGATCTGATTTTAATTCTATACCGGAATCATCAATAGCACGGAATGATTTAAGTTTGTTTGGTTTAAGAGAAAGAAAATCATCAAAAATATTTAGCTCATTTAGAACATCAGTTACTTCCTTAGAAAGGAACTCTCCACATAACACTTCTCTCGGAAAAATCTTTTTTTCAACAATAGTGATGTCAAATCCTAATTGAGAAAGATAAAGTGCGACTGTTGATCGGGCGGGTCCGCCGCCAA
>JBGAWM010000142.1:0-3928 GCA_044227615.1 Ignavibacteriaceae bacterium
ATTAGCATCGAACCAAATGTTGGTTGGGCCCGCTAAATTTGAAGTTACAAAAAGTCCTAAATCATTTCCGCTTGAACCAAACTTTCTAACATTATCACCCGAATATGATGAGACATATAAATTTCCATTGCTGTCCCAATCAAGTCCAATACTTTGCGGAACACCAACACTTGTGAATTCATCAACAAATGTTCCGTTCAATTGATATCGTCTTACTTTTCCATTTCCGCTCCATTGTAAAACATAAAGCAAACTATCGGCACCGATTTTCATTCTTGTTGGTCCGGCAATACCGGTTGCAAAGTTTCCTATGTAATCTCCGGTTGATGAATTATACTTTGTTATTCTTCCTGAACTCAGATTTGATATTAAAACGACTTGCTGGTCTTCAAGAAAAACAATATCCTGCGGCCAGGCAAGGACGGTGTCTATAAAAATTTCCGGGTTCTCACCATTTTCATCAAACTTTAAAATTTTCCAGGGTGGGTTAGAAAAGTTTCCCGCGTCGCTAACATAGATTTCTAAGTCTTGACCAAATGTATTTATGGATAACAGGAGGACAGACAATGCAAGGATCATAAATGTTTTTTTATAAATAGCTGTTGCAACTATCATTTTATAACTCCTTCGTTAATTGTTAATAAGTCTGGGATACTACTTTGCTTGTTGCTAAGGAACAATATTCGAATAGAAACTATAAAACGTAGCAAATAAAGGATAGGTGGAAAATTAGTGTTTTTTGCGGTTGATTAAAGCTATAACTCAAAATTAAATCAAACTAACACATCTCTTATCGATTCTACTTTTTCAAAAACAGCTTTTGCAAATGGACACAATGGAATTATTTTTATTTTATTCTTGCGAGCAAACTCAATCACTTCCATCAAAATTCTTTTTCCTATATTTTGTCCACGGTACGCATCATTAACTTCTGTGTGGTCAATTATTATTTTAGAATTTCCGACAAATGTATAAGTAATCCTCCCTGCTTCATGCTCAGCATCAGAGGCTACAAAATAACCCTTTGTATTCTGATCAATTTGTTTAATCTCAATCATATTAACTTTGTTTAATACTAAGCGCGCCTGATGGACACTTAGCAACCTGATCTATTAATTCCTGAGTAGTCGCATTTTCAGGTTTAATCCATGGTCTTTCTTTTGTGTTATAAACCTTTGGAAGAGTTTTAACACACACTCCGGAGTGAATGCATAACTTGGACTGCCATACAATTGTAATCTCACCGTTTGAGTATTCTTTACGTTCCATTTGTTTCTCCTTTAAATTTTATGAATAAAAAATCTTATTTTTTATTGCTTCCCAATTTTCAAAGAAGTCATAGTAAGTGAGCCACCGACTGCTTTATCATTGAACAAACTTATCATTTCATTTTCTAGTTTCAAAGCCAAAGCATAAAGCAATGGAAGATAATGTTCGGGGGTAGGTATAGCCAGGTTAAATTCTTTTCCCAGTGATTGGTAATTGATGAGCTTTTTGTGATCATCTGATAAAATAGATGTCTTTATCTTTTCACTTGCTTCGGTTGCCCAATCGTAACTGTAGTTTGCTTCATTCAATCTTTTCCAATCTACCATTCGCAAGTTATGAACCATATTGCCGCTTCCGATAATCAACACACCCTTATTACGCAGAGGTGCAAGTTCTTTTGCTAATTCGTAGTGGTATCCAGGAGAACGCTGATAATCCAGACTCAATTGAATTACCGGAACATCAGCTTCCGGATAAAGATGTTTTATTACAGACCATGCACCGTGATCAAGCCCCCATTTATCATCCAACCCTACTTCGGCTTTCTTAACAATATCTTTTATTCTTTTTGCCAGTTCTGAACTTCCAGGCGCAGGATACTGAACTTTATATAGCTCTTCCGGAAATCCGCCAAAGTCGTGAATAGTTTTCGGCTTCTCCATCGCGGTAACAAAAGATCCCTTTGTCTCCCAGTGAGCCGATACACATAAAACTGCATTTGGCTTTGGTAAGGTTTTACCAATTTCTCTCCATCCCTGAACAAATTCGTTTTCTTCAATTGCATTCATAGGACTGCCATGACCAAGAAACAGCACAGGCATTCGCTCTGTGCTATTATATTCTTGTGTCATTTTATTTAATTCATTCATTTTCATTGCAACTCCAGTCACCGGTATCAGGGATAAAAATTTTATGAAGGTTTTTCTATCCATAACAATTACACATAATATCTAATTTATCTTTTTATAAATCAAATTATCAATCGAAATTTTTCCAGCACCTGCAATAAGGATGGAGATAAATACGCTAAGATAAAGCAATGCCATCTCCTTAACACGAAAGGCATCGTCCGAGTGTACAATTAATACAGCAACCAGCATTGTAATTAGCAATGGAATTACTGCAAACCGTGTTGCTATTCCGAAAATTAAAAGTATTGAACAGAGCACTTCTGCAAATACTGCAAGCGCTAGTGAAGCTACCGGATCAATACCTATGGGATCAGCAAACGAAATGGGACCACCTTCAAGCAGTGTAATTAATTTAGATGTTCCATGTGTTAGCATAAAAATTCCGATTGATACACGCAGAAACAGCAGAGCAGCATTTATTTCCCAGGAATAGGATCCCGGGTTTAATATTTTTTTAATCATTTTTATTTTTCAAATTTACTGTTTATTAAGCTGCTTTTACAGCTTCGTTCACTTTATTGAACTCAGCAAGAATTTCTATTTTAACTTCGTTGCTTACAACAACTCCGCCAGCTTCAGTTAAAGCATTCCACTGCAAACCAAAATCAAAACGATTTATCTTTCTGCGGACTTCAAATCCGGCAACTGTACTATCACCAAATCCGGAAACAGTTCCATTATAGATTACATCAAGTGTAACCTCTTTTGTAACACCGCGAAGTGTTAGATTACCAGTTACCTGCATTTCAAAGTCAGATATTTTCTTTACTGATTTTGATTTAAATGTCATCTTTTGATGATTTTCAGCATCAAAAAAGTCAGCAGATTTTAAGTGTGCATCACGCTGTTCATTCTTTGTGTTAATGCTGTTTATATCTGCTTCGAATTTAATCACTGCATCACCAAAGTCTTCTTTATTTGTTTCAATGGTTGCATCGAATTTATCGAAGTTTCCTCTTACTGTTGATACCACAAGGTGTTTTACTTTGAAATTTACTTCAGAGTGTGCTGCGTCGATTTTCCATGTTGTCATTGTCTTATTCCTTTATTTTTGTTTGTAGTTACTTGTTTAATCATAACCCAAACTTAATTCGAAAAGTTCACTTGCACATTCACATAGGGTAAAAAAGGGAGTTAACATAGGGTAACAAATTGAATCTTGATATCAGGCTGAACTCGTTTCAGCATCTTCTTTTAATTGGAGATTTGGAAAAGCAATGTACGAGTAATTACTTTTGCGAAAGCTCTTTGCGGATTCTGCTTAAAGATTGGGGAGTAATACCAAGGTAAGATGCAATGTGATTCTGTGGTATCTGTTCTAAAAGTTTAGGATAAGTTTTAATAAATTTAAGGTAACGTTCTTCTGCCGAAGCACTAAGTGAATCAGCAATTCTTTGCTGTGTGGCTACATGATTAGCCTCAATTAGCAGCCGAAAGAAACGCTCCATTTTTGGACAGCTATCAAGCAATTCTTCTCTTGCAGATCTTTCAAGCAAAAGAACTTCAGAATCCTGTAAAGCATCAATATTATATGCTGCAGGTAAGCCGGAAATAAAACTATACGGGTCTGAAATCCACCAGTCTTCAATTGCAAATTGGATTATATGTTCTGTCCCTTTATTATCAATTGTATACTGCCGCAAACAGCCGGAATTAACAAATCCCAGGTATTTGCATACATCACCTTCGTTTAAAAGAAACTGGTGCTTTTTTAATTTTTTAGAAATAAAGAAATTTGTACAGATATT
>JBGAWM010000143.1:0-3821 GCA_044227615.1 Ignavibacteriaceae bacterium
GCACAACCACCCTATACACCTAAAACAACACTAGTAATTATTACATTTTCAATTTGGTAACCTTCATTTATTACAGAAATACCAACTTGATCATTTTTAATTCTACAGTTTTTTACTAAAATGTTTTTAACTGTTAAAATACCAGCACCTTGATCAAAGCCTTTGCCTAAAATTGTAAAGTTTTCAAAACTTCCACCAATACCGTGTTGCACATATTCAACGGTGATAACGGTAAGTCCAGTTCCATCAATCACAGTGCTATCCATACTACTGCCAATTAAACTTATCGCTGTGTTAATTACAAGGTTTTCTTTGTATATACCGTTAGCCACGTAAATCGTGTCGCCATCAACACAAATGTTAATACATTTTTGGATAGAATCCGCAGCAGTTAGCCAGCTTGTATATGGTGGTTGGCTTGTACCGGTTTTGCTAACGTAACGGATAGTGGCAATGGATGATGTTTGATGGATGATGGTTAATGTAAAAAACAGGAAGAGAAAATATTTAAGTTTCATATTTACCTCAATTAAATTGAGTTAAATACTAATGAGTAATTCTATTTATCTATTTAGAATTATCATTAGTATCTATTTAAGCAAAAAATTTTTAAGTCACTTTCTGGGTTTTACTATTTCATTTCCGGCAAAACAGCATTCTTCGCTATTACAACAATACCTGTATCTGTAACTGTAAACTTTTTCTTATCGCCTTCAGGATCAAAACCAATTTCGTATCCTTCAGGTATTGTTACATTTTTATCGATTATAGCTCTGCGTATTCTTGCGTGCCTTCCAATCGTAACGTTATTCATAATTATTGAATCAGTAATGTACGAGTAACTGTTTACTTTGACGTTTGAACCAAGCAAAGATCTTTCAACCAAACCTCCTGAAACGATTGTTCCATCACACACCAAAGAGTTAAGTGTTCTACCAACTCTTTCTCCTTCGTGCGATACTGTTTTTGCAGGCGGGTATTGGTATTGATACGTCCTCAATGGCCAGTCAGGATCGTAAAGATTAAACTCAGGAATTACACTTATCAAATCCATATTTGCTGCGTAGTAACTATCCAGTGTTCCAATGTCTTTCCAGTAAGGTTGAGTTTTTTTATTCTCATCAAGAAACTTGTAAGCTACAACTTTAAGTTTTGATTCAATCATATATGGAATAACATGCTGACCAAAATCGTGATTCTTAATTTTTTTTGATTCCATTTCCTGTAAAACATCTCTTAAGACTTTAGCATTAAAGACATAAATGCCCATATTAACAAACGAGAATCCGGGTTTATCAGGTATTTGGGGAGGGTTGGCAGGTTTTTCGATAAAAGACAGAACATTATATTTCTCATCAACACCAACAATACCAAACCTGTTTGCTTCATCTTTTGGAACTTCAATACAAGCGATTGAAAGATCAGCTCCATTATCAATGTGATTATCAAGAAATTTTAGATAATCCATCTTGTAAATATGATCACCGCCAAGAATCAGTACCCATTTAGCTTTCTTATCAGAAAATAAATTTAGGTTTTGGTGGATTGCATTAGCTGTTCCAAGATACCATTCATTATTAAGTTTTCTTTGCGGCGGAACAGAATAAATAAACTCTCCTAACTCAGGATTAAAAATGCTCCACGCTTCATAAAGATGCATGTTTAATGAATCAGATTTATACTGTGTAAGCACATATACTCTTCTAAAACCAGAGTTAAGACAATTGGAAAGAGCAAAGTCAATTATCCTGTATTTGCCGCCAAAAGGCACCGCAGGTTTACTTCTTACAGCTGTTAATGGATGAAGTCTTTCACCTTGACCACCGGCGAGGATTACTGTAACTGTGTCTCTTAATACTGAAGATCCGGGCGAGTTCATATTTACTCCTAAAATTTGCACTAAAATATATTGAATTATCGTTTGTTTGGCAATTAAACAAATGGTTAAATTATTTTTAGTTGTTATTAATAATTTTTATTTGGAAAGTGCTGACCGGATATGTATAAGCGATCTTATATTATAATAATTGCTTTTGTGTTAGTTTTTATAGTTAATAACTTTTCTTTAACTCTGTACAGAGTTAATTCATCGGATAAAAAATATTTAGTTAGTGATTTACAAAAACGAATTGATATCCTGCATTATAATCTTAAATTTGATTTAAATGTAAATGAAAAAATATTAAATGGTATTTCAACAATAACCGCAGCCAAAATTAGTCCTGTTGATTCAATTATTGAACTTAATCTTTACGATAATCTTGAAGTAACAAATCTAAAAGTTAATGGAGTTGAATCAGAATATTCAAGAAGCAAGAATAGATTATTCATTCAAACAAGTAAAGAATTGACTGATACTTTTAGAATTGAAATTGACTATAAAGGAACCCCCAAGCGAAGCGGATTTGATGGATTTGTTTTTGGTGAAGTCAACGGACAATCTTTAGTTTATAATATAAGCGAACCAATATATGCCCCAACCTGGTTTCCGTGCGATGATGATCCATCCGACAAAGCTTTACTTGATATTGAAATAACAAACGATTCGCAATATGTTTCCGTCTCGAATGGAAATCTGATTAACGTTGAAGTAAAAGAGGATAAGAAGACTTATCATTATAAAACTGTATATCCAATCTCAACATATCTTGTTGCCGTTTATTCCGCTCCATACAAATCGTTTTATGATGTTTATAAAGGGCTGGATGGAAATGATTCAATGAAAATTGAATACTTTGTAATGCCGGAACATTTTGAAGATTCAAAAATAGATTTTGCTGAGCATCTTGATATAATGAAAACACTTTCTGAATTATTTGGGGAGTATCCTTTTATTAAAGAAAAGTACGGTGTAGCAGAATTTTTGTGGAATTACGGTGCAATGGAAAATCAAACCATAACCGGAATTGGATATGCATTCGTTGGCGGGTATGACTTTTTCAAAGATACTTATGTACACGAACTTGCGCATCATTGGTGGGGCAACTCTGTTGGACCAAAAACCTGGAATGACATCTGGCTTAATGAAGGCTTTGCAACTTATTCGGAAGCTCTTTATGCAGAAGCAAAGCACGGTAAAGATGCGCTCACATCCAAAATGCAAAGTAAGTTTAGTGATAATTTTCGCGGAACTCTTTATGCTCCAAAAGATTTATTTGGAGAGACCGTTTATGATAAAGGCGCGTGGGTGCTTCATATGTTACGGTATGAGATAGGGGACAGCAATTTCTTTATAGCGCTACATAAATATTATGACCTTTATAAATATTCCAACGCCTCTGTAGAAGATTTTAAAGATGTTTGTGAGAATGTTTCAGGCAATAATCTGGATAAGTTTTTTGATCAGTGGGTTTATAATGGAACTGATAACATTTTTTGCTCATACACTTTTGATTTTGAAAATGATAAAAAACAATGCTCTGTGAATATCCTTCAGGAACCTCAAACTTATGCAGAATTCCATTTCCCATTAGAGATAAAATTTGATTTTGCCGATGGTTCATTTGAGATACAAAAGATATATGTTGATGAAATGAATGAAGAGTTTACATTTAAATTTGATCGTGAGATTGAGACAATCCATCTTGATCCGGACTCAAGATTATTAGGAACATTTGAAAAATCTTATTCACGTTAGATACCTAATATGTTTTATTTCTTTTTGCATATCAGTAAATTTCTAAAAACAATATTGATACTTTGTGAATAAAACTTATCTTTTTATTTCCGATATACATCTTGGTCTTCAATCCAAAGAAATTGAAGATAAAAAAGAAAGACTGCTTGTAAAGTTTTTAGAGTTTGCTAAATCTAACTGCGAT
>JBGAWM010000144.1:0-3744 GCA_044227615.1 Ignavibacteriaceae bacterium
AAAGAACTTATTTTGGCAATCCGTAGGAACGGATTGAACAATATTTTTATATCCTCTTGACTTTGTACTTATTAAAGCGGTTATGTTTCTTTACTCTTTTCAATTTGTTCGCATAAAGAGAAAAGGTACTTTGGAACAACCTTAGCTAATGAATTAAAGCTATCACTAGTTTCACCTATCTTCTCACCAAATTTCCAACCTTGGTAATTGCTCAATTCATCAGAGACAACTCCTTGATGCTTTATAGAATTATTCAAACATCTTAATTCATCAATTTTAGAAAATCCATTAACTTTTTTTAATTCAATACCAAACTCTTTTTTAAGTAGCTTAATAAGATTATCAAAACGAAAAACAGATTTAATATCTTTAGAATTTTTCAAATGCCTTTTTAAAATCGATTTAGTTCTTATTTCAACAATTCTGTAAAGCGCTACTATTGCTAATTGAGAAGACAATAGATTTACTTCTTTGAGAACATCAAATTCATCTATGAGAGAATCCACATAAGAATTATAATCATTGTCAGAAAGGAATTTTTCGGGTTTAGCTTTGTCTAATGATTTTTTCAGTTTATTAGAATCGGAATGATTTTGATTTTTAATTTGTTCTAAAAATTTATCAATATAATCAATCTCGATTCTGGAAAGTGATTCAAAGATTTTAGGAAATAATTTTGAGTTTGCTTTTGACATTTTATTTATCCGTTTAATAATTCCTTTTTCTTCTTTTCATATTCTTCGGATGAAATAATACCATCATCTGCTAATTGTTTATATTTTCTTATTTCATCCGCATTTGAAATCTTCTCATTTGAAGTCATTTTATTATCTGCATAATTTTCAATGTAGTCCTTTATTTTCAATGCTTTGTTATAATTCTCATCATCGTTAAAAACGACTGAATTTTCATCTTGTGCTGCGTCAAAAGCTCCACCAGATATTTTATAAGTACTATCTTTAGCTTTTCCGCCAGCAATTGAAAATTGAATAAAACCAGCAATGAATGGACCAGGTTTTTTAATTTCTACTGAAGTAATATTAGGTATCGGTAAAGTTTTTATTCTTTCTGTTGAGAATACACCACCACCCTTGATTATTTTAACAGTATTCCCCTCAACAATTATTTTCTTCTTTTGTTTTCCTTCTAAGGTCAACACCATTTTTATACCTTCAATAATTTAGAAACATAACGACGTTGTGGCTAAGCTGCTGCCCAGCACAACAATGATTTATAAAAATAATTAACTAAAAATATTTAGAACATTTAATTAAGAGAACACAATGAATAAGAAACAAAAAACGGAACGAAAAACCCGTAAAACCAAAAATGCTGAATGCGAAAGGGCAGTCAGCTTGAGGCACGGGTTAGGTGGATTAATCAATTAAATCATTTCCTAATATAAATTCGTTTTCCAAGCAATTACATTTCCATCAGAATCTCCTTCGAACACAAACTTCCCATCTGATGACCAAATTACACACCATATATAATTTGGACTTTCTTGAAAAGACCGAATAATTATTCCACTTCCCAATTCCCATATAAATACATATCCATTATTACTGCTTCCTGCAAAATACTTTCCGTCAGGGGAAACACTTCCGTAATGAACTCTAGGCTTATCAAGTTTAAAAGTTTTTAGTAGTTTTCCTTCGGGCATCTCCCAAACCTTTAGACTATTATCATCCTGCCCACTTGATACCAAAATCTTTTCATTATTTGACCATGATACTGTTCTTACAAATCCAACATGAGCCTGAACATCAAACAGCAACTTGCCTTCATCTATGTCGTAAATGGTTAGTTTACCTTCCGGAAACCCTTCAAATCCTAAATAATTCTTTTGGGGAGAATAAATTACATCGTAATAATTATCTGGTAAGCTAATAACATTGAGTAATTCTTTAGAGTAGAGATCAAATATTTTTATTTTGTCATCATTAAAAAGAAATAATTTGTTCCTATCCGGTGAAATCGCCACTGAATGATATTCCGTGGCTTTTAAATTAATTTCTTTTTCTAATTTTCCTGTTTCTGCATTCCAAAAAGTAATACTCAATGAATCCTGAATAAAATTCATATAATTAGACGAAGTTGTATAATCCGATTCATAATTTGAATAAGCCACGATTTTTTTACCATCTTCAGTAAAATCGATATTCTTAATAACGTTATTTTCGTGTTTAAACTTGCAAACTTTCTTGCCTGTTTCCTTTTCCCACACAATAACTTCACCTAATTCTGAAAGTGATGCAACAAAATTATTTTTATTGCTTGCAATGATATTTTTAATGTTTGAATTATGATTGGCAAAAGAATTAACCAGTTTACCAGAGTTTATATCCCAAACTTGGAGATCAGTTGTAGCCAAGAATCGGTTGTCAACAGAAAAAGAAGGTGGCCTAAGCCAATACTGATCGGCTGGTAAAATTAAATTAGATTTCCCACTCTCAAAATAAATGACGGCTACTGCACTTATATAAATTATTCCTAATTTTCTTAATGAATCGTTACTATAATCCGTGTTGACTGTTATCCATTTGTTATTAGGAGATACAGCTATGGGAGTATTAAAATCTCCTTTTATTGTTTTGTGTAACTTGCCAGATTTTGAATCATAAATTTTTATTGATTTGTTTATTAATGTCACTAAATATTTACCATCGGGAGTAAGACAAAAACCTGTACATTGTTCATTTTTTCTATTAAAAAGATGATTTTTTATCAGTTTGCCTCTAGTATTATATACACTAATCTTTTCAGTCACAATCGTCCCCCAGATATTTTTGGTATCGAATGCAATTAAATTATAATTCGAAGATTGTGAAAACCCACTTGATTTAATTTTCTTTATTATCCTCCCGGTCTCAACATCGACGATGTAGGAAAATCCCCAACCATCGGCTAAAAAGGTTTTATCTTGTTCTAAAAAATTCACACTGTAAATTTGTTGTGGCATTTTAATTATTTTCTGCATACTGTCATTTGATAATTGGCGCATTATACAGCATGAATCTGAAGCACTTGATAATAAAATTTGACCATTAAGAGATAACGAAATTCCATAAACATAGCCTTTATGATCCGTAAAAACTTTAATAATGGTATCCCTTCCTAAATCTATACATTTAATACTGGTAGAATCACTGTAGTATAGGAGACTGCCATTACTTGAAAAAACATAAGGCACAACTGGATAGCCAAACTTGTTTGGAATTATTTTAATGAGACTCGCTTTTTCAATAGAGAAAATTTTTGCATTAGATGGAGAAACAGATAATAAATATTTATTGTCAGGTGATATACTTACATGATAAACTCCTTCTAATGAGCCGCTTTTCATCCAAGCTAAATTTTTATCCTGGCCATAAATTTTGAATAGAGAAACGCAGATAATAAAGAAATAAATAAATCTTCTATTCATTTGCATATATAATTATTTTCACCACCTAACGGCGTTGCCGATAACCCGCTGCCCAGAACAACAATGCAGATTAAAACGACAAAGCAAAAGATTTAGCAAACTGCACTTATCTTTATTTGCAAGTGCAGTTTGCAACTATGTTAATTAATAAAACTACTTAGAACAAAAAACTTAATACGGAGCAACCAAGCCAAAAATTATAAAAACTGCCGTGTGCGAAAAGGCAGTCGGGTTGATTGGCTTGATATTTCCAATAAGTAAAAAGTTAAGTTTGTAAATAAACAATCATTACTTATTAGGAGGTATCATATGTATTA